>NZ_QAIK01000154.1 GCF_003061005.1 Pseudomonas sp. HMWF021 | reverse complement strand
TGGTGAAACCGTGCTTGGCGCCGTCGAGGCTGACGAATCTGTAGTCGGCGCCGGCCTTGTCCATTTCAGCTTTGAACGCGGTGACGTTGTCGGCGGTGACCATGCTGTCCAGCGCGCCATGTTCGACCAGAATTTTCGCCTTCACACTGCCGGGCGTGGCCGGGGTGGTGGTTGCCAGCGCTCCGTGGAAACTCACCACGCCTGCCAGCGGCTCGCCCTGACGCGCCGCATTGAGCACCACGCCACCGCCGAAGCAGTAGCCGATGGCGGCGATCTTGTTAACGTCGGTCTGCGGCTGCTTTTTCAGCAGGTTCAGACCGGCCTCGAAGCGCTTGCTCGACGCGGCAGCATCCTGGGTCGCGGCCTGCATGAACGCCATCGCATCTTTCGGGTGCTCGGTGTTCTTGCCTTCGCCGTACATGTCGATCGCCAGCGCGCTGTAACCCAGTTCGGCGAGGTCACGGGCGCGGCGTTTGGCGTAATCGTTCAGGCCCCACCATTCATGCACCACCACCACGCCCGGGCGCTTGCCCTTGATCGCGTCGTCGTAGGCGTAGTAGCCGATCAGTTTTGTGCCGTCGGCGCTCTGGTAGGGAATCTCCTGAGTCTTGATCGCAGCGTTGGCCAGGCTGCTGGCAGCGAGCAGGGTGAGGGCGAGGAACAGGCGCATGGTCGGTCTCCTTATCGAAAAGTGGTCAGGACAGCCTAGTCGATTTGATTCAGCGCAGGTTCAGAGAACGTTCAGGGCCGGTACAGGGGCAGGTCAGTAACCTTGCGCCATACCCAAACAGCACTGAGAAAGAGGAAACTCGATGACTCGTCTGAACAAACTGCTGCTGGCTTTCACCTTGTTGGGCTCCAGCATTGCGGCGCACGCCGATGACACCACCAACTTCGCCGGCCTGACCTTTGGCCAGACCAGCGACAAAATCAAAAAGTCCCATGCACTGAACGACAACCTAGGCCACCCGGATGCCAGCGGCGCAATCGACGGCAACAACACCTACGGCGTGCGCCTCGGTCAGCAAAATTCGCAAGGTCGTTACTACGCCACCTACGACAACGTGTCCGGTTCGCACAATGGCATTAAACTGCGCCAGGAAAACCTGCTGGGCAGCTACGATCTGTTCTATCCAGTGGGCGGCAGCACCAAACTGTTTGGTGGCGCCACGGCCGGTTTGACCAAGCTGACTCAGGATTCGCCGGGCTACAGCCGCGACAGTGACATCGGTTACGCCGTCGGCGGCCAATTCGGTGTGCTGCAACAAGTGGCGCAGAATGCGTCGGTCGAACTCGGTTACCGTTACCTGATGAGCAACGCCAGCACTGAAATGAAAGAGAGCGGTGGCAGCAAGCAAGGCTCGCTGGACTTGACCAGCAGCGCCCAGACTTACCTGTCGGCCAACTACGCTTTCTAAAGCGCTGCCGCCAGATCCAGAGTGGGGGCGGGCTTGCTCGCGAAGGCGGTGTATCAGTCAACGCAGATGTTGGCTGACACATCGCCTTCGCGAGCAAGCCCGCTCCCACACATGCGTTGTTGGAGTTTTTGATTTACCCGGGAGAGCGTTATGAAACTGTTGGTCGTCGAAGATGAGGCGCTGTTGCGCCATCACCTGCAAACCCGCCTGACGGAGAGCGGTCACGTGGTCGAGTCCGTGGCCAATGCCGAAGAGGCGCTGTACCAGACCGGGCAGTTCAACTTCGATCTGGCGGTGATCGATCTCGGTCTGCCGGGCATGGGCGGTCTGGACCTGATCCGGCAGTTGCGCTCGAACGGCAAGACCTTTCCGATCCTGATCCTCACCGCGCGTGGCAACTGGCAGGACAAGGTTGAAGGCCTCGCCGCCGGTGCCGACGACTACGTAGTCAAACCGTTCCAGTTCGAAGAACTCGATGCGCGCCTGAATGCCTTGCTGCGCCGCTCCAGCGGTTTCACCCAGTCGACCATCGTTGCCGGGCCGTTGTTGCTCGACCTCAATCGCAAGCAGGCGTCGCTGGATGAAGAACCGCTGGCGCTGACTGCCTACGAGTACCGCATCCTCGAATACCTGATGCGCCATCACCAGCAAGTGGTGCCCAAGGATCGCCTGATGGAGCAGCTCTACCCGGACGACGACGAGCGCGATCCGAACGTGATCGAAGTGCTGGTCGGTCGCCTGCGCCGCAAGCTCGAAGGCCCGGGCGGGTTCAAGCCGATCGACACCGTGCGCGGTCTCGGCTACCTGTTCAATGAGCGCTGCACTTGATTCGTTCGCTTCGTGTTCGCCTGATGCTCGCCGCCACCACGTTGGCGGTGTTGTTCATGCTCGGCTTGCTGCCGGCCATGCAGGGCGCATTCAGCCTGGCGTTGCAGGACTCGATCGAGCAGCGCCTGGCCTCGGATGTCACCACGCTGATTTCGGCGGCCCGCATCGACAGCGGTCATCTGGTGATGCCGGCGCAATTGCCGGACGAGCGTTTCAACCTCACCGACAACCGCTTGCTCGGCTACATCTATGACCGCGAAGGCAAACTGGTCTGGCGTTCCAAGGGCACGCAGGAAGAGCAGATCAACTACAAGCCGCGCTACGACGGCATGGGCAACGAGTTCGCGCGGATCCGCGAGAGCAACGGCCAGGAATTCTTCGTCTACGACGTCGAAGTCAAACTGCTCGGCGGCAAGAGCGCGGCCTTCAGTATCGTCGCCCTGCAACCGGTGCGCGAATACGAAAACACCCTCGAAGGCCTGCGCGAGAATCTTTATCTGGGCTTCGGTGCCGCGTTGCTGGTGTTGCTGGCGCTGTTGTGGATCGGCCTGACCTGGGGCCTCAAGGCGCTACGCCGGCTCAGCCAGGAACTCGACGAAATCGAAAGCGGCACCCGCGAAAGTCTCACTGAACAGCACCCGCGCGAATTGTTGCGCCTGACCGGCTCGCTCAACCGTTTGCTGCACAGCGAGCGCCAACAGCGCAGCCGTTACCGCGATTCCCTCGATGATCTGGCGCACAGCCTGAAAACCCCGCTGGCGGTGTTGCAGGGGGTCAGTGAAGACATGGCCCAGCGTCCCGAAGATCGCGATCAGGCCTGGGTGCTGCAAACCCAGATCGAGCGCATGAGTCAGCAGATCAGCTATCAACTGCAGCGGGCCAGCCTGCGCAAAAGCGGTCTGGTGCGCCATCAGGTGCGTCTGCAACCGGTGCTCAAGAGCCTGTGCGACACGCTGGACAAGGTCTATCGCGACAAACATGTGCGAGTGGCGTTCGACCTGCCGGAACATTGCTACGTGCCGATCGAGCAGGGCGCCTTGCTGGAGATGATGGGCAACCTGCTGGAAAACGCCTATCGCCTGTGCCTGGGCGAAGTGCGCATCAGCGTGCGCGAGAGCCTGGCCGGTATCGAGCTGTGCATCGAGGACGACGGCCCCGGTGTGCCGCCGAATCAGCGTGCGCGGATTCTCGAGCGTGGTGAGCGTCTGGATCGTCAGCATCCGGGGCAGGGCATCGGGCTGGCGGTGGTCAAGGACATCATCGAGAGCTACAACGCCAAGCTGATGCTCGGGGATTCACCGATGGGCGGGGCGGCGTTCAGGATTCAGTTTCCTGCGGTTTAGGTGTTGGTCTTTCGGGTGTTATCGCTGGCAAGCCAGCTCCCACAGTGTCCGAGTCGTATACAAATTCCTTGAACGACATCAAAACCTGTGGGAGCTGGCTTGCCAGCGATGAGGCCAGTCAAGGCGCCACAAACTGCGATCAGATCACTGCTCCTGCGCCCGATACGCCCCCGGTGTCAGCCCCGTCCATTTCTTGAACGCCCGGTGAAACGCCGACGGCTCGGAAAACCCCAACTGCTCGGCAATCTGTTGCAACGACAGGTCCGCCCGGCCCAAGTGATAAATGGCAATGTCGCGGCGCAACTGATCTTTCAACTCCTGAAAACTGCTGCCTTCCTCGCGCAAATGCCGACGCAGGGTTTGCGGGCTGATGTGCAGCTGCGCAGCCACCGTTTCCAGATCCGGCCATTGCGCACTGTCGCGGCTGAGCAGGCGACGCAGGCGACTGCTGAGGCTGTCGCCGTCGTCCGGGCGTGACAGCAGGTCGGCGGGTGAGCGTTCAAGGAAATGCTTCAAGGTGCGTTCGTCCTGCAACAGCGGCATCGACAGATAGCGGCTGTGAAACACCAGGCTGCTCTGTTCGGCCGAAAACACCAGGGGGCAGGGGAACAACAGGTCGTATTCGGCACCGTGCGCCGGTTTCGCATAGCTGAAAGTGGCCTGTTCCAGACGAATGCGCTGGCCGATCAGCCAACTGCCGAGGCGATGCCAGATCACCAGCAGGCTCTCGCTGAGAAAGTGATCCGGGTCCCACAACTGCGAATCATCGAGGCTCAGGCGCACCCATTCGTCTTCGCGGCTGAGGCTCAAGCGCGGAGCACCGGGGAATAGGCTATAAAACAATAAACCGCGTTGCAGTGCCTTCTCCAGATTGCGGCAGTGGATCAGGGCGTGGCACATCATCGCGAAGCTGCCGGGTTTGCTCGGCGAGCTGCCAAAGCCCAGGTATTCGTCATCCAGGGCCAGCCACAGGCTCTGGATCAGTTGCGTGAATTGTTCCGGGGCGAGGCGCGCCCGCGGTTCATCCAGCAACTCCGGGCTGATGCCCAGTTGCTGCAGCAGTGGTGAATAGTCGAACCCCGAGCGGCGCGCGCCACCGAGGGCGGCGCGGGCGAAATGACTGGCGATGGTGCGTTCGCGCATAAGCGGCAGATCCTTCCTCAAGCGCCGGATGGTAGCCGGGGCATACGCAGGGCAACAAGGCGGATTTCCGCCAAATTGTAGGACGAGATCCATCGAGTTGGCGGAAATCCGCCACACTCATGTCACCGGCCGGTGACAGAAAGTAGCCTGCATTGCCTGATATCAAAAGGCTTGCAGCCAATTGCACCAAAGTGGCACGAGGTTTGCGATAAGAGCGACAGAAGTGTGCGTCCATCCCGCAGGAGAAATGCCACTCGACACAACAAATCCCTCCAGTGCAGGAGGGTTCGCAATTCAGGTTTTGCGGTCAACAGACGGATGTTGGCTGCGGGACGCTTGAGGAAGCTTGCAATGACGACTCGTCAGCCACTGTACAAATCCCTGTATTTCCAGGTGATCATCGCGATCATCATCGGTATCGCCCTTGGTCACTACTACCCGCAGTTCGGTGTCGCGGTTAAGCCGCTGGGTGACGGGTTCATCAAACTGATCAAAATGATCATCGCCCCGATCATCTTCTGCACCGTGGTCAGCGGTATCGCCGGCATGCAAAGCATGAAGTCGGTCGGCAAGACCGGTGGTTATGCGCTGCTGTACTTCGAAATCGTTTCGACCATTGCCTTGCTGGTCGGTCTGATCGTGGTCAACATCGTGCAGCCGGGCAACGGCATGCACATTGACGTCGCCACCCTCGACGCGTCGAAAGTCGCCACCTATGTTGCCCAGGGTGCTGACCAGAGCGTTGTCGGCTTCCTGCTCAACGTGATCCCGACCACCATCGTCGGCGCATTCGCCACCGGTGACATCCTGCAAGTGCTGATGTTCTCGGTGATCTTCGGTTTCGCCCTGCATCGCCTGGGTGACTACGGCCGTCCGATCCTCGACTTCATCGATCGCTTCGCCCACGTGATGTTCAACATCATCAACATGATCATGAAGCTCGCGCCGATCGGTGCCTTCGGTGCGATGGCGTTCACCATCGGTGCCTACGGTGTCGGCTCGCTGGTGCAGCTGGGTCAACTGATGGCCTGCTTCTACATCACTTGCGTGCTGTTCATCCTGATCGTGCTGGGCGCCATCGCCCGCATGCACGGCTTCAGCGTGCTGAAGATGATCCGCTACATCCGTGAAGAACTGCTGATCGTGCTGGGTACTTCCTCGTCGGAATCGGTACTGCCACGCATGCTGATCAAGATGGAGCGTCTGGGCGCGAAGAAATCGGTGGTGGGTCTGGTGATCCCGACCGGTTACTCGTTCAACCTCGACGGTACCGCGATCTACCTGACCATGGCTGCGGTGTTCATCGCTCAGGCCACCGACACCCACATGGACATTACGCACCAGATCACCCTGCTGGTGGTGTTGCTGCTGTCCTCCAAAGGCGCAGCCGGTGTGACCGGTTCGGGCTTCATCGTGCTGGCAGCCACCCTGTCGGCGGTCGGTCACCTGCCGGTGGCCGGTCTGGCGCTGATTCTGGGTATCGACCGCTTCATGTCCGAAGCCCGCGCGCTGACCAACCTGGTCGGTAACGCTGTTGCCACCATCGTGGTTGCCAAGTGGGTCAAGGAGCTGGACACCGACGTACTGGACGCCGAACTGGCCTCGGGCGGTCGCGGTATCGCTGACACCCGTCCGGAAGACGACCTGGGTGTGGCTGAAGGCCCAACTCCGAGCAACGTCAAGTAATCTGGATTGGCTCCAGTGTAATGCTGGAGTCTGAGAGCCCTTGTGGTGAGGGGATTTATCCCCGATGGGTCGCGAAGCGGCCCCTTCTTAGATAGAAGGGGACTGCTGCGCAGTCCATCGGGGATGAATCCCCTCGCTACAAGGGTTTTTTATTGCCTGCGATTTGAGCATTACGGTCACTGCCGCTGATGCATCCGGTGATTGCCGTGCGCGGCAGCGCTGCCTAGGCTGGGTGTATCGCCCAAGGAGATCGCCCATGTCCGCGCCGCTGGCCTCACTGAAGATTCTGGATTTCTCGACCCTGCTGCCGGGGCCGTTCGCCTCGCTGTTGCTGGCGGACATGGGCGCCCACGTCCTGCGCATCGAATCGCCGACGCGCATGGACCTGCTGCGGGTGCTGCCGCCGCACGATCAGGGCATGTCCGCCAGCCACGCTTACCTGAACCGCAACAAGCGCAGTCTGGCGCTGGATCTCAAGCAGCCTGAGGCGCTGGAGGTGGTCAGGCAGTTGCTGGGCGAATACGACATCGTGCTGGAACAGTTTCGTCCCGGTGTGATGGAGCGTCTGGGCCTGGGTTACGAGGCGCTGAAGGCGATCAACCCGAAACTGATTTACGTGTCGATCACCGGCTACGGCCAGACCGGGCCGTACAAGGATCGCGCTGGACATGACATCAACTACCTCGCACTGGCCGGGCTTGCCAGTTACACCGGCCGCGCCGACAGCGGGCCGTTGCCGCTGGGCATGCAGGTGGCGGATATCGCGGGCGGTTCGCTGCACGGGGTGATCGGCCTGCTGGCGGCGGTCATCGCCCGGCAGCAGAGCGGGCAGGGCACGCATCTGGACGTGAGCATGACCGATTGCGCCTTCAGCCTGAACGCCATGGCCGGTGCCGGGTATCTGGCCTGTGGCGAGGAGCCGCATTGGGAAGACCAGATGCTCAATGGCGGCAGCTTCTACGACTATTACCGCACTCGCGACGGGCGCTGGTTGTCGGTGGGCAGTCTTGAACCGGGGTTCATGCAGCAACTGTGTCAGGCGTTGGGCCGGCCGGAGTTGGCGGCGCAAGGGTTGTCGCCGAAACCCGAGCAGCAACGATTATTGAAGGACGCCTTGAAAGTTGAATTCGAGAAGCACGACTTTACCGAGCTGTGCGAGCTGTTCGCCGGGCTTGATGCCTGCGTCGAGCCGGTCTTGAACCTGAGCGAGGCGGTGCGGCACCCGCAGTTGCAGGCGCGGGAGCTGGTGACGGAGGTGCCGCGAGGCGATGGCACGACACAGGCGCAGATTGCCTGTCCGTTGAAGTTTTCCGAAGCGCTGCCGGCGCCGCGGCATGTCGGGGCGGGGTTGGGGCAACATAC
>NZ_QAIK01000153.1 GCF_003061005.1 Pseudomonas sp. HMWF021 | reverse complement strand
GGCCAGCACCCTGACTGCCGACGAATTGCTTAGCCTGGACAACGAAACCGTCCTGCACCGCCTCTACCACGAGGAGCAGGTGCGCCTGTTCGATGTGCAGACCTTGCGCTTCCGTTGCAGCTGCTCGCGGGAACGCTCGGGCAATGCGCTGGTCAGTCTGGGTCTGGAAGATGCGCAGGCACTGGTGGCCGAACGGGGTGGCGAAGTCGAGATCGATTGCCAGTTCTGCAACCAGCGTTACCTGTTCGACGCGGCCGATATTGCTCAATTGTTCGCTGGCGCAGGCGTCGACACGCCGTCAGATACCCGGCACTAAAACGGTTCAGCGCAGGTAAATTCACTGCGTAACGACGGAATTTCGCCGTTACGACGGGAGGACCCTACTCTTTTTGGGCTTTTCTGGCATAATCCGGCCCACTTTTTTCGCGGTAGTAGTGCACGACTTTCTACTACAAAACGTTTGGAGCACACTCGGCCACTGGCCGACGGGGAACCTCATGACGCAAGCCAATAACGCCGTGTACACCGATCTGAGTGTTGATGATCTGGTAAAAGAAGCCCTGCAACGCGGTGAGGGCGAGCTTGCCGATACCGGCGCTCTGGTCGTTCGCACCGGTCACCGTACCGGCCGTTCGCCAGTCGATCGTTTCATCGTTGAAGAGCCTTCCACCCAGGCCGCTATCGCCTGGGGCCCGATCAACCGCAAGTTCCCGGCCGACAAGTTCGACGCGCTGTGGGCTCGTGTCGAAGCGTTCAACAGCGCGCAAGAGCACTTTGTTTCCCACGTGCATGTAGGCGCGGCTGAAGATCACTACCTGGCCGTGAAAATGACCACCCAGACTGCCTGGCAGAACCTGTTCGGTCGTTGCCTGTTCATCAACCCGGCCCAGTACAACCCGGCTGGCCGTGAAGAGTGGCAAGTGCTCAACGTCGCCAACTTCGAGTGCGTGCCTGAGCGTGACGGCACCAACTCCGACGGCTGCGTGATCATCAACTTCGCGCAGAAGAAAGTGCTGATCGCCGGCATGCGTTACGCCGGTGAAATGAAGAAAGCCATGTTCTCCGTGCAGAACTTCCTGCTGCCGGCCGCTGACGTGCTGCCAATGCACTGCGCTGCCAACATCGGCGAAGAAGGCGACGTGACCCTGTTCTTCGGTCTGTCGGGCACCGGTAAAACCACCCTGTCGGCCGACGAAAGCCGTTACCTGATCGGTGACGACGAACACGGCTGGGGTGAAGGCGTTGTCTTCAACATCGAAGGTGGCTGCTACGCCAAGTGCATCGACCTGTCCGAGAAGAACGAGCCGGTCATCTGGAAAGCCATCAAGCACGGCGCCGTCCTGGAAAACGTTGTCATCGACGACGCCAAGCACGCCGACTATGCCGATGTCAGCCTGACCCAGAACAGCCGCGCGGCCTACCCGCTGGAGCACGTTGCCAAGCGTTCCGCGAAGAACCTGGGTGGCGAGCCAAACGCTGTGATCTTCCTGACCTGCGACCTGACCGGCGTGCTGCCGCCAGTGTCGATCCTCAACGAAGAACAAGCGGCCTACCACTTCCTGTCCGGCTACACCGCGCTGGTGGGCTCGACTGAAATGGGTTCGGGCAGCGGCATCAAGTCGACCTTCTCCACCTGCTTCGGCGCACCGTTCTTCCCGCGTCCGGCTGGCGAATACGCAGAGCTGCTGATCAAGCGCATCCGCGGCTTCGGCTCCAAGGTCTACCTGGTCAACACCGGCTGGACCGGCGGTGGCTACGGCGTCGGCAAACGCTTCAACATCCCGACCACCCGCGCCGTGATCGCCGCGATCCAGAGCGGCGCGCTGATCGGTGCCGCCACCGAGCACCTGGACACCATCAACCTCGACGTGCCACTGGCCGTACCGGGCGTTGAAACCAACCTGCTCAACCCGCGCAACACCTGGGCTGACAAGGCTGCCTACGACGAAGCTGCCAAGGCGCTGGCCGGTCTGTTCATCGAGAACTTCAAGAAGTTCGAAGTGAGCGACGCGATCAAGGCTGCGGGTCCGAAGTTGTAAGATCGGTTTGCAGCAATGAGAAAGCCGCCTCTAGGGGCGGCTTTTTTGTGGGCATTAAACGGCACTGAACGCCGTTGCCATAAGGTTCTGTTCGCGCTTGGATAGCCCCAATACACAAGCCACTTCCGGCCAGTTGCTGATCTCGGATTTAAAGTGCTCGATTATTTCTTCTGCATGTATCGAGCTAACCCGAAAATATCCCGCCACTTCCCTGGCCAGTTCCAGATCCAGTGCGTTATCAGCATCAGTGATGTTCAGCTTCAATCCATCAGCATGCGCCACCGGGTTCATGTCGTACGCTGCCGACAAGCGCCATCCCCGCCCAGGATCCAGAATAAAACCATGATTACGCAGGTGGTCATCGGTGTTGGATACCAGGATGTTGAAGACGATTCTCGACCATAGCTCGCGAAGGTCCGCATTGGGCTGCGAACCGTGTTCCATGAGTACTTCCGCCAACTCAAGGTAGCTGGCGCCTGTTGAAGCATCGTCGCCGTCGGTGCGGTTGGTCAGGGTCATGGCTGAGGCGAAGTGGTGGCGCCCACCGCGTTCGGTTCGATCAAAGCGTTTGACCAGAAAACAGTGGTGGTCGCTCGCATAACGTCGTGCCATGCCGGTTGCGACACGCAGCCCGCAGTTCACCGCCAAGGCGTTCACCAGCATTTCCCAGCCACCGACATCGTAGTCATCTCGCGTACTGGGGAACTTGGCGATCCACAGTTGGCCATACTCGTCGACGACACTGGCTTTCGGTCGGGCGCCGCCCAGTGAGCCACCCGGCGCGATGAGCATTCTCAGCCATTCGCGGCCATCGAGTGCGGTGTTGTCCGTGTCGTTTTCCAAGGCCAGACTCGCCTGCTCCAGCGCACGTAATTCAACAAAGGGTGGGGCAGCAACGCCATCGCGACCATCGAGAAAATTACCCTCGTCGTTGAGCTTGTAGCGCATGGCGCCGACGCGGAACTGGTCATGCACGCCAAGGAGATAGTCAGACTCCAATAGCTTGCTGCCCTTGGGAGCCAAACCGTCGCGGATATCCCTTTCCAAACGCCGCTTCATTAGCAGTTGGCCCCAACGATCGGGGCTTGAGTCAGCGAAGACACCAAAACGAGTCTGATGCTGATCAGGAAACTGACGTCCTTCGAAAAGCCCGATTCGTGGGTCCAGCTGTGTGAAGCTCAACTCAGGGTCGGCCAGCGCCGCGGGATCGTATTCAAATTCGAATACGCTGGCATTGCGTGTCTTATGGGCATGCAGGAAGCCGAGGCGCCTGGCGCCATTCAACGACTCCCAATCTGCATAAACAGCGATCAACGTCATTATTCACCTGTGGTGGAACCTGGCTTTTTCTTCTTCAACAGATTCGAGAGGGAGTGTGTGCTGAATGGGAAATCGGCCGGAAGTTTTGTTGTGGTAGCGGCATCGATGACGCTTGGAGTTCCGGTGTGGTCGGAAGCAGCTTTTTTTACCGCGCCGACTCCGCGTACTCGTTGTGGCTTTTTGATTTGAGATCTTGATGCGGGCATTAATTGGGCATCCTGTAGCTGGCGACCCATTTCATCGGTCGCGGCAAGCTGATTCAGGTCCTTTTCCAGACCCAGCACTTGCATGACCGAAAGATAGGCGCCGATGGTTACTCCTGATTCTCCCGACTCCAGATTGCGCAAGGTGGTCAGCGACATGCCTGAGCGTTCAGCGACCTGCTTTGCCGTCAGCTTGCGGCGCAGACGAGCCAGTTTCAGCCGTTCGCCAAATTCGGAAAGCAGTCGAGCAGAAGCAGGCAAAAGCGGCGCTGTTTTCTTGGCCATATGGCAGTATTCCTTCATTTTTTAGTCTTAACTGCCAGAATAATAGCACTTAAGCTGAAGGTCGCCGTTTGGCTTAACGTGGGCATGAACATCTCCAGTTAACTGCCATTATTCAAGCTGTTTTACATCTATACAGCTAGAATAATGCCACTTAAGCAATGTAGCTCGCTCCAGAGTTAGTGAGTGCTTTGATCGCTCAGGGTCGCTCCAATGTTTGATCAGGGTGTTATTGATCGCTCCCAGTCAAGACACGAGAGCGATCCGGATACTGTCAGCAGCCTCAGGCCGGGGCCTTCCAGCTGAGCATCTGCTGCTGTGCGACCTGCAACAGGTCACAACCATCCTGCGTCAGCAGATAGAGTGCGTGGGTGATGTGGGGGATGTCTTCGACGTCGGCCTGCTTGAAGCTCAGGCAGTAGAGGGTTTTCAGCAGGTCGCTGGAGGCGCGCAGGCGCTGGACGGCGCATTCGAGGATGTCTTGCGGGTTGGCGGCTGAATCGACGATCAGGGGTTTGGTGTCGGTGAGATTGGATTCGAGTGGGCGGTAGCGATCAGTGGTGAACGAGTTCCATGACTTCATTTTTCTTCTCTCTATAGGCGTTTCAAACGCCACCACCATCATGACCAAACGATGGGAGGTGGACTGTGTACGGGTTGGTCAACCAAGGAGAGAGATAAACCCCAGGTACGCCGAAGCGTCCCGAACACAGCCACCACGTAGCATGCCGCACTATAGATGTGCGGCAAGCATACAAGGGCATGCGCCGTTTCTCTCTCTCAATTTCAGGTGACCAAACCCGAGTCGCTGATTTGGCAGCGACCGTCACGACTATAGATTTGAGCTACCGGGTGGCGATAGGCGACAAGGCGTCCGTACTTGTAGGAACAGGACGAAAACCAGAGAGGCAATTGCTGTAGGTTTTTTCGCGACTAAATCGCCCTCCCCACACCGCCCTCAACGAATATGCCGATACGCCGTCAGATCCAGCACGCTGGTGGTCAGGCCGGTATCCGGCGCGTAAACCCCGCCCTTCACTGTCGAGAACGGCACACCTTTGCTGCCCAGCGAAACGTAGCGTTCGCCTTGATCCAGTTCGGTGAACCAGGTGTAGGAGCACTTTTCCATGGCCTTGTATTTCGCGGCATCCCTGACCATCGTGTCACCGAAGTTTTTCAGGGTGGCGTCGCTCAGGTCCAGGGTTTTGGTCAGCGGGGTACCCCAACGCTTAAGGCAGATTTCGGCGAAATGGCGCACAAACCGGCCGGGTTCGGCGAGCACTTTCGGGCCCGCGTTGCCGTCAGCCGCAGCGTTGCCGACCAGGGTGGCATGTCGCCCCGGGATTGGAAAAATGTGAGTTCGGGTGCCGGTGGCGGTTTGCGGGACAACGCAACTGAAACCTTTTGAGCGTTCGTCACGGGCGTAGAAGCCAACATACTCCTTGACGTTGCTGTTCAGTTTCACCCGATGCTCCTGAAAGTTACCGATACCGGGCACCGGATCGATCGCAAAAATCTTTACCGGGATGTTTTTCAAGGCACTGTCGTTGAACATGGCGTTGGCCAACATGTGGCAACTGATACCGCCGCGACTCCAGCCCACCAGATTCACTTGGGTTGGAATAACGCCATCCTTGCGGAAAGTCTTGATGATTTGTTCCTGCAGCTTCTGCTGGGTCACGCTGCGGTCGCCGTAGTTGTATTTTCGCCAAAACCAGGAGCCTTCGACCTTTACATCTTCAATAGGAATACCCGCCGCCTTGAGTCGGTTGTACTCCGCTTCGGTCAATTGCTCACGCTGCCAATCGCACTTGCCTTTGATGATGTTCATCGCGTGCAGTACGTTTTCTTCCCAGCCTTTGCCGAACAGGGTGCCGCTCATGCCGTAATCGCTGGATTTGGTGAACAGCTCGTCGGCCTGCAGATTACTGGTGCCGGGGCCGTCCACTACGATCCATTCGGCGAATTCGCGACCGGTGTGGTGGGACGCCAGGGTGGATACCAGTTCGCCGTCCCAGTAGTTTGCATTACTTGTGTCGAACTTGGTGGAACCGGTGCCGCAAAAGAAAATAGTCAGAGTTGTCATTGATATTGCTCTTGGTTGATGTAAGAGCAAACAGACTAGTTTTAAAACCTAACTATCAGAAGCACTTAGTTGTTGCACTATTTGTAGCCAGCATACTCATGCCGACTTCGTTAGTTGCATTTTTGCAACTTCCAACAGATCGCATCCATCCTGGGTCAATAGATAAAGTGCATTGACGATACTGGGGATATCCTTGACGTCGGCCTGCTTGAAACAAATGCAGTAAAGCGTCTCCAGCAGGTCGCTGGCGGCACGCAGTCGCTGGTGCGCGGCATCCAGCAGGTCGCCATGGCCGGCTGTGGTATCGATGACCAGCACCGAATTATCGCTGTAGTTGGTTTTGAGAGCCTGGTAACGAGAGTGCGGCGGGTTTTGCGTGTTCATGGTGGGACGTGTCCTGTACGAAGTCGCGCCAGCCACTATAGAAGTGCGTTGCAAACAGTCACAAGAGCGCTGATGTGGACAGATTTCGTAGGCGTTTTCACAAGTATCGGGCATTTGCCCTACAAGGTTTTTTGGCTTCTTAGAGGTGAATCCCTTAACGAGGAAATTTCCTACGCAATTCAAAGGCGTTTCCCGGTAAATCTCGGTGAGGCGCGCGCCAGAATTCGTAGGTTTTTTCCAAACGTCTGATACGTGGTTAAAGGGAATTGAGTAAGCAGAGGCTACGTATGGCCTCGATTTTATTGTTGTAGGCGAGTAGCTGTCCCACCACGTCGGCGGCTGATGCGGGCACCCCCACTTGTGATTGCTCCGCAGGCAGACCGGCTGGCACGAAGTGCTTGCCAGCCAGACGGGCGTCGATACCGCCTCACGCGCAGAAGTGCTGATGTTCGGAGCATATTCTGAATGAACAGCTCCGGGTCGCCCTGCAACCGTGCCCCCCGGATCCGCGAGCGTTAAACCACCGGAGCACTGCTCACCGTCACAATCGTGGCCAGTGGTGGAAGGTCATCAGGAACCCGCATGCAGCCCCCCAGAATCAGGGATGCAAAGATCAGGGCGAGGGGCAGTTTCATTCGGTTCGACATGTTCACTCCTTGGTGGGCATCCACGCGCATCGGCCTTCCTGGCTCGATGTCGGGTTTCGTGGATGGCCGCGCACGTTAACCTTGGGCCGACGGCTGTTGCGAGGAACAAAGTGTTTCCTTGTTTGAACCCTGAATGCGGCGGGCAGCGCTGTATCATTCCGAATTGAATTGCCCCCCGACCTTTTCTCGACTCGCTGCGATCGCCCGCTAGGCTGTTGGCATCACAGCGGTCAACGGAGTGACAGCGCATGCACAACACCCTGGAACAGGTTTTCGGTTATCCACAGTTTCGCCCCGGGCAGGAAACGGCCATCAGCGCGGTGCTGGCCGGGCGCTCGGCGGCCGCCATTTTTCCCACCGGGTCCGGCAAATCGTTGTGCTACCAGGTGCCGGCGTTGTTGCTGCCGCACCTGACGCTGGTGGTCTCGCCGTTATTGGCGCTGATGCAGGATCAGCTGGCATTCCTCAGACGTCATGGCATCAGTGCCGGCAGCATTGATTCGGCCCAGAGCCGCGACGACGCCAATGACGTGATGGCGCGCGCCCGTTCAGGTGAATTGAAGATTCTGATGATTTCGGTGGAGCGCTTGAAGAACGAGCGCTTTCGCAACTTTCTGCAGCAGGTGCCGATTTCGCTCCTGGTGGTGGACGAGGCCCACTGCATCTCGGAATGGGGCCACAACTTTCGCCCTGACTATCTGAAACTGCCGGACTATCAACGCCAGTTCAACATCCCGCAAACCCTGCTGCTGACTGCCACCGCGACGCCGAAAGTCATCGCCGACATGCAGGCCAGATTCGCCATCGCCAGCGAAGACGTGGTGACCACCGGTTTCTATCGACCCAACCTCAATCTGCTGGTGGAACCGGTGCGCGGTCAGGACAAGCGCCGGCGTCTGGTGGAGTGGATGAGCGAGCGTGCGGGCCAGCCGAGCATTGTCTACGTCACGCTGCAGAAAACCGCCGAGCACATCGCCGAACATCTGGGGCGAAACGGTATTCAGGCCGAGGCCTATCACGCCGGTTTGCCCAATGACCAACGCGAAGCGATTCAGCAACGCTTCATGGCCGGGCAGTCCAATTGCATCGTCGCCACCATTGCCTTCGGTATGGGCATCGACAAGAGCGACATCCGCAACGTGGTGCATTTCGACCTGCCCAAATCCATCGAAAACTACAGTCAGGAAATCGGCCGCGCCGGACGTGACGGGCAGCCGTCGGACTGCCTGGTGCTGGCCAACCGCGACAGCCTCAACGTGCTGGAAAATTTCGTCTACGGTGACACGCCGGAACGTGATGGGATTCGTTGTGTACTGGAAGAAATGCAGGCTGCCGCACCCGAAGGACAGTGGGAATTTCTGCTCGGGCCGCTGGCCGATCAGAGCAACATTCGCTCACTGCCACTCAAGACTCTACTGGTGCAACTGGAGCTGCGCGGCTTGATCGCGCCACGCTACGCCTATTACGCCGAATACCGCTTCAAATACCTGCTGGAGCCGCAAGTTTTGCTTGAGCGTTTTGAAGGTGAACGCAAAGACTTTGTCGCGGCGATCATCCAAACCTCCAGCCGCGCACGCACCTGGGCCACGGTGAATTTCGAGGCGATGTACACGCAGTATTCGGCTGAGCGCAATCGGGTGGTGACGGCGCTGGACTACTTTCAGGAGAAGGGCTGGGTCGAGCTTGAGAGCAAGCAGATGACCGAGGTCTACAACGTGCTGCACAGCGACTTCGACAGCGCAGTTTTGAGCGCTGAATTGCACGGATATTTCACCCGGCACGAGCAGACCGAAATCGCGCGGATTCACGCCATGCTCGAACTCTTCGCCACCGAACGCTGCCTGGGCTATCGCCTGGCCGAATACTTCGGCGACCACAATGCGCCCGAACATTGCGGGCATTGTTCGGTGTGCCACGGTGATATCGCCCGATTGCCGGCACCTGCGGAATTACCACCGCTTGTGGATAAAAACTTTGCGGCGCTGTGCGGTGATTTTATCCACAGGCACCAGCAGCACACCGGCGGAGTGCCAACGGCCGAGCGCCTGACGCGGTTCCTGTGCGGGATCAGTGTGCCGTTGTTTACAAAGCTCAAGGCGCGGGCGATCACCGGGTATGCGGCGCTGGAAGAGTATCCGTACGCAGAAGTCCGCCGTTGGGCTCAAGAGCATCTTTGATCTGTCTGCAGGAGCTGCCGAAGGCTGCGATCCTTTGATCCTGGTTTTCAAGAGCAAGGTCAAGAGATCGCATCCTTCGGCAGCTCCTACACGGTGCGGCTTCAGGGCTTATCCATGCGCTGAATGTCGCTCATCACGGTAATAAACTTCAAAAATGCCCGGCGCCTGACTATGGTGAAGGCTGTCTACGGGTCGCCAACAAGAGAACAAGATGAGCCAGACATCCTTCGATATTCAGCAAGCTGCAGTGATCGGTGCCGGCACCATGGGCCGTGGCATTGTCATGTGCCTGGCCAATGCCGGTGTCGCCGTGCAATGGGTCGATAACAATCCACAGATGCTCGAACAGGCACTGGCTTCGATTGCCGAGACTTATGCACACAACGTGCGACAAGGCCGGATCGATCAGGCCGAGGCGAATTCGCGTATCGCGCGGGTGAGTGCAGCGGTGGATTACGCAGCGATCCGCAATGTCGATCTGGTGATCGAAGCGGTGTACGAAAACCTTGAACTCAAGCAGAAAATCTTTCGCGAACTCGATGGCTTGCTCAAACCTGAGGCGTTGCTGGCGAGCAACACGTCGGCGCTGGATATCGATGCGATTGCCGCTGCGACACGGCGTCCGTCGCAGGTGCTGGGCCTGCATTTCTTCAGCCCCGCGCACATCATGAAACTGCTGGAAATCGTCCGTGGCGCGCAGACGTCGCCGAAGGTACTGGAAGCTGCGCTGGCTCTGGGCAAGCGCATGGGCAAGGTCAGTGTGGTATCGGGCAACTGCCACGGCTTTATCGGCAACCGGATGCTGCATCCATACGTGCTTGAGGCGCGCAAGATGCTGCTCGAAGGCGCTTATCCACAACAGGTCGATGCGGCGTTGCAGGGCTTCGGTTTCGCGATGGGACCGTTTCGCATGTATGACGTGGTTGGCATCGATCTGGAATGGCGAGCCCGTGAACTGGCCGGCAAGGGGCGGGATGCGCCAGAGGTTCAGGTCGACAACCGTTTATGCGAGTTGGGGCGTTTCGGGCAGAAGTCCGGTAACGGTTACTACCACTACGAGCCGGGCAGTCGCCAGGCCGAGCATGATCCCGAGGTGGATGCGCTGATATTGAACGTCAGCGAAGGCCTCGGCTTTCAGCGACGGGAGATTGGGTCCGAGGAAATCCTCGAGCGGTGCCTTCTGGCGCTGGTCAACGAGGCCGCGAAAATACTGCAGGAAGGCATTGCCGAATCGGCGCATGACATCGATCAGGTGTACCTCAATGGCTACGGCTTCCCGGCGGACAGAGGCGGCCCGATGGCCTGGGCGGATGATCAGGGGCTGGCGGACATTCACAAGCGCTTGCTGGCGCTGGAGACGCGACAGGGCGATCAATGGCGGCCAGCGCCACTGATTGGCGAGCTGGCGGCGCGAGGCAAAGGTTTTTACCTTTAAACTGGGCTGATAACTCAAGGAATCGACACCGATGTCCAGCACCATGGCGCAACGTACCGAATACCCGCATTTCCAGCCGATCACCACCCGCTGGCACGACAACGATGCTTATGGACACATCAACAACGTTACCTACTACAGCTTTTTCGATACCGCGGTGAACACTTACCTGATTCAGGTCGGTGGCCTGGATATCCACGATGGCGAGGTAGTGGGTTTCGTCGTGAGTTCATCTTGCGATTATTTCGCCTCGATCGCGTTCCCGGATCAGATCGAGGTCGGTCTGCGGGTCGGCAAGCTGGGCAACAGTTCGGTGCAATATGAACTGGCGGTGTTCAAGGCTGGCGACAGCGAGGCGTGTGCGGCGGGACGTTTCGTCCATGTGTTCGTGGACCGGGCGAGCAATCAGCCGGTACCGATTCCTGGCCGGTTGCGTCGGGTTCTGGAGCGTTTGCTGGTTTGATAACGCAAAAAAGATCGCAGCCTGCGGCAATTCCTACAGGGTTCGACTGTAGGAGCTGCCGCAGGCTGCGATCTTTTGATCCGTTGCCCGCCAGGCTCAGCAATCAACGGTGGTTGTAATACCGGTGATGCTTGCGATGGCCGTAGGCATGGCCGCGACCACGGTGGTCGTCGCGGTAGTAGCGACGGTGATCACGATCGCGATCGTAACGACGGTCGTCGTCGTTGCTCTTGTTGCCCATGTAGTTGCCCAGCGCGCCACCGGCACCGCCACCTGCTGCGGCGCCGATCAGGCTGCCGGTGGTGCCGCCCATGCTGCGGCCGACCACGTTACCGCCGGCTGCGCCCAGCGCACCGCCAATGGCTGCTTCGCCACGGCTGTGCTTGTTGGCGCCAACCGCGCTACCACCCGCGCCGCCCAGGGCTGCGCCAATGGTTGAACCTGTGCTGCCGCCTAAAGACTGACCGACGACCGAGCCAAGAACCCCGCCCAATGCGCCGCCCACACCTGCTTCGGTGGTGCCTCCAGCAGAAGCGAAGCCACTGACCAGGCCAAGGGACAACAAGAGAATCGAGGAGAACTTCATAGAGGAGCCTCAAAGGGATGACGGCGCGATCCTGAGGCTGTGTAACAAGGCTGACAATCGAAATCCGACGAATAACACGACTTGTATACAATTATGCAAGTTACTGTTTTGTATGCGGAACTTAAGCGATTTTCGCCGGTCTTTAGCTACTTCGGACAGGCCGCTTTTGTGAAAAAGCGGCCTTTTTTGTGGGTGTCAGAAAAGCAAAAAGATCGCAGCCTGACCCGCAGGAATATCAAACGCCAGCAAGGTAAAGCCCTTCACCCGACGCTCACGGCCATCGTCCCAGATCGACACGATGTCAGCCTTCTGCCCCGGGCGGAAGCCCAGGCGAATGATGTCGGCCTCGTTGGCGAACAGCACATCGCGCTGGCCCTTGACCCCGCGATAACGGTCGTCGAGACCATAGATCGTGGTGTTGTACTGATCGTGGGAGCGCATCGATTGCAGGATCAGGTCCGGCAGTTGCCCGGTGGCGCGGGTGCGCTCGTGCACCAGATCCTTGGGCAGCATGTTCGCGCGGAAGTTGGCCCGGCCCGAAGGCGTGTTCCACTTTCGCGCGCCAGCGCTGTTACCGAGGTAGAAACCGCCCGGGTTCTTGACCTTCTCGTTGAAGTCCTTGAAGCCGGGAATGGTGTCGGCGATCAGGTCGCGGATGCGCCCGTAGTCGGCCACCAGCCAGTTCCAGTCCACCGGTTTGCTCCCCAGCGTGGCGGCGGCGATGCCGGCGATGATCGCCGGTTCCGAACGCATCTGGTTCGACAGCGGCTGCAACTGACCGTTGGAGGCGTGAACCATGCTGAACGAGTCTTCCACGGTGACCGCTTGCGGGCCTTCGGTCTGGATGTCGATGTCGGTACGGCCCAGGCACGGCAGGATCAAAGCGTCTTTACCGTGGGCCAAGTGACTGCGGTTGAGTTTGGTGCTGATCTGCACAGTCAGGTCGCAATTGCTCAGCGCCGCAAAGGTACGCGGGCTGTCCGGGGTTGCCTGGGCGAAGTTGCCGCCCAGACCGATAAAGACTTTGGCCCGGCCCTCGGCCATCGCATGGATCGCCTCGACCACGTTGTGCCCGTTGTCACGCGGCACCTTGAACTGGAAGCGCCGCTCAAGAGAATCGAGGAACGCCACCGGCGGACGCTCGTTGATGCCCATGGTGCGGTCGCCCTGCACGTTACTGTGACCGCGCACCGGGCACAGGCCGGCGCCGGGTTTGCCGACGTTGCCGCGCAGCAGCATCAGGTTGGCGATTTCCTGAATGGTCGGCACCGAATGACGATGCTGAGTGATGCCCATCGCCCAGCACATGATCACGTTCTTGCCTTTGGCATACATGCGCGCCGCTTGCTCGATTTCCACAAGGGTCAGGCCGGACTGCGCGACGATCTGCTCCCACGGCGTGTCATCGACTACGCCGAGATACTCCAGCACGTTGGCGCTGTGGGCGTTGAGGAAGTCGTGATCGAACACCGCAGGCTCACCGGCCTTCTGCGCATCGCGCTCCCACTGCAGGAGGAACTTGGCCATGCCGCGCAGCACCGCCATGTCGCCGCCCAATGCCGGACGGAAGTACGCCGTGTTGGTCGGCTTATCGCCGTTGGTGAGCATTTCGATCGGGTGCTGCGGGTGCTGGAAACGTTCCAGGCCACGTTCTTTCAGCGGGTTGATGCACACCACTTGCGCGCCGCGCTTCACCGCTTCACGCAGCGGTTCGAGCATCCGTGGATGGTTGGTGCCGGGGTTCTGGCCCCAGACGAAAATCGCGTCGGCATGTTCGAAGTCGTCAAAGGTCACGGTGCCTTTGCCGACGCCAACGCTTTGCGCCAACGCCACACCGCTCGCCTCGTGGCACATGTTCGAGCAATCGGGGAAGTTGTTGGTGCCGAAGGCGCGTACGAACAGCTGATAGAGATAAGCCGCTTCGTTGCTGGCCCGGCCCGAGGTATAGAACTCGGCCTGATCCGGGCTCGACAGCGCTCGCAGATGCTTGCCGATCAGCGCGAAGGCATCGTCCCAGGCGATCGGCTTGTAGCGGTCGGTTTCGGCGTCGTAGACCATCGGTTCGGTCAGACGGCCCTGATACTCGAGCCAGTAGTCGCTCTGCTCCAGCAACGAGCTCACGCTGTGTTTGGCGAAGAACTTGCCGTCCACCCGACGCTTGGTCGCTTCCCAGTTCACCGCTTTGGCGCCGTTCTCGCAGAACTTGACCATGCCGCTTTCCGGCGAGTCACCCCAGGCGCAGCCCGGGCAGTCGAAGCCGCCGTTCTGGTTGGTCTTGAGCATCATGCGCAGGTTTTTCAGCGCGTTGTCGCTGGTCAACCACGCCTGGGCCACGCTGATCAGCGCACCCCAGCCACCCGCGGCACCCTTGTAGGGCTTGTAGCGCGGGACGGGTTTCTGGTCGGCTTGATGATGTTGGCTCACGCTTGATTCTCCATCGCTGGGCTGTAGACCCGCGGCGCATTCTTCTGCGGCAGGTGGATGAGATTGAGGTTGTGACGACGGGCCCATTGCACGGCAAGGCCCGTGGGCGCGGACAGGCTGACCAGGGTCTGTATGCCGGCGCGCAGGACTTTCTGGATCAATTCGAGGCTGCAACGGCTGGTAACAATTGCCACGCCGCCTTCTGTGGATATCTTCTGGCGGATCAGCCCGCCGATCAGCTTGTCGAGGGCGTTGTGCCGGCCGATGTCTTCACGGCCCAGCAGCAATTCACCGCTGGCGTCCATGAACACCGCCGCGTGTACCGCGCCGCAGTGCTGACCAAGCGGCTGGAATGCACCGATGCGCTGGCGCAGGCCGTCGAGCCATGCAGCGGGGGGCAGCGGTGCGCCGGGCAACACCTTGAGGTCGGGCAAGGCCTGTTCCACGGCTTCGACGCCACACAACCCGCAGCCGCTGGTGCCGGCTAACTGGCGGCGCTGCTGCTTGAGGTTCCAGAACGCACGGTTGGCGATGGTCACTTGCGCGTATTGCGCCGAGCCTGCGCCGGTCAGTTGCAGGTCATAGATGTCGGTGGCGTCCTCGATGATGCCGCTGCCGAGGCTGAAGCCGACGATGAAATCTTCCAGATCCGTCGGGGTCACCAGCATCACCGCCTGACTGATGCCGTTGTAGGCAATCGCCAGCGCGACTTCCTCGGCGAGCGCGGTGCTGGCCGATTCCGCGAGGGAAAGATCACTGTAACTGTAGGTCTGGCTGGCGGCAGGCGCGGGCGTTTCGAGTGCTGGCGCCGCGCAGGCTGTGCGCTTGGCGTTCATGGCATCACCGACGGATTGATCAACGCTAAGACTAGGCGTGGCAACTTGTCGCGTCTAATCGGTACTGTCGATCTATTGATAGATGGCGTCGATCAAGCCACTGCCGGGTCATTGGTCGGCCCGGAACCGGGTTGGTCTGGTGTGGTCTAGGCTTGGACGTCTGGAACCCAAATCAAGGAGTGTGCGCTATGAGTCTGTTTAGCTTTGTGAAAGAGGCCGGTGAAAAGCTGATCGACCTGCTGACCCCGGGCAATGCCAATGCCAGTGAGCAGTTGAAGGAACATATCAGCAAGGTCGGATTGGGCAATCCCAATGTTCAGGCAACCGTGGACGGCGACAAAGTAACGGTCACCGGTGAAGTCGCCAGCCAGGAGGAGAAGGAAAAGATCTTGCTGGCGGTGGGTAATATCGAAGGCGTCGGCAGTGTCGATGACCAGATCACCGTGACCGGGCCGGTGGTGGCCGCCGCGCGTTTTGTAGTGGTGAAAAAGGGCGACACCCTCAGCGCGATTTCCCTGGCGGTGTATGGCAACGCCAACCAGTACAACAAGATCTTTGAGGCCAACAAGCCAATGCTCAAGGATGTAAACAAAATCTACCCGGGCCAGACCCTGCGTATCCCCGAGTAACACATAACCCGTGTAGGAGCTGCCGCAGGCTGCGATCTTTTGATCTTGTTTTGTAAACAATAAAAGTCAAAAGATCGCAGCCTGCGGCAGCTCCTACAGGGGGTCAGAGGCCGACAATCAAATCGCGGTAGTCTTCAACTGCCGCAAACTCGGCGGTGTCCTTCGGCCCCTTGCGACTGTCCGGCTCTTTCACCGCCAACAGATGCGCCACGCCGAAATCCCGGGCGCTGCGCAGAATCGGCAAGGTGTCATCGATAAACAGGCTGCGCGCCGGATCAAAATCGATATCGGCCTGCAGGGCATCCCAGAACTGCGGATTTTCCTTGGGAAACCCGTAATCGTGCGAGCTGATCAACCGCTCGAAATAGGGCGCCAGTTCAATTCGTTCCAGTTTCAGCGACAGCGAATCGCGGTGCGCATTGGTGATCATGATCACCCGTTTGCCGGCACGCCTAATCGCTTCAAGAAAGGTATCGGCATCCGGCCGCAAAGCGATCAGGTGCGCGGTTTCCAGTTTCAGTTCGCGCACTGACAGCTTCAACTCGGCACTCCAGAAATCCAGGCAGTACCACTGCAACTGGCCGGCATGGCGCTCGAACAGCGGCTGCAGTTCCATCTCGGCCATGGCGCGACTGACACCATGCAGCTCGCTGTAACGCTGCGGCAGGTGTTCCAGCCAGAAATGATTGTCGAAGTGCAGATCCAGCAGCGTGCCGTCCATATCGAGCAGAACGGTATCGATGTCAGACCACGGTAAAGAAGGCATGGCAACGTCTCGGGCGGTAGAAAGATATCCGACACAAACAATCGGGAAAGCCGCGTTATAGTAGCGCGTTCACGCCAAGGAGCTTTGCATGCGCCAGAAACCCACCGTACTTGCCCGCGAGATTGTCGCCACCACTCGCCTGTTCTGCGTCGAAGAACTCAAGCTGCGTTTTTCCAATGGCGTGGAGCGCACCTACGAACGTCTGGTAGGCAAGGGCGCAGGGTACGGCGCGGTGATGATCGTGGCGATGCTCGACAGCGAACACGCGGTACTGGTCGAGGAATATTGCGGCGGCACCGACGAGTACGAACTGTCCCTGCCCAAGGGCCTGATCGAGCCGGGCGAGGACGTGCTGGCGGCGGCCGAGCGCGAGCTGAAGGAAGAAGCAGGTTTTGGCGCCCGGCAACTCGAACACCTCACCGAATTGTCGCTGTCACCCGGCTACATGAGCCAGAAAATCCAGGTGGTGCTGGCCACCGACCTGTACGAAGAGCGGCTGGAGGGTGACGAGCCCGAGCCGATGCGGGTCGACAAGGTCAACCTGAATGAACTGTCGGCACTGGCGCAAAACCCGCTGTTTTCCGAGGGCCGTGCGCTGGCGGCGCTTTATCTGACCCGGGATCTGCTGACCCAGCGAGGATTCTTTCAACCATGACCGCGACTTCGATGAGTTTCCCCCATCCGCTGATGAAACCGGTAGTTGAACTGGCCTTGCAGGCTGGCGCGGTGATTCTGCCCTTCTGGCGCGCGGGCGTTGAAGTCACTGCCAAGTCCGATGATTCGCCGGTGACCGCCGCAGATATGGCGGCACACCACGTGATCGTTGCCGGGCTGAGCGCACTGGATGCCAGCATCCCGATTCTTTCCGAGGAAGACGCCAACATCCCGCAAACCGTGCGCGCCGGATGGCAGCGCTGGTGGCTGGTGGATCCACTGGATGGCACCAAGGAATTCATCAGCGGCAGTGAAGAGTTCACCGTCAATATCGCGCTGGTGGAAAACGGTCGGGTGGTTTTTGGCGTGGTGTCGATGCCGACTACCGGACGTTATTACGTGGGCGGTGCAGGTCTCGGCGCCTGGCGTGGCGACAACGACGGTGCGCTTCGCGCGATTGTGGTACGCGACGCGCCGCCAACCGGTGAAGCGTTTACCGTGGTGGCCAGCCGTCGGCACTCAAGTCCCGAGCAGGAGCGCCTGCTGGCCGGACTGAGCGACAGCCTCGGCGATTTGCAACTTGCCAACATCGGCAGCTCATTGAAGTTCTGCCTGCTGGCCGAAGGTGCCGCGGATTGCTATCCGCGGCTGGCACCGACTTCGCAATGGGATACCGCCGCCGCGCAAGGCGTACTGGAGGGGGCTGGCGGTGAAGTGCTGGATCTCGACGGCGAGACCTTCTGCTACCCGGCGCGCGAGTCATTGTTGAACAGTTCGTTCCTGGCGCTTCCGGCAAAGGCGCCATGGCGCACAAAACTGCTGGAACTGGCACGCCGCTAGCGACTACCTGCGCCGGTCACCTCGCAAGGTGACCGGCGCCCTCGCCTACTTTTGCGTACCGTCATCATGCTGCAGGTTGGCTTGCGTCAGGTTGCTTCCCGCCGGCACGCTGCGGGTCAGCCAGACATTACCGCCGATGGTCGAACCCTGACCGATGGTGATCCGCCCCAGAATCGTCGCCCCGGCATAAATGACTACGTCATCCTCGACAATCGGATGTCGCGGATGGCCCTTCTGCAACTGTCCGTCCTCATCCGCCGGAAAGCGCTTGGCACCAAGCGTCACGGCTTGATAGATGCGCACACGCTCGCCGATGATCGCGGTCTCGCCGATCACCACACCCGTACCGTGGTCGATGAAGAAGCTGCCACCGATCTGCGCCCCCGGGTGGATATCGATACCCGTGGCCGAGTGCGCGATTTCCGCACTGATCCGCGCCAGCAACGGCAGCCCCGCGCGATACAGATGATGGGCCAGGCGATGGTGAATCACCGCCAGAATCCCCGGATAGCACAGCAGCACTTCATCGACGCTGCGCGCCGCCGGATCGCCGTGATAGGCCGCCAGCACGTCGGTGTCGAGCAAACTGCGCAAACCCGGCAAGGCCAGCGCGAAATCCTGAATGATGCGGATCGCCTTCGCTTCAACTTCGGTATCAGCCTGCGCGGTGTGGCGGGCGACATAACGCAACTCCAGGCGTGCCTGGGTCAGCAAGGCATTGAGCGCCGTATCAAGGGTGTGACCGACGTAGAAATCCTCACTTTCCTCACGCAGGTCCACCGGCCCCAGGCGCATCGGGAACAACGCTCCACATAGCGCCTCGAGAATCTCCGCCATCGCGGCGCGGGACGGCAACTCGCGACCACCCTGCTCGCCGCTGGCCCGGCCATTTTGGGTACGCCACTGATCTCGCGCGGCACGCAGCTGGCCGACGATGGTCTGCAATTGCCAATGGCTGGAACGCTCGCTCACGGTAAAGACTCCTCACGGGCGGCCGGACGGTCTGGCCGCGTCAACGGCGACTACTTTACGGCATGCCCGCGAGAACGAATCTAGAACCAATAGTGCTGGATCAAGCACGTTTGGCTATAAGCAATTCACGGTTGCCCCGGTAAAACCGCCTGCCTATAGTCCTGTCATCTTCCTCCGCCAGTACGGGCTCATGATCAAACAACAGCTGGAACGCTTTAACCGTCTCGACCTGCTCGGACAACCCACGCCACTGGAAAAACTCGAACGTCTGTCCGCCTGGCTGGGCCGCGAGGTGTACATCAAGCGCGACGACCTGACGCCACTGGCCATGGGCGGCAACAAGCTGCGCAAACTCGAATACCTCGCTGCCGACGCCCTCGCCCAGGGCGCCGACACGCTGATCACCGCCGGCGCCCTGCAATCGAACCACGTGCGCCAGACCGCTGCGCTGGCGGCAAAACTGGGCCTGGGTTGCGTTGCCCTGCTAGAGAATCCGCTGGGTACCGACGACAGTAATTACACCGGCAACGGCAACCGCCTGCTGCTGGACCTGTTCGACACCAGGGTCGAGCTGGTGGACAACCTCGACAATGCCGACGAACAACTGGCAGCACTCGCGGTGCGCCTGCGCAGCAATGGCAAAAAACCCTATCTGGTGCCGATCGGCGGCTCCAATGCCCTCGGTGCGTTGGGCTACGTGCGAGCCGGCCTGGAGCTGGCCGAGCAGATCAAGGACACCGGCCTGGACTTCGCCGCAGTGGTGCTGGCGTCAGGCAGTGCCGGGACTCACAGCGGGCTGGCGCTGGCCTTGGCCGAAGCCTTGCCGCAACTGCCAGTAATCGGCGTGACCGTCTCGCGCAGCGAAGAAGACCAGCGCCCGAAAGTGCAGGGGCTGGCCGAGCGCACGGCGGATCTGCTGGGCGTGCAATTGCCGGTGAACTTCAAGGTCCAGTTGTGGGACGAATACTTCGGCCCGCGTTATGGCGAGCCGAATGCCGGGACACTGGCGGCAGTGAAGCTGCTGGCGAGTCAGGACGCGGTGTTGCTTGACCCGGTGTACACCGGCAAGGCCATGGCGGGG
>NZ_QAIK01000152.1 GCF_003061005.1 Pseudomonas sp. HMWF021 | reverse complement strand
CCCCACCGCCGCCGCCGCCACCTGAAGCAGCGTTGGCCGTGACGATCACATTGTTCAGGGTGAGAGTGCCGGCGTTGAAAATCCCGCCGCCCATGGCGCCCGCCGCTATCGAGCCGCCGTTGCCACCGTTGCCGGCCACCAGGCCACGGGTAATCACCAGGCCATCAAGGGTGACGGTGCTGTTGGAGGCGATTTCCACCACGCGCGTCTTGTACTGACCATCGAGGGTCACGTCGGCGATGCCGTCGTTGTTCAGGTCGCCATCGACCGTGATGTTCTTGTTGATCAGCAGTTCTGAAGTCAGTTGCACGGTCATGCCGGAACTGAAGGTGACAATGTCGCCGTTCTGCGCCGACGCCAATGCGGCACGCAACGAGCCGACGCCGGTATTGAGGTTGTTGGTCGCCGTCCAGGTGGCGAGGCCCCACTGGTACTCGCTCATGGCTTTGCTCGACAGCACGTTGGTGCTCTCGATGGTGCCGGTGGCGATTTCCAGATCCCAGTCGCCGCCCACGCCGGTACGGTTGCTGGAAGCGGCAATGTCACGGCCGGTCATTTTCGCCAGTGAATAAACGAAGTTCAGCCCGCGATCGCCTTCGGCGGTGTAGCAGCCGTAGATCAGGATGTCGCCGCCGACGTTCATGTCCTTGCCGATTTGCGCCAGCACTTCACTGCGGGCCGCTACGTTGTCGGCCGACAGATAGCTGTTGCCCAGCCACAGGTCACCGGCATTGCCGTGGGCGATGATTTCTACGGTGCTGACATTCGAATGCTGATTGAGGTAGTCGGCAATCTGCTGCAGGCCGTCCTTGCTCGCGTCGAGTTTGACCACCTGAGTGCCAGGGGCGACGCCCTTGAGCAGGCTGTCGGCGTCCTTTACCCGGGCATCGACGAACACCACGCTCTGCCCCGGCACGGCGACCGGGCTGGCGGCCGGCGCGGCATCGGCCTGGCCGTGGGTGTCCTTGCTGGCGACTGGATGATCAGCGGTCGGCGCCTTGGCGGCGTCGGCGGTCGGGTGGCTGTCAGCCTGGGCGGCCGTGTCGGCCACGGTGGCTGCCACCGCGCCGTCGAACAGCATGCGCGGTTCCAGCGGCATGATCATGGGGGCGGCCAGCGACCGTGCACCGTCAGTTACCCGCGCTTGTTTCTTGCTCCACCACATGCTGCTCACCCGGACTCGAACACAGTTATTGACGCATCAATAAAAACGCCGCGATCAAGTGATCGCGGCGTCGGACTTCATACGAATGACATTGGCGGCGCTGGCTGAGCCATCGAGCCAAAATGACAAATCGGCGTATTGCTTGAACAGGTCAGGCGGCAAAATCGTGCGCCGCGACTGCAGGGCAACCCTGGGTTTGACCTTGTGCAGACCGGCCACGCCAAGGCCCTGATCGAATTCCGGAGCGTCGTAGGTCAGGTGTTCGAAATCGTGTTCGAACCACGGCTCGCCAATGAAATCATAGACCAGCCGCAGCACCCGCTCCGGGGCCTGAGTCAGCAAGTCGTAGTCGACGATCAGCAGCGAATCGGCGTGCTCGCCGTAATAGGCTTCCTTGAGCGCGGCCCAGGCAAAACCCACCAGACGATTGCGCTGGGCCAGGGTTTCGCAGCGGCTGTAGACGGTATTGCGCTCGACGGCATCGCCGAACAGCTTGGTGTTTTCATAGGGATTGGCGCGATACAGCCGTTCGAGGCTGTCCATCACCCAGGCGACATTGCGCACGCAGGCGATGACTCTGGCCTTGGGAAACAGGTCGCTGAGCGCCGGCAGCCGCGAACTCCATTGGCGGTTGGTGTCGAACACCACTGGTTTGTCGGCCTTGTCGGCGTAGTAGGAATCGAACAACCCGCGCAGCAGGCGACGGCGCATGGCGGTATCGATCACCGCGCCGAACTCGCTGCCGGCGCTGCATTGATCGAGGACACTGGAAAACAGGGAGCCGACCGGGCTGGTCATCCCGGCATGAAAGCGCGGGTTCTGCAAAAGAATCGCAGAAAGCAGGGTCGAACCTGAGCGCGGCAAGCCGGAGATAAAGTGGAACTGCTGCAATCCCTTCACCGTAATCGGAAGTCCTTTTGTCCGACAGAGCGTAGTCGAACAATAACCATCCGACTAGTGGTGTTTTGATATCAAATCGGAACAATTTGCCCGGAAAAAATCGAAAAACCGAATGACTCGCCTGATGAATCGTTTTAGCGCTTATCCCCCCGGTTTATCGGCACCTGACGCCATCACGTACAGGCGTGCATAGGCACCCCCTGCGTGCACTTCGCTGTGCCGCTGCCAGCCTGCGGGCAATGGCTCAAAGTCATTCGGCTCATCCAGGGTGCCGATCAGCCACACCCGGGTGCTGCCCTTGGGCAAATCGCCGAGGCGATCGAGGTAAACATCTTCGCTGATCAATGTGCCAAACCCGTAAGCGTTGGGACGCGTTGAACGTCCGTCGGCCGCCGGTGGCGTAAACAGACGAATCTGCGCGTCAGTGCGGTTGTAATAGATGTAACTGAGGTACCACGTCATGTCGCTGGTCACGATCCGGTCACCCTCGCTGAAATGCCGGTTGACGTAGTCGACCGTGACGCTGAACTGATCATTGCTGTCGACCGTGGCGTTGTTCTTCACGCCCACCAGTTCGACACCGACAAACAGCATCAGAATGGCCAGCGCCAGTACGCGAGAACCGGCGTACAACCGATCGATCGCCAACGCCACCAGCATCGGCAACCCCAGCGCATAGGCCGTCACATAACGCTCGATGAACACCGGCGAAATGAACGACACGCCAAACACCAGCAGGATCGGCACCACACTGTAGAACAGCAGCAACAGGCTGCCGCGAAACACACTGCGATCACGTCGCAGCGCAACGGCAATCACGGCCACCAGCGCCAGTGGCAAGAGTAGAAACAGCCACCCCGGCAAGGTCATGCCGTCATCCTGAATCAGCAACGACCAGACCATCGACGGCAATGAGCTCATGGTCACCGGATCTTCCCAGCCGATATCGTTACTGGCCTTGAGTTCCGGGATGTGTTGCAGCAGATCAAGCAGATTGGGCACCCACGGCAGGTACAGCAGCGCGATGCTCAGGTTCGCCAGCCACCAGGCCGGACGCTGAATATGCCGCAATCGATACCCCGGCTGCAGCCGCACTGCCGCCAGGTACGCCCAATGGCTGATCACGCAAAGCACGGTGAAGTAATGGGTATAGAACGCCGCCGTCATCAGCAGCGCATAGGCCACCAGATAGCGATGCCGCCGCGGTTGTCGAACCCAGTACACCAGCGCAATCGTCGCCCCGATCAGCCACATGCCAAGCAGCGAATACATGCGTACTTCCTGGCTGTAGCGCACGGCCGTGGGCAACAGCGCCAGCAGCAATCCGGCCAGCAGCGCGGCACGACGGGTGGCGAGCAGGTCCGCCAGCCACACACCCAGGCCAACCGTGATGATTCCCGGCAGCGCGCTCATCAAACGAATGGACAGCAGGCCGTCGCCGAACAGGCCGATCCAGCCGTGCAGCAACATGAAATACAACGGCGGATGCACATCGTGGGCGGCAAGCCCCCAGATCTCGGTCAGCGCAAACCGGCTCAACAGGACGCTGGAGCCTTCATCGAACCAGATCGCCGCCGCGGTCAGGTCATAAAAACGCACCGCCGCCGCCAGCAACATGATCGGCAACAGCCAGTGCTCCCTGGCCCAGCGAATCAGACGCAGGGCCACCAGCCATGCCCCCGGAACCGCACGCGGATCCTGCGTGTCGCCAACCGGCGTTTCTCTGTGTGCCGCCATTGCATCCTCTTGCTGTGCCGGAATTTCGCGAACGGATAGAGCCGAACCTGCCCGCCACTTTAGGTCAGCCGCAGCAGGGCCGTCGATGCCGATGTGTGCTTTCGCGACATCCGGCAACCCGGCCAATCCGGGTCTACGCTCTGGCGTGGCGAGACTTGGCCATGCCGGGCGAATACATCGACCCTTGACTGGCCCGCCGACAACCCAATCAGAAAGGATGAGGACTTTATGGACGTTTACATGGGCACTGTTCTGACGTTTGCCTTTCCCTATGCGCCAAGCGGATGGGCGCTGTGCAACGGTCAGCTGATGAACCTTTCGCAATATCAGGCGTTGTTTTCGTTACTCGGCACCCTCTATGGCGGCAATGGCGTCCAGACCTTCGCGCTGCCCAACCTGCAAAGCCGCCTGCCGGTCTGTCAGGGCAGCGGGCCGGGCCTGACACCGCGTGTGATGGGAGAAACCTCCGGCAGCGAACAAGTCACCGCCACCCTCAATAACCTGCCCAACCACACCCATACACTGGCTGGCGTGACGGCCAACACCACGGTGCAACTGGCCAACCCGGCGAGCAACCCGCTTGGTGCCCCCACCGCCACCAATGCCTACCTCGGCGCCTCGGGCACCGGCCCGGGCCTGGCGAACATCTTTTCCGATGCCCAGGGTACCTCGCCTGTGGCGCTCAAAGGCGCAGCGACCACCATCAGCGGCACCATCAGCCCCACTGGCAACGGCTTGCCGATGGCAATCATGAACCCCTATCTGGTGCTCAACTTCAGCATCGCCCTGCAGGGCATTTATCCTTCACGCAACTGACCGAACGCCGGGGGAGTCCACTCCCCCGGCGCCCAACCTGGCTGGAGCAAGACCATGCTGCAAACGGTTAAAAGCCAAAATTTCGAAGCGTTGCTCGGACGAATAGCCACCCTGCATCTACCCGACGGCAGCGCGTTGCAAGTCCACATCGGGCACCTTGAACACACCCCCTCGGCAAAGATGCGCTACAGCGAGCGCATACCGTTCAGCGTCGAGTTGAACAGCCTGGAACCCACCGGGTTTGTCGATGGCTTGTGTGCCCTTGAGTTGCCGGAGCTTGGGCGGGTGCAGGAAATCTTCGTCTCGCGGGTGCCGCCGATGGGACGGGATCCGCAACTGGCGTACTTCCACATTTCCTTCAACTGACCCGCCGGAATCTGCATCGACCAGTGATTTTGTAACCGCAGTTTGGGAAGCGTCTGACATCATTTCTTCAGTGGCCTTGTTAGCGTTGCACGAAACCGGCTCCAAGACGTTTGTTGCGCGCAAGACCAGGGAAGGTCGGCGTGCAAGCGTTGCATCGACGTCCAGGAGCCTGTGCCACGTCACAGGACAAGGAATAAAGGATGCCGACCGCCCATGCCTGCTTCAGCCTTTCGCTCAACGACTTTAAACACGACCTGCAAGTACTCTCCTTCACCGGCCACGAATCGATCAGCCAGCCTTATGCCTTCGATGTTGAACTGGTCAGCCAGCGAGCCGACCTGAGTCTCGAAGGCCTCATGCACCAACAGGCCTTCCTCGCGTTCGATCTCGAGGGCCATGGCATCCATGGGGTGGTCAATCGCATCGCCCGCGGTGATCGCGGCAAACGCCTGACGCGCTATAACCTGACCCTGGTTCCCCGTCTGGCCTATCTGCAACATCGCTGCAATCAGCGGATTTTCCAGCAGATGAGCGTGCCGCAAATCATCACCCGGATTCTCGCGGACAACGGCATTCACCGTGACCTGCACCGGTTTCATCTGGGGGCCGACTATCCACCTCGCGAGTACTGCGTGCAGGCGGAGTCGGATCTGCACTTCATCCAGCGGCTGTGTCAGGAAGAAGGCATTCACTACCACTTCCAGCACAGTCGCGAGAACCACCTGCTGGTGCTGGGCGACGACCAGACGGTATTCCCCAGGCTTGATCGTCCCACACCCTATCGCCAGGACAACGGCATGGTTGCCCAGACACCAGCGATCAGGGCCTTTGAGGTACGCATGGAAACCCGCCCCACGGCTTCCGTGCGGCGTGACCACGACTTTCGCAAGGCCCGGTTTGCGCTGGAGGCAACCCACCGCCCCGACAGCGACGCAGACCGTCCGGCACTTGAAGACTACCGCTACCCAGGGCACTTCACCGATGGCGCGCGGGGCAAGCAACTGACCCGCCGCGCCCTGGAAAGCCATCGCGCCGACCACTTGCAGGCCTGCGGCGACAGCGACCAGCCAAGTCTGGTATCAGGCCACTTCCTGCCGATCACCGAACACTTTTGCAAGGAGACCAATGACCTGTGGCTGCTCACTGAGGTGAACCATCGCGGCAAGCAGCCCGCCGTGCTCCAGGAGACGCTGAGCGGTGATCCCGGCGCGGCGGCTGATGGTTTTGTCGAGGGTTACCGCAACGACTTTGTCGCCACACCGTGGGATGTGATCTATCGCCCACCGCAACGCTGGCAGAAGCCGCGAATCGTGGGCAGCCAGACTGCGGTGGTCACAGGTCCGGTCGATGAAGAGATCCATTGCGATGCGTTCGGGCGCATCAAGGTGCAGTTCTATTGGGACCGCGAAGGCCAGCACGACGACCACAGCAGTTGCTGGCTGCGGCTGGCCTCGAACTGGGCGGGCAGCGCCCACGGCAGCGTGACCCTGCCCCGGGTCGGCATGGAAGTGCTGGTCAGTTTTCTCGAGGGTGACCCCGACCACCCGGTAGTCAGCGGCTGCCTGATCAACAGCGCCAACCCGGCGCCCTATGCGCTGCCGGAACACAAGACCCGCAGCGTGTTTCGCTCGCGCAGTTCACCGGACAACGGCGGTTTCAACGAATTGCACGTGGAAGATCGCGCCGGCCGCGAGCTGATCTATTTGCGCGCCCAGCGCGACCTCGAACACAAGGTTGAGCACGACAGTCGCCTGGACGTCGGCAACGAACGCCACGAAACCATCAAGGGCCACAGCATCAGCGTGCTGCAGGCCGAAGACCAGCGCACCGTGCACGGCGACCGCAAAACCCGGCTCCATGCCAGCGACCACTTGCACGTCAGCGCAGACAGTCACAGCCGTGTCGATCAGTTGCAGGTGATCGAAGCCGGTCGGCAGATCCACCTCAATGCCGGCGATCACCTGGTGCTCAACGCCGGCAAAAGTATCAGCATCACGGTCGGTGGCGAACACCTGGTGATCGGTCATGGCGGGATTTTCAGCAGCAGCGCCATTCAGGTTGGCGGCAGTCCCATGGCGGTTTCATCGGCGCGGGTCTCGATGCCTGATGGCGTCGACAACCTGACAGCGCCGCCACCGTTGCCAGCCGTGCTGGCGCCCACGCAACTGGCACTGCTGGCGGCCAGCAATGCCATGGGCACAACATTCTGCCCACTGTGTGAAGCCTGCCGCGATGGCGTTTGCCTGCCACGGGAGAACGCCGCATGAACGACGCCTTCCCGCGCCGCTGGATGAGCGGCCAATTCGCTTCAGGCCATGGCCTGTATCTGCTGCTCGACTCGCAACTGCCACAACGGAAAATCCGTCAGTTGCTGCTGCAAACCAGCGACTTCGAGCATTACCGCATTCTCTACCAGGACACCCACGCCGCCCAACTGGCGGACAACGGGCCGTTCGTCTTCGCCCTTGACCGGCATGACGACAAACGCATCGCGCCACTGCTCGCCAGCCCCGAGGACAACTGGGGGTGGCTGTTCAGCCTGCCGCAGACATGCCTGCCGGCGTGGGTCGAACACTGGCAGCAACGGCTGATCGTCGGCGCTGCGCCGCATCAGGCGCTGTACCGGTTTCACGACAACCGCGTGCTGGCCCGCACCCTCGCGCACTTGCCGGCCGACGCCATCGCCGCCTATCTCGGACCTGCCCCGAGCGTGTGCTATTGGGAAGGCACGCAGTGGCAAAGCACCGACAACCCCGCACCCGGACACTATCAGCTACCGGACGCGCCGCTCTGGCTGCAAATACCTGAGCCCCCGGAGCAGACGCGCGGCATCCGCCAGCTCAATGCTCACCGCTACCTGCTCACCGAACACGAACAGGCCTACGCCAACCTCGCCCGCACACAACCACCGCAAACCTGGCTGAGTGAACGCCTGGCGCAGGCGGATGACTGGGGTTGGCAGACGCCGCAGCAGCTGGAGTTTCTGCTGACCCAAAGCCTGCGAGCGCCTGCCCATGACCTTGAGGCGCAGTGGCAAGTGCGTCCGGGGGAAACGCCGCAGGAGCATTTTGAACGGGTGCTCTGGGGGGTGAAGGCTGCAGATGGAGAGGCGGGACTTTGAAACGGTTTATTCGCAGTGCGGGGTTGGCTGGCTGTGTGGGGATGGTGGCGGGTTGCGGTGCGGGGGCGCCCAACAGCTTCACCTTCACGGCTGATCTGCCGCCGGGGTTCGCCTATGAAGCCATCGCCAAATACGTGCCCGCAAAAGGAGAAACCTGCACCGTCCCGGAC
>NZ_QAIK01000151.1:60982-64792 GCF_003061005.1 Pseudomonas sp. HMWF021 | reverse complement strand
CTGATGGCGTCGATCAATGCCTGACGTTCATCGCTCAACAACTCGGCCAATGCCTTGAGCCACTGCTGGCGCTGGGCGGCGGGTGGCATCGGGTTGGCGGCGTAGGCGGCCCGCTGCGCGTCGAACAGTCGATTGAGTTCATCCAGCGGCTGTTGCAGCGTTTGCAGATAGGCAATGTCGGCAGTCATCGTGGGCTCCGGATTTACTGTTGTGAGGAACTTTCTAGAGTCTATGCTCTAGAAAGTCAAATGACTTCCTGACTCGGCAGTGTTTTATCCCATTCACGTTAAGCCGTAAGATGGCCCGCCAACGCACTCTGAATTAAAGCTCAAGCCATGGCCCCACGAATAAAAACCAGCGAGCGCATCGTTCAGAACAGTCTCGAGCTGTTCAATCAGCAGGGCGAGCGCAGCATCAGCACCAACCACATTGCTGCCCACATGGAGATTTCTCCGGGCAACCTGTATTACCACTTCCCCAACAAGCAGGCGATCATCGCTGTGCTGTTCAGCGAATACGAAAACCTGGTGGACAGCTTCCTGAAGCCGCCGCAGGGGCGTGCCGCGACGGTCGAGGACAAGCGTTTCTATCTCAAGGAACTGCTTTCGGCGATGTGGCGTTACCGGTTTCTGCATCGCGACCTCGAGCACCTGCTCGACAGCGATCAGGATCTGGCCGAGCGCTACCGACGTTTCTCCCAGCGCTGTGTGATCCAGGGGGCTGCGATCTACGAGGGATTCGTCGCTGCCGGTATCCTGAAAATGGATCGGGTGCAGATTGAATCGCTGACACTCAACGCGTGGATCATCCTCACGTCCTGGGTGCGCTTCTTGTGCACGACCCGTGAAAACTCCAACTACCTGAGCGAACAAGCCATCAAGCGTGGTGTATATCAGGTGTTGGTGCTTGAGGCGGGGTTCGTCACCGATGAGGCACGCGATGAGGTCAATTCACTCTTTGAAGAGTTTTACGTGCCGTTGGCCCAGGCGCTGGAAGAAGGCCGCTAGTCCATCCATTGATCGCCGCAGGAGCCCGTTATGCCGATTGCCCAGTTGATCAGCCCGCAGCAACTCGATGCCCGCAAAGAGCAGCCGGGGCTGGTGATTCTCGATTGTCGTTTTGCCCTCGAAGACCCGGATTACGGACAGCGCAGCTATGCCGAAGGGCACATTGCCGGCGCCCGTTTTGCCGACCTTGAGCGTGACCTCAGCGGCAAAGTGATCAAAGGTGTGACCGGGCGCCACCCGCTGCCCGAGCCGACAGCGTTGATCGAACGCCTGCAGGCGTGGGGCATCAATGCCGACAGCGACGTGGTTTTGTATGACGACGGCCCCGGTGCCTATGCCGCCCGCGCCTGGTGGCTGCTGGCGTGGCTGGGCAAGCGCGACGGCGTGTTCATTCTGGACGGCGGGCTCAAGGCCTGGCACGCGGCGGGTTTGCCGCTGAGTCTGGATGCGCCATCGGTCAGCCGCGGCAATTTCAGCGGTCAGCCGGACATGAAACTGCTGCTGAGCGCCGAACAATTGCAGAAGCGCCTTGCTCAGCCGTCGCTGACATTGCTCGACGCCCGGGCCTTGCCGCGCTTCAAGGGCGAAGTGGAGCCGATCGACCCGATTGCCGGGCACATTCCCGGTGCGCAATGCGCAGCGTTTACCGAGAACCTCGGCAGCGACGGTTGCTTTCTGCCGGCAGAGCAGCTCAAGCAGCGCTTTGCCGCGAAACTTGGTGATCGTTCGCCAACGGAGCTGGTGGCTTATTGCGGTTCCGGGGTGACGGCGTGTCACAACCTGTTTGCGTTGTGCCTGGCGGGTTATCCGTTGGGTTCGCTGTATGCCGGGTCGTGGAGTGAGTGGATCAACGAGCCTGCTCGGGGCATCGCCACCGGCGAATAAAGTCAAAAGATCGCAGCCTTCGGCAGCTCCTACATTGGAATGCATTTCCCTGTAGGAGCTGCCGAAGGCTGCGATCTTTTATCGTTCCACGCGGGCACTGCGATACGCCGCCGGCCCAACCCCGTAAACCTGCTTGAACTGCCGGCTCAGATGACTCTGGTCGGCAAAGCCCAACTGCATGGCGACTTCCACCGGCAGACAACCACTCTGCAATAAACCCCGTGCGGTGGCGATGCGCTGCTGCATCAGCCAGGTGTGCGGCGGCATGCCGGTGGCGCGGCGGAATACCCGGGCAAAATGGAAAGGCGACAGGTTGACCGCAGCCGCCAGTTCTTCCAGCGATGGCGGCGCCGCGAGTTGCGCGTGCAGCAGCTCCTTGGCCATCACCACCGCGCGGTGTTCCTTGCCCGGTTTGCCGTTGATCTGCACCGCCGCATGGCGCTGCAACAGCAGCATCATCATTTCGCGCCACATCGTCTGCTGCTGCAGGGCGGTGGCCGGGCTTTCCAGCAAACGATGCAGCTGACAGAAACCGTTGACCAGATCCGGGTCGCGGTACAGGGTCGCGCCAAACGCCGGCATCGGTGCGGTGGGCAGTTCCAGTTCTTCGAGCAGGGACACGATCTGTCCGGTATCGGGATAAAACGCCCGGTACAGCCAACCGTCCTCGGTGCCCTTGTGGCCGGTGTGCAGTTCATCGGGATTGATCAGCACCAGCGTGCCGCTGCCGGCCAGGTGTTCGGCGCCGCGATAGCGATAACGCTGGGCGCCGGCCATGATCATGCCGATCACATAACCGTCGTGGACGTGCGGGGCGAAGCGATGCTCGATGTAGCGCGCCGACAATAACTCGACTCCGGCCAGCGGCGCGGTTTGCCAGAAGCGGATCGACTCGCCCTGATCGCTCATGACGTCACACGGGCCAGCCATTGCGGGATGCGCCGCTCCAGGTAGTAACCGGGCTGGCGGAATGTGCCATCGACAAACCCGACATGCCCACCCTTGGCCTGTAACTCGAACTGGGTGCTGGCGGACAGTTCCTCGGCGGTCGGCAGACTGTGGGGAAACACGAACGGATCGTCCGCTGCCTGAATGATCAGGGTCGGGGTACGAATCTCGCCGAGAAAATAGCGACTCGACGCCCGCCGATAGTAATCCTCGGCATCGGTAAAACCGTGCAGCGGCGCGGTGATCCGGCCATCGAAGTCCCAGAAGGTGCGCATGTTCTCCAGTGAGCCGAGCGCTGCCAGGGCCGCTAGGCCATCCTCGCGCCCGTCATGCTGAAACTGCCGTTGCTTGTTCTTGATGTAGGCGACCATCTCGCGCATGAAATGCGCCTGATAGACCTTGGAGAAACCCTGGCCGATCCGATCGGCACACTGATCAAGGCGAAACGGCACCGACACCGCTACGGCCCCGAGCACGCCGCTGTCGCTGCCGGTCTCGCCCAGATGCTTGAGCAACACATTGCCGCCCAGGGAATAGCCCACCGCATACAGCGGCGCCAGCGGGCGCTTGGCACGCAGGTGTCTGATGGCTTCGGCGAGGTCTTCGCTGGCGCCGGAGTGGTAACTGCGCGGCAGCAGGTTGGGTTCGCCGGAGCAGCCGCGCCAGTTCAGCGCGACACTGGCCCAGCCTTGGGCGGCGAGGGCGGCCTGGATCCCGGCGACGTAAGGCGAATTGGAGGAGCCGGTCAGCCCGTGCAGCACCAGTACCAGCGGCGCCTCGGCGCTGTGCGGGCCGTGCCAGTCGAGATCGAGGAAATCGCCGTCATCCAGCCACAGGCGTTCGCGTTCGCGATCAAGGTGCACGGTTTTGCGCCACAGCGGCCCCCACAAGGTCTGTAGGTGCGGATTGCCGAGGCCGAAGGCGGGGGTGAAGCGTTCTGATGAAGCAGGCACGATGGTTCTCGATGCAG
>NZ_QAIK01000151.1:33665-60952 GCF_003061005.1 Pseudomonas sp. HMWF021 | reverse complement strand
AAGCGGCCCTTTTTGGTGACTGCTGCGCAGTCCAGCGGGAGCAAGCTCCCTCGCCACAGAGTTAGCGCAAACTTTCAGTTAACCGGCGATCTCTGCCATACGTTGCCACAACGCGTAGTACACCCGCCCGGATTTCTGCTCGCGGTGCAGGCGCCAGTTGCCCGGCAGGCCCAGCGTCGAAGGCGCGGTCTCGCTTTCAGTGTAGATCCACGAATCCGGCGCCAGCCATTGGCGCTCTTCCAGCAAGGTGCAGACCGCTGGCAGCAGATTCTGATTGAACGGCGGATCGAGGAATACCAGATCGAACGGCGTGGCGACCTGGGTTTCCAGATACCGCAGCGCATCGGCGGTCTGCACCTGGCCGTTGCTGCAGCGCAGGGTGCCGAGGTGTTCCTTCAGGCTCGACACCGCAACGTGGCTGGCATCCAGCGCCTGACCCATGGCTGCGCCTCGGGACAGAGCCTCGAGAAACAGCGCGCCGCTGCCGGCGAACGGATCCAGCACCTTGGCTCCGGCGACATACGGTGCGAGCCAGTTGAACAGGGTTTCGCGCACGCGGTCCGGCGTCGGGCGCAGGCCCGGCGCATCGGGGAAGCTCAGTTTGCGGCTGCGCCATTCGCCGCCGATGATGCGCAGCTGGTTCACACCGTTGTGAACGTTCTGCGCAGGTTTTTTAGGACGAGTAGCCATTAATGCTCCGGAACCCCGAGCGGTTGCTCGGCAGGTTTATCAGATGGGGCCGGTAACGGCTTTTGCGGCACGGTCGGGCCAGCGCTGACGATGACCAGTTTGTCCGTGCTCAGGTGTTTGTTCATCGCATCTTTGACCTGCTCGACAGTCAGGCTCTGGGACTGCCGCATGAAGTCATCCAGATAGCTCAACGGCAGATTATAGAAGCCCATGGCACCCAGTTGGCCGACGATATCGGCGTTGCTGGCGGTGGACAGCGGGAAGCTGCCGGCCAGTTCGCGTTTGGCGTCGTCGAGTTCTTTCTGGGTCGGGCCGGTCTTCAGATAATCGGCGAGCACGTCCTGCACCAGTTTCAGGGTGCCTTCGCTCATCTCCGCGCGAGTCTGCAGGTTGATCATGAACGGGCCGCGAGCCTGCATCGGACTAAACCCGGAATACACGCCATAGGTCAGGCCGCGCTTCTCGCGCACTTCGCTCATCAGACGCGTGCCGAAACCGCCGCCACCGAGGATCTGGTTACCCATCGACAACGCCGCGTAATCCGGATCGTCACGGTCGATGCCCAGTTGCGCGAGCATCAGGTTGGTCTGCTTCGACGGGAACTCGATGTGGCCGATGCTGGCCTTGGGTTCCTGCGGCTGGGCGATCTTCGCCAGCGCCGGGCCTTTGGGCAGGGCGCCGGAGACCTGATTGGCAATCGCCTCCGCTTCGGCGCGCGACAGGTCACCGACCAGTGCGATCACCACGTTGCCCGCGGCGTAGGCCTTGGCATGGAATTCACGCAGTTGCGCCAGAGTGATCTTCGGCACGCTCTGCGGGTTGCCGTCGCTGGAATGCGCATACGGGTGGTCGCCGTACAAACGCTTCATCAGCTCGAGGCTGGCGAGTTTGCCGGGGTTCTGTTTCTGGTATTCGAAACCGGCGAGCATCTGGTTCTTGATGCGCGCAAAGGAGTCCGCCGGGAAAGTCGGTTTGCCCACCACCTCCGAGAACAGTTTCAGCGCCGGCTCGCGTTGTTCGGCGGCACTCAGACTACGCAGCGAGGCCAGCGCCATGTCCTTGTAGGCACCGTTGCCGAAATCCGCACCGAGACTTTCGAAGCCCTGGGCGATGGCGCCAACATCCTTGCCGGCCACGCCTTCGTTGAGCATGGCGTTGGTCAGAATTGCCAGGCCCGGCGCATTGCCGTCCTGGCTGCTGCCAGCGGCGAAGATCAGGCGCATGTCGAACATCGGCAGCTCATGGGCTTCGACGAACAGCACTTTGGCGCCGTCGGCAGTGTTCCAGGTCTGCACGTCGAGCTTGCGGCTGGCCGGGGCCTTGCCGTCGAGTTCGGCCAGCGATTGCAGCTTCTGGCTGGACTTGGCGTTGTCCAGTGCTTCGCTGGCGTCGGTTTTGGCGCCGGGCATCAGATAGAACGCTGCCGAGCCGATCACGGCGATAGCGATCAGGCCGAGCAACAGGCGTGGGGTTTTACGCTCACTCATGAGTCGTCTCCAGTGGCAGGACATGGGCGACGCTGAGACGTTCGCGGGTGAAATACAGCTTGGCGGCGTTCTGGATGTCTTGCGGGGTGACGCTTTCCAGGTCGGCGAGTTCGGTGTCCATCAGTTTCCATGACAGCCCGACCGTTTCCAGTTGGCCGATGGCGGTGGCCTGGCTGGTGATCGAATCACGTTCGAATACCAGACCGGCAATCACTTGTGCCCGCACGCGCGCCAGTTCTTCGGCGGACGGCGCGGTGGTTTTCAGCTGTTCCAGCAGTTTCCACAGACCGGCCTCGGCTTGCGCCATGGTCTTGTTCTTCTGCGTGTTCGGCGTCGCCGACAAAGTGAACAGGCTGTCGCCACGGGTGTAGGCGTCGTAGCTCGACGAACCACCGGACACCAGCTCTTCGCCGCGCTCCAGTTGCGTCGGGATGCGCCCGCTGTAGCCGCCGTCGAGCAGCGCCGAGATCAGCCGCAGGGCGTTAACCGAGCGTTTGTCCTCAGCAGTGGCGATGCTGGGCACGTTGAAGCCGAGCATCAGGCTGGGCAATTGGGTTTGCACATGCAGGGTGATCTGGCGCTCACCCGGCTCGGCCAGTTCCAGCGGTTTCTTCGCCGGTGGCACGTCGCGTTTGGCAATCGGGCCGAAGTAGCGCTGGGCGAGGGTCTTCACTTCATCAGGAGTGACGTCGCCGACCACCACCAGCGTGGCGTTGTTCGGCACATACCAGGACTGATACCAGTGGCGCAGCTCTTCGACCTTCATCCGGTCCAGGTCAGCCATCCAGCCGATGGTCGGCGTGTGGTAACCGCTGGCCGGGTAAGCCATCGCCTTGTAGCGCTCGTAAGCCTTGGACATCGGCTTGTCGTCGGTGCGTAGGCGGCGCTCTTCCTTGATGACTTCGATTTCCTTGGCGAATTCGTCAGCCGGCAGGCGCAGATTGGCCATGCGGTCGGCTTCCAGTTCGAAGGCCACGCCCAGACGGTCGCGGGCCAGCACCTGGTAATAAGCAGTGAAATCGTCGCTGGTGAAGGCGTTTTCTTCAGCGCCCAGGTCGCGCAGGATCAACGAGGCTTCGCCGGGGCCGACTTTCTCGCTGCCCTTGAACATCATGTGCTCGAGCGCGTGGGACAGACCGGTCTGGCCCGGAGTTTCGTAGCTGGAGCCGACCTTGTACCAGACCTGCGACACCACGACTGGCGCGCGATGGTCTTCGCGCACGACGACCTTGAGGCCGTTGTCGAGGGTGAATTCGTGGGTCGGTTGCGGGTCGGCCGCCAGGGCCGAAAGGGGCAGGCAGACTGTGCTGAGCAGCAGGCCTGCAGCGCGGCGGGCTAGAGCATTCATTCGTTTTTTAACCTGTTGGGCTGCCCGCTTGGTCTTAGCCTAGGCGGGCGAGGAGGTGCTAGGATACTGATCCGTTTTACTGGCGGCCACGCCTATCAGGCCTTTGATCGGTCCGTAGGTTGTATGGGTTTCCGGCAGAAGCTTTGAGTTTGTCAGCTAAACTCTGCGTTTTCGCCGACGATGCCGTTCCAGTCCTTCGTATTAATCGACCTTTGAGGTGCCTGTGGCGCCTCGACAAAATGTTGCGCGTGAACAAGCTGGATGAAACACAGTCTGTTCTGCATCGAATATTTATTTGCCGGGGCGCCCTTATGGCGCGTCGCTACCGTGAGATAGCCGTCCTCCATGTTTGGTTCCAACGACGACAAGAAGACCCCAGCTGCGGCTGGCGAGAAGAAAAGCCTGTTCGGATGGCTGCGTAAGAAACCGCAGGAACCCGTCGTCGAACAGCCGCCCGCGATTCCTGAGCCAGCCCCGGCGCCAGTCATAGAAGAAGAGCCGGCGCCGATCGTGCTGCCGATTGCCGAGCCGGTGCTGCAACCGGTCGAGCCTGAGCCCGAACCTGAAACTTCAGTGGCGGCCGAGCTGCCACTGACTCCGCCTGCCGAGCCATGGCTCACCCTGCCAGTGGCAGAGGAGCCGGTGGCCCTGGTCGAAGAGGCCGCGCCGCATGTGACGCCTCCAATTCCCGCGCCTGCCGCGTTCGTCCCTGAAGTCGCTCCGGCGCCAGTGGTTGAGCCGGTTGTCGAGCCTGCGCCGGTTGTTCCCGAGCCCGCTGCGCCAGTATTCGTTGCTCCGGTTGCTCCGGTTGCTCCGGTTGCTCCGGTTGCGCTGCAGCCTGCACCTGCGCCGGTTGTCGCGGCTCCGGTCGCGCCGGTTGAAGTGGTTGCTGAAACGCCAGTCGAAGCACCGCGTACCGAAGAAACCAAGGCCGGTTTCTTTGCCCGTTTGAAACAAGGCTTGTCCAAGACCAGCGCCAGCATCGGCGAGGGCATGGCCAGTCTGTTCCTTGGCCGCAAAACCATCGATGACGATTTGCTCGATGACCTCGAAACCCGTCTGCTGACCGCCGACGTGGGTGTCGAAGCCACCACGCAGATCATCCAGCGCTTGACCCAGAAAGTCGCCCGCAAGGAACTGGCCGACGCCGATGCGCTGTACAAGTCGTTGCAGGCCGAGTTGGCGGCGATGCTCAAACCGGTCGAGCAACCGCTGAAAATCACCTCGCAGAACAAACCGTTCGTGATTCTGGTAGTCGGCGTCAATGGCGCCGGCAAAACCACCACCATCGGCAAACTGGCGAAGAAGCTGCAGCTGGAAGGCAAGAAAGTCATGCTCGCTGCCGGTGACACCTTCCGTGCCGCCGCCGTTGAGCAGCTGCAGGTCTGGGGTGAGCGCAACAAGATCCCGGTGATTGCCCAGCACACCGGTGCCGACTCGGCTTCGGTGATCTTCGATGCCGTGCAGGCTGCCAAGGCCCGTGGCATCGACGTGCTGATCGCCGACACCGCCGGTCGTCTGCATACCAAAGACAACCTGATGGAAGAGCTGAAAAAGGTGCGCCGGGTGATCGGCAAGCTCGACGCCGACGCGCCACACGAAGTGCTGCTGGTGCTCGACGCCGGCACCGGTCAGAACGCGATCAACCAGGCCAAGCAGTTCAATCAGACCGTCGAACTGACTGGCCTGGCGCTGACCAAGCTCGACGGCACCGCCAAGGGTGGGGTGATTTTCGCCCTGGCCAAGCAATTTGGTCTGCCGATCCGCTACATCGGCGTCGGTGAAGGCATCGACGATCTGCGTACCTTTGAAGCCGAACCCTTTGTCCAGGCACTGTTTGCCGAGCGGGAGCGTTCATGATTCGTTTCGAACAGGTCGGTAAGCGCTACCCGAACGGTCACGTCGGCTTGCATGAGCTGAGCTTTCGAGTCCGTCGTGGCGAGTTTCTGTTTGTCACCGGCCACTCCGGTGCCGGTAAATCCACGCTGTTGCGCCTGTTGCTGGCGATGGAACGCCCGACCAGCGGCAAACTGCTGCTGGCCGGGCAGGATCTGAGCACCATCAGCAACGCGCAGATTCCGTTTCTGCGCCGGCAGATTGGCGTGGTGTTCCAGAACCACCAGTTGCTGTTCGATCGCACGGTGTTCAACAACGTCGCGCTGCCGCTGCAGATTCTCGGGCTGTCCAAGGCCGAGATCGCCAAGCGCGTCGATTCGGCGCTGGAGCGCGTGGCGCTGTCGGATAAAACCGATCTGTACCCCGGCGACCTGTCCACTGGTCAGCAACAGCGCGTCGGCATCGCCCGCGCCATCGTCCACCGTCCGGCGCTGCTGTTGGCGGACGAACCGACCGGTAACCTCGACCCGCGTCTGGCGGCCGAAATCATGGGCGTGTTCGAAGACATCAACCGGCTGGGCACCAGCGTGCTGATCGCCAGTCACGACCTGGCCCTGATTGCGCGTATGCGGCACCGTATGCTGACCCTGCAACGCGGCCGACTGATCGGCGACGGGGAGGCCGGCGTATGAGTGCGACACGCAGTCCGAAGGTATCCGAGCGCGTGGCCCCGAAAGCCGCCGACCCGCAACCGCCAAAGAAGAAAAAACACGACGATGACGACGGCCCGGACTTTTCCACGCTGTTGCGTTCGTGGATCGAAAGTCACCGCGCCAGCCTGCTCGACAGCCTGCGGCGCCTCGGCAAGCAGCCAATCGGCAGCTTCTTCACCTGCATGGTGATGGCCGTGGCGCTGAGCCTGCCGATGGGCCTGTCGCTGCTGATCAACAACGTCGAGCGTCTCGGCGGTTCGTGGCAGCGTGCGGCGCAGATTTCGCTGTATCTGCAACTGGACGCCACGCCCGCGCAGGGCGAATCGTTGCGCGAGCAGATCAAAGGCATGCCGGGTGTCGCTGATGCCGAATATGTCGGCCGCGATCAGGCGCTGGAAGAGTTTCAGCAGCAGTCCGGTCTGGGCGAAGCCCTGCGCGAGCTGCCGGAGAACCCGCTGCCGGGCGTGGTGCTGGTGACCCCGAACGAGGTCGACAAGCCGACTCTGGAAGCATTAAGACAAAAACTTTCCGAGCTGCCCAAGGTACAACAGGCGCAACTTGATCTAGTCTGGGTCGAGCGTCTGGCTGCCATCCTCAAGCTCGGTGACCGCTTTGTCTTCGGTCTGACGGTGCTTTTGGTGTCTGCATTACTTTTGGTGATAGGCAATACCATTCGTCTTCATATTGAAAACCGCCACACAGAGATAGAAGTGATTAAACTCGTCGGCGGCACCGACAGCTATGTGCGTCGTCCCTTTCTGTATATGGGCGCGTTGTACGGGTTCGGTGCGGGGGTTCTGTCCTGGGGTGTGTTGGCGTTCGGCCTGAACTGGCTCAACGACGCGGTGGTTGGACTGGCCGGCTTGTACGGCAGTGATTTCGCGCTGGCCGGAGTGCCAGTTGCCGACGGTCTGTCGCTCTTGCTTGGCGCGGTGCTGTTGGGTTATATCGGTGCATGGATTGCAGTCGCACGTCATCTCAGGGAGCTGGCGCCGAAGTAGAATCTTTTTTGCGCGTGATTGACCTTGCGGTTTTTTTGGGAACTTGTACTTGAATTCCCGGTCAATTTTTCGCAGTGCCGAGAGGCACGAGTATGTAAGTGGGAGGTTTTTTCGCATGACCAATTCTTTGCAACCTGCGTACGCGTTGGTTCCGGGTGCGAACCTGGAAGCCTATGTGCACACCGTCAACAGCATTCCATTGCTGACGCCGGAGCAGGAGCGTGAACTGGCCGAGAGTCTCTACTATGAGCAGGATCTGGGGGCGGCTCGGCAGATGGTGCTCGCCCACCTGCGATTTGTCGTACACATTGCCCGTAGCTATTCCGGCTACGGTCTGGCTCAGGCTGACCTGATCCAGGAAGGTAACGTCGGCCTGATGAAGGCTGTAAAACGCTTCAACCCGGAAATGGGAGTGCGTCTGGTGTCGTTCGCCGTGCACTGGATCAAGGCGGAAATTCACGAGTTCATCCTGCGCAACTGGCGCATTGTGAAAGTCGCGACCACCAAGGCCCAGCGCAAGCTGTTCTTCAACCTGCGCAGCCAGAAGAAACGTCTGGCGTGGCTGAACAACGAGGAAGTCCACCGTGTGGCGGAAAGCCTCGGCGTTGAACCGCGTGAAGTGCGTGAGATGGAAAGTCGCCTGACCGGCCACGACATGGCCTTCGACCCGGCTGCAGAGGCCGATGACGACAGTGCTTTCCAGTCGCCGGCCAACTACCTGGAAGACCACCGGTACGACCCGGCGCGTCAACTGGAAGATGCCGACTGGAGCGACAACTCCAACCACAACCTGCACGAAGCGCTGGAAGTGCTGGACGAACGTAGCCGCGACATCCTCTACCAGCGCTGGCTGGCAGAAGAAAAAGCCACGCTGCACGACCTGGCGCAGAAGTACAACGTATCGGCCGAGCGGATCCGTCAGCTCGAGAAGAGCGCGATGAACAAGCTCAAGTTGTCGATCGCCGCCTAACCGGCGCCTCGGCAAAAAAAACGCCCCGATCAGTGATGATCGGGGCGTTTTTGTTTAGAAGATCAAAAGATCGCAGCCTGCGGCAGCTCCTACACGGGACTGCTTTGCACCTGTAGGAGCTGCCGCAGGCTGCGATCTTTTGCTTTTAGCTACTGCGCCCAAGGCGCCCGGCGCGAATCATCCAGCCCCAGCAAATAACTGGTCCCGCCCAACTGACTCATCTGCTGCCGAATCCATCCGGCCCGCCGCGATACATAGGCCGTTGGATGGCTGGCGCTCCACACGCGCGGGTTAGGCAGCACCGCCGCCAGATAACTCGCCTGCTGCCGCGACAGTGACTTGGCGCTCACACCAAAGTGATGACGTGCTGCGGCTTCGGCACCAAACACCCCGTCATCCCACTCGACGCTGTTCAGGTAAACCTCAAGAATCCGCTGCTTGGGCCACAGCACCTCGATCAGTGCGGTAAACCACGCTTCCAGGCCTTTGCGCAGATAACTGCGGCCCGACCACAGGAACAGGTTCTTCGACACTTGCTGACTCAGAGTGCTGGCGCCGCGAATCGAACCGCCCAGTTCGTTGTGGGCCAATGCCGCCTGGATCGCGCCGAAGTCAAAACCCCAGTGCTCGGGAAACTTCTGGTCTTCGCCGGCCATGACCGCGACTTTGAGATCGTCGGAGATTTCGTCCCACGGTTTCCAGGTGCGCTGCAGGTCAATCGGCTCACCGTCGACCCAGGATTCGACCTTGCGCTCAACCATCAGCGCCGTGCCCGGCGGTGGCACGAAGCGAAACAGCAATACCAGCAATACACTGCCGCCCGCGAACCAGAGCAGGGCCTTCGTGAGACGACGCAAAAGTGAACGCAGCATAGAGATGGCTTGGCCGAACCGATAGAGCGGGCCATTATACAGACCCTGCCGAACGAGTCTGACTGGAGTTCCACATGCTGCGTGGCTTTCTGATGCTGGCCGCTTTCTTTGGTTTTACCGGTGTGGGCCTGGGCGCCTTCGCCGCTCATGGCCTGAAAAGCCGCCTGACCCCCGAGTATCTGGCGATTTTCCACACCGGCGTGACCTATCAACTGGTGCACACCCTGGCGCTGTTCGGTGTGGCGCTGCTGGCCACGCAGATTCAGGGGCGGCTGGTGACCTGGGCCGGTATTTCGTTCGCCGTCGGCATTCTATTGTTCTCCGGCAGCCTGTATGTGCTGACCACCACCGGTATCAGCAAGCTCGGCATCATCACTCCGTTCGGCGGTCTGGCGTTTCTGGTCGGCTGGCTATGTCTGGGCCTCGCCGCCTGGCGCCTGCAACTGGCCTGACCGGTCCCTGTAGGAGCTGCCGCAGGCTGCGATCTTTTGATCATTAAAAGCAAAATCAAAAGATCGCAGCCTGCGGCAGCTCCTACAGGGGATGGCCATTTCATGGGGGCGGCGCCTTTCAAGACGAATGGCTTGGGTCACCCCGTGTGATCGGGCTAGAATGCCAGCCCCTAAAAATGATGGCGGCCTGGCGCATGCGCATTCAGTTGAACGGCGAATCCCTTGAACTGCCCGACGGCGAGACCGTTGCGGCCCTGATTGCCCGTATGGACCTGACCGGTCGCCGGGTAGCAGTCGAACTCAATCTGGATATCGTCCCGCGTAGTCAGCATGCCGACACCGTTCTCAACGACGGCGACCACGTCGAAGTGGTGCACGCCATCGGCGGCGGCTAGCCGCCCGGCCCACAAGGGCACAGAATTCTGCAAGACCCTCACCCCTAAAGAGGATTCCCCATGAGCATCGTTCGTAGCGACAAGCCTTTCGTCCTGGCCGGTCGTACTTACCAGTCGCGTTTGCTGGTTGGTACCGGCAAGTACCGTGACATGGAAGAAACCCGCCAGGCCATCGAAGCCTCGGGTGCCGAGATCGTCACCTTCGCCGTGCGCCGTACCAACCTGGGCCAGATCGAAGGCGAGCCGAACCTGCTCGAAGTGCTGTCGCCGGATCGCTACACCTTCCTGCCGAACACCGCCGGTTGCTACGACGCTATCGAGGCCGTGCGCACTTGCCGCCTGGCCCGTGAGCTGCTCGATGGTCACAACCTGGTGAAGCTGGAAGTGCTGGCCGACCAGAAAACCCTGTTCCCCAACGTGATCGAAACCCTCAAGGCCGCCGAAACGCTGGTCAAGGAAGGCTTCGACGTGATGGTTTACACCAGTGATGACCCGATCATCGCTCGCCAACTGGCGGAAATCGGCTGCATCGCGGTCATGCCGCTGGCCGGTCTGATCGGTTCCGGTCTGGGGATCTGCAACCCGTACAACCTGCAGATCATCCTCGAAGAAGCCAAGATTCCGGTGCTGGTGGATGCCGGTGTCGGCACCGCCTCCGACGCCACCATCGCCATGGAACTGGGCTGCGATGCGGTGCTGATGAACTCGGCCATCGCTCATGCCCAACAACCTGTGATGATGGCCCAAGCCATGCAACACGCGGTCGTCGCGGGCCGTCTGGCCTACCTCGCCGGCCGCATGCCGAAAAAACTCTATGCCAGCGCCTCTTCGCCGCTGGATGGTCTGATCAAGTAAGAGCCATTGATGACTGAATCGAACGACACGCCTCTCCAGACGGAAGACGGCGACGAGCGCCAACACCGCCGCATCAAGAGTTTCGTGATGCGCGCCGGGCGCATGACCGAAGGCCAGCAGCGCGGCCTGGATCAGGGCGCGCCGAAGTTCGTCCTGCCGCTGGCCGACGCGCCGGTGGATTACGATCAGGTGTTCGGCCGTTCGGCACCGCGCTCGCTGGAGATCGGTTTCGGCATGGGCCACTCGCTGCTGGAAATGGCCGCGGCGGCACCGGATCAGGACTTCATCGGTGTTGAAGTGCACCGTCCGGGTGTTGGCGCGCTGCTCAATGGCGTGCTGACTCAGGGCCTGACCAACCTGCGGGTCTACGATTGCGACGCGATCGAAGTGCTCAACCGCTGCATCGCCGACAACAGCCTCGATCGCCTGATGCTGTTCTTCCCGGATCCATGGCACAAGAGCCGTCACCACAAGCGTCGCATCGTTCAGGCGTCCTTCGCCGAACTGGTGCGCAGCAAGCTGAAGGTTGGCGGCATCCTGCACATGGCCACCGACTGGGAACCGTATGCCGAGTACATGCTGGAAGTGATGAACGTTGCCCCGGGCTACCGCAACCTCGCCGAAGATGGCAAATGCGTACCGCGCCCGGCCGAACGGCCGATTACCAAGTTCGAACGCCGCGGCGAACGTCTGGGGCATGGCGTGTGGGATCTGAAGTTCGAGAAACAGTCCTAGAATTTTCTGATGCAGAAAAAATAATTGCGATGCTTCAGCGGGCTAGGTAGCATCGAAGCTCAACGAGCTGGCGCTGTTAACGGGGCCTTTTGGCTTACGGGGTGGTGCGCATCAGGAAGCTGATGTTAATCCATTAACTGCCGCTATGCGGTAGGAAGAGTGGTTCGATTCCCTCCTCGTTATAATTTTAAGGCAAAGCATCGATTACTATGTATTCGATGCTTTTTGCTGTCTGTAGCATTTCTTGCGTGAGGTTTTGTGCGCCTTTGAAGTTAGCTGAACGTAGGTTCGCGTTCGTGAAATTTACGCCCTTACAGTCCACGCCTTTAAAAACTGCACTTTTTAGATTTGCATTTGTGAAGTCTGCACGTTGTATGGAACAGCTGGTGAAATTTATTCCAGGCAAATCAGCTCCGCAAAATTTTGCACGATTAAAGCTGACATTAGTCAGTGATATATGTTGCAGCTTTGAATTTGTAAATATCCCTGCATCGCAAGCACAATCAATCATAGTAATTTTTGAAAGTTTTGCGTGAGAAAAGTTTACTGCATGCATATTTGCATTCTTAAAGCTAAAATCTTCTATGTTGGTTTCTGCTAAATTTGCTTCCGGGCAGGAGAAGTCATGGACCTTCAAAGCCATTAAGCGCTTCATTGTGCTTAGTGTTCTATAAGGTGCATCGCTGCCATTGTAGTAGCGTAGATCTCCAAGAGCTTCTTTATGTCGGGTAATAGCGCTTGACCGCTCAGACTCTTTCTTAGCTGCCTGCTCGCGGCTTTGGGTTCTCTGCTCAAACCAGTAAAGAACGATACCCACCACGAATAGGTCAATGATTGTGCCATGAGCGCCAACCAATAAATCCTCGAAGAATTTTTTTGAATAAAGACCCCAGGTGGTGTTTGGTAACACGACTGAGGATAGATTGGGCCAAAATCCTGAAATTAGAATCATGCATATCGAGAAGACAACAAAGGTTATTACGGGTGTGCGCATTCTTTGCTAACTCCGACTTACATTATTCGATGCGATTAGGTTTTTGTTTTGTTATTTTTTTGATGGGTGTTTTTCTACAAGAGCCCAGCTCTTTAGCGACGGTCAGCGACGACGCCGATAAGGACGAGCACCACCAACAACACTGGCGCCAGGCTGTAGTTGTTGAACTGGCTCAGGCCCTTGACCACCCACGGCGTCGCATAGATCAGCGCGGCGCCGCTGCCGATCACGCACAGCAGGGCCATCAGCGGTACGCGCAGAGCGCCGGCGATGCTGCCCAGACGTTGCTCGACCCAGCCTTTGAAGTCGGCGCCGAACAGCACCAGCAGGCAGCCCACCAGGGCCAGGGCGATTTCCGAGAGGTTGCTGCGGCTCCAGCGGGACACGGTGGCGAGCAGGTCGAGTATCAAATCCATGGGTTTTTCCTTGGGGCGGGCGTCAGGCTCAGCTCAGAAATTTCTGCAGCAGGTCGTTGAGGAACAGTTGTCCGCGCTCGGTGGCCGCCAGACGTGACGGTTCGACCTGCATCAGGCCGCTTTGTTCGGCCTCGCGGCGGTGTTCGGCGAGACTTTCCAGCGGCAGGCCGGTGCGCTCGGGATACAGGCGGGATTCCACGCCTGCCGTCAGACGCAAAGCGTTCATCAGGAACTCGAACGGCATCTCGTCGTTGCTCAGGGCTTTCTCGCCGGCCTGGAAACTCTTGGCTGGGTTGAGATAGTCCTTCGGCAGGCGTGTCTTCCAGGTGCGGACGATGCGCCCGTCCGGATGACTGAGCTTGCCGTGGGCGCCAGCACCGATGCCGATGAAGTCGCCGAAACTCCAGTAATTGAGGTTGTGCCGCGCCGGGCGCCCGGGCTGGGCATAGGCCGAGACTTCGTATTGCGCGTAACCGTGCGCGGCCAGCAGCGCTTGCCCGGCTTCCTGAATGTCCCACAGCGTATCGTCTTCCGGCAGCACCGGCGGCTGGTTCCAGAACACCGTGTTCGGCTCCAGCGTCAGTTGATACCAGGAGATGTGTGTCGGTTTTAGCTCAATCGCCTGGCGCAGATCGCTCAAGGCATCGTCCAGCGACTGGTCGGGCAGGCCATGCATCAAGTCGAGGTTGAAGTTATCGAACCCGGCCTGGCGCGCCATACCGGCCGCGCGTACCGCTTCGTCGCCGTTGTGGATACGTCCGAGGGCTTCGAGTTTCTGCTGCTGGAAGCTCTGGATGCCGATCGACAGGCGATTGATTCCCAGCTTGCGGTACGCGACGAACTTCTCTTGCTCGAAGGTGCCGGGATTGGCTTCCAGGGTGATCTCGATGTCGTGCGCAAACGGGATTCGCTGCTCGACGCCTTTGAGCAGGCGTCCGAGGGCTTGCGCGCTGAACAGGCTCGGCGTACCGCCACCGAAGAAGATCGAGCTGATTTCGCGGCCATACACCGCGTGCAGGTCCTGATCGAGGTCAGCCAGCAACGCGTCGACGTATTCCTCTTCCGGCAGCACCGGGCTGGCCGTGTGCGAGTTGAAATCGCAATACGGGCATTTGCGCACACACCACGGAATGTGGATGTACAGCGCCAGGGGCGGCAGCGTTGGCAGCGGCGCCCGAGGCGAAGAAGCGGCGCCGCCGATGATCAGCGACGACGCGGGGTGGCTGTCGGTCATTTCAGGCCCAGACGCTGGCGCAGCAGATCCATTGCACGGGCGCGGTGGCTGATCTGGTTCTTGTCGGCCGGGCTCAGTTCGGCGCTGGACACGTCTCGCTCCGGCACCCAGAACAGCGGGTCGTAGCCGAAACCGTGCTCGCCGCTGGCGGCGGTCAGGATGCGTCCGTGCCACAGACCTTCGCAGAGGATCGGCAGCGGATCGTCAGCGTGGCGCACCAGTGCCAGCACGCAGACGAACTGCGCGCCGCGCTCGGCTTGCGGCACTTTTTTGAGGGCGTCGAGCAGTTTGGCATTGTTCGCCGCATCGCCCTTGCCATCGGCATAACGCGCCGAGTAGATGCCCGGTGCGCCGCCGAGGAAATCCACCGCCAGACCGGAATCGTCGGCCAACGCCGGCAGGCCGGAGATGCGTGCGGCATTACGCGCCTTGAGAATTGCGTTCTCGACGAACGACAGACCGGTTTCCTCCGGCTCGACCTTGCTCCATTCGCCGATCGAGCGCAGTTGCACCGAGTCGCCGAGCATGGCCTGGAGTTCCTTGAGTTTGCCGGCGTTATGGCTGGCCAGTACGAGCTGCTTGATGTTCATCATTCGCCGGGAAAAAGTTCTTGGTTGAAATTGATGGTGTTGATCTTGTCGCCGTTCTGCACCTTGATTTCAAAGGTGCGGGTTTCCTGTTGTTCCACCGGGTATTGGGCGATGTAGTAGATCGCGCCCTGTTCGGTGACCTGGCGGAAGTTCAGCGGCACGCTCTGGCTGGTCAGGTCTTTGACCGTGCCGGTGACGTTGGCGATCAGCGGTTTGCCGTCCTTGATCACCGAGACATTGATCACGCCCTGGTTCTTGCTGCGGATCAGCTCGGCTGCTTTGGCGATGTCCGGCTGCAAATACGTGGAGTTGAAGGTGTTGTAGTGCACCGTCACGTCGCCGAAGGTTTCCTGGCGCTCGCTTTTGATGACGTCCGCTGCCATGGCGCTGGCGCTCAGGCAGGCAGTCAGTAACAACAGGGCTAGACGACCCATGATCGTTCTCCTCGAAATGTCGTGGTTCAGACCGCGATCCGGTGATCTGCAAGGCCCGGACTGCTCACGCGGTAGATACCGATCTCACCTAACAGATTAGGCCATAGCTTACTGGCCCACCCGTGACGGTGCTGTTGATCCACGGCAAGCCGATCAATGACCTTTGCATCACGTTCGCGACAAAGTTCTTCAAAGTCTTCGAAGGTGCAGAAGTGGATGTTCGGCGTGTTGTACCACGTGTACGGCAGGAACTCCGACACCGGCATGCGGCCCTTGCTCGCCAGATACCAGCGGCAGCGCCAGTGACCGAAGTTGGGGAAGGTTATGATGCACTGGCGACCGACCCGCAGCATTTCGTCGAGGATCTTGTCCGGGTAATGCACGGCCTGCAGGGCCTGGGTCATGACCACGATGTCGAAACTGTTGCTGGCGAAGTTGCCCAGGCCCTTGTCCAGGTCCTGCTCGATGACGTTGATGCCCTTGGCCACGCACTCGGCAATGTTGTCGGCGTCGTTTTCCAGGCCATAACCGGTGACCTGTTTGTTGTCGCGCAGCCAGGTCAGCAGTTCGCCGTCGCCGCAACCGAGGTCGAGCACGCGGCTGCCGGCGGGGATCCATTCCTGGATGATTTCCAGATCAGCTCTCATGGCTTGTTCACACCGTAATTCGGTTCATGTAATTGCCGAACGCCTGCAAATAACGCGGGATCGGAATCAGGAAGGCGTCGTGGCCCTGTGGCGCATCGATTTCCAGATAGCTCACGTCTTTGCGTGCCGCCATCAGCGCGTCCACCAGTTCTCGCGAGCGGGCCGGGGAGAAGCGCCAGTCGGTGGTAAACGACATCACGCAGAACTTGGCCGTGGCGTTTTCGAAAGTTTTCGCCAGGTTATCGTCGAAGTTCGCCGCCGGATCGAAGTAATCCAGCGCCTTGGTCATCAACAGATAAGTGTTGGCATCGAAGCGCCCGGAGAATTCTTCGCCCTGATAACGCAGGTAGCTTTCGACCTGGAACTCGACACTGTGGAAGTCGTAGTTGAGCTTTTCGCTCTTCAGGCCACGGCCGAATTTCTCGCCCATCGAGTCGTCGGACAGGTAGGTGATGTGCCCGACCATCCGCGCCAGCATCAGCCCGCGCTTGGGGATCACGCCCGCTTCCTGGAACGAACCGCCGTGGAACTCGGGGTCGGTGAGGATCGCCTGACGCGCCACTTCGTTGAAGGCAATGTTCTGCGCCGACAACTTGGGGGCCGAGGCGATGGCCAGGCAGTGACGCACGCGATCCGGGTAGGTGATGGTCCACTGCAAGGCCTGCATGCCGCCCAAACTGCCGCCGATCACGGCGGCGAACTGACGGATGCCGAGCAGGTCAGCCAGACGCGCCTGGCTGTGCACCCAGTCTTCCACGGTGAGTACCGGGAAATCGGCGCCGAACGGCTTGCCGGTCTCCGGGTTGAGGCTGCTCGGCCCGGTGGAACCATTGCAGCCGCCCAGATTGTTCAGGCTGACCACGAAGAACTTGTTGGTGTCGATCGGTTTGCCGGGGCCGATGCAGCTGTCCCACCAACCGGGTTTGCGGTCGTCGGCGCTGTGATAGCCGGCGGCATGGTGATGCCCGGACAAGGCGTGGCAGATCAGCACGGCGTTGCTCGCTTGCGCGTTCAGCGTGCCGTAGGTTTCGTAGATCAGGTCGTAGGCGGGCAGCGAACGGCCACAGGCCAGGGCCAGAGGTTCACTGAAGTGCGCCGTTTGCGGCGTCACCAGACCAACAGAATCGGGGGGAAAGGCAGCTGGCATCGACCCTGCTCTCGTTGAAATGAGGCGTAAGTCTAAAGACCGGGGGGGTTAGCGGCAAGCAACGATAAGGCCTGATCGTTGATTGAACGAAGTCCTTGTGGGGAGGGGATTTATCCCCGATGGGCTGCGCAGCGGCCCTGAAATCTTTGGTCGTGCCGAGAGAAAGGGGTTGGCAACAACAAGGGGGCCGCTTCGCGACCCTTCGGGGATAAATCCCCTCACCACAGTGGATCAGGCTGGACGCGTCAGATCAGGCAATGCCGGCAGCTTCTTCGGCGAACAGATCTTCATCCGTTTCTGCCGGTTCAGCTCGCCGCTGAGCAGGCTGACCTGGGTCTTGGACACCCCGAAAGCCTTGGCCAGAAAGCCCATCAAATAAGCATTGGCCTTGCCCTCGACCGGCGGCGCGGTCAGGCGGATCTTCAGGCGATCGCCGTGCAGCCCGGCGAAATCATCGCTGCGGGCTGCCGGTTGCAGGTGACACTCGAGGATCAGGTCGTCCCCGTCCCAACGGAACCAGCTCACCCGATCAGTCGCAGCAGCTCAGGTGGCATGTAGGCGAAGTAGGCCAGGCGCGGGATCAGCCAGCTCTGCAGCAGCTGGATCACGATGAACGCGAAGATCGGCGAGATATCCAGACCGCCCAGGTTCGGGATGATCCGGCGAAACGGCGCGAGCACCGGTTCAGTGATCTGCGCGACCAGCTCGGCGCCGGGGTTATGGCTGCCGGGAGCAACCCAGGACAGGATCACGCTGATGATCATCGCGTAGAACAGGATGTTCAGGAACAGCGAGAACAGTGCGATCAGCGACCACGGCACCAGCAGCAGCCAGTCGACCGCAAAGCCTTTGAGCGTAATGATCACGGCCATCAACAGCATCTGGACGATCAGGGCCAGTACCAGCGACGACATGTCCAGACCGAACATGCTCGGAATGACCCGGCGCAGCGGCTTGAGCAGGGGTTGGGTGGCTTTGACGACGAACTGGCAGAGCGGATTGTAAAAATTCGCCCGAACCAGTTGCAGGATGAAGCGCATCAGAACAATCAGCAGATACAGGCTGCCCAGGGTTTTGATGATGAAAATGGCAGCGTCATTGAGACCAAGCATTATTGAGTCCTTTGTAAGAGCTGGTTAGCGACCGAGTTGCTCGGCCATTTCGGCCGAACGGTGCGCGGCGGCGCCGAGTGCTTTTTCCACCAGGGCTTCGAAACCATTGGCCTGGAATGATTTGATGGCGGCCTCTGTGGTGCCATTTGGCGACGTCACGCGGCGGCGCAGCTCGGCAGCGTCGACATCGCTGGAGACTGCCATGTGCGCGGCGCCCAGAGCCGTTTGCAGGGTCAGTTGCTCGGCGATTTCCTGTGGCAGGCCAAGTTTGACGCCAGCGGCGGTCATCGCTTCGATCAGCAGGAAGAAATACGCCGGGCCGGAGCCGGAGACGGCGGTCACCGCATCGAGTTGCTGTTCTTCGTTCAGCCACAGCGCAATACCCACGGCGGACAGCAGCTCTTCGGCCTGCTGACGCTGTTCGGTGGTCACTTCGCTGGTGGCATACAAACCGCTGACGCCCTGACGCAGCAGCGCCGGGGTGTTGGGCATGCAGCGCACGATCGGCTGCTCGCCGAGCCACGCGGTCATGCTCGCGCAAGTGATGCCGGCGGCAATCGACACCACCAGTTGATGCGGTTTCAGGCTCGGACGGATGGCTTCGCACACGGCTTTCATCGCCTGTGGCTTGACCGCCAGCACGATCACGTCAACGCCGTCGATGGCCTGGGCGTTGTCGGCGAAGGTTTCGATGCCGTGTTCGGCACTGACGCGCTGGCGAGTCTCTTCGCCCGGATCGCTGGCGCGAATGTGGCTGGCCTGCAGCCCCTTGGCCCGCAGGCCACCGATCAGACTGGCGGCCATGTTGCCGGCACCGATAAAGGCAATGCGTGTGTTGCTCATGTCAGGTCCTTTTTCAGATGGCTGTCGGTCATTGCTGACCGTAATCTCTGGCGCCAAACAGGGCCGTACCAATACGAACCCAGGTGGCGCCCTGGGCGATGGCCGACTCGAGGTCGTGGCTCATGCCCATGGAAAGTGTGTCGAGCGGCAGATTCAGGCTCGCCTGCAAACGTTGCACGGCAGCAAAAGCGGCATCTTGTTCGGCGCGATCTTCGGTCGGCTCGGGAATCGCCATCAGCCCGCGCAGCTTCAACCGGGGCAGGGCGCTGATGGCCTCGGCCAGCGCCGGCAGGTCGGCCGGGGTGCAGCCGGACTTGCTCGCCTCACCGCTGACGTTGACCTGAATGCAGATGTTCAGTGGCGGCAGCTCGGCCGGGCGCTGTTCGGACAGGCGTTGGGCGATTTTCAGGCGATCCACGGAGTGCACCCAGTCGAAATGCTCGGCGATGGCGCGAGTCTTGTTCGATTGAATGGGGCCGATGAAGTGCCAGATCAAGGGCAGGTCGGCCAGTTCGAGCTGTTTGCCCAAGGCCTCCTGCAGATAGTTCTCGCCAAAGTCACGCAGGCCGGCGGCGTAGGCTTCACGCAGGTCCTGCGCGGGTTTGGTTTTGCTGACCGCCAGCAACTGCACGCTATTTTCACTGCGCCCGGCCGCTGCGGTGGCAGCCTGGATGCGCGAACTAACCAGTTGGATGTTGTCTGCTATCGTGGACATCAAGAGGCGCCGGCGGTCTGAAGGTTCGCGGCATTCTACTGGAATTGAGGGACGCTATGGATATCACTGAACTGCTGGCCTTCAGCGCCAAACAGGGCGCTTCCGACCTGCACCTGTCGGCCGGTCTGCCGCCGATGATCCGCGTGGATGGCGATGTGCGGCGGATCAATCTGCCGGCGCTGGATCACAAGCAAGTGCACGAATTGATCTACGACATCATGAACGACACCCAGCGCGTCGACTTCGAGAAACACCTCGAAACGGATTTCTCGTTCGAAGTTCCCGGTGTCGCACGCTTTCGGGTCAATGCCTTCAACCAGAACCGGGGCGCCGGCGCGGTGTTCCGCACGATTCCCTCGAAAGTGCTGAGCATGGAAGACCTCGGCATGGGCGACGTGTTTCGCAAGATCACCGATGCGCCGCGCGGGCTGGTGCTGGTGACCGGGCCGACCGGTTCCGGCAAATCCACCACGCTGGCGGCGATGATCGATTACCTCAACACCCATCGCCATCACCACATTCTCACCATCGAAGACCCGATCGAGTTCGTTCACGAATCGCGCAAATGCCTGATCAATCAGCGCGAAGTCCACCGCGATACCCGCAGCTTCGCCACCGCGCTGCGTTCGGCGCTGCGCGAAGACCCGGACGTGATTCTGGTGGGCGAGATGCGTGATCTGGAAACCATCCGTCTGGCGCTGACCGCTGCCGAGACCGGGCATCTGGTGTTCGGCACGCTGCACACCACGTCGGCCGCCAAGACCATCGACCGTGTTGTCGATGTGTTCCCGGGTGACGAGAAGTCCATGGTGCGTTCGATGCTGTCCGAATCGTTGCTGGCGGTGGTCTCGCAGACCCTGATCAAGAAGATCGGCGGCGGGCGGGTGGCGGCGCACGAGATCATGCTAGGAACGTCGGCGATCCGGAACCTGATCCGCGAGGACAAGGTGGCGCAAATGTATTCGGCGATTCAGACCGGCGGGTCGTTGGGGATGCAGACACTCGACATGTGCCTGAAGGAACTGGTGACCAAGGGCTTGATCAGCCGCGAGCATGCGCGAGAGAAAGCGCGTACGCCGGATAATTTCTAAAGGCCAAAAGCAAAAGATCGCAGCCTTCGGCAGCTCCTACAGTGATTTGTGTAGGAGCTGCCGAAGGCTGCGATCTTTTGATCTTTAGCGTTGAACCACGCGCATCTGCTTGCCAGCCGGTTCTTTCGGCAGCACACGCTTGGCAACCACGTAATGCTGTTCCCAGTACGGCTTGTTCAGCGTGTCGATGCTCACCGCTTTGCCACGGCGCGGGGCGTGGATGAAGCGGTCGTTGCCCAGGTAGATGGCAACGTGGTTGACCCGACGGCTCTTGATGTTGAAGAAAATCAGGTCGCCCGGCTTCAGATCCTTGCGCTCGACTTTCTCGCCATGACCGCTGGCCATGGCGTTGGACGTGCGCGGCAGGTCGAAGGTCGCGTCGTTGAACGCATATTTCACCAGACCGCTGCAGTCGAAGCCTTTACTTGGGCTGCTGCCGCCCCAACGGTAGGGAGTACCGAGGACGTTCACCGCGCGGCTCAGGACGTTGCTGCTTTCCTTGTTGGCCATCGGTGGCACCAGCTTGCCGTGACTCTTGCTGGCGAGCGTGGTGTGTTTCGTTTGTTTGCTGCTCTTGCTCGAAGGAGCCGAAGCATGGGATTTAGGGGTGAAACCGTTGACGTTGGGAAGACGTTGCTCACGATTGGTGGCGTGGGCGGCCAGTGGCATTAATAGGCAGATGGTTAGCCATGTCTTGAAAAATGGTCGCATTAGGCGTGGCTCTTATGTGTTAGCGCGCAACTTTATAACAGCTTTTTTGTCCCTTCCGAGGCCGTTGGTCGATTCCATCTGAGGGCAACGGAACCAAACAAGCGGCAAATGGACGCAATTGTCGGACAGAAGTCCGGTGCTACAAGGCTTTGACGGACGACACGGTAACATTTGCCGTACGTCGGCTACATGTAAAAAAGTCACAAAGAATTAAAGAAAATTTATCTATCGTGTGAATCGAGGTCTTCATGAACCGCTATCAGCAGGTTGCTGCACCGCAGGATACGCACAGCAAAATCATCGGTTATCTGCTGTGGATTTTTGGTTTCACCGGCGCTCACCGCTTCTATTACGGCAAACCGGTGACCGGGACGATCTGGTTTTTCACCTTCGGTCTGCTGGGCATTGGCTGGCTGATCGACGTGTTCCTGATCCCGGCAATGGATCGCGAGGCGGATCTGCGTTTCACCGCAGGGCCGATTGAATACAACGTGGCGTGGATTCTGCTGACGTTCCTGGGCGTATTCGGCGTGCACCGGATGTACCAGGGCAAATGGATCAGCGGGTTGCTGTATCTGCTGACCGGCGGGTTGTTCTTTGTCGGGGTGCTGTATGACTTCTGGACGCTGAATGATCAGGTCTCGGTGCGCAACGCGCAGAATCGCGGCGCGTTTCAGTAAGCCTTCGCTAGCAGGGCCGGCTCCCACAGGGGATTTGTGTCGTTCACAGATCCCCTGTGGGAGCCAGCCTGCTGGCGAATGGGGCGATGAAGATCAAAAGATCGCAGGCTTCGCCAGCTCCTACAGGTGGAATGCATTTTCCCTGTAGGAGCTGCCGCAGGCTGCGATCTTTTGCTTTTAGGCCTGGTGGCTGATCCGTCCATCCACCAAGGTGTAACGCACCACACCCGGCAAACTGTGCCCAAGGAACGGGCAGTTCTCGCCCTTCGACCGCCAGCCTTCGCCGGCTACGGTGGAGGCTTTCGGGTCGAACAGCACGATATCCGCCGCGCCGCCCACCGCCAGTTTGCCCACCGGCAGACGCAGCGCGTCCGCAGGCCCAGCGCTCAGGCGCGCCAGCAGGGTCGGCAGGTCCAGCAAGCCATCCTCGACCAGCGTCATCGCCAGCGGCAGGAGCAATTCCACACTGCTGATGCCCGGCTCGGTCGCGCCGAACGGTGCCAGTTTGGCGTCGCGCTCGTGTGGCTGGTGATGGCTGGAGATGGCCGACACCACACCGGACTTCACTGCCTCGCGCAAGCCATCGCGGTCGGCACGGGTGCGCAGCGGCGGTTGTACGTGATAAAGGCTGCTGAAGTCGATCAACGCTTCATCGGTAAGAATCAGCTGATACAGCGCGACATCCGCCGTGACCTTCAAGCCACGGGCCTGCGCCTGAGCGATCAGGGCCACGCCGCGCGCGCTGGTCAGTTGGCTGAAATGCGCGCGCACGCCGGTCTGCTCGACCAGCAGCAGATCGCGGGCCAGGGCCACGGTTTCCGCGGTTTCCGGAATCCCCGGCAAGCCGAGGAAACTGGCGACCGCACCTTCATGGGCCAGGCCGCCATCGGCCAGATCGTGATCCTGCGAATTGAAAATCACCGTCAGGTCGAAGGTCGCCGCGTACTCCAGCGCCCGGCACAGGGTGCGGGTGTTGCGGAAACTCTCCAGACCATTGCCGAACGCCACGCAACCGGCGTCACGCAGGGCCACCAGCTCGGCCAATTGTTCGCCGTCCAGACCTTTGCTCAGCGCGCCGATCGGGAACACTTTGGTGTTGCCGGCCTCACGAGCGCGGTCGAGGATCAGTTCGGCCACCGCCGAGGTGTCGAGTACCGGTTTGGTTTTCGGCGGGCAGCACAGGCTGGTCACGCCGCCGGCCGCCGCCGCGCGGGTTTCGCTGGCGATGCTGCCTTTGCGGCTGTAACCCGGCTCGCGCAGGGCGACGTTCAGATCGACCAGCCCGGGCGCGGCAACCAGGCCTTGGGCGTCGATGGTTTCCACAGCGGTGAAACCGGCCGGCGCGGCGCCGAGGGCGACGATCTTGCAGGCTTCAACGTGAATGTCGGTGATTTGATCCAGGCCGCTGCTCGGATCGATGACGCGGGCGCCGAGAATGCTGAGCTTCACTGGGCGTTCTCCTGCTCGAATTGACGTTGCGCTGTTTGCCCGCTCATGGCCATCGACAACACAGCCATGCGGATGGCGATGCCGTAGGTGACTTGATTGAGGATCACCGAATGCGGGCCGTCGGCCACTGCCGATTCGATCTCCACGCCACGGTTGATCGGCCCCGGGTGCATGACGATGCAATCGGGTTTGGCACCGGCCAGACGCGCAGTCGTCAGGCCGAACAGGCGATAGAACTCGCCTTCACTCGGCAACAGGCCGCCGGTCATGCGCTCACGCTGCAGGCGCAGCATGATCACCACGTCGACGTCTTTCAGGCCTTCGGTCATGTCGGTGTAGACCTTGACGCCGTACTGCTCGATGCCGATCGGCAGCAGGGTCTTCGGCGCGATCACGCGGATGTCCTGGCAACCGAGGGTCTTCAGGGCGAGCATGTTCGAGCGCGCCACCCGCGAGTGCAGGATGTCGCCGACGATCGCCACCGAGAGGTTTTCGAAACCGCCCTTGTGCCGACGGATGGTGAGCATGTCGAGCATGCCCTGAGTCGGGTGCGCGTGACGGCCGTCGCCGCCGTTGATGATCGCGACTTGCGGGCAGACGTGTTCGGCGATGAAGTGCGCGGCGCCGGAATCACCGTGGCGCACGACGAACATGTCGGCAGCCATGGCTTCGAGGTTGCGCAGGGTGTCGAGCAGGGTTTCACCTTTGCTGGCCGACGAGGTCGACACGTTCAGGGTGATCACGTCCGCCGACAGCCGCTGGGCCGCCAGTTCGAAGGTGGTGCGGGTGCGGGTGGAGTTTTCGAAGAACACGTTGCACACGGTCTTGCCGCGCAGCAACGGGACCTTCTTCACCGCCCGGGCGCCGACTTCGAGGAACGAGTCGGCAGTGTCGAGGATTTCCGTCAGCAACTCGCGGCGCAGGCCGTCGAGCGAGAGGAAGTGGCGCAGCTGGCCCTGATCATTGAGCTGCAGCGGGCGCTTGGTATCTAGAGGCGTCATCGCGAAGGGGACTCTCAATAAGGGCGGGTTAGGAATTCAGGTCTTGCAGTTCGAGCGTCAGCGGCTCCGGGCCGGACAGCTTCACGCGCTCATTGGCGGCCAGCGACAGGGTCGCGCCGACCACGTTCGGGCGGATCGGCAGCTCGCCGGCGTCCAGGTCCAGCAGGCAGACCAGCGTTACGCTGGCCGGGCGGCCGTAGTCGAACAGTTCGTTCATGGCGGCGCGGATGGTCCGGCCGCTCATCAATACGTCGTCGATCAGCACCAGATGCTGGCCTTCGATCTCGAAAGGCAGGGCCGAGGGGCGCACTTGCGGGTGCAGGCCGTTCTGGCTGAAGTCGTCGCGGTAGAAGGACACATCCAGCGTGCCCAGCGGCGCGTCGCTGCCCAGTTCCTTGAGCAGGGCCTGCGCGACCCAGATGCCGCCAGTGCGAATGCCGATGTAACGCGGTTCGCTGATATCACGCTGTGCAAGGTGCGCCTTGAGGCGGGTCGCCATCTGGCTGATCAGATCGGCGGGATTGGGCAGGCTCATGGTTGCTCCTTCGTGATTCCGAGCCGCGTCCTGCCGGACGCGGCTGGGTTTATAACCAAAAGAAAAGCGCCGAAGCGCTTGTCAGGATTCAAACAATGCAGTGTTTTCATCGAGCCAGCCCTGCAGCAGCAGGGCGGCGGCGATGGCGTCCACCGGGTTGTCGCGGTAACTGCCTTTCTGCCCGCCGCGCACCAGTCGTTCACCCTTGGCTTCAAAAGTGGTCAGGCGTTCGTCGTGGGTATAGAAGGGCACATTGAAGCGGCCATTGAGACGACGGGCGAATTTTTCGGCGCGCAGGCACATTTCGCTGGGCGTGCCATCCATGTTCAGCGGCAGGCCGACCACCACGGCGTCAGGTTTCCATTCCTTGAACAGCGCTTCGACCTGATTCCAGTCGGGTACGCCGTTCTGCGCTTTCAGGGTGCACAGCTCGCGAGCCTGGCCGGTAATCACCTGGCCGACCGCAACGCCGATCTGTTTGGTGCCGTAGTCGAAGCCGAGAATCAGGCGCAGGGCCATCAGGCGTGCCCCGCCTGACTGGTCAGCAGGCTGAGGTTGATCCCCAGATGCCGTGCCGCCGCTTCCAGACGCAGTTCGCTGCTGGTGTTGAACAGGATGTCGGCGTCGTACGGGCAGGTCAGCCAGGCGTTGTCGGCCAGCTCGGCTTCCAGTTGCCCGGCTTCCCAACCGGCGTAACCAAGGGCGATCACGCTTTTCGCCGGACCTACGCCGTCGGCGATGGCGAACAGCACGTCCTGCGAGGTGGACAGCGCCAGATCACCGTCCAGCTCGACGGTGGCCTGAAAGGTCTTGCCCGACGGGTGCAGGACGAAACCGCGATCGGTCTGCACCGGGCCACCAATGAAGATCGGCACATGCTGGCAGAGCGCTGGCGGATCGATGTCCGGGCGCAACTGCTCGAGGATGTCAGCCAGATTCAGCTCTTGCGGTCGATTGACCACCAGCCCCATGGCGCCATTGGCCGTGTGCTCGACGATGTAGGTCAAGGTGTGGGCAAAGTTCGGGTCGGCCATGTGCGGCATGGCGATCAGGAAATGATGCTTGAGGTAGCTGGGGCTGACGTTTTTCATGAGCGATAGTGTGGCGTTCAAGGGGCGAACTGACAAGCTGAAGCCGCCAAAAGATCGCAGCCTTCGGCAGCTCCTACAGAGGAATGCGGGGCAAATGTAGGAGCTGCCGAAGGCTGCGATCTTTTGATTTTGCTCTTAATTGCTGGACAGCTTGTCGCCCCGGGCGAATTTCCAGGTGCGGATAATTTCCAGTCGGTCGATATCCGACAAATCGCCGGTAAACGGCGCAAACGGTGCCGCCAGCCGGACGATGCGCTGCGCCGCCTGATCCAGCAGCGGCTGGCCGGAGGATTCCAGCACCAGCACTTCATACAGCGAGCCGTCGCGGTTGATCGAGACCATCAGGCGCAGGTTGCCGTAGATCTGCTTGCGGCGCGCTTCTTCCGGGTAATTGAGGTTGCCGATGCGCTCGACCTTCTTGCGCCAGTCATCCTTGTACCAGGCGCCCTTGTCGCGCATCGTCGAGGCCGCGCTCAAGCGGTGAATGCGCGGGCGTTTGGCGTACAGCTGTTGTTCGTTGGCCAGTTCCGCTTCGAGGCTGGCGATGTCGCTGGACAGCTGCGAGCTGTCGAACGTCGGCGCGTTGACCGCAGGTTTGGTTTCGGTCTTGGTTTCTTCTTTCTTGGTCGGCGCCTTTTGCTGTTTCGGCGCCACCGTGGTCACCGCAGCCTTGGGCGCCGCTTCGCGGACTTCCGGCTTGGCGGCCGGTGGCGGGGTGACCTTCTTGACCTGATTGTCCTGGAACGGCGCAACCTCAGTGGTCTTGGGGATCGCCTTCTTGTCCAGCGTGCCGCTGCCTTCCTGGTTTTCCTGAGCGAGGAAATCAGCCTTTTTCGGCTTGGTTTCGCTCTTGAAGGTGGCGAGGGTAATTTCCAGGGTTTTGCTGATCTGCCTGGGCTCGACCATGGTGAAGCCGACACCCAGCAGCAGCGCCAAATGAATCAGCGCCGCCAGAAACAGGGTAAATCCGAGGCGATCGGCCGGGCGCACGCCACGATGGGCGAGTTCTGCGGGCAGATCGGACGGGAGGGTCATGACAAGAAAACCAACATCGCGTTTTTCAGAGGCTGCGCATGATAACGCAATGTTGGTTTCACGCCTTGGGCTTCACGCTTCAAGCGACAAGCTGCATGTGACACACGTCAAGCTTGCGGCTTTTTGCCGGCGGCTTGCAGCTTCTTGTCGATCGCATCCATCAGCATGCCGCCGATGTCGGTGCCGAAAGCATTGTCGATTTCGCGGA
>NZ_QAIK01000151.1:30128-33655 GCF_003061005.1 Pseudomonas sp. HMWF021 | reverse complement strand
GGTCGGGCTGGTGACGTTGATTTCGGTCAGGTGCTCACCGATCACATCCAGACCGACGAACAGCAGGCCTTTCTCACGCAGGGTCGGGCCAACCTGAGCGGCGATCCAGCGATCCTTGTCGGTCAGCGGGCGTGCTTCACCACGTCCACCGGCAGCGAGGTTGCCACGGGTTTCGCCCAAAGCCGGGATTCGCGCCAGGCAGTAGTCCACCGGCTCGCCGTCGATCATCAGGATGCGTTTGTCGCCATCGACGATGGCCGGCAGGTAGCCCTGGATCATGATCTGCTGCTTGCCGTGCAGGGTCAGGGTTTCCAGGATCACCGACAGGTTCGGGTGACCGGCGGTGTGGCGGAAGATCGACGAACCGCCCATGCCGTCCAGCGGCTTGAGGATCACGTCGCCATGGTGGTCGGCGAATTCGCGCAGCACATCCGGGCGACGGCTGACGATGGTCGGCGGCGTGCACTGCGGGAACAGCGTGGCGAACAGCTTTTCATTGCAGTCGCGCAGGCTCTGCGGTTTGTTGACCACCAGCACACCGGCGGTTTCGGCCTGTTCCAGCAGGTAGGTGGAGTAAACGAACTCCATGTCGAACGGCGGATCCTTGCGCATCAGGATCACGTCCAGATCACTCAACAGGTTGTCCTGCTCGGCGTCCAGTTCGAACCATTTTTCCGGGTTGGCGAAGACTTTCAGCGGCTTCATGCGTGCCCGGGCCTGACCTTCAGCCTGATACAGGTCGCGCTGCTCCATGTAGAACAGTTCCCAGCCACGTTTCTGCGCGGCCAGCAGCATGGCCAGCGAGCTATCCTTTTTATAGGAAATGCTGGCGATAGGGTCCATGACAATCCCGACGCGAACGCTCATTGGGTTTTCCTCGAAAATTGGCTACCGGATCGGTATTGAAAAAGTGCCGCCAGAGTGGCTCCGGGCGGGTTTTCGGTCAAGGGAAAACCCGTCGATAGATTGGACCGGGAGACTGTGCTAAAAAGGCTGCCATGCGGTGCTGGCCCTTGAACATCAAGGGTTTCCAGCCATTACTCATCGCAAAACGGACAATTTGATTCGCAAAGGCGACGGTAGAGCCCTCTTATGGAACAGCAGTCCAGCGCCTTGAAGGTCATGGTCATCGACGACTCGAAAACGATTCGTCGCACCGCCGAAACGCTGTTGAAGAATGTGGGCTGCGAAGTCATCACGGCCATCGACGGTTTCGACGCCCTGGCGAAGATCGCCGACCACCACCCCGGGATCATTTTTGTCGACATCATGATGCCGCGTCTGGATGGTTATCAGACCTGCGCTTTAATCAAGAATAACAGTGCGTTCAAGGCCACGCCGGTGATCATGCTGTCGTCGCGTGACGGGCTGTTCGACAAGGCCAAGGGGCGGATTGTCGGTTCTGATCAATTTTTGACCAAGCCTTTCAGCAAGGAAGAGCTGCTTGACGCGATTCAGGCCCACGTTCCGGGCTTCGCCGCCGTTTTGCCGCAGTAAGACACGTACAGTGACGCTCGGCCAGCGGGCCGGATGTCGACAAGAAAAATGGGGAAGACCATGGCACGTATCCTGATCGTCGATGATTCGCCGACTGAAATGTACAAACTCACCGGCATGCTGGAAAAGCACGGCCATGAAGTGCTCAAGGCCGAAAACGGTGCCGACGGCGTGGCCCTGGCCCGTCAGGAAAAGCCCGACGCCGTGCTGATGGACATCGTCATGCCCGGCCTCAACGGCTTTCAGGCCACCCGCCAGTTGACCAAGGATGCCGAGACCAGCCACATCCCGGTGATCATCATCACCACCAAGGATCAGGAAACCGACAAGGTCTGGGGCACCCGTCAGGGCGCCAGGGATTACCTGACCAAACCGGTCGAAGAAGACATGCTGATCAAGACCCTGAACAACGTGCTGGCCGGTTGACCGCGCGACCATGAACGAATCGCTGACCGCGTTCGAATTGCTGTGGCAGATCGACCAGCGCTGCCGACTGTTGGCGGCGGACCTGCCGTCGCAACCCGGCCGTCAGGATCGCTGGAGCGGCATCGGCTTTCGTCTCGGCGAGCATTGGTACGTGACGCCGATGGGCGAAGTCAGCGAAGTGCTGCACGAACCGCGCTGCACTCAGTTGCCCGGGGTCAAGCCGTGGGTCAAAGGGGTGGCTAACCTGCGTGGGCGCTTGCTGCCGATCATGGACCTGTGCGGATTCTTCGGCCACGAACTGTCGCCGTTGCGCAAACAGCGCAGGGTATTGGTGGTGGAGCACAACGACGTGTTTGCCGGGTTGCTGGTGGATGAGGTGTTCGGTCTGCAGCATTTCGAGCAGGACAGCTTCGAGCCGATTTCGATCAGCAAACGCCAGGGCTCCAAGGCCGAGTTCGTCAAAGGCTATTTCCGGCGCGAGCAGAACTGGCGGGTGTTCAGCCTGTTTGCGCTGGCGAAATCCCCGGTGTTCATGAGCGTCGCGATTTAGTCGAAACACCACCCAAACCTGTGGGAGCGGGCTTGCCCGCGATGGCGTCAGATCAGTCGCCATAGATGTCGGATGTGCCGGCCTCATCGCGGGCAAGCCCGCTCCCACAGGGTTTTCGGTGAGCTTTAAATGGCGCGGGAATAGGCGAGGACCGATGACAAAAGCAAAAACAGGCAAGTCGGCAGAAGGGTCGCGCAGTCGCTCGCAGATCATCGTGCTGTTCATCGCACTGATCGTGTTCATCATGCTGCTGTTCGCCAACTTCGCCTACCTCAACACCCAGGCCAACTACGACAAGCAGTACATCGGCCACGCCGGTGAGCTGCGCGTGCTGTCGCAGCGCATCGCCAAGAACGCCACCGAAGCCGCCGCCGGCAAGGCTGCCGCGTTCAAGCTGCTGAGCGATGCGCGCAACGATTTTGCCCAGCGCTGGGGTTATCTGAAGAAGGGCGACCCGGCCACCGGCCTGCCGCCCGCGCCGGCCACCGTGCGCCCGGAAATGCGCGCGGTGCAGCTGGACTGGGAACGCTTGCTGAAAAACACCGACGCGATTCTCTCCAGCGAACAGACCGTGCTGTCGCTGCATCAAGTCGCCGCGACCCTGGCCGAAACCGTGCCGCAGTTGCAGATCGAATACGAAAAAGTCGTCGAAATCCTCCTGCAACGCGGCGCACCGGCAGCGCAAGTGGCGATGGCCCAGCGCCAATCACTGCTCGCCGAACGCATTCTCGGCGCGGTCAACACCGTGCTGGCCGGCGACGAAAACTCGCAGCAGGCCGCCGACGCGTTTGGCCGCGACGCCACCCGTTTCGGCCAGGTACTTAACGGCATGCTGCAGGGCAATCCAACCCTGAAAATCAGCCAGGTCGAAGACCGCGACGCCCGCGCACGCCTGAGTGAAATTTCCGAGCTGTTCCAGTTCGTTTCAGGCTCCGTGGACGAAATCCTCGAAACCTCGCCGGAACTGTTCAAAGTCCGTGAGTCGGCCGGCAACATCTTCAGCCTCTCGCAGACCCTGCTCGACGAAGCCTCGCACCTCGCCACCGGTTTCGAA
>NZ_QAIK01000151.1:19860-30094 GCF_003061005.1 Pseudomonas sp. HMWF021 | reverse complement strand
CTCGGTCGATCAACTGCGCGATCTGGTCGCGACCATCAACCTCACCGCCGGCCAGGTGGCGGCCGCCGTGCAGGAAACCCAGGCCACTGCCATGCACCTGGCCCAGGCCTCGGAGCATCAGGCGCAGCAGATCTCTGAAGCCTCGACCGCGATCAGCGACATGGCCCAGTCGATTGATCAGGTCTCGGCCAATGCCGCCGAATCCTCAGCGGTGGCCGAGCGTTCGGTGGAGATCGCCAACAAGGGCAACGAGGTGGTGCACAACACCATCCACGGCATGGACAACATCCGCGAACAGATTCAGGACACCGCCAAACGCATCAAGCGTCTGGGCGAGTCGTCCCAGGAAATCGGCGACATCGTCAGCCTGATCGACGACATTGCCGACCAGACCAACATCCTCGCCCTCAACGCGGCGATTCAGGCGTCGATGGCCGGGGATGCCGGGCGCGGTTTTGCCGTGGTTGCCGATGAAGTGCAGCGACTGGCCGAACGTTCGTCCGCCGCCACCCGGCAGATCGAAACCCTGGTGCGGGCGATTCAGACCGACACCAACGAAGCGGTGATTTCCATGGAGCAGACAACCACCGAAGTGGTGCGCGGCGCGCGACTGGCGCAGGATGCCGGGGTGGCCCTGGAAGAAATCGAAGGCGTATCGAAGACCCTTGCCGCGCTGATCCAGAGCATCTCCAACGCGGCGCAGCAGCAGACGTCTTCGGCCGGGCAGATTTCCCTGACGATGAACGTGATCCAGCAGATCACCTCGCAGACCTCGTCCGGTTCCACCGCCACCGCCGAGAGCATCGGCAATCTGGCGAAAATGGCCAGTCAGCTGCGCCGTTCGGTATCCGGTTTCACCTTGCCGTCGGCGTCCGCGACGGACAAGGCGTGAGTGGAGTGGTTATGGGTGATCGGCACGACTACGTGGCCCTCGAATGGGTCAAGGGCGAAATTGCCGAAACGCTGAAACAGGCGCATCAGGCGATTGAAGCGGTGCTCGATGACCCGCAGGCCGCGTCGGGGCTGGATGAGTGCCTGGCCTATATTCATCAGGTGCACGGCAGTTTGCAGATGGTCGAGTTCTACGGCGCGGCGTTGCTGGCCGAAGAGATGGAGCATCTGGTCCAAGCCCTGCAGCAGGAGCGCGTCAGCCACCGCGACGAAGCCCTGCACCTGCTGCTGCAAGCCCTCGGGCAATTGCCGATCTACCTCGACCGCGTGCAGAGCGCCCGCCGCGACTTGCCGCTGGTGGTGCTGCCGCTGATCAACGACCTGCGCAGTGCGCGCGGCGACAGCCTGCTCTCGGAAACCAGCCTGTTCAGCCCGCCACTGCAGGACTTGCCGCCGTTGAGCGCAGAGGCCCTGGCCGCGCTGGAGCCGGCCGAGTGGCCCAACGTGCTGCGCAAGTTGCGCCAGATGCTGCAAATGGCGCTGGTCGGTTTGCTGCGCGAGCAGGATGACCAGACCCACCTCGAATACCTGGCGAAAGTCTTCCAGCGCCTCGAAGCGCTCAGCGCCGATGCGCCGTTGAGCCCGCTGTGGCAGGTCGCTTCCGCGCTGGTCGAAGGCATGTGCGAAGGCGCCATCGCCAACAGCCCGGCGCTGCGCAGTTTGTTCAAGGACGCCGACAAGGAACTCAAGCGCCTGCTCGAACAAGGCCTGCGCGGCCTCAATCAGCCGCCACCGCCGGAGCTGCTGAAAAGCCTGCTGTTCTATATTGCCAAAGCCGAACATCCCACCGGGCAGATGCTGACCATGAAAGATCGCTACTCCCTGGACGACGCGTTGCCCGACAGCGCGATGGTCGACGAAGAACGCGCGCGCCTGGCCGGCCCCGACCGCGATGCGATGCGCTCGGTGCTGGCGGCGCTGTGCGAAGAGCTGGTGCGGGTCAAGGAACGTCTCGACCTGTTCGTCCGTAGCGACCGTCAGCACACCTCCGACCTGGAAAGCCTGCTGGCGCCGCTGCGGCAGATCGCCGACACCCTCGCAGTGCTCGGTTTCGGCCAGCCGCGCAAGGTCATCATCGATCAACTGGCGGTGGTGCTCAGCCTCGCCCAAGGCCAGCGCGAACCGAATGACGCAACCCTGATGGACGTTGCCGGCGCGCTGCTTTACGTCGAGGCCAACCTCGCCGGAATGGTCGGCACCGTAGAGCCGGAAAGCCCCGAAGACGCACGCCTGCCGACCACCGACCTGACGCAGATTCATCAGATCGTGATCAAGGAAGCACGCATCTGCCTGCAACAGGCCAAGGACATGATCGTCGATTACATCGACGCCGACTGGGATCGCCAGCAACTGCAACCGCTGCCGGAGTTGCTGACTCAGGTGCGCGGCGCGCTGGCGATGATTCCTCTGAGCCGGGCGGCGAGTCTGGTCGAGGCCTGCAACAGCTTTATTCGCGAGCATTTGCTGCTCGATCCACACGAGCCGGGCTGGCAGCAACTCGACCATCTCGCCGACGTCATCACCAGCCTCGAGTATTACCTCGAACGCCTGAGCGACGACCCGCAAGCGCCCAATGAACAACTGCTGGATGTCGCGCAAAAGAGCCTCGCCAGCCTGGGGTTCTTTCCACATGAGCCGCACGTGCCGCTGCTCGACGACGTACTCAGCCCCAGCGAAGCGCTGGTGATGCAGGACCTGCAAGCGCTGGATGACCCCGAGACCGTGCAGTCGCTGGCCGAGGTGCTGGCCAGCCCGGTGTCGGCGGTCAACCCGCCAGCCTTGATCACCCCCGGCAGCCTGATGCCGCCCCCGGCCGATGAGGAACCGGTGGACGATGAACTGCGCGAAGTGTTCCTCGAAGAGACCGACGAGGTGCTTGAAGTCCTGCACGAATACCTGCCGCGCTGGACGGCCGACACCCATGACCGCGCCGCCCTGACCGAACTGCGCCGCGCCTTTCACACCCTGAAGGGCAGCGGGCGCATGGTGCGTGCGCTGATCCTTGGCGAGCTGGCCTGGGCCGTGGAAAACCTGCTTAACCGCGTGCTGGAACACAGCGTCGAACCCGGCGCGCAGGTGCAGCAGTTGCTCACTGACACGGTGTTGCTGCTGCCGGAATTGATCAGCGAATTCGCCACGCAGCGCCAGCGTCAGCGCAGCGATGTCGATCAACTGGCGGCCCGCGCGCATGCGCTGGCCAAAGGCGTCGAGCCGCTGGCGGCCGAAGACGTCGAGGATGTGGCGGCCCTCGACCCGCTGTTGCTGGAAATTTTCCGCAACGAGGCCGAAACCCACCTCGCCAGCCTCAACCGCTTCCTCGATCAGGCCGCCGAACATGTGCCGCTGCCGGCCAGCGACGAATTGCAGCGCGCCTTGCACACGCTCAAGGGCAGTGCCTCGATGGCCGGTGTGTTGCCGATTGCCGAACTGGCGGCGCCGCTGGATAAACTGGCGCGCGAGTTCAAGGCGCATCAGTTGCCGATGGATCTGGATGAAGTGGAATTGCTCCTTGAAGCCGAAGGCCTGTTCCGCGTTGGTTTGCGCCAGCTCAAGCACGATCCGCTGGCGCCGATTGTCGGTGCGCAGTCGCTGATCAAACGCACCGAAACGCTGCTCGCCGAACGCCTGGAAGCGATCCTCAGCGCACCCAATACCGGCCTGCGGATCAAGCGCGATCCGCAACTGATCAACAACTTCCTAGCCCAGGGCATGGACATCCTGCTCGACGCCGAAAGCCTGTTGCAGCGCTGGCAGCAGCACCCCGGCGAGCGTCAGGAACTCAGCGCGCTGCTCGATGAACTGACCACCCTCGGCGAAGGCGCACACCTCGCCGATCTGCTGCCGGTGGACGTGCTCTGCGAAGCCTTGCTCGACCTGTATGGCGCCGTCGAAGAAAGCAGCCTGGCGGTCAGCGACAGGTTTTTCCACGAGGCACAGAACGCCCACGAAGCGCTGATCAACATGCTCGACGAACTGGCCGCCGGCCAGGAAATCACCCCGCAGCCGCAGCGCATCCGCGCCTTGCACGAACTGCTCGATGAAAGCCTCGACCCGACGGCGATGGGGCTGATCCGCAGCGACGGCAGCCGCACTTTGAGCATCCATGAGCTGGGCGCCGCCACCGCCGAACTGTCCCACGCCAATGCCGAGACGGCGCCGGACGACGAGATCGTCGAGATCTTCCTCGAAGAAGCGGTGGACATCCTCGACAGCGCCGGCCAAGCCTTGCAACGCTGGTTGAGTGACCCGGAGAACGCTGCGCCGCTGTCGTCCTTGCAGCGTGATCTGCACACCCTCAAGGGTGGCGCGCGAATGGCCGAGGTCGATGCCATCGGCGATCTGGCCCATGAGCTGGAAAGCCTTTACGAAGGGCTGGTGGATCGTCGCTACAGTCACAGCGAGGCGCTGGGGCGCTTGCTGCACAAGGGCCATGATCGCCTGGCCTTGTTGCTGGAGCAGTTGCAGGCGCATCAACCACTGCGCCCGGCGCAGGATCTGATCGATACAATCCGCCAGTTCCGCCAGGGCGCCTCCGGCACTGCCGAAACGGCGCAACCGGCCGCCGATCACGACAGCGCCGCACATGACCCGGAACTGCTGGAAATCTTCCTCGAAGAAGGTTTCGACATCATCGAAAACTCCGGCGCCGCGTTGCTGCGCTGGCAGGCCGAGCCGGGCAATCGCCAGGAAGTGGAAACCCTGCTGCGCGATCTGCACACCCTCAAGGGCGGTGCGCGGATGGTCGAGATCGGCCCGATCGGCGACCTCGCCCATGAACTGGAATACCTTTACGAAAGCCTCGCCACCGGTGTGCTGCAACCGTCCGCCGAACTGTTCGCGTTGGTGCAGCGCGGGCATGACCGATTGGCGCAGATGCTCGACGGCGTACGCGCCGGGCAGCCGTGCCCGCCGGCAGATCGGCTGATCAGCGCGATCCAGAATTTCAGCCACCCGGCGACCCCGGACACGCCACCGCTGCTGTCGGTTCCGGCCAAGACCGAGCCTGCCGCACCGGCCGCCGATGCCGGCGCGGACATGGTCAAAGTCTCCGCCGAACTGCTCGATGATTTGGTCAATCTGGCCGGGGAAACCTCGATTTTCCGTGGCCGCATCGAGCAGCAAGTCAGCGATGCGCAAACCGCGCTGAACGAGATGGAAACCACCATCGAACGCATGCGCGATCAGTTGCGCCGGCTCGACACCGAAACCCAGGGGCGGATTCTCAGCCGTCAGCAAGTCGATGCCGAACGCCTCGGTTACGAAGAATTCGACCCGCTGGAAATGGACCGCCATTCGCAGTTGCAGCAATTGTCGCGGGCGCTGTTCGAATCCGCCTCCGACCTGCTCGATCTCAAGGAAACCCTCGACCGCCGCAACCACGACGCCGAGAACCTGTTGCAGCAACAGGGGCGGATCAACACCGAATTGCAGGAAGGCCTGATGCGCACGCGCATGGTGCCGTTCGAGCGGATGCTGCCGCGCCTCAAACGCATCGTCCGGCAGGTCGCCGAAGAGCTGAACAAGGACGTTGCGTTCATCATAGGCAACGCCGAAGGCGAGATGGATCGCAATGTGCTGGAGCGCATGGTTGCGCCGCTGGAACACATGCTGCGCAACGCCGTCGACCATGGTCTGGAGTCTGCCGAAGTGCGGCTGGCGGCGGGCAAACCGGCGCAGGGCACGATCACCCTGGACCTGACCCGCGAGGGCGGCGACATTGTTTTCGACATTCGCGACGATGGCGCCGGGGTGCCGCTGGATGCGGTGCGGCGCAAGGCGATCAAGCGCGGTTTGCTGGCGCCGGACGCCGAGATCAGTGACCGCGACGTGCTGCAGTTCATCCTGCAGCCGGGGTTTTCCACCGCGGAAAAGATCACCCAGATTTCCGGGCGCGGCGTCGGCATGGACGTGGTGCACGAAGAAGTCCGCCAGCTCGGCGGCACCATGAGCATCGACTCGGTGCCGGGGCAGGGCGTGCATTTCCGCATTCGTCTGCCGTTCACCGTGTCGGTCAACCGCGCGCTGATGGTGCAGTGCGGCGAGGATCAATACGCGATTCCGCTGAACACCATTGAAGGCATCGTCCGCGTGTTGCCGAATGATCTGGAAGCGCACTACCGCAACGATCCGCCGAGCTATCACTACGCCGGACAGCGCTACGAGTTGTGCTACTTGGGCGAACTGCTGAAAACCGCGCCGCGGCCGAAACTGCTCGGCCAGAGCCTGCCGTTGCCGGTGCTGCTGGTGCAGTGCAATGATCGGCATATTGCGGTGCAGGTCGATGCGATGGCTGGCACTCGCGAGATCGTGGTCAAGAGCCTTGGCCCGCAGTTCGCGGCGGTGCAGGGCGTGTCCGGGGCGACGATTCTTGGCGATGGCCGGGTGGTGCTGATTCTTGATCTGCTCGCGCCGATCCGCGCGATGCAGGCGCGGGTTGCGCAGCGTCCGGCGCAGGCGGAAATCGACAGCGAACCGCAGAAGCGACTGCTGGTGCTGGTGGTCGATGACTCGGTCACCGTGCGCAAGGTCACCAGCCGTTTGCTCGAACGCCACGGCATGAATGTGCTGACCGCCAAGGACGGTGTCGACGCGATGTTGCTGCTCGAAGAACACATGCCCGACCTGATGCTGCTCGACATCGAAATGCCGCGCATGGACGGCTTCGAAGTCGCCACCCAGGTGCGCAACGATGAACGCCTGCAACACCTGCCGATCATCATGATCACCTCGCGCACCGGGCAGAAACACCGCGACCGCGCGATGGCCATCGGCGTCAACGACTACCTCGGCAAGCCGTATCAGGAATCGGTGCTGCTCGAAAGCATTGCCCACTGGAGCAAGAAACATGCATGAGCGCCGCCACAACGCGCGCACCAGCCAACTCACCGGCCTGCTGCTGCCGCTGGCCGACCGCAACCTGATCCTGCCCAACGTCGCCGTCGCCGAGCTGATCGACTACCAGGCCAGCGCCTTCGACCTCGACACACCGCCGTGGTATCTGGGGCGGGTGAGCTGGCGTGAGCGGCAGATTCCGCTGCTGAGTTTCGAGTCGGCCTGCGGGCAGAAAATCGTCATCGGCGAACGCGCGCGGATCGTCATCCTCAATGCCCTTGGCGGCTTGCCGCAGCTCAAATTCATTGCGCTGCTGGTGCAGGGGATCCCGCGCTCGTACAAGCTCGACAGTCAGTTGAGTTATGTCGATGTGCCGTTGTGTGCGCTGGAGCAGGCGGCGGTGCAGGTCGGGGAGCAGGTGGCCAAGGTGCCGGATTTGTTGGGGTTGGAGCAGTTGTTGGTGGAGGCTGGGCTGGTTCACTGATCCAGAGTTTGTGGTGCTTTGACTGGCCTCATCGCTGGCAAGCCAGCTCCCACAGTGTCCGGGTTGTATTCAAATTTTGTGAACTCCACAAAACCCTGTGGGAGCTGGCTTGCCAGCGATAGGGCCAGTTGAGTCATCAAATTCTTACAGGCAAATCTTCAATTCCTGCAGTGTAATAAACATCTTCTGGCACAGCTGTTTAAAGACACCAAGTGTTACGCCTCACCAGCCTACAAATCCTTGCGCCACTGCCTACGCATGCACCAGAATCCGCCGGCTTGTGCGCCCTCGGCAGGCTGCGTAACTTGATCCCGTCACTGATTTCCAGTGATCGGGTTTAGTAGCCCGTCATATTTGGGGTGTGTAGCCCATCAGACAGTCAGGTACTCCTTACCTGCACTTTTTGGTGGCTGTGCGCAGGGCGCCTTCGGGCGCGCCGGTTTCCCAGATCCCCGGTCTACTAACCTGCGCACAGCTGCCTCCACTTCTTTTAGTAGAGAAGCGGTGGCTAGCCCGATTGAGGATCTGGTAAATGTTCAAAGTAACGCCAAACCCGCCGCCCACCGACCCGGCATCCCCCTACGAATCCCCCGACTCGAAGAAATTCCACGAAGCCGCCGAACGCGCCCTCGACCATTACCTCGGCCCGACCCTCGCCGATGTCATCGCCACACCCTACACCGCCAACACGCTGTACATCGCCAACCCCAACGCCGACAGCGAATCCCTGCTGGCCGACGCCAGCGAAAGCCTCGGCTCGGCCACGGTCATGCTCAACAATCACGCGGCCACCGTGGAAGGCTCACAGCGCAAGACATTGCAGGGCATCGCCCAGGTGGTGATGGTGGCGGAAATGGCGGTGAATCGGGTGCTCGACAAATTGGTACCGACGGACTGAAAAGCGCAGCGTTCCCCTGTAGGAGCTGCGGCACGCTGCGATCTTTTGACCTTGATTCTGAAGATCAAAAGATCGCAGCCTCGTTTCACTCGGCAGCTCCTACAGGGGATTTGGGTTTTCACAAAGTATTGAGCAACTCAAAACCCTGTGGGAGCGAGCCTGCTCGCGATAGCTATCTCAACCATTACGCTCAGCGTAATGATTCACCACCGCGCTTGATTGATGCGCCCCGCTCACACGCCTAACTTGGCTCCACGACAGCGAACCCCGTGGAGTGAGCATGACAACAACAATTTCCCCCGACTCGCGCTGGACGCGGCGGCGTGACGAGAAGCAGCGGCGCCTCGACAAGGTGCGCGGGCTGGCCGACGGTGTGGTACTGCCCAGCGACAGGATCGTCGCCGCGCTCGAAGCGCTGATCCATCCCGGCGACCGGGTGGTGCTGGAGGGCAACAACCAGAAGCAGGCGGATTTCCTTTCCCGTTCGCTCGCCAAGGCTGACCCGGCCAAGCTGCATGATCTGCACATGATCATGCCCAGCGTCGGTCGCTCCGAGCACCTGGACCTGTTCGAACGCGGCATCGCCCGCAAGCTCGATTTCTCCTTCGCCGGCACCCAAAGCCTGCGCATCAGCCAGTTGCTCGAAGACGGCTTGCTGGAAGTCGGCGCGATTCACACCTACATCGAACTCTACGCGCGGCTGGTGGTGGACCTGATCCCCAACGTCGTGCTCTCGGCCGGGTTCATGGCCGACCGCGCCGGCAACATCTACACCGGCCCCAGCACCGAAGACACCCCGGCACTGATCGAACCGGCGGCCTTCAGCGACGGCATCGTCATCGTTCAGGTCAACCAGTTGGTGGATGACGTCAGCGAATTGCCGCGCGTCGATATCCCGGCCTCGTGGGTCGATTTCGTGGTGGTCGCCGACAAGCCGTTCTACATCGAGCCGCTGTTTACCCGCGACCCACGGCACATCAAACCGGTGCACGTGTTGATGGCGATGATGGCGATTCGCGGGATCTACGAAAAACACAACGTGCAGTCGCTCAACCACGGCATCGGTTTCAACACCGCCGCCATTGAGCTGATCCTGCCGACCTACGGCGAATCCCTCGGCCTCAAAGGCAAGATCTGCCGCAACTGGACACTCAACCCGCACCCGACGCTGATCCCGGCCATCGAAAGCGGCTGGGTCGAAAGCGTGCATTGCTTCGGCACCGAACTGGGCATGGAAAACTACATCGCCGCGCGCCCGGACGTGTTCTTCACCGGTCGCGACGGCTCGCTGCGTTCCAACCGGATGTTCTGCCAACTGGCCGGGCAGTATGCGGTGGATCTGTTTATCGGCGCGACGTTACAGGTCGATGGCGACGGCCATTCTTCGACCGTCACCCGTGGTCGTCTCGCCGGTTTCGGCGGTGCGCCGAACATGGGCCACGACCCGCGCGGTCGCCGTCACGGCACCCCGGCATGGCTCGACATGCGCCACGACGACGCGCAGCAACCGATGCTCGAGCGCGGCAAGAAACTGGTGGTGCAAATGGTCGAGACCTTCCAGGAGGGCGGCAAACCGACCTTCGTCGAAACCCTCGACGCGGTGGAAGTGGCGAAGAAAAGCGGCATGCCGCTGGCGCCGATCATGATCTACGGCGACGACGTCACTCACCTGCTCACCGAAGAAGGCATCGCCTACCTGTACAAGGCGCGCTCGCTGGAAGAGCGTCAGGCGATGATCGCAGCGGTGGCCGGCGTCACCGCCATCGGTCTGCGCCACAACCCCAAAGACACCGAACGCATGCGCCGCGAAGGCCTGATCGCCTTGCCCGAAGACCTCGGCATCCGCCGCACCGACGCCACCCGCGAACTGCTGGCGGCGAAAAGCGTGGCCGATCTGGTCGAGTGGTCCGGCGGCCTCTACAACCCGCCCGCCAAATTCAGGAGCTGGTAATGCACGCACTCAACCTGCAAGCGCAACCCCTGAGCCTGAGCGAACGCCTGGCCGATCTGGCGGTGGACGCGCTGATCGACGAAGCCGATCTGTCGCCGAAACCGGCACTGGTCGATCG
>NZ_QAIK01000151.1:0-19845 GCF_003061005.1 Pseudomonas sp. HMWF021 | reverse complement strand
CCGATCTGCATTTGGGCCTGATGCACGCTTCGGCGTTGTCGTTGTGGCCGGCGTTCAAGGAAATGGCTGAAGCGGCGGTTGAAATCGGCGAAGTCGATTCCACGTTGCGCGAAACGATTGGCCGCATCGGTCGCGAAGGCGAGCAAGCCATGCTTGCGACCACCGGCGGGGTGAATACCCATCGCGGCGCCATTTGGGCGCTGGGGTTACTGGTGACCGCTGCTGCACTGGAACCGCAATCCTCCAGCGCCAATGCCGTGACCCTGCGCGCTGCGCGTCTGGCGTTGCTGGATGACCGTCACGCGCCGAAGCCATTGAGCCACGGCGCGCAAGTCGCCCTGCGTTACGGCGCACGCGGTGCCCGTGAGGAAGCGCAACTCGGCTTCCCGTCGGTGCTGCAACGCGGCTTGCCGCAACTCAAACGCAGCCGCGCCAGCGGCCACGGCGAACAGAACGCCCGGCTCGACGCGCTGCTGGCGATCATGACCGATCTGGCCGACACCTGCGTGCTCTACCGCGCCGGTGAACAAGGCCTGCAGGCCATGCAACACGGCGCGCAAGCGGTGCTCGATGCCGGCGGCAGCGCCAGCCTCGGCGGGCGTCGTCGCCTGCACGAACTGGATCAACAACTCATCGCATTGAATGCCTCGCCCGGTGGCGCCGCCGACTTGCTCGCCGCCACGCTGCTGCTCGATCGAATCGAGCGCGACGGCATCCTTCAGGGAGCGTTTTGATGGAAACCTTATCCTTTGAATTCCCCGCCGGGCAGCCGCCACGCGGGCGGGCGCTGGTCGGTTGTGTCGGCTCGGGCGATCTGGAAGTGCTGATCGAACCGGGGCTGGCCGGCAAGCTGACGATCAATGTGCAGACCTCGGTCAACGGTGCGCAGCAGCGCTGGCAACATTTGTTTGCGCGGATGTTCGACGGCACCACGCCACCGGCGATGGCCATCGATATTCACGATTTCGGCGCCACGCCGGGGGTGGTGCGTCTGCGTCTGGAACAAGGTTTCGAGGAGATCGGCCATGACTGACAGCGCAGCGTTGCTCAACAAACACAGCTTCGTCGAGCTCGGCGCGCGGCAACGGGCCAAGGCCTTGCTCGATGCCGGCAGCTTTCGCGAATTGCTCGACCCGTTTCAACGGGTCATGTCGCCGTGGCTCGAACGCCAGGGTGTGGTGCCGCAAGCCGATGACGGCGTGGTGATCGCCAAGGGCAGCCTCGACGGTTTGCCGGTGGTGATCGCCGCCATCGAAGGCGCGTTTCAGGGCGGCAGCCTCGGCGAAGTCGGCGGGGCGAAGATTGCCGGCGCGCTGGAACTGGCCGCCGAAGACAACCGCAAAGGCGTCCCGACCCGCGCCGTGTTGCTGCTGGAAACCGGTGGCGTGCGTTTGCAGGAAGCCAACCTCGGGCTGGCGGCGATTGCCTATATTCATGCGGCGATTGTCGATTTGCAGCAGTACCAACCGGTGGTGGGCGTGGTGGCGGGCAGTGTTGGTTGCTTCGGCGGCATGTCGATTGCCGCTGCGTTGTGCAGCTATTTGCTGGTGACTCAGGAAGCACGCCTCGGCCTCAACGGCCCGCAGGTGATCGAGCAGGAAGCCGGGATCGAAGAATACGACTCCCGCGACCGGCCCTTCATCTGGAGCCTGACCGGTGGTGAGCAGCGTTTCGCCAGTGGGCTGGTGGATCGTTATGTCGCTGATGATGTGGCGCAGATTCGCCAGCAGGTTGGTGAATTGCTGCAGCAGGGTTTGCCCGCTAAGCCGCGCAGTCAGCGCGCCGATTGGTTTCTGCAACGTCTGGCGAGCCTGGACACCGATAAGCAAATCGAGCCTTCGGTGGTTCGCGATCTGTATCAAGGAGAGCGTTCATGAGTGGTTATTCCGTGCGCGGTTTGAACTGGTTCAACGCCTTGAGCGGTGGGGCGAAAGCGGTCGAAGGTTTGCCGCAATCGTTGAAGGTCGCCGATGGCGAACTCGGGCGGTTTATCGCTGTGGTCGCTGACCCCGACAACCGCTTTCCACGCGCTCGCAACGGCGAAGTCGGCTTGCTCGAAGGCTGGGGTCTGGCGAAGGCTGTGGATGACGCGATCACGGCAGATCGCGACAAAACACAGAAGCGCCCGATCATCGCCATCGTCGACGTCCCGAGCCAGGCTTACGGTCGTCGCGAAGAAGCCCTCGGCATTCATCAGGCCCTGGCCGGTGCGGCGGACAGTTATGCCCGCGCCCGTCTGGCCGGGCATCCGGTGATTGCCCTGCTGGTGGGCAAGGCGATGTCCGGGGCGTTTCTGGCTCATGGTTATCAGGCCAACCGTTTGATCGCCCTGCGCGATCCCGGAGTGATGGTGCATGCGATGGGCAAGGCCTCGGCGGCGCGGGTGACCTTGCGCAGTGTCGAGGAACTGGAAGCACTGGCCGCCAGCGTGCCGCCGATGGCCTATGACATCGACAGCTACGCCAGCCTCGGTTTGCTCTGGGAAACCTTGTCGGTGCAGCAGATCGAGCAGCCGACGGCGGAGGATCTGGCGCGGGTGACCGAGTGCCTGAAACAGGCCATCGACGATATCTCCGGCACTGACTTGAGCAAGCGTCTCGGCGCGAGAAACCGTGAAGCCTCCAGCCGCGTGCGTGAACTGCTGAGGGCGCAGTGGTGAACCTGCCACTGGCCCACGACCTGCTGTGGGGCATGACCCCGGCGCAGTTACCGGCGGATGCGCCGCAGTGGGCGATCGAGTCGCTGGCCGCCGGGCAACCGGTGGTGGTGCGGCGGGCGGTGAGTGCTGAAGGTTGGGTCGCGGTGGGTATTCGCGGTGTGTTGCGTGAGCAGCGGCTGGCGGCGTTCATGGCGCTTGAGGCGATTGTGCGTCGGGTCAGCCCGGAGGCGCTTTGTCATGTCGATTGCGAGCGTGATTTGCCGGTGATGCAGGCACTCAATCAACTGCGACCAATGCTCGATGATTGCGGTTGGGTCTGGGGTGTCAGCGGCAGCGTCGGGTTCGAGTTAGCCAGTGGTTTTAGAGCGATGCACGCGTCCAGCGATCTCGATCTGATTCTGCGTACACCGCAACTGATCACCCGTAATCAGGCACGCAAACTGGTCGAGCGTTTCGATCAGGTTGTGTGCCGGGTCGACATGCAATTGCAGACGCCGTTCGGTGCAGTCGCCTTGCGCGAATGGGCCAGCGGTTCGGCCCGGGTGCTGCTGAAAAATCAGCATCAGGCCTGTCTGGTCGCTGACCCGTGGAACCCGCAGGAGCAGGCAGCGTGAGCAGCCTGTTGGTATTCCCCGGCCAGGGCGCGCAACAACCGGGCATGCTCCAGCGTTTGCCTCGGGAAACCTTGGTCGAGGCCAGTGATGTGCTCGGCGAAGATGTCGCATTGCTCGATTCTGCCGATGCGTTGCGCAGCACCCGGGCGGTTCAGCTGTGCCTGTTGATCGCCGGGGTCGCTGCTTCGCGGCAGTTGCTGCAGGACGAATTGGAAGCGGATTATGTCGCCGGCCTGTCCATCGGTGCGTACCCGGCGGCGGTGGTCGCCGGGGCCTTGAGCTTCAGCGATGCGCTGCACCTGGTCAGCCTGCGTGGCGAGTTGATGCAGCAGGCTTATCCACAGGGCTACGGCATGACCGCGATCACCGGTCTGCAATTATCCACCGTCGAAACGCTGCTGGCGCAGGTGCACAGCGCGCAGTCGCCGGTGTACCTGGCCAACATCAACGCCGATAACCAGGTGGTGATTGCCGGCAGCGACAAGGCGATGCAAGCGGTGGCGGAGCTGGCGCGCAGTCGTGGTGCCGGTCTGGCAAAACGCCTGGCGGTGAGCGTGCCGTCGCACTGTCCGTTGCTGGAGAAACCTGCGCAAACCCTCGCCGAAGCCTTCGCCAAAGTTGAACTGAAGACTCCGAAAATCGCTTACCTGAGCGGCAGTCGCGCGCGTCCGCTGATCAAGCCTGACGCCCTGCGTGATGACCTCGCTTTCAACATGTGCCGCGTGGTGGACTGGCGCGGCACCGTGCAAAGCGCTTACGAGCGCGGCGTGCGGCTACAGATCGAACTGCCGCCCGGTGCGGTGCTGACCGGGCTGGCGCGCCGGGTGTTCGAATCGGGCACCGTCACGGCCTTCGACAGTGCGCGTCTGGACACCTTGCAGGCGCTGTTGCGTGAGGAGGGAAACCGCCGACCCTAAACCGCCGCGACTCAGGCTTCGAACAACAAAAACAACATTCGACGATGCACTTTGAGGACTACAACAATGATTATTTACGGTGTGGCGCTGTTGGCGATCTGTACGCTGGCAGGGGTGATCATGGGTGACATGCTCGGCGTGTTGCTGGGCGTCAAATCCAACGTCGGCGGGGTCGGCATCGCCATGATCCTGTTGATCTGCGCGCGGTTGTGGATGCAGAAACGCGGCGGCATGACCAAGGATTGCGAAATGGGCGTCGGCTTCTGGGGCGCGATGTACATTCCGGTGGTGGTGGCGATGGCCGCACAACAGAACGTCGTTACCGCCCTGCACGGCGGCCCGGTGGCGGTGCTGGCGGCCATCGGTTCGGTGGTGGTTTGTGGCTGCACGATTGCCTTGATCAGCCGCACCCACAAGGGCGAACCGTTGCCCGACGAACCGGTGGAAGTGACCCCGGTCGGCACGCCTGTAGGAGGTCGCTGACATGTGGGCACTCATTGAAAACGGTCTGGAACACAACGGCCTGATCACCGCGTTCGCTTTCGTCGGCGTGATCATGTGGGTCTCGGTGATTCTCTCCAAGCGCCTGACGTTCGGGCGCATTCACGGCTCGGCGATTGCCATCGTCATCGGTCTGGTGCTGGCCTGGGTCGGCGGCACACTGACCGGCGGCCAGAAAGGCCTGGCGGATCTGACGCTGTTCTCCGGCATCGGCCTGATGGGCGGGGCGATGCTGCGTGATTTCGCGATTGTGGCGACGGCGTTCGAAGTGCAGGCGACCGAAGCGAAGAAGGCCGGGTTGATCGGCGTGATCGCGCTGCTGCTCGGTACGGTGCTGCCGTTCATTGTCGGCGCGTGCATGGCCTGGGCCTTCGGTTATCGCGATGCGGTGAGCATGACCACCATCGGCGCCGGTGCGGTGACCTACATCGTCGGCCCGGTGACCGGCGCGGCGATTGGCGCGACTTCGGATGTGATGGCGCTGTCGATTGCCACCGGGTTGATCAAGGCGATTCTGGTGATGGTCGGCACGCCGGTCGCGGCGCGCTGGATGGGCCTGGATAACCCGCGTTCGGCGATGGTGTTCGGTGGTCTGGCCGGGACGGTGAGCGGGGTGACCGCGGGGCTGGCGGCGACGGATCGGTGGTTGGTGCCTTACGGGGCGTTGACGGCAACGTTCCACACCGGGCTTGGCTGTTTGCTCGGGCCTTCGCTGTTGTTCTTCATTGTTCGCGGGATTGTGGGCTGACTTTCGGATTCTGTGTTGTCGGGTCTAACGCCATCGCTGGCAAGCCAGCTCCCACAGGTTTTGTGTTGTAAGAAGATTTCCGAATCAGCACAAAACCCTGTGGGAGCTGGCTTGCCAGCGATGCAGGCGGCTAGGTTTCAAGCCTGGCGATTGGCATACATCCGACACTCCGCCAGCAACGCCAGCAGATTCGGATCGCGCTCCTTCGCCTTCAAGAACACCACGCCAATGTGCTGCTGCAACCGGTACTTCTCCTGCAACGGAATCAGCTTCACCCGGTTCTCGTACACCGCCGCAATCCTTCCTGGCAGCAATGCATAACCCACCCCCGAGCTGACCATGCTCAGCAGGGTGAAGATGTCGTTGACCTGCATCGCCACCTTCGGCTCGAACCCCGCCTGTTTGAACACCCGGATGCCGTCCTGATGCGTAGCGAAGCCCTGGGTCAGGGTGATAAAGGTTTCGTCGCGCACTTCCGCCAGATCGACTTCCTGACGCTGGGCGAATCTTGAATCTGCCGGTGTGGCGAGGAAAATATCGTCGGAGAACAGCGGGATCTGCTCGCAGTCCGGGTCGCTGACCGTGTCGTCCAGTGACACCAGAATCGCGTCGACTTCCATGTTCTTCAGCTTGTACAGCAGGTCGATGTTCGAGCCGAGAATCAGGTCGATGTTGAGTTCGCTGCGGCGCAGCTTCAGGCCCATGATCAGCTGCGGTACGGTTTTCACCGTCAGCGAATACAGCGAGCCGAGCTTGAAGCGTTCAGCGGAGAAGCCGGCGGCTTCGCGGGTCAGGCGCACGCTTTCGACCACGTCCTGGATCAGTTTCTGCGCGCGCTCTTCGAGCACGTAGGCGCTTTCCAGTGGCGTCAGGTTGCGCCCTTCATGCTTGAACAACGGGCAGCGCAGGGCGCTTTCCAGCGAATGGATTGCCCGGTGCACGCTGACATTGCTGGTCTGCAACTCGGCCGCGGCGCGCGCCAGATTGCCGGTGCGCATGAAGGCGAGGAACACCTCGAGTTTTTTCAGGGTCAATTCTTCGTCGATCAGCATGGCGCGGACTCTTTTTGGTATCGGCCGATTGTGCCCGGTATGCGCCGCTCTTTGTAGGAGCTGCCGAAGGCTGCGATCTTTTGATCTTGAAAAGCCAAGATCGCAGCCTTCGGCAGCTCCTACAGGGATCGTGTTGAACGGAAACATTGCGCTTTTACGCTCAAGGCCCGAGCCTTGCGCGTTGCGGTAACGAATCTTGAGGTGAGCGACACATGTATCACGGGGAAAAACTCAATGCCTGGACGCACCTGGTCGGGGCCGTGGCCGCGTTTATCGGCGGCGTGTGGATGCTGGTGATTGCCAGCCTCGACGGCAGTCCGTGGAAGATTGTCAGCGTGGCGATCTACGCCTTTACCTTGCTGGTGCTCTACAGCGCTTCGACCGTGTACCACAGCGTGCGCGGTCGCAAGAAAGCGATCATGAAGAAGGTCGATCACTTTTCGATCTACCTGCTGATTGCCGGCAGCTACACGCCGTTCTGTCTGGTAACGCTGCGCGGGCCATGGGGCTGGACGCTGTTCGGGATTGTCTGGGGGCTGGCGCTGATCGGCATTTTGCAGGAGATCAAACCACGCTCGGAGGCGCGGATCCTGTCGATCGTGATTTACGCGGTGATGGGCTGGATCGTGCTGGTGGCGGTCAAGCCGTTGATTGCTGCTTTGGGCACGGCAGGCTTTGCCTGGCTGGCGTCGGGCGGGGTCTTGTACACCGTGGGCATCATCTTCTTTGCCCTGGATCACCGGTTGCGGCATGCGCACGGGATCTGGCATCTGTTCGTGATTGCCGGGAGTCTGCTGCACTTTGTGGCGATTCTGTTTTATGTCCTTTGAAGCAAGATCAAAAGATCGCAGCCTGCGGCAGCTCCTACAGTTGAGATGCGATTTACCTGTAGGAGCTGCCGCAGGCTGCGATCTTTCAGCGCTTTAGAAGTCACCCCAAAGCTGCTGGGCCACCGCCAGTGCAACCACCGGCGCGGTCTCGGTGCGCAACACCCGCGGCCCAAGGCGTGCCGCATGGAAGCCGTTGCCCTTGGCCTGCTCGACCTCGGCGTCGGACAAGCCACCTTCGGGGCCGATCAGGAACGCCAGCGTCGCCGGTCTGGCATGGCTCACCAAAGGCTCGGCCACCGGATGCAGCACCAGTTTCAGCTCGGCTTCGGTCTGCTTGATCCAGTCCGCCAACAACACCGGCGGATGAATCACCGGCACCCGCGAACGGCCGCACTGTTCGCAGGCGCTGATCGCCACCTGACGCCAGTGCAGCAGGCGTTTGTCGGCGCGTTCGTCCTTGAGGCGCACTTCGCAGCGGTCGCTGAAGATCGGGGTGATTTCCGTCACGCCCAGCTCGGTGGCTTTCTGGATCGCCCAGTCCATGCGCTCGCCCCGGGACAGACCTTGGCCGAGGTGGATCTGCAGCGGCGATTCGACCTGGCCGGCGAACTGCTCGTCGATCTGCACGACGACGCGTTTCTTGCCGACTTCCACCAGCGCGCCGCGAAACTCATGGCCGGAACCGTCGAACAACTGCACCGCATCGCCCTCGGCCATGCGCAGCACGCGGCTGATGTAGTGCGCCTGGGCTTCCGGCAGTTCGTGTTCGCCGGTGCTCAGGGGGGCGTCGATAAAGAAGCGGGACAGTCTCATGCGGGGTCTCTGTAAAATTTGTAAAAGTCTGGCGGCCCCATCGCTGGCAAGCCAGCTCCCACAGGGTTTTGCACAGGACCTGTGGGAGCTGGCTTGCCAGCGATGACGGTAGTCCGATCACCGCTGAAGCTTAAGTGAAATAGATCAGCCCGGATCGCGGAACCCCGGGTGGAAATCTTTCGGCACGGCCACGCTGACGCTGTCACGGGTGGCGATGTCGATGCCTTCGCTGGCGACTTCGGCGAGGAAGTCGATTTGCTCCGGGGTGATCACGTACGGCGGCAGGAAATACACCACGCTGCCCAGCGGTCGCAGCAGCGCACCGCGCTCCAGCGCATGCTGGAACACCTTCAGGCCACGGCGTTCCTGCCAAGGGTAGGCCTCTTTGGTGGCTTTATCCTTGACCATCTCGATCGCCAGCACCATGCCGGTCTGACGCACTTCCGAGACATTCGGGTGATCAACCAGATGCGCAGTGGCCGAGGCCATGCGCCGGGCCAGCGCCTGGTTGTTTTCGATGACGTTGTCCTGCTCGAAGATATCCAGGGTCGCCAGCGCCGCCGCACAGGCCAGCGGGTTGCCGGTGTAGCTGTGCGAATGCAGGAAGGCGCGCAGGGTCGGGTAGTCGTCGTAGAACGCGCTGTAGACCTCGTCGGTGGTCAGGCACGCCGCCAGCGGCAGGTAGCCGCCGGTCAGGGCTTTGGACAGGCAGAGGAAGTCCGGGCGGATGCCAGCCTGTTCACAGGCGAACATCGTGCCGGTGCGGCCGAAGCCAACGGCGATTTCGTCGTGGATCAGGTGCACGCCATAGCGGTCGCAGGCCTCGCGCAGCAGCTTGAGGTACACCGGGTGATACATGCGCATGCCGCCGGCGCCTTGAATCAACGGCTCGACGATGACTGCCGCCACGCTGTCATGATGTTCTGCCAAGGTTTGTTCCATGGCAGCGAACAGGTTGCGTGAATGATCTTCCCAGCTCATGCCTTCGGGGCGCAGGTAGCAATCCGGGCTCGGCACCTTGATGGTGTCCATCAGCAGCGCTTTGTAGGTTTCGGTGAACAGCGGCACGTCGCCGACCGCCATCGCCGCCATGGTTTCACCGTGGTAGCTGTTGGTCAGGGTGACGAAGCGCTTCTTGTTCGGCTGACCACGGTTGAGCCAGTAGTGAAAGCTCATTTTCAGCGCGACTTCGATGCAGGACGAACCGTTATCGGCGTAGAACACCCGGTTCAGGCCTTCCGGCGTCATCTTCACCAGACGTTCGGACAGCTCGATCACCGGTTGATGGCTGAAGCCGGCCAGAATCACGTGTTCCAGCTGATCGACCTGATCCTTGATGCGCTGGTTGATACGCGGGTTGGCGTGGCCGAACACGTTGACCCACCAGGAGCTGACGGCGTCGAGATAGCGCTTGCCTTCGAAGTCTTCGAGCCAGACGCCTTCGCCGCGTTTGATCGGGATCAGCGGCAGCTGTTCGTGGTCTTTCATCTGGGTGCAGGGATGCCACAGCACCGCGAGGTCGCGTTGCATCCACTGGTTATTCAGGCCCATTTACAGTCTCCTCGAGGCGGCTCGCGTCAGGCGCGGGCAAACAATCGCGCAAGCCTATGCAATGCATCGCGCCGGGACAACCCATTGCGTCGATTGAGCTACTTTGTATGGGCCGATAGACGTCGCTGGCGGCGTTTTGATGGCTGACGTATTCTTCGCGGTTCTTTGGGTCGTCTGACCCGCAAAAACTGCTTTTTCCTACGTGTATTTCCGGAGTTCGCTGAATGTCTGTCGGTTGGCTGCGCGCCTGTGCGCTGGTGATGTTGGGGCTGTTCAGCGTTACGGCGCTGGCCAAGGATAAAACCGCGATCGTGATCGGCGGCGGCCTGTCGGGCCTGACCGCAGCTTACGAGCTGCAAAACAAGGGCTGGCAGGTCACGCTGCTGGAAGCCAAGCCGAGCCTGGGCGGTCGCTCGGGCATGGCCACCAGCGAGTGGATCGGCAACGACAAGACCCAGCCGGTGCTGAACAAGTACGTCTCGACCTTCAAGCTAAGCACCACGCCGGCCCCTGAATTCGTGCGGACCCCGGGTTATCTGATCGACGGCGAGTATTTCTCCGCTGCCGATCTGGCGACCAGGCAACCGGCCACCGCCGACGCCCTGAAACGCTATCAGAAAACCCTCGACGATCTGGCACGCTCGATCGACGATCCGCAGAGCCCGGCGGCGACCAGCACCCTGCATGCGCTGGATCAGATCAACGTCTCGAGCTGGCTCGACAAGCAGAACCTGCCGGCCACCGCGCGTCAGTTGATCAACCAGGACATCCGCACCCACTACGACGAGCCTTCGCGTCTGTCGTTGCTGTATTTCGCCCAGCAGAACCGCGTGTATCGCGGCGTCTCCGACCGTGACCTGCGTGCTTCGCGTCTGGTCGGCGGCAGCCAGGTGCTGGCCCAGGCCTTCGTCAAACAGATCAAGACCATCAAGACCAACTCGCCGGTGTCTGCGATCACCCAAGACAAGGACGGCGTGACCGTCAAGGTCGGCAGTGTTGGCTACCAGGCTGATTACGTGGTGCTGGCCGTGCCGCTGCGCGCGCTGAACAAGATCGCGCTGACGCCTGCGCTGGACGCTCAGCATCTGGCCGCGATCAAGGGCACCAACTACGGCTGGCGCGACCAGATCATGTTGAAGTTCAAGACGCCGGTGTGGGAAAGCAAGGCGCGCATGTCCGGCGAGATCTACAGCAACGCAGGTCTGGGCATGCTCTGGATCGAGCCGGCCCTGAAGGGCGGCGCCAACGTGGTGATCAACCTGTCCGGCGACAACGCCCGCGTGATGCAGGCGTTCGGCGACAAGCAGATGGTCGATCAGGTGCTGATCCGTCTGCACGCGTTTTATCCACAGGCCCGTGGCTCGTTCACCGGCTATGAAATCCGTCGCTACAGCACCGACCCGTCGATGGGCGGCGCCTACCTGGCTTACGGCCCGGGCCAGATCAGCAAGTTCTGGCGCCTGTGGGAACGTCCGCTGCAACGCGTAACGTTTGCCGGCGAACACACTGACACCTTGTACCCGGGCACGCTGGAAGGCGCACTGCGCACCGGTCAGCGTGCGGCCAGTCAGGTTGAAGACCTGGCGGCAGGCAAGTCGTTTGAGCCGGCCAAAGTGGTTCCGGCCGCAGCAGCGGCGGGCGCGGCGGGTGCCGTGGCGGCGAAGAAGGGTAACTTCTTCACCAATCTGTTTGGTGGCTCGGATGACGAGAAGAAGCCAGAGCCAGTGAAGGCACCTGAGCCGGCTCCAGCTCCAGCGGCGCCAGCGCCTGCACCGGCTCCGGCACCTGCGCCAGCTCCGGTGGAAGCGCCGAAACCAGCGGCGCCGGTGAAAACCGAGCCGGCGAAGAAAGCGCCAGCCAAGCCTGCGGCGAAGAAGCCTGCGGCCAAGACCGACGCGAAAAAGGCCCCGGCCAAGCCTGCGGCGAAAAAGGCTGAGCCGGCGAAGAAGCCAGCGACCAAGCCTGCTGCAACCCCGGCTCCGGCGGCAGGCACAGACAGCAAAGCGCAGTAAGGCTTTGCGGTGAATGAAAAGCGCGGCTCAGGCCGCGCTTTTTTATTGCCTGTGAGAACCTCATCGCGGGCAAGCCCGCTCCCACAGGTTTTGCGGTGAGCGCAGAATTTGTGTGCGCTATTGTCCACTGTGGGAGCGGGCTTGCCCGCGATGAGGCCTGTTCAAACAGCACATCATCAGGATCTTCCACCTGACATCCCGCCACACTTTTGCGTTTAATCTTTCCTTAACACGCCACTTCCAGACTCTTGATCGTATTTCTCGATATTTCAAAGCGAAATTTTCCGCTTTAATTCGATAGATAACTCGCTAGTCTTGGTTCGCAGTTCTCACAGGATTTGGGCAATGCAGCTACGTAACTCTGCTTCACGCTATGGTTGGGTCAGCATCTTCATGCACTGGGGCGTGGCGCTGGCGGTCTTCGGGCTGTTCGCGCTGGGTCTGTGGATGGTGGGGCTGGATTACTACAGCAGCTGGCGCAAAGACGCGCCGGATCTGCACAAGAGCATCGGTCTGGTGTTGCTGGGCGTGATGGTGTTGCGGGTGCTGTGGCGCTTTATCAGCCCGCCGCCGCCTACGCTGCAGAGCTACAGCCGCATGACCCGCATCGGCGCCAAATTCGGCCACGGGTTTCTGTACCTCGCGCTGTTCGCTGTGATGATTGCCGGTTACCTGATTTCCACCGCAGACGGTGTCGGGATCCCGGTGTTTGGCCTGTTTGAAGTTCCTGCACTGGTTTCCGGGCTACCGGATCAGGCAGACACCGCCGGGGTGATTCATCTCTGGCTGGCGTGGGCACTGGTAATTTTTTCCGGTCTCCATGCGTTGGCAGCATTGAAGCACCACTTTATCGATCGTGATGCGACCCTGACGCGAATGCTCGGTCGCAAAGCCTGAAATTCAACCTCGACTCAAAGGAAAAGAAAGCATGTTGAAAAAGACTCTGGCCGCTCTGGCAATCGGTTCGGCCGTACTGTCCGCGAACGTGATGGCTGCTGATTACACCGTCGACAAGGAAGGCCAGCACGCCTTCGTCGACTTCAAGATCAGCCACCTGGGCTACAGCTACATCACCGGTACTTTCAAGGACATCGACGGCAAGTTCAGCTTTGACGCTGCCAAGCCTGAAGACAGCAAAATCGAATTCAACGTGAAGACCGCCAGTGTGTTCACCAACCACGCCGAGCGCGACAAGCACATCGCCAGCAAAGACTTTCTGGACGTGGGCAAATACGCTGACGCCAAGTTTGTCTCCACCAGCGTCAAGTCCACCGGCAAGAACGCCGCTGGCAAAGACACTGCCGACGTGACCGGTGACCTGACCCTGCACGGCGTAACCAAGCCAATCGTGGTCAAGGCCGTGTTCCTGGGCGAAGGCAAGGATCCATGGGGCGGCTACCGTGCCGGCTTCGAAGGCACCACCAGCATCAAGCGCTCTGATTTCGGCAAGATGATGGACCTGGGCCCGCAGTCCGACAACGTCGACCTGTACATCTCGTTTGAAGGTGTGAAAGCGAAGTAATTTTCGCCGCCACACAAAAAACGCCCCCGGTCGAAAGGCCGGGGGCGTTTTTTATTGCCCGCCACAATCCGGATCCCCTGTAGGAGCTGCCGAAGGCTGCGATCTTTTGAGGTTGGTTTTTCCAGGATCAAAAGATCGCAGCCTTCGGCAGCTCCTACAGAAAGCGGGTTCTGGGACATCCATAAAAAATGCCCCGGCTCTTTCGGACCGGGGCATTTTTCATGGCGGCGATAACTCAGCGATTGCGGGTCAGCAAGGCTGGTTTTTCGCCGCGCGGGCGGGTCGGCAGTTGATCGAGCTGCTCAGGCGTCGGGAAGCGGTCTGCCTTGGACTCCTTGTGCATGATCTTCGGCCCGGTGCTGCGCGGGTTCTGCACGGCCGGTTCGGCGCGTTGCTGATCGTCGCGAGCCGGGCGGCGGTTGCGCGAGGACTCGTCACGACGGCCCTGGCCGTCACGCGGAGCGCCGTTGCGCGGGCCGTTGCGTTTGCCCGGTGGAGTGCCGGTGCTCGAACCGTTGCTGTTGCGCGGACCGTTCTGGCGACCCTGCGACTGACCGCCACGAGGGGCGCCAGCGCCAGCACCTTGTGCCGGAGCGCCTGGACGGCGACCACGACCGCCAGCCGGGGCGGCTTTCGGCACGTAATCCACGCGGTTACCGAAGTTATCGATATCGTCGTCGAGGAACTCGTCCGGTGCACGATCAGCCGCCGCACGCGGTGGCTGGCTCGGACGCTGTTCGCGGGCCGGGGTGCCTTCGCGTGGTTTCTGCTGACGGGCAGGACGCTCGCCGCGTTCGCCGGCGGGTTTTTCCTTGCCCTTGTCTTTGCCTTTGTCTTTACGACCGCCGCCACCGCCGCCGCCATTCGGGCCGTCGCCACGCGGGCCACGGGAGTTGCGCGGGTTGCGCATGTCCGGACGCTCGCGCACTTCAGGCTTCTCGGCCTCGATGGTGCTGGCATCGAAGCCCATCAGGTCGCCGTCGGCGATTTTCTGCTTGGTCATGCGTTCGATGCTTTTCAGCAGTTTTTCTTCGTCCGGGGCCACCAGCGAGATCGCCTCGCCCGAACGACCGGCGCGGCCAGTACGGCCGATACGGTGCACGTAGTCTTCATCGACGTTCGGCAGCTCGAAGTTGACCACGTGTGGCAACTGGTCGATGTCCAGACCGCGCGCGGCGATGTCGGTGGCCACCAGAATGCGCACTTCGCCGGCCTTGAAATCGGCCAGGGCTTTGGTGCGGGCGTTCTGGCTCTTGTTGCCGTGGATCGCCACAGCCGGCAGGCCGTGTTTGTCCAGGTACTCGGCCAGACGGTTGGCGCCGTGCTTGGTGCGGGTGAATACCAGCACCTGTTCCCAGGCACCGGCGGTGATCAGGTGCGCCAGCAGGGCACGCTTGTGGCTGGCCGGCAGACGGAACACGCGTTGCTCGATGCGCTCGACCGTGGTGTTCGGCGGCGTGACTTCGATGCGTTCCGGGTTGTGCAGCAGCTTGCCGGCAAGATCGGTGATGTCTTTGGAGAAGGTCGCCGAGAACAGCAGGTTCTGCCGCTTGGCCGGCAGACGTGCGAGGACTTTCTTCACGTCGTGCACAAAACCCATGTCGAGCATGCGGTCGGCTTCGTCGAGCACCAGGATTTCGACGTGGGACAGATCAACGCTGCCCTGGCCTGCGAGGTCGAGCAGACGACCCGGGCAGGCGACGAGCACGTCAACGCCACGGGACATGGCCTGGACTTGCGGGTTCATGCCGACGCCGCCGAAGATGCAGGCGCTGACGAATTTCAGGTCACGGGCGTAGATCTTGAAGCTCTCGTGAACCTGGGCCGCGAGTTCGCGGGTCGGGGTCAGGACCAGTACGCGCGGTTGGCGCGGGCCATGACGCTGGGATTTGTCCGGGTGACCGTTGGGGAACAACCGCTCCAGGATCGGAAGGGCGAAACCGCCGGTTTTACCGGTACCTGTCTGTGCCGCAACCATCAGGTCGCGACCTTGCAACACGGCGGGAATGGCCCGCTGTTGCACCGGAGTAGGCTCGGTATAGCCCGCATCTTCGATGGCACGGACTAAAGCCTCGGAGAGACCGAGGGAAGCAAAGGACATGAGTAATCCTGTTTTAGTTAGGGCTTGGCCCAATGGGAGTCTTGCCTGGCGCGAATCGCGTTTAAGAGGACGCGACCCCGTCCGGTCCTGCTGCGGTCTCGAAGGCACGTCAGGAGCGCTCGCGCGGGCTGAAAAGCTGCGCTGTAGCGGGTCTAGAGGCCTGTTACGGTTCCGGGCGTCCGGGCGTGAGCCTGGCGGGAACGCCGGAGTATAACAGAGCAATCACTGCGCGCTGCTTTCCTGCTGCTCAACGGTTTTGCGGCTGGCCGAGGCATTGCTCATTGGGGCGACGTCGGCCGGCGCTGCGCCATAGCGGGCGCTGAGCTCGGCGTAGGCCGGTTCGCGCTTGAAGCGCTTGAGTTCGGCGCCGAAACGCGCCACCAGCAGATCCATTCCGGCATTGCGGCGAACCGCCAGATATTGGCTCTGGCGACTAATGATTGTGGGGTTTTCAGTGATCTGATCGCGGATATTCAACTGATCGAGCAAATGCTGACCCACGCGGCGATCGGTGATCAGCAAGTCGATACGCCCGCGCAGCAGTTTGCCGAAGTTGGCTTCGTGGGTCGGCGCCGGTTCGCGGGTGAATAATGTCGATTCGCTGAAGTCCGGGCTGTACAGGTAACCCGGCGACGTGCCGATGGTCAGGCCCTTCAGTTCTTCGAGTTTGCTGAACGGGTGTGGCCGGTCCTTGGCGTAGAACATCACGAACTCGACGTCCGACAGCGGTTCGATGGGATAGAGCAGGGTGGCGTCGCGCTCGTCGCTGTGAAAGATGTCCAGCGCGCCGTCAGCCTGACCGGTTTCGAGCATCGACAGGCAACGCTTCCACGGCAGGAACTGCCATTCGACCTCGATCCCCAGGCGTTTGAACACGATGGCGGTGGTTTCGTAGTCCAGCCCGAGGTTCTTGCCGTCCTCTTCGTACACGTACGGTGCCCACGGCTCGGTGACAATACGCAGCTTCTCGCCCCGAGCGGCAAAGCTCAGGCAAGCAAAAACCAGCACCGTGAATAATTGCGCGATCAAAGGCATGGCTTGAGATTACGACGAGAAACGCGAAAGAGCCAGAAAGTGCCTGCACAAGCTCTGTTTCGGGCATTTAAAAGCAAAAGATCGCAACCACGACACCCCTGTAGGAGCTGCCGAAGGCTGCGATCTTTTGATCTTGCTTTTAGTGCTTAGCGCGGCAACTTCAGGTTATTCCAGATCGCCAGGCTAGGCTCAGCCTGGTTCATGGAATAGAAGTGCAGCCCCGGAGCGCCACCCTGCAGCAGGCGTTCGCACATTTCGCTGACAACTTGCTCGCCGAAGCGCTGAATGCTCTGGCTGTCGTCGCCGTAGGCTTCCAGTTGCTTGCGGATCCAGCGCGGAATTTCCGCGCCGCAGGCATCGGAGAAACGCGCCAGCTTGCTGTAGTTGGTGATCGGCATGATCCCCGGCACCACCGGAATGTCCACACCCAGCGCCTGCAAACGGTCGACAAAGTAGAAGTAGCTGTCGGCGTTGAAGAAATACTGGGTGATCGCGCTGTCGGCGCCGGCACGGGCCTTGCGCACGAAGTTGGCGAGATCGTCCTCGTAGTTGCGCGCTTGCGGATGCATCTCCGGGTAAGCGGCCACTTCGATGTGGAAATGATTGCCGGTTTCTTCACGAATGAATTCCACCAGTTCGTTGGCGTGACGCAGCTCGCCGCTGGTCATGCCCATGCCGGACGGCAGGTCGCCGCGCAGGGCCACGATGCGCTTGATGCCGGCAGCCTTGTACTCGTTCAGCAGGCCGCGCAGGTCGTCCTTGCTGTCGCCGACGCACGACAGGTGCGGTGCGGCTGGAACTTTGACTTCGCTTTCCAGCTGTAGAACGGTGTTGAGGGTTCGATCACGGGTCGAACCACCAGCGCCATAGGTGCAGGAGAAGAAGTCGGGATTGTACGTTGCCAGCTGACGGGCAACGTTGAGCAGTTTTTCATGCCCAGCATCGGTCTTGGTCGGGAAGAACTCGAAGCTGTAGCGACGGTCTTGGGACATGGGAAATACCCTTGGAAACACGAAGCCTGTGAGGCTTGCACCGCCCATGTGGGAGCGGGCTTGCTCGCGAAAGCGGCGGGTCAGGCAACATCAATGCTGAATGACAGACCGCTTTCGCGAGCAAGCCCGCTCCCACAGGGAGAGCAGGCCGCCGCGTCAATCAGTAGCGGTAAGCGTGCGGCTTGAACGGGCCCTCGACGGTGACGCCGATGTAGTCAGCCTGTTGCTTGGTCAGTTGAGTGACCACGCCGCCGAAGCCGCGAACCATTTCCAGGGCCACTTCTTCGTCGAGTTTCTTCGGCAGTACTTCAACGGTCAGACGCTCGGCTTTCTGCGCTGGCGACAGGTCGGCGTACTTCTGGCCGAACAGGAAGATCTGCGCCAGTACCTGGTTGGCGAACGAACCGTCCATGATGCGGCTCGGGTGACCGGTGGCGTTGCCCAGGTTCACCAGACGGCCTTCGGCCAGCAGGATCAGGTAGTCGTCGTTCTGTGCGTCGAAAGCGCCCGGGCCGGTACGGTGGATCTTGTGGACCTGTGGCTTCACTTCTTCCCATGCCCAGTTCTTGCGCATGAAAGCAGTGTCGATTTCGTTGTCGAAGTGGCCGATGTTGCAGACAACAGCGCGCTTCTTCAGGGCTTTGAGCATGTTCGCGTCGCAAACATTGACGTTACCGGTGGTGGTCACGATCAGGTCGATCTTGCCCAGCAGCGCCTTGTCGATGCTCGCTTCGGTGCCGTTGTTGATACCGTCGATGAACGGCGAAACCAGTTCGAAACCGTCCATGCAGGCCTGCATGGCGCAGATCGGGTCAACTTCGGAAACTTTGACGATCATGCCTTCCTGACGCAGGGACTGGGCCGAACCCTTGCCCACGTCACCGTAACCGATGACCAACGCCTGCTTGCCGGACAGCAGGTGGTCGGTGCCGCGCTTGATCGCGTCGTTCAGGCTGTGACGGCAGCCGTACTTGTTGTCGTTCTTGGACTTGGTCACCGAGTCGTTGACGTTGATCGCCGGGATTTTCAGCTCGCCCTTGGCCAGCATGTCCAGCAGGCGGTGAACGCCGGTGGTGGTTTCTTCGGTCACGCCGTGAACGCGGTCCAGCACCTGTGGGTATTTCTTGTGCAGCAGCTCGGTCAGGTCGCCGCCGTCGTCGAGGATCATGTTGGCGTCCCATGGCTGGCCATCCTTCAGGATGGTCTGCTCCAGGCACCACTCGTACTCTTCTTCGGTCTCGCCTTTCCAGGCGAAAACCGGGATGCCGGCAGCGGCGATGGACGCAGCAGCCTGATCCTGAGTCGAGAAGATGTTGCAGGACGACCAGCGTACTTCGGCACCCAGGGCAACCAGGGTTTCGATCAGCACGGCAGTCTGAATGGTCATGTGGATGCAGCCGAGGATTTTCGCGCCCTTGAGCGGCTGCTCGGAAGCGTACTTGCGGCGCAGACCCATCAGGGCAGGCATTTCCGATTCGGCGATGATGGTTTCGCGACGGCCCCAGGCAGCCAGGGACATGTCGGCAACTTTGTAATCGTTAAAATCGGCAGGCGTGATAACAGCGCTCATGAAGAGCCTCCATTCGTAATGTATGCGAATGGGCGCCGTTGTGCGTTTAGTGTCCGGCCGTGGCCGGTCAACGCCCCATCCGAGCCTGACAGGTTGATCCTGCTGCAGCGCCCCTCGGACAGGTGGCGGGAAAACGGTAGCAAGTGAAGGTTACCGTTTTGAAACGGGGGCGATTATAGCCGTCTAGACTGATCTTCCAAAGGGTTTCTGTCGGCCAGATGAAGATCGTTAATAGCGACCATAGTAGAAGGCTCATGGAGCCTGACCGCCCGGTCTGCCAAGATGGCGCCATCTTTCGGCAAACGCTCAGGAGTGAACATGAATTTCCACACCCGCAAATGGGTAAAACCCGAAGACCTGAACCCCAACGGCACCCTGTTCGGCGGCAGCCTGCTGCGCTGGATCGACGAAGAGGCGGCGATCTACGCCATCGTCCAGTTGGGCAATCAGCGCGTGGTGACCAAGTACATTTCCGAAATCAACTTCGTCAGTGCCTCGCGCCAGGGCGACATCATCGAACTGGGCATCACCGCCACCGAGTTCGGCCGCACCTCGATCACCCTGACCTGCGAAGTGCGCAACAAGATCACCCGCAAGAGCATCCTCACGGTCGAGAAAATGGTCTTCGTCAACCTTGGCGAAGACGGCTTGCCGGCGCCCCACGGTCGCACCGAAATCAAATATGTGAAAGACCAGTTCAAGGAAGATGAGCTGGTAACCAAGTAACGCAAGCCCTGTAGGAGCTGCCGCAGGCTGCGATCTTTTGACTTTGTTTTTGTAGAGCAAGATCAAAAGATCGCAGCCTTCGGCAGCTCCTACAGGGTCATGCGTAAAGTCGGGGATTTGGGTGGTGCATACAGAACGTATTCCAGGCAAGAACGGTCGTAGCTAAAAGCCCCCCACCCGGTTCCCACGCCATGACCACGCC
>NZ_QAIK01000150.1:12631-25342 GCF_003061005.1 Pseudomonas sp. HMWF021 | reverse complement strand
GCAGATGGCCGGCACCAGCGGTTGCGGCATCTGTGGCGTCGAAGCGCTGGAACAGGCGCTGCCGCAACTGCACATCCTGCAACCCTGCGCCCTGCCGCCCGCCGCGCATTTCGACGGCATCCGCCAACGCATCGAACAGGCCCAGCAACTGGCCCGCAGCAGCGGCGCCCTGCACGCAGCGCTGTACTTCGATGTCAGCGGCGAAGCGCTGCTGTGCCGCGAAGACATCGGCCGGCACAACGCCCTCGACAAGCTGATCGGTGCGATGCAAATCGCCGGGGTCGATGCGCGTCAGGGCTTCGTGGTGGTGACCAGCCGTTGCAGCCTGGAGCTTATCCACAAAGCCGTGCGCGCCCGCCTTGGCACCCTTGTCAGCCTGTCCGCCCCTACGGCGTTGACCGTGCGCTGGGCGCTCAAGCATCGACTCAATCTGATCCACGTTCCGCACCGCAACGCCCCCCGAATCTACAGCCCGATCCAGGAGCTTTCGCCATGAGCAACACCCTCACCCACCTCGACGATCAGGGCCGCGCCAACATGGTCGACGTCAGCGAAAAAGCCGCGACCCGCCGCGAAGCCACGGCGCAAGCCTGGGTGCAGATGCAACCGCAAACCCTGCAGATGATCCAGGCCAACGGTCACCCCAAGGGCGATGTTTTCGCCGTGGCACGCATCGCCGGGATTCAGGCAGCCAAGCGCACTCACGAGCTGATCCCGCTGTGCCATGCGCTGCTGCTCAGTTCGATTCACGTCGAACTCACGGCCTGCGAGCCGGACCGCGTGCAGATCACCAGCACCTGTCGCTTGACCGGACAGACCGGCGTCGAACTCGAAGCCATGACCGCCGCCAGTGTCGCGGCGCTGACGATCTATGACATGTGCAAAGCGGTGGACCGGGCGATGGTCATCGGCGACATCCGCCTGCTCAGCAAACAGGGCGGCCGCTCCGGACACTTCCAATGGGAGGGCGCGCAATGATCCTGATCAACTACTTCGCCAGCTACCGTGATCGCCTCAATCTGGGCGGGGAAAAAATCCCTCTGAACGACAACCTGCGCAGCATTGAGGACGTGCGGCAGATGCTCATGGCCCGTGGTGAGGAATGGCGCGAAGTGCTCGGCTCCGGCAACCTGATGTGTGCGTTGAATCAGGAGCTGTGCCAACCGAGCGCGGCCATCGAGGACTACGACGAGATTGCGTTTTTTCCACCGGTCACCGGAGGCTGAGCATGACGGTTCGAGTGCAGTACAAAAGCTTCGACGTCGGCCAGTTGACCGCCGACCTGCATGCGCGCAATCCACGGGTCGGCGCGGTGGTGAATTTCATCGGTTATGTGCGTGATCTGAACATTGGCCAGAGCGTGAACGAGCTGTTTCTCGAGCACTATCCGGGCATGACCGAAAAGGCCCTCGAACAGATCGCCGAAGAAGCGCGCCAGCGCTGGCCGCTGCTGGGGGTCGAGATCGTGCATCGGGTCGGTGCGCTGGCGGTCAGCGAGCCGATCGTGTTTGTCGGCGTCAGCAGCAAGCACCGGCACATGGCGTTTGAAGCCTGCGCGTTCATCATGGACGTGCTCAAAACCCGCGCGCCGTTCTGGAAGCGTGAGAGCACGGCGCAGGGTTCGCACTGGGTCGAGGGCCGTGAGAGCGATCAGAATGCGGCGCTGCGCTGGAGTCTGGCGCATGCCTGATCCTGCGAGGGAGCTTGGCGAATCGTCGCACCGTCACGTTGGGGCGCCATGCGGCGTCAAAAAAACGGGACTGCTTCGCAGCCCGGCGGGAGCAAGCTCCCTCGCCACAGGTTCAGCTGACCGATAGCACTTTTTCATAAAAGCCTGATTAGATAGCGGCTCCGACAGCATCCACCGCAGGAGCCGCGTTTGAACACCTCACCTGAAGACCTGCCCCGCCCCGCTCCCGTGACCCTGCGCCAGGCGTGGCGCTTCTGGTTCAAGCTCGGCTGCATCGGTTTCGGCGGCCCGGCCGGGCAGATCGCGATCATGCATCAGGAACTGGTCGAGCGCCGGCGCTGGATCTCCGAGCGACGCTTTCTGCATGCGCTCAACTACTGCATGTTGCTGCCCGGCCCCGAGGCCCAGCAACTGGCAACGTACATTGGCTGGCTGTTGCATCGCACCTGGGGCGGGGTGATTGCCGGGGCGCTGTTCGTGCTGCCGTCGCTGTTCATCCTGATTGCGCTGTCGTGGGTGTACATCGCGTTTGGCGATGTGCCGGTGGTGGCCGGGATCTTCTACGGAATCAAACCGGCGGTGACCGCGATCGTGCTGCACGCCGCGCACCGTATCGGCTCGCGAGCGCTGAAAAACGCTTGGCTGTGGGCCATCGCCGGGGCGTCATTCGTGGCGATCTTCGCCTTTAATCTGCCGTTCCCGCTGATTGTGCTCGGGGCGGCACTGATCGGTTATGTCGGCGGGCGACTGGCGCCAAAACGTTTCGACAACGGCGGCCAACGCAGCAGCGCAAAATCCTTTGGCCCGGCGCTGATCGATGACGACACGCCAACACCTGAACATGCGCGCTTCAGTCTGCCGAAGCTGTGGCGCCTGCTGTTGATCGGCGTGGTGCTGTGGTGTCTGCCGATGGGCTTGCTGACCATGCTGTTCGGCTGGGACGGCACCTTCACGCAAATGGGCTGGTTCTTCACCAAGGCCGCGCTGCTGACTTTTGGCGGTGCTTACGCGGTGTTGCCGTATGTCTATCAGGGCGCAGTCGGTCATTACGGCTGGCTGACGCCCACGCAAATGATCGACGGCCTCGCCCTCGGCGAAACCACGCCCGGGCCGCTGATCATGGTGGTGGCGTTTGTCGGTTTCATCGGCGGTTACCTGCAACCGGCCTTCGGCGCGGAACATGCGTTCGCCGCCGGCGCACTGGCGGCGACGCTGGTGACCTGGTTCACCTTCCTGCCCTCGTTCCTGTTTATCCTCGCCGGCGGGCCGCTGGTGGAATCGACTCACAACGAATTGAAATTCACTGCACCGTTGACCGCGATCACCGCTGCGGTGGTCGGGGTGATTCTCAACCTGGCGTGTTTTTTCGCTTATCACGTGTTCTGGCCGAGCGGTTTTGCCGGGCACGCGGATCTGTTTTCGATCGGACTGGCGTTGCTGGCCGCACTGGCGTTGTTCATTTTCAAGCGCGGCGTGATTGAAGTGTTGATCGTTTGCGCCCTTGCCGGGCTGGGCTTTCATCTGATGCGCTGAACGGCGACCATAACTGCAGGGGCGCAATCAGCGGTTTACACGCCCGCGGATTGCCCCTTACTATCCGGGCACACCGGTCGGCGGGGCCATCCCGCCACCGACGTTTTCCGCCAACGGAAACACGCGTTATGAGTACGTCACCACAACAACCAGAAAGGTTGAACGTCTCCGCTGTGTGCGCCCTCTGTCACAGGGGCCGCGCATGAATCGCATCGTCAATCTCCCCATGGCCCTGCGCCGTTCCAAGCTGCGTCACTCCGCACGCCCGCCGGATATCGCCTGCTGACTCTCTCAGTCAACAAAAACTTTGGATGCATGACCTGTAGTGAGGGGATTTATCCCCGATGGGACGCGAAGCGGCCCCAAAAAAAGCAGGACTGCTGCGCAGTCCATCGGGGATAAATCCCCTCACCACAGGTTTGTGTCACGTCTGACTGATCTCCATTTGATTCCTGCCGAGACGCCATAGGTGCGCCCGGCCCGATTCTGCGCGCCCATACGGCGCCATCGTGAGTGATTGACCATGAAATTCGCAGCCATCGAAGACGCACGCCTGTTCCTTGAACAAAACCCCGATATCGACATGATCGAGCTGTTCATCCTCGACGCCAACGGCGTGCCGCGCGGCAAGCTGTTGCACCGCGAGGAACTGCTGGCAGTCTACGAAAGCGGTCGCCCGCTACCCAGCACCATCCTCGGTCTGACCGTGCAGGGCGAAGACGTGGAAAACTCCGGGCTGGTGTGGGACGTCGGCGATATCGACTGCCGCGCCTACCCGCTCGAAGGCAGTCTGGTGCGCCTGCCGTGGCGGCAGATTCCGACCGCTGCAGTGCAGGTCAGCATGCACCCGACCGAGGGAATGCCGGCGAGCATCGCCGACCCGCGTCATCTGCTGATCAAAGTCATCGACGGCCTCAAGGCCGAGGGTTATCACCCGGTCATGGCGTGCGAGCTGGAGTTCTATCTGCTCGACGCCAAACGTGATCACAACGGTCGCCCGCAACCGGCGCTGGATGCCGACGGTGGCCGACCGCGACACACGCAGGTCTACGGTTTGCGCGAACTGGAGCAGATCGAACCGTTCCTCGCCGACCTCTACAGCGCCTGCAAACTGCACGGCATTCCGGCGCGCACGGCGATCTCCGAGTACGCGCCGGGCCAAGTGGAAATCACCCTTGAACATGGCGACGCACTGGTCGCGATGGATCAGGCGGTGCGTTACAAACGCCTGGTCAAAGCCGTGGCGCACAAGCACGGCATGCAGGCGACATTCATGGCCAAACCGTTCGATGATCTGGCCGGCACCGGCATGCACATGCACGTCAGTCTTGCCGATGGCGAGGGGCGCAATCTGTTCGCCGCCGAGGACCCGGCCGGCACCCCGCTGCTGCGCACCGCGATTGGCGGCATGCTCGCTTCGCTGCTCGATACGCTGCTGCTGTTCTGCCCCAACGCCAACTCTTACCGCCGCTTTCAGGCCAACAGCTACGCGCCATTGGCGCCGACCTGGGGCGTCGACAACCGCACCGTCAGCCTGCGCGTACCGGGCGGCCCGGCCAACACCCGGCACATCGAACACCGCATCTGCGGCGCCGACGCCAACCCATATCTGGCGGCAGCGGCGATCCTCGCCGGCATCCATCGCGGGATTCGCGAAAACCTTGATCCGGGTGCGCCGGTCGAGGGCAATGGCTATGCGCAGGCCAAGGAATTGCTGCCGACCGACTGGCTGACTTCACTGCAGGCGCTGGAAAACTCTGCGTGGGCGCGGGATGCCTTGGGCCAGGCATTTCTCGAGGTGTATCTGGCAGTGAAGCGTGCCGAGTACCGGCAGTTCATGGCCGAGGTCGGTGAGCAGGATTGGCGCTGGTATCTGACCGAAGCCTGACATACACCCTAAATTCTGTGGGAGCTGGCTTGCCAGCGATGGGGCCGGCAAATTCAGCATCTCTGGTGACTGATACTCCGCTATCGCTGGCAAGCCAGCTCCCACAGGGTCCTCGATTTGACTCCCGAATTTTGTGTGGACACCGACATGACCCAACGCTGCAATTCCTACTACACCGCCACCCTCAACCAGGACACCGACTACCCGACCCTGCAAGGCCGACATCAAGTCGATGTGGTGATCATCGGCGGCGGTTTCACCGGCGTTGCCACCGCCGTCGAACTCGCCGAAAAAGGCCTGAAAGTCGCCATCGTCGAGAGCAACAAGATCGGCTGGGGCGCCACCGGGCGCAATGGCGGTCAAGTCACCGGCAGCCTTTCCGGCGACGGCGCAATGCGCAAACAGATGCGCCCGAAACTCGGCGATGAGGTCGACGATTTTATCTGGCACCTGCGCTGGCGCGGGCATGAAATCATCCGGCAGCGGGTCGAGAAATATGCCATCCAGTGCGACCTCAAGCACGGCCATCTGCACGCCGCCTACAAGCCGAGCCACATGGACGGTTTGCGCAATGATTACGACGAAGCCGTGCGCCGTGGCCTGGCCGATGAAGTCAGCCTGCTCGACCGCAGTCAGGTGCGCGACCTGCTGCAAAGCGACCTCTACCACGGCGCGATCAAGAACACCCGCAACATGCACTTGCACCCGCTCAACCTGTGCATTGGCGAAGCGCGGGCGGCGGAGAGTCTCGGTGCGCTGATCTTCGAGAACAGCGAGGTGCTGGAAATCATTCACGGCAAAACCCCAGGCGTGCGCACCGCCCACGGCCAGATCGACGCCAATCAGGTGATGCTCGCCGGCGACGTCTATCACAAGCTCGAACCGGGTCAGCTCAAGGGCAAGATTTTCCCGGCCATGGGCGGCATCGTCACCACCGCGCCGCTGGGTGATCTGGCGCGGCAGATCAACCCTGAAGATCTGGCGGTGTACGACTGCCGTTTCGTCCTCGACTACTACCGCCTCACCGCTGACGGTCGTTTGCTGTTCGGCGGCGGCGCCAACTACAGCGGCAAGGATTCAAGAGACATCGCCGCCGAACTGCGCCCATGCATCGAGCAGACCTTCCCGGCGCTCAAAGGGGTGCAGATCGACTACCAGTGGAGCTGCGCGATGGGCATCGTGATCAACCGCATCCCGCAACTGGGCAAGCTCTCGGACAACGTCTGGTATTGCCAGGGCTACTCGGGACACGGCATCGCCACCACCCACATCATGGGCGAAATCATGAGCCGGGCGATCACCGGGCAGATGGAGCAGTTCGACACGTTTGCGCAGTGCCAGCACATTCGCGTGCCGATGGGGGATCTGCTGGGCAACCCGTTGCTGGCGGCGGGAATGTGGTATTACCAGATGCTCGAACGCCTTCGCTGACACCCCGATCCCTGTAGGAGCTGCCGCAGGCTGCGATCTTTTGACTTTGTTTTTAAGATCAAGATCAAAAGATCGCAGCCTTCGGCAGCTCCTACAGTGTCCGTGCGGTACATCTAAAACCTGTGGGAGCTGGTTTGCCAGCGATGAGGCCATCAGCCGCAACGCAAAATCTCAATCAGGCAACTGCTCCACCACAATCCCCAACCGCCGATAATCCTCGACACTCCCCGACGCCACATGACGCTCGGTAATCAGCGTATGCAGGCGAGTGCACGAAGCCACCACAAACGGCTCCACCGCCCCCAGCTTGTCCGCCGTGGTCACCGCAATCACCCGCGTCGCGCTGTCGAGCAGCGCCTGCTTCACCGGAACTTCATCGAAATGCAGCGAGGTGATGCCCACCTCCGGATGTATCGCACAGACGCCGGTAAACGCCAGATCCGCCTTGATCCCCGCCAGCAGTCGCACTGCCTCATGCCCGCCAGCCGACATCGTGCGCGGGTTCAGTTGTCCGCCGGCCAGAATCACCTTCACACCCTTGTATTCGGACAAGGCAATGGCGGTCATCGGCGCCGCCGTCACCGCCGTGATGCGAACATCCGCACGCAACGAGCGCGCCACTTGCAGCGTGGTGGAGCCGGAATCGAACAGCACGATCTGCCCGTCCTCAACTTTCTGCGCCGCCAGTTGCGCCAGACGTACTTTCACTTCATCGGTTTCCTCCAGCCGGGTGAAGTAATCCTTGCCACTGTCCTTGGGCCTTGGCAGCGCCCCGCCATGCACGCGCTGCACCAGGCCGGCATTGTCCAGTTCGGCGAGATCACGGCGGATGGTGTCCTCGGACACGGCAAAATGCTGGCTCAACTCAGAGGCCATGACCTTGCCGTCGCGTTCGAGAATCAGAAGGATTTTCTGCCGACGCAGGGACGGCAGTTCGGTGACCGAATGATCGCGCATGGTTTTGCCTGTTTATGCTTGTAGTTGCAGGTTTGCCGAGACTAGCGAAAGCCCCGAACAAACACAAACCGGCCGGTATCAATTGTTTCGATCATTGGAATCAACAAGCCGAATTTTTTGTTTGCCATGCGCCTGTTCAGAATGGCCTCACTTTAAAAAGGCTCAGGATGAACAGCTGATGAATCTCAATTTCGCGTTTGCGTGCATGATCGTGGTGTCTTTTGCGATTGCTCTGGGTCACGCCTGATACATCACACCGACGCCGCCAGATGCTCGCGGAGCCATTTGTGTGCCGGATCCCGGTGCGCGCGCTCGCCCCAGAACATCGCCATTTCGTAGCCCGGGACCTGCAACGGCGCGTCGACCACCTGCAACGCCGGATTGCCGCGCACCAGCCGTGACGGCAGCATCGCCACCAGATCGGTGCTCGCCAGCACCGACATCACCATCAGAAAGTGCGGCACCGACAACACCACTTTGCGCGCCAGACTGACCTCGGCCAGCGCCTTGTCGGTCACCCCGAAAAAGCCCCCTCCCTCGCGCGACACCATCACGTGCTCCAGCGCGCAGAACTGTTCGCGAGTCGGTTTACGCTTCAACCCCGGATGCCCAACACGCCCTGCAAGCACGTAATGCTCGGTGAACAGCACCCGCTGATGCAGGTCCAGCGGCGCCTCTTCGGTGATGTGCAGCGCCAGGTCAAACACGCCCTGCTCTGCCTGCTTCACTAACTGCGCCGGCATCAAGTCGAGCACCGCCAGCCGCGTGCCCGGTGCCTGAGTGCGCAAACCGCTGAGGGCCGGCAGCACCACCGTCGATTCACCGTAATCGGTCGCCGCGATTTTCCAGATGTGGCGGGCCTGCGCCGGATCGAAGGCGCTGGCCGGCGCGACTGCCCGCTCGAGTGCTTCCAGCGCTTCACGCAACGGCTCGCGCAGTTCATCGGCCCTCGCGGTTGGCCGCATGCCCCGTGGCCCGGGCAGTAACAGCGGATCGCCGAAGATCTCACGCAGCTTGGCCAGGTGCACGCTCACCGACGGCTGCGACAGGTTGAGGCGCTCGGCCGCGCGGGTCACGTTGTGCTCGGCGAGCAACACATCGAGGGTCAACAACAGGTTGGTATCCAGTCGTCTTAAATTATTCATGGCTATACCAGACATATCAGACATTCATTTCCAATATACCTGGGGAGCGTCGATCCTGCTGTCATTCAGCAACCGGAGCTTCAACATGAACGTATTACTGGTCTACGCCCACCCTGAACCGACTTCCCTCAACGGCTCGATTCGGGACTTCACCGTGCAGCGCCTGCAAGCCGCGGGGCACACCGTGCAGGTTTCCGATCTCTACGCGATGAGCTGGAAAGCCACCCTTGACGCCGAAGACGCCCCCGAGCGCGATCCGCGTCAACCATTCCACGCCTCGCTCGATTCGAAACGGGCCTACGCGCAAGGTACGCAGTCCGCTGACATCACGCGGGAACAGGAGAAGCTGTTGTGGGCCGACGCGTTGATCCTGCAATTCCCACTCTGGTGGTTCACGATGCCGGCGATCCTCAAGGGTTGGGTCGATCGCGTCTACGCCTATGGATTTGGCTACGGCGTCGGCGAACACTCCGACAGCCGTTGGGGCGAGCGCTACGGCGAAGGCAAGATGAAGGGCAAGCGCGCGATGCTGATGGTCACCACCGGTGGCTGGGAATCGCACTACGCCCCGCGCGGGATCAATGGATCGATGGATGATCTGCTGTTTCCGATCCAGCACGGGATTCTGTACTACCCAGGCTTCGAGGTGGTGCCGCCGTTTGTGGTGTATCGCACCAGCCGGATGGATGCGGCGCGATTTGCCCAGACGTGTGATGAGTTGGGGCGTCGCCTGGATGAGTTGTGGAGCACGCGGCCGATTGCGTATCGGCAGCAGAATGCGGGGGATTATGAGATTCCGGCGTTGACGCTCAAGGATGATGTCGCTCCTGGTGAGGAAGGCTTCGCCGCGCATCTGCGTTGATGCCCGGAAAAGATCGCAGCCTTCGGCAGCTCCTACACAGGAATTACGCTTTCCCTGTAGGAGCTGCCGAAGGCTGCGATCTTTTGCTTTTAATATGCCGGTCGCGCACCGGCCCGGCGAGGGCGTGATCAGCTTTCCTCCCGCACGCGCCGCACCTGCACCAGCAACGCCGGCGCAAAATGCAGCACCACCATCCGCGCCAGATGATGCGTGAGGATAAACACCACATTCAGCTCGCCGGCAAACGCGACAATCGCAATCGTCTCGATTGCGCCCGGCATGTACGCCAGCCACAGCGACAACGGATCACTGTTCAACCAGCGCGCCGCCACTTCGGCGAAAACCGCCGCCACCACGATCATCAATCCGACCGACACCAGCGCCGTGCGGCCATGCCGGCCCAATTCCGCAACACCCAACCCCTGAAAGCGCGAGCCGATCCGCACGCCCAGAATCAGCGCCGCCAGGTTCAGGCTCCAGTCCGGCATGTGGAAGCCGTGCAGCCATCCCGATTTCACAAACACCGCCGTCAGCAGGATCGCCGTCAACATGAACGGCGCCGGCACGCCGATCACCAACAGCAATCGCCCGATGATGATGCTCAAACTGATCAGCGCCAGCACCGTCAACGCCATGCCCGTGCTCAATGGAGCGCTTTCCATCACGGCCACCGAGGCATGCCCGGGAATCAGAAAGCTCACCAGCACCGTGATCAACAGCAAGCGCATCAGGTGGACGATGATGACTTTGCTCGAAGCTTTTTCCGATTCCAGCAGATCGAATACCGCCGCCAATGCGCCGGGATAAACAGCCAGCAGCGCATCGGTGCGATTCCATCCCGCGCCGCGAGTCAGCCACCATCCGGCCAGAGCAATCTGCACCGTCAGACACAGCAGCAAGACACCAAGGCTTGGCAACATCGCCGAAGCCGTCGCACTGTCCCACGCCTCGAACATCAGCCCGGTGGCGATGCCCAGCGTGACCTGGATGTAGCCCAGACCATAAGGGGTTGCGGGGGCAAAACCGGTGCGAGTGGTGACCAGCGCGGCAACGAGGATCGCCCCCAGCAACAGGCCATGAGGAACACCGCTGACCTGCAACGCAGCGCCAACGGCTGCTGCGATCAACAAACACAGAATCGATTTCATATTCGCCTTCCTGGCTATTTCCCTGAGGTATCCCACCCCCTGTAGGAGCTGCCGCAGGCTGCGATCTTTTGATCTTGCCTCTAAAATCAAAGTCAAAAGATCGCAGCCTTCGGCAGCTCCTACAGGGGGGGATTCGTTCTTACGTGCGCAAGCGCCCGATCGCGCGGCGGTATTTCTCGATCCGCTCCAGATCCTCCCAACTTGGCGAGGCAATCCGCGACAGGTCGCTGTTCTCCTCCAGATCCGCCAGTTTCACCACCCGGCCAATCGGGTTCTGCTCCGCACGCTCGACAAAATCCTCGTAGGACTCGCCCGGCACTTTGGTCACGGATTCGATAGCGTCCAGCACCTCTTCACTAAAACCTTCCTTGCGCAAATCATCGAGGCTGATGCCGCAATCCTCCACCACGTCGTGCAGCACGGCGACGATGCGTTCCTCCGGCGTGGTCATGCGCAACATGACTTTCAGCGGATGCAGAATGTACGGCGCGCCGCCCTTGTCCACCTGCCCGGCATGCGCGGTGGCAGCGAGGGCAATGGCGCGTTCGAGTGTCTGGGTCATGGAAGTCTCCGTGGGTTAAACGCCGTAGCGGCCGCCGACGTGGATATTGCGTTTGAGCCAACTGCCGATCGCTTTCAATCGTCCGACTGGCTTGGCTGGCCCGGAATGACGTTGAAGAATCAGAGAGACCACGGTGGCCTGATCGGCTTTCGGATGGGCATCGATCAACTCGGCAACCCACGCGCAGTCAGCCTTTCTCAGGTGTTCACGCCACTCGCCCGGCCAAGCGTCCAGCTCATTGAGCGCCAACCACCGCGCACCGCCATGTTCCATGTGCCCGCCGGAAATCGACTGCTCGAAACAGAAAGGCGAATCTGGCTTTGCAGGGTCAATGTGAAACAGATAGATGTCGTGAAAAGGATGCTGCGAGGGGAGCGCGTTATTGCGGCTGCCGATTTCGATCATGGGCAATGTTCCAATCCTTGGGCGCTGAATGTTTCCGATTGTTTCGCAGTGTACGCCACGGGAGCAAATCAAAAACCCGATGGAACCTCCCTCCTCCGCGCCATCTCGAAACTTTAAAGCGCCAAAAACTTCGATCAGACCCGGCGCCCCTGAAGAGGAAACTCCGATGAACATTCGCTTCCTGCTTCTGATCGCCACCTTTGCCGTCATCCCCACCTGCGTCATGGCCGAAGGCTGCGATGTACAGACCCAATCCTCCAGCGCCTCGGTGCCAGCGGTGGAAACCCACAGCTGCTACGAATACGAAGGCATGCCCGTCGGCTCCATCGACTGGTCGTGCAGCAACGAAAGCAAAGACATGCTCAGCAGTACGAAAACCAAGGTCGACCATTGTGCCGATCACTATCAGGCCACGTGTATCGCCACGATCACCCAGGAATCCCTGGCCAACCCGCACTCCACCAGCAATGACAAAAATGCCAAGGCGCTGAACATCCCCGATAACGCCCAAGTGACCACGTATTACTACGACGTGGAGCATTTGGCCCAGGCGCGAATTGACTGTGAGAATGGTGGCGGGCATTGGAAGGTGAAGTAAGCGTTTGATATCCGTGTTTGCAACAGGCAAAGAAAAGCCCGGCTCTAAAAACCGGGCTTTTTAGTGCGCAACATCCGTTAACCACCGCCGTTACCCCCACTGCTGCTACCGGTCGGTTGACCCGCAGGGCTGGGCTTGGAGGCAGAAGGCACCGGCCCATTGTCGGTCTTGCCACCATCACCACCTTTAGGCAGCGAATTGGCATCCGGATCGGCATTGGTGGCAGGGGACGCCGGGTCGCGAGTCTGGCTGTTGCCGTCGTTCGCCGTTGGGGTCGGCGTCTCGCTGGCCGCAATCGCGTACAGCGAACTGCCGGACAGCAATGCCGCGAGGGTAAACACCGCAATTTTATGGTTCAGCATGGTGGCTCTTCCTTTGCGTGGTGAGTTACAGCATTGGAAGAAGGCCTGTGCCGAAGGTGCAGTGTGTCGGACGAATGGTTATCGCCCAGTCATTCCGCGCAGTTTCAATATCTGAAAACTTCGTAGGAAA
>NZ_QAIK01000150.1:6815-12605 GCF_003061005.1 Pseudomonas sp. HMWF021 | reverse complement strand
CCGCTAGGCTGCGAAGCGGGCCCAAAACCGGATAGTCCGTTTCTCCCGGACACACCGCACACCGCGAATTGCGCCGACTGCGTCGCCGAGCGGGAGCAAGCTCCCTCGCCACAGGGGTGCAGTTCACGGCCTACAGGTCATCTAACCCGCGAAAACCTGGATGGCACTTCAGAGAAGTCACTTCATAACTTCCACGCCCCTTGTAAGACACCTCCGAATATCACCAGCAGTGAGCCTGCGCCTCACTGCTCCGGCTCTAGTTGACGATTACTCTTAAACAAGAGTTTTCCATTCGTTAAAGCAGAGATTTCATGGCCAACCACAGTTACATGACTATTACCGGAAATCGACAGGGACTGATCTCCGCCGGTTGCTCCGACACCCATTCAATCGGCAACAAATGCCAACTGGGTCACCTGCACGAAATCATGGTCTTGGCCTACTCCCACAACATGACAACCGGCAATGACGGCGGCGTTACCGCCGACCGGGGCAAACACTTGCCCATCATGATCACCAAGCACATCGACAAATCTTCACCCCTGCTGTCCGCCGCACTTCACGAACGCGAAGTGTTGGAGTGCACCATCTTCTTCTACCGCACCTCTGCCGCTGGCACTCAAGAAAAATACTTCAAAATCCACATTACCGGCGCAAAAATAGCCCACATCAACCTCCAGGTCCCCCACGCCATCCATTTGAACGACGCCCAGCCTCAGGAGCTGGTGTCATTCACTTACCGCGAAATCAGCTGGACCCATATCCAGGCGGGCACGTGCGGTTTCAGCACTTGGGGAAATGACGATGAATGAGGATTCGTGTGACATCAGCGACGTCACACGGGCAGCTTCCGATCTGGTCGCATTCGGGTGCCAGATTGGTGCGACTCAGTTGTATGACAGCTTCAACCAGATTCGATTTAGCGAGATCGTTTCGGATTATGCGAATGAAATTATTCGGGCGGTTGATGAAGGTTTCATTAGTGCCAAGCAAGGATTACAGGAACTCAGGGATGAGTATTCAGCGCTTGCTGCCAAATCTATGTTTTATTTTCAGAATGGGGTGAACATCGCTGCGGGAAGCATGCAACTTCAGGCTGGCGCCTTAGCGATTGGAGCCGCCCGAGGTAAAGCTGGCATTACGGGCATTGCCTTAATCGGGCACCGCGTCAACAACATTTATGAGGGTGTGGGAAACATCTTCAACGGCCCCGACAAACCCAGTGTTGTGGGTCCTATCAGGATGGGTTATCAGAAAGTTTTCGGCATCAGAAACGGTAATTTTACCTATTACTCCGTAGATCTCTATCTGTCTATTCGAGGCATGATGCATCTCGTCAGAAAGCCAGATTCGGTGCAACTTTTCAATAGAGACCCTGTAAACTACGAACGAGCCCACGAGCAAATGGGAACACCAACCTTAGCATTCGAAGCGTTAACTGACAGCTTCACGCTAAACTCAATTAAAGAGTCAAATCTTGAAAAATAATCACACAACCAGTCCACTAACGGCGAGAGCGAAACGAACGCTGAAAAAAGCTTAAATAGCAAAATAATCCAAAAAATAATACGAATAGAAAAAACGCTATCACCCAGTACGAAACACCATTGAAAAAATCGAAGCCCATCATAAAAGGAACAAAAGCAATGGCCAATATCATTGACAAAAAGACCATTTCGATTAACACCCATCGTAGATTATAGTGCTTTTCTTCGATCATCTTCCCACCGTGCATATTGCGAAGCGATGGAACAGAAAAAGCAAAACCATACAAAGCAAATAGAACAAAAACAACTGAAATCACTACCCAGACCAACTCCCCCTCAAGCTCTATAAACTGACTAATACAGTTTACAACCATTACACTCCAGAAAAACGAAGAAGCAAGAATTAGACAATAAACACGAAAAAAACACTGAAGATCATTTAATTTCACAGCCCGCACCTCCCCACATAGCTACAACACCAAAAATAAAGCCTACGGACTATCAAAAATGACTTCGGATCAACTACCACGCAGTGTAAACATGCCAGAAGAGCCATAACATTCTTAACCTCGCTTCGTCACGCACCAATGCAGAATCTTCCTACAAATAATATCACTACACCCTACAAACATTTCATCCACGAAAAAAAACCGACACCCAATAAAAGATGTCGGTTTTATTTACAACATATGCCTATCTAAATAGCGATCAAAAATTCGCCGGCGTATTCGCACTGATAATCTCAGCCTCATCCGCTCCGATATTCCGGAACTTGTGCGGCAGCGTCGTCGGAAAATAATACCCATCCCCCGCACTCAACACGCTCACCTGCCCGTCTACGGTCAACTCCACCGTACCCCGCGTCACCAACCCGCACTCCTCGCCTTCGGCATGCACGATCGGCTCTTCGCCGGAGCTCGCGCCCGGGGCGTATTGCTCGCGCAACAAACGCATCTGACGGCTGGGGACGGAGGCGCCGATGAGGAGCAGGCGCAGGCCGTGGCGGCCCAGGTCGGGTTGTTCGTTGGCGCGGAAGACGTATTGGTGTTCGCGCGGGGGCTGGTCGAAGGTGAAGAAGTCGGCCAGGGACATCGGGATGCCTTCGAGCAGCTTTTTCAGCGAGCTGACGGAAGGACTGACGCGATTCTGTTCGATCAGGGAGATGGTGGCATTGGTCACGCCGCTACGCCGGGCCAGCTCGCGCTGGGAGAGTTTGTAGCTTTCGCGTACTAGTTTGAGTCGAGAACCCGTATCCATGACAGCCTTATGTGAGAACGACTTAAGGGCGATGGGGGTGGGTGGCGGGTGACGCGCCGAGGGCGCGGATCACGTTGCTCCCGTGTCCCGGAACCGTGAAAGGCGGCTATTAAATCACGTTTGCCGGTGTTGCTCAGCAGGTTCGATGGACGGTGCGGCAAAAGTCCTTCTGGCCTTGGTAATACAGTCACTGTGGGAGCGAGCCTGCTCGCGAAAGCGGTGTGTCAGACGACATGGAGGTTGGCTGATATGGCCTCTTCGCGAGCAGGCTCGCTCCCACAGTTGGATCTCTTTTGCGTCAGTTGGCTGGTGATGTTTGTCAGGCCGTCATCGCTGGCAAGCCAGCTCCCACAGGGTTTGCAGTGTTTCTGTGGGAGTGTTGGTGCCTGTGCTGGCGCCATCGCGAGCAGGCTCACTCCTACATTTGGTTCTTTAGTGTTTCAGTCGGGTTGATGCTGCCTTTGCTGGCCTCTTCGCCAGCAGGCTGGCCCCACAGTTGGACATCCGAGTGTCAGTGACATCGGCGGTGTTGCTACAGCATTAAAAAACCGGCGGGGTCTTGGGGGCCGCCGCCGGGGAGGTAACTAGATGCCGAAACGGTCGCGCAGCGAGTAGTAGACGGCGCCGAGGGCGGTCAATGGGGCGGAGAAGGTGCGGCCGCCGATCATTGGCATGTGTGGCAGGGAGGCGAACGCGTCGAAGCGTTCGGCGTCGCCGCGGATCATTTCCGAGATCAGTTTGCCGGCCAGGTGCGAGCAAGTGACGCCGTGGCCGCTGTAGCCCTGCATGTAGTAGGCGTTTTTCTCGATGCGGCCGAATTGCGGCATGCGTGACATGGTCAGCAGGAAGTTGCCGGTCCAGCGGTAGTCGATTTTCACGTCCTTGAGCTGCGGGAAGGTCTTGAGGATCTTCGGCCGGATCAATTGTTCGATGTCGTCCGGTTCCCGCGCGCCGTAGACCACGCCGCCGCCGTACAGCAGGCGGTTGTCGGCCGTCAGACGGTAGTAATCCAGCAGGTAGTTGCAGTCTTCGACGCAGTAGTTGTTGGTGATCAGGCTGCGCGCCTGCTTCTCGGTCAGCGGTTCGGTGACGACGATCTGCGAGCCGCACGGCATGCTTTTCGCGGTCACGCGGTTGTCCAGACCTTGCGGCAGGTAGGCGTTGCCGGCGATCAGCAGGTACTTGGCGCGCACCTGGCCTTTGGCGGTACGCACCACATTCGGCTCACCGTATTTGATTTCCACGGCAGCCGATTGCTCGTAGATCTTGCCGCCCAGACGCACGATGGCCGCGGCTTCACCGAGGGCCAGGTTCAGCGGATGCACGTGGCCGCCCTGTAGGTCCAGCAGGCCGCCAACATAGGCGTCGGAGCCTACTTCGCGACGGATGTCGGCAGCATCGAGCATCTTCAGGTTCTTGTTGCCGTAACGTTCCCAACTGCGCTTCTGCTCGGCCAGGCCGTTGAGCTGTTTCTTGTTCATCGCCGCGAAGATCCCGCCCGGGCGGTAGTCGCACTTGATGTCGTATTCCTTGATCCGCGAACGGATGATGTCGGCGCCTTCGAAGATCATGCTGCCGAGGATTTCCGCCGTCTTGTCACCGTAGCGCTCTTCGATCACATCGACGTCGCGGCTGTACGAATTGACCAGTTGCCCGCCGTTGCGACCGCTGGCGCCGTAGCCGACTTTCGCCGCTTCCAGCACCGTCACTTTGTAGCCGGCCTCGGTGAGAAACAGCGCCGAGGACAGGCCGGTGTAGCCGGCGCCAATGATGCAGACATCGCACTCGACCGACTCTTCAAGGGTCGGGAAGTCGATGACTTCGTTGCGGGTGGCGGCGTAGTAGCTGTTGACGTGTTGTTGCTTCATTTTATTGTTCTCCGAGGGTCGCTCATCAGAAGCGACCACCGCTGTAGAAAATCAGAGCTTGATCCAGGTCGCTTTCAGCTCGGTGTACTTGTCGAACGCGTGCAGCGATTTGTCGCGTCCGTTGCCCGACTGTTTGAAGCCACCGAACGGTGCGGTCATGTCGCCGCCGTCGTACTGGTTGACCCAGACGCTGCCGGCCCGCAGGCCACGGGCGAAGGTGTGCGCCTTGCTCAGGTTGCTGGTCCAGACACCGGCGGCGAGGCCGAAGATGCTGTCGTTGGCGATCTGCAGCGCTTCTTCAACGGTGTCGAAGGTGATCAGCGACAAAACCGGACCGAAGATTTCTTCCTTGGCGATGGTCATGGCGTTGGTCACGCCGTCGAAAATCGTCGGCTCGATGTAAGTGCCGCCGGTTTCTTCGAGGGTGCGCTGGCCGCCGGCAATCAGCTCGGCGCCCTGCTCCCGGCCGATGCTGATGTAGCGCAGCACGTTGTCCAGTTGCCGCTGATCGACGACGGCGCCGACGGTGGTGGCCGGGTCAAGCGCGTGTCCCGGTTTCCACGCTTGCAGCGCCTCCACCAGCAGCGGAATGAATTGCTCGCGGATCGAACGCTCCACCAGCAGGCGCGAACCGGCGGTGCACACTTCGCCCTGGTTGAAGGCAATGGCGCCGGCCGCCGCTTGTGCTGCCGCGCGCAAGTCCGGGGCGTCGGCAAACACCACGTTCGGGCTCTTGCCCCCGGCTTCGAGCCAGACGCGTTTCATGTTGCTCTGGCCGGCATAAATCATCAGTTGCTTGGCAATTGCCGTGGAGCCGGTGAAGGCCAGCACGTCGACGTCCATGTGCAGCGCCAGCGCCTTGCCGACGGTATGGCCGAAGCCCGGCAGCACGTTGAACACGCCTTTCGGAATGCCCGCGTCCAGCGCCAGTTGCGCGATGCGGATCGCGGTGAGCGGCGACTTTTCCGAAGGTTTGAGGATGAACGAGTTGCCTGCAGCCAGAGCCGGGGCGAATTTCCAGCTGGCCATGATCAGCGGGAAGTTCCACGGCACGATCGCGGCGACTACGCCGGACGGCTCGCGGGTCACCAGACCGAGTTGATCGTGCGGGGTGGCGGCAACTTCGTCGTAGATCTTGTCGATGGCTTCAGCACTCCAGCGGATCGCGTTGGCGGTCG
>NZ_QAIK01000150.1:0-6805 GCF_003061005.1 Pseudomonas sp. HMWF021 | reverse complement strand
TCGAGTCGCTGATCGGTTTGCCCATGTCGAGGGTTTCCAGCAGCGCCAGTTCTTCCTGGTATTGCAGGATCAGATCGGCGAAGCGGATCAGGATGCGTTTGCGCTCGGCCGGGGCTTTGTTGGCCCACACGCCGGATTCAAAAGACTGGCGTGCGACCTCGACGGCGAGGTTGGCGTCGGCTTCATCGGTGCTGGCCACGGAGGCGAGGAAACGGCCATCGACGGGGCTCAGGCACTCGAAGGTATCGCCACTGATCGCCGGGCGATATTCGCCGTTGATGAACGCGCGGGATTCGATGCTCAGGGACTGGAAGCGTTGTTCCCAGTCGTTGCGGGTGGTGGTCATGGTTGTGGCTCGACAAGGGGGATTGATGACTGGCGGGAGGACTCAGCCAATCAGAATTTGGTAATCCGATCCCCTGTAGGAGCTGCCGAAGGCTGCGATCTTTTGACTTTGTTTTTGCAAGATCAAGATCAAAAGATCGCAGCCTTCGGCAGCTCCTACAGGGAAGGGTGGTGAGTCAGTTACCACCCATTACGTCAGACCGTATGCAGATACCAGTTGTACTCAAGGTCGGAGATCGAGTTCTCGAACTCGGCCAGCTCGCTTTCCTTGCACGCGACGAACACGTCGATGTACATCGGGTCGATGTAGCGGGCCATGACTTCGCTGTCGTCCAGCTCGCGCAATGCATCGCGCAGGTTGTTCGGCAGGCTCTGTTCGTTCTGCTCGTAGCTGTTGCCTTCAACGGGCGCGCCCGGTTCGATCTGGTTGGTCAGGCCGTGGTGAATACCGGCCAGCACCGAAGCCATCAGCAGATACGGGTTGGCGTCGGCACCGGCAACGCGGTGCTCGATGCGCACGGCGTCGGCCGAACCGGTCGGCACACGGACTGCAACGGTGCGGTTGTCGATGCCCCAGCTCGGCGAGTTCGGCACGTAGAACTGCGCGCCAAAGCGACGGTACGAGTTGACGTTCGGGCAGAGAAAAGCCATTTGCGCAGGCAGGGTCTCCAGCACACCGCCGATCGCGTGTCGCAGCGCGGCGTTCTGCTCGGGATCCTCGCTGGCGAAGATGTTGTTGCCTTCTTTGTCCAGGATCGAAATGTGCACGTGCAGACCGTTGCCCGCCTGACCCGGATACGGCTTGGCCATGAAGGTGGTATCCATCTCGTGGTCGTAGGCGATGTTCTTCACCAGACGCTTGAGCAGCACCGCGTAGTCGCAGGCCTTGATCGGATCGGAGACGTGATGCAGGTTGACTTCGAACTGCGCCGGAGCGCTTTCCTTGACGATGGCGTCAGCCGGGATGCCCTGCTCTTTCGCACCTTCGAGGATGTCTTGCAGGCAGTCGACGTATTCGTCGAGGTCGTCGATCAGGTACACCTGAGTCGACACCGGACGCTTGCCGGACACCGGCGAACGTGGCGACTGCGGACGACCGTTCACGTTGTCCTGGTCGATCAGGTAGAACTCGAGTTCGAACGCGGCGCAGATGGTCAGGCCCAGTTCGTCGAATTTGCGCACGACGTTGGCCAGCACTTCACGCGGGTCGGCGAAGAACGGCTCGCCTTCCAGCTCGTGCATGGTCATCAACAGTTGTGCGGTAGGACGCTTCTGCCACGGCTCGATGCTCAGGGTGCCCGGGATCGGGTAGCAGATGCGGTCGGCGTCGCCGATGTCCAGGCCCAGGCCGGTGCTTTCCACCGTGGAGCCATTGATATCGAGAGCGAAGAGCGAGGCCGGCAGATTGATGCCTTTCTCGTAAACCTTGTGAAGACTGGTGCGCTCGATGCGCTTGCCGCGCACCACACCGTTCATGTCTGCAATCAGAAGGTCGACGTACAAAACCTCAGGATGTTTCTTAAGGAATGCGTTTGCTTCGTTGAGTTGAACGGCACGCAGAGGGACCGACATGATGCACCTATTTAGCTGTTAATTATTATGTTCACCGCTGTTTCGCCGAGCCAGTCAATCCGAAAGGCAAAGTGAAGTCAATAGCGAACACCTGGCCGCTCAGCGTTTATTTTTCGGGCTTTTTTTAACACTCTCGTGCCAACGCAGGCGCCACAAGGCCTGGAATCATGAAGATTTGATGAACGGCGTTTAGAATTTTTTACATGGCAGTTGTTAATTAAAATCAACGAGGCTAAGCTCCGGAAAAGCTCGTTCAAGTGTCAAACTTCGAGGTGAATAAAAATGGCATTCAAGCCATTGATCGGCGTTACTGCGTGCGTCAAACAGATTGGCCTGCACCCCTATCACATCAGCGGCGACAAGTACGTTCGCGCTGTCAGCGTTGCGGCGCTGGGGTTGCCGGTGGTCATTCCTTCCCTTGGCAAACTGACTGAACTCGAAGACCTGCTCGGTCAGCTCGACGGTCTGTTGCTGACCGGCTCCCCCTCGAACGTGGAACCCTTCCACTATCAAGGCCCGGCCAGCGAACCCGGTACGGATCACGATCCGGCGCGGGACGCCACCACCCTTCCTTTATTGCGTGCAGCCATTGCGGCGGGCGTTCCGGTGCTCGGCATTTGCCGTGGCTTCCAGGAAATGAACGTGGCCTTCGGCGGCAGCCTGCACCAGAAGGTGCATGAGTTGCCGGGCATGCTCGATCACCGCGAAGCCGACAGCCCCGACGTAGCCGTGCAATACGCACCGGCGCATGCCGTCACGGTGCTGGCCGGTGGCGTGTTCGAAGCGCTGGCGTTGCCGGGCGAGTTCCAGGTCAACTCGATTCACAGTCAGGGCATCGACCGCCTCGCGCCCGGCCTGCGTGCCGAAGCCGTGGCGCCGGATGGCCTGATCGAGGCGATCTCGGTCGAGCACAGCCCGACCTTTGCCCTTGGCGTGCAATGGCACCCGGAATGGCAAGTGCTGGACAACCCGAACTACCTGAAGATTTTCCAGGCGTTCGGCGCGGCCTGCCGACAACGGGCGGCGCGACGCAACCAGCGCTGACACCACCCAGGATTTCAAAACTGTTTACTGCCCCCACGGGGTCGGCGGCGGCGCGCGTGCGCATCCGTCATCCGTGAAAACAACAAACCGTAATAACAACAAGTACGACCCAGGCAGCCAGGACGGCGGCGCCGACCAAGCCGGATCGTAGGAGCAGTGCCCGTCAGGACAACGCAAAACCCTGTGGGAGCGGGCTTGCTCGCGAATGCGGTGTGTCAGGCAACAACGATGTCGACTGACACGGCGCCTTCGCGAGCAAGCCCGCTCCCACAGGGGAATGTGATCCGACAGGCAATGCGCTTACAGGCTTGCAATCCACTTAAGCCCGGCCACGTTGGCCGAGCGAACGAAACCTGTTGGGAGTTTCACATGGCAAACGCCTCCAGCACTTACCGGAAGGCACTTGAAGGCCACCAGCAACCGAAAAAGGTTCTGGTGAAAGTCGATCGTGTCACCAAGAAGTTCGACGAAACCACGGCTGTGGACGATGTGTCCCTGGAGATCCATCAGGGCGAAATCTTTGCCCTGCTCGGTGGCTCCGGTTCGGGCAAATCGACCCTGCTGCGCATGCTCGCCGGTTTCGAGCGCCCGACTGAAGGGCGGATCCTGCTCGACGGTGTGGACATCACCGACATGCCGCCCTACGAGCGGCCGATCAACATGATGTTCCAGTCCTACGCGCTGTTCCCGCACATGACCGTGGCGCAGAACATCGCCTTCGGCCTCAAGCAGGACCGTTTGCCGGCCAGCGAAATCGACGCCCGCGTCGAAGAAATGCTGCGCCTGGTGCACATGACCCAATACGCCAAACGCAAACCCCATCAGTTGTCCGGCGGTCAGCGCCAGCGCGTCGCCCTCGCCCGCTCCCTGGCGAAACGTCCGAAGCTGTTACTGCTCGACGAGCCGATGGGCGCACTGGATAAAAAACTGCGCTCGCAGATGCAGCTGGAACTGGTGGAGATCATCGAGCGCGTTGGCGTGACCTGCGTGATGGTGACCCACGACCAGGAAGAAGCCATGACCATGGCCGAGCGCATCGCGATCATGCACCTGGGCTGGATCGCCCAGATCGGCAGCCCGGTGGACATCTATGAAGCGCCGGTCAGCCGCATGGTCTGCGAGTTCATCGGCAACGTGAACGCCTTCGACGGCACCGTGGTGGAAGACCTTGAAGGTCACGCGATCATCCACAGCCCGGACCTGCAGCAGAAGATCTACGTCGGTCACGGCGTCAGCACGTCGGTGCAGGACAAGTCGATCACCTACGCGATCCGCCCGGAAAAAATGCTCGTCAGCACCCTCAAACCCGAAGTCCGCTACAACTGGTCCGAAGGCAAGGTGCATGACATCGCCTACCTCGGCGGCCACTCGGTGTTCTACGTCGAGCTGCCCGGCGGCAAGATCGTCCAGTCGTTCATGGCCAACGCCGAACGCCGTGGCGCACGGCCGACCTGGGACGACAAGGTCTACGTGTGGTGGGAAGACGACAGCGGCGTGGTACTGCGCTCATGAGAACCTTCAATCAGCAATTCCTGCGCCTGGTGCCCAGCGGGCGAAAGTTTGTCATCGGCATCCCGTTCATCTGGCTGTTCCTGTTCTTCATGCTGCCGTTCTTCCTGGTGATGAAGATCAGCTTCTCGGAAGCCGCGCTGTCGATCCCGCCTTACTCGGAGATCTACACCTACGCCGAACAGAAATTCCAGCTGATGCTCAACATCGGCAACTACACCATGCTCGGCGAAGACGAGCTGTACCTGTCGGCCTACCTCGGTTCGCTGAAGGTCGCGGCGCTGAGCACGATGATGTGCCTGGTGATCGGTTTCCCGATGGCCTACGCGATCACCAAAGCGAGCAAGGAAGCGCAAAACGTCCTGCTGCTGTTGATCATGATGCCGACCTGGACCGCGATCCTGATCCGCGTTTACGCGTGGATGGGCATCCTCAGCAACAACGGTCTGCTCAATGCGTTTCTGATGTGGACCGGGCTGACCGATCACCCGATCGAGATCCTCAACACCAACACTGCGGTGTATATCGGCGTCGTGTATGCCTACCTGCCATTCATGGTGCTGCCGCTGTACGCCAACCTGGTCAAGCACGATGGCAGCCTGCTGGAAGCGGCGTCCGATCTGGGGTCGAGCAACTTCAACAACTTCTGGAAAATCACTGTGCCGCTGGCCAAGAACGGCATTATCGCCGGCTGCATGCTGGTGTTCATTCCGGTGGTTGGCGAGTTCGTGATCCCGGAACTGCTGGGTGGCCCGGAGACGCTGATGATCGGTCGCGTGCTGTGGCAAGAGTTCTTCAATAACCGCGACTGGCCGGTGGCGTCTGCGCTGGCGGTGGTGATGCTGTTGATCCTGATTGTGCCGATTCTGCTGTTCAACCGCAGCCAGGCCAAAGAGATGGAGGCACGGGGATGAAACGCTTCGGTTTTTCCAAGTTCATGTTGATCTTCGGCCTGATGTTCATTTATCTGCCGATGCTGATTCTGGTGATCTACTCGTTCAACGCCTCGAAACTGGTGACGGTGTGGGGCGGCTGGTCGGTGAAGTGGTACGTCGGCCTGCTCGACAACACGCAGCTGATGGGCTCTGTGGTGCGCTCGCTGGAAATCGCCTGCTACACCGCGATTGCTGCGGTGGCGCTGGGCACCCTCGCCGCCTTCGTCCTGACCCGCGTGACGCGCTTCAAAGGTCGCACGCTGTTCGGCGGTCTGGTGACGGCGCCGCTGGTGATGCCTGAGGTGATTACCGGTCTGTCGCTGTTGCTGCTGTTCGTGGCGATGGCGCAATTGATCGGCTGGCCGCAGGAGCGTGGCATCGTCACGATCTGGATCGCCCACACCACGTTTTGTGCAGCCTATGTGGCGGTGGTAGTCTCCGCCCGCCTGCGGGAGCTTGATCTGTCGATCGAAGAAGCCGCGATGGATCTGGGGGCCAAGCCGTTCAAGGTGTTTTTCCTGATCACCATTCCGATGATCGCGCCATCGCTGGCAGCGGGCGGCATGATGTCGTTCGCCCTGTCGCTGGACGACCTGGTGTTGGCGAGCTTCGTCTCCGGCCCGGGTTCGACCACGCTGCCGATGGAAGTGTTCTCGGCGGTGCGTCTGGGCGTGAAGCCTGAGATCAACGCTGTTGCGAGCCTGATTCTGCTGGCGGTGTCGCTGGTGACCTTCCTCGTCTGGTACTTCGGTCGCAAGGCAGAAGCCAGCCGCAAGAAAGCGATTCAGGAAGCGATGGATCAGACCGCGAATGAGGCGTGGCAGCCTCAGCGCACCGCAGCCACTGCTTGACCTGTAGGAGCTGCGGCACGCTGCGATCTTTTGACCTTGTTGTTGAAGATCAAAAGATCGCAGCCTCGTTTCACTCGACAGCTCCTACAGAAAGGCGCTCGTCGATCAAGTTTCAGATGTGTGTTTTTGAATAAAAAGAATGGAGTTTCACCGATGAAAATGTTTGGCAGGACTCTGCTGACACTGTCCTTAATGGGCGCAATCGCCACGGGCGTCCAGGCCAACGACAAGGTGCTGCGTGTTTACAACTGGTCCGATTACATCGCGCCGGACACCGTCAAGAAGTTCGAAGACGAGACCGGCATCCGCGTGACCTACGACGTGTTCGACAGCAACGAGACCCTCGAGGCGCGTTTGCTGGCGGGCAAATCCGGCTACGACATCGTCGTGCCGTCCAACAGTTTCCTGGCCAAGCAGATCAAGGCCGGGGTCTATCAGCCGCTCGACAAATCCAGGTTGTCGAACTGGAAGAATCTCAACCCGGTGCTGTTGAAAAACGCCGCCGCCAGTGATCCGGACAACGCTCACGCGTTCCCGTACATGTGGGGC
>NZ_QAIK01000023.1 GCF_003061005.1 Pseudomonas sp. HMWF021 | reverse complement strand
TGTAGGAGCTGCCGTGTTGTGGTCGAATTTTTTTAGACCATGATGTAGGAGCGTCGATTTAAGGAAGCATCATGGGATATCGGGTTGTCACGTCAGAGGAAAAAGCAGAAGCCATTCGCTTGGTCGTGGAGATGAATTACTCCATCCCTAAAGCCTGTGAAGCTACTGGTGTGGGCCCTACAGCCCTGCGTCGCTGGGTTTCGCGCTGGCGTCGAGAGCAGGAAGGCATGTCGCAGCCACCGCGATTGCAGGACCAGGAACTGATCGAATCGCTCCAGGCAAAGCTGGCACTGCTTGAAGCCGAGAACCAAGTACTAAAAAAGCAATTGCCCTCTCATCTAAAGGTTCTGTTCGGTCGAACCAAGTGATTGATGGCGTTCGAGGTGCAATGTCGATTCGGCGCATGTGCTCAGTGCTTGGCGTTGCCCGAAGCAGCTATTACACCAAGCGTAAACCCAAGCGCCTTAAGCCTGAACTGCGCTTGCTGAGGCGTAAACTTCGTGCGATGCATAAAGAACATCGTGAGGCGTTAGGTACTCGTGGGTTTTCCAGAGAGCTAAGAAAAGAGGGGATCTTTATTGGGCGCTGTCGAATGCGCACGCTGATCAACACCTTTGGCCTACACCGACGCAGACCGTGTTATGCCCACTATCGGCGCGCTACGAAACCAGCGATTGTTGCACCGAACATACTTGATCGGCGGTTTAATCCGACCCAGCCAGACACACTTTGGGCCGGTGACATTACCTACATCCGAGTCGGAAATAGCTGGCTTTATCTGGCGGTGGTGATGGATCTGTTTTCACGCAGAATTGTGGGGTGGGCCTGTTCCCGAACTGCCGATGCTGAACTGTCTGCAAGGGCGCTAAGGTTAGCAGTGTCACTACGCCGTCCGATGCCTGCGTTGCTATTTCACTCAGACCAAGGCTGCCAGTACACCGCTGATCGATTTGTTGGCTGCTTGGCAGAAAACCGGATCGTTCAGAGCATGAGTCGTCGAGGGAACTGCTGGGATAACGCAGTGGTTGAGCGCTATTTCAGGACGTTGAAACACGATTGGATGCCGGAAAACGGCTACCAAAACCATTTCGAAGCGGAGAAGGATGTGATGGATTTTGTTCATCACTACAACCATCGTCGTTGCCACTCTGCCTCGAACCAATTGCCGCCTGCGCTATTTGAGCAGCAGGCGGCCTAATACTCCTACGGAGTGGTTTAAAAAAACTGAACCACTACACCGCAGGCTGCGATCTTTT
>NZ_QAIK01000149.1:31545-40708 GCF_003061005.1 Pseudomonas sp. HMWF021 | reverse complement strand
GCCAGGGTGACGTCAATCACCCGCTCGCCAGCCGTGACTGCCAGGCCTTGATCGATTACCTGATCCAGTTCGATGCGATCGTTGGCGAAACCCGCCCGCAGCCGCCCCTGCCCTTCCCCGCCACGCCACTGGCCGGTGTCGAACCGGTGACCACGCCAGTCGGCGGCCTGCTGGTGTACACCGCCACGGCCGGGCAATACCTGCAGGCCGGGCAACAGATTGCCGAAATCATCGACCCGATCACCGATCGGGTGACCTCCATTTGCTGCACCGCTGCCGGCGTCCTGTACGCCCGCTCGCTGCGACGCATGGCCACTGCCGGCATGGTGATCGCCCACGTGGCGGGCGCCGAAGCCTATCGCAGCGGCTATCTACTTTCGCCTTGAGGATGTCTGTCCCATGTACAAATTGACTGTTGAAGGTCTGCACAAAAGCTATGGCGACCATCAGGTACTCAAAGGCGTTTCGCTCAAGGCCAAGACCGGCGACGTGATCAGCCTGATCGGCGCCAGCGGCTCGGGCAAAAGCACCTTTCTGCGCTGCATCAACTTCCTCGAACAACCCAACGATGGCACCATGAGCCTCGACGGCCAGGCGATCCGCATGGTCACCGACCGCCACGGCATGCACGTCGCCGACCCGAATGAACTGCAACGCCTGCGCACGCGACTGGCGATGGTGTTCCAGCACTTCAACCTGTGGAGCCACATGACCGTGCTGGAAAACATCACCATGGCCCCGCGCCGGGTGCTGGGTTGCAGCAAGCAGGAAGCCGAAGACCGCGCCCGCCGTTATCTGGATAAAGTGGGCCTGCCGGCGCGGGTTGCCGATCAGTACCCGGCATTTCTCTCCGGCGGCCAGCAACAGCGGGTGGCAATTGCCCGGGCGCTGGCGATGGAGCCGGAAGTGATGCTGTTCGACGAACCGACCTCGGCCCTCGACCCAGAGCTGGTGGGCGAGGTGTTGCGGGTGATTCAGGGGCTGGCCGAGGAAGGCCGGACGATGATCATGGTGACCCATGAAATGAGCTTCGCCCGCAAGGTTTCCAGCCAGGTGCTGTTCCTGCATCAAGGCCTGGTGGAAGAAGAAGGCGCACCGGAAGAGGTGCTGGGCAATCCGCGAAGCGAACGGCTGAAGCAGTTCCTCAGCGGTAACCTCAAATAACCCGAATCCCCCGTGTAGGAGCTGCCGCAGGCTGCGATCTTTTGATTTTGCCTTTCAAGATCAAAAGATCGCAGCCTGCGGCAGCTCCTACATTGGGGATTGCGGTGTGATTAAACCTTTCGCATGTCGGCGCGGTCACTGAAGGAACACCTTCAGAGCGCGCAGCCGGCATGGCGAAATCCCCCGACCTTGCAAAAACCTGGTTCAGCGCACGCCACTGGCAGCCGTTCGCCTTTCAGAAGCAGGTGTGGGCCGCCGTCAAAAAAGGTCAGTCAGGGTTGCTCCACGCCAGCACTGGCGCCGGTAAAACCTATGCAGTGTGGTTCGCCGCGCTCAACCGCTTCGCCCGCGCTCTGCCGCCAACTGCAACGACCAGCAAACGCAAACCACAGACTGAGCCACTGACCGTGCTGTGGATCACGCCGATGCGCGCCCTCGCCGCCGACACCGCTCGCGCTCTGCAAACGCCCGTCAATGATTTGCAGATCCCATGGAGCATCGGCCTGCGCACCGGCGACACCAGCAGCGCCGAGCGCGCGCGTCAGGGCCGGCGTCTGCCGACCACGTTGATCACCACTCCGGAAAGCCTGACCTTGCTGCTGGCCCGTGCCGATGCGAAAACCGCGCTGTCGAGCCTGCGCATGATCGTCGTCGATGAATGGCATGAATTGCTCGGCAACAAGCGCGGCGTGCAACTGCAACTGGCCCTCGCCCGCCTGCGTCACTGGCAACCCGAACTGATCGTCTGGGGCGTGTCCGCCACCCTCGGTAATCAGTCCCACGCCGAACAGGTGCTGATCCCACAGGGTGGCGGCGTGACGGTGCAGGGCCAGAGCGACAAACCGCTGCTGGTCGACACCTTGATCCCACCCGCCATCGAGCGTTTTCCGTGGGCCGGGCATATCGGGCTGAAGATGCTGCCGCAAGTGGTCGCCGAACTCGATGCCTGCGCCAGCAGCCTGGTGTTCACCAACACCCGCGCACAATCGGAGATCTGGTATCAGGCGTTGCTCGACGCGCGGCCGGACTGGGCCGGGTTGATCGCGCTGCACCACAGTTCACTGTCCCGCGAAACCCGCGACTGGGTCGAGCAAGCACTGAAAGACGGCCATCTGAAAGCGGTGGTGTGCACCTCGAGCCTGGATCTGGGCGTGGACTTTCTGCCGGTGGAGCGGGTGCTGCAAATCGGCTCGGCCAAAGGCGTGGCGCGGCTGATGCAACGGGCCGGGCGCTCCGGTCACGCGCCGGGGCGCACCTCGCGGGTGACGCTGGTGCCGACCCACAGCCTGGAACTGATCGAGGCCGCCGCCGCCCGGGACGCCGTGGAGCAACGACGCATCGAACCGCGCCTGTCGCCGCACAAACCACTGGATGTGCTGGTGCAGCATCTGGTCAGCATGGCTCTGGGCGGTGGCTTTCTTCCCGAAGAGTTGTACGAAGAGGTCCGTGGTGCCTGGGCTTATCGCGACCTGACACTGGCGGATTGGGCCTGGGCGCTGGCTTTCGTACGTCACGGTGGACTTTCTCTGACGGCTTATCCGGATTACCGCCGGGTCGAACCGGATGAACACGGCGTCTGGCGTGTACCCGATGCGCGCTTGGCGCGCCGGCATCGCATGAGCATCGGCACCATCGTCAGCGACGCGAGCATCAATCTGAAATTCTGGAGCAAGGGTGGCGGTGGCAAGCAGTTGGGCAGTGTCGAGGAAGGTTTTATCGCGCGGCTGAAACCGGGTGACGGCTTTCTGTTTGCCGGGCGTTTGCTGGAATTGGTGCGAGTGGAGAACATGACCGCTTACGTGAAACGCAGCACTGCGAAAAAAGCCGCCGTACCGCGCTGGAATGGTGGGCGTATGCCGCTTTCCAACGAACTGGCTGCAGCGGTGGTCAGCCGTTTCACGGCTGCGGCGCGAGGCGAATTCGCCGGGCCGGAAATGCACGCATTGCAACCGTTGCTGCAAACCCAGGCGCGCTGGTCGGGTCTGCCCACTAGCGACAGCCTGCTGGCGGAGGTGCTGAAATCCCGCGAGGGCTGGCACCTTTTCCTCTACCCGTTTGCCGGGCGCCAGGTGCACCTGGGGCTCGCCAGCCTGCTGGCGTGGCGCGTCAGTCAGCGTGTGCCAGTGACCTTTTCGATTGCGGTGAATGACTACGGACTGGAACTGCTCAGCGCCACGCCGGTGGATTGGTCCGAGCAACTCGATACGGCGTTGCTGAGCCCCGATCATCTGCTGCGCGACGTACTCGCCAGCCTCAATGCCGGAGAACTGGCGCTGCGGCGCTTTCGCGAAATCGCGCGGATTGCCGGGCTGGTATTCGCCGGCTACCCCGGTGCGCCGAAAAGCACGCGCCAGGTACAGGCCTCCAGCGGGTTGTTCTTCGAAGTGTTCAAGCAATACGACGCTGACAACCTGCTGCTGGCGCAGGCCGGGGAAGAAGTCCTGCGGGAAGAACTGGATATTCGTCGTCTGGAACAGACACTGGAGCGGATCAACCGGATGAAACTGGATATGCACCTGATCAAACGTCCTACACCACTGGGCTTTCCATTGCTGGTGGAGCGTATGCGCGAAAGCATGAGTTCAGAAAAACTCGCCGACCGCATCCGGCGCATGGTTGGCGACCTGGAAAAATCTGCTGACAAAGGTAAAGCCTGATGAGCGGCGGTTATCCGGTGCGCCTGGCCGGCGAAGAACTCTGGCTGCTGCCGGAAAAAGCCTTGTACTGGCCGGCGCAGCAAGCGCTGCTGATCGCCGATGTGCATTTCGGCAAGGCTGCCGCCTATCGCAGCCTCGGCCAGCCAGTGCCGCAAGGCACTACGACAGCGAATATCGAAGTGCTCGACCGCTTGCTGGCAAAACTGCCGTGTCGTCAGTTGATCTTCCTCGGCGACTTTCTGCACGGTCCCGGCTCCCATGCGGCCGGTACGTTGAATGCCTTGGCTCAATGGCGCGCCCGTCACGTCGATCTGCCGATGACGCTGATTCGTGGCAACCACGACAAGCGCGCGGGGGATCCTCCGGCATCGTTGAACATCCGGGTGGTGCCGGAACCGTTGCTGATCGGGCCGTTTGCCCTGCAACACGAACCCGATCCGCACCCCGAGCGCCATGTGCTGGCCGGTCACGTGCATCCGGTCTATCGGCTGAATGGGCGCGGCCGGCAAAGCTTGCGCCTGGCCTGCTTCCGGCTGGGCGAGCGTTTGAGCCTGCTTCCGGCGTTTGGCGCGTTTACCGGCGGCTACCCGGTAGAAAAGGATGATACCAGCAGGATTTTTGTCGTCGGCGACAACGAAATATGGCCAGTCAGCTGAGGTTTTTGGCAAACGTCTGCTGACTGGCCATTCCTCGGGCAGCGGGTCAAGCCACCGGCGCGGGCGGCGGCTCGTCCGGCAGGGTCGGTTCGCCCGGCTCGGTCGGTTGTTCGTTGGGGGTATCGGGATCAGGCTGGCCGGGAATTCCGCCGGCCATGCTGACAGACGGGTGTGCCAGCAGAGACCAGGCCAAAACGCCAATCTGATTGGGCTCAAGCCTTGCCAGCTCGGCGGTGATATGCGGATCGATCTTCATGGAACCCTCCTCAGCGAAGGCCCGTCTTGCCGTAAGCAAAAACGGGCAGTACACCCCATAGAGTGCCTGCCCGCCAAAGAATTCCCGCGAACTGCCGGATGGATCAGGTACGCGGCAGGGTCACGCCACGCTGGCCCTGATATTTACCGCCGCGATCCTTGTACGAAACTTCGCATTGCTCGTCGGATTCGAGGAACAGCATCTGCGCCACGCCTTCGTTGGCGTAGATTTTCGCCGGCAGGTTCGTGGTGTTGGAGAACTCCAGGGTCACGTGACCTTCCCACTCAGGTTCCAGCGGGGTGACGTTGACGATAATGCCGCAGCGCGCGTAGGTGCTTTTACCCAGGCAGATGGTCAGGACATTGCGCGGGATACGGAAATATTCGACGGTGCTCGCCAGAGCAAAGGAGTTCGGCGGAATGATGCAGACGTCGCTGTGGATGTCGACGAAGCTGCCGGCGTCGAAGTTTTTCGGATCGACGATCGCCGAATTGATGTTGGTGAACACCTTGAAGTGGTTGGTGCAACGCACGTCGTAACCGTAGCTCGACACACCGTAGGAGATCACACGGCTGTCGTCGCTGCCGCGCACCTGGCGCTCGACGAAAGGCTCGATCATGCCGTGTTCCTGCGCCATGCGGCGAATCCACTTGTCCGATTTGATGCTCATGGCGGGTGTCCTGAATAGCGAGGTGGAAAAAATCTGTCCGGCATCTTACCGGGCGCGCCGCCGGGTTCAAAGTCCGCGCTGCAATTCTCGGCGAACAGCCAGGAATTACGCGCCCTGGCGACGAACCGTCACACCGCCGATCCTTAAAACAGAGAAACCTTCGCAAGAAGCATTGGCACGTCCCGGAAAAAGGGTTAAGGTGGCGCCACTGTGCTGCTTGTGTCACTGAGAATCTCTACACGATATGTTGAATTTCGATCCAACCATCTACAAGAATTTTTCCTGCTCTTTGCACTCAGTCTCGGCCAGGGTTCTTCCTGAGTCGCAGTTATCTTTGTTCAAGGAGTTACACCATGTCTAATCGCCAAACCGGTACCGTTAAGTGGTTCAACGATGAAAAAGGCTTCGGCTTCATCACTCCACAATCCGGTGACGACCTGTTCGTTCACTTCAAAGCTATCCAGTCCGACGGCTTCAAAAGCCTGAAAGAAGGCCAACAGGTTTCTTTCATCGCTACCCGCGGTCAGAAAGGCATGCAAGCTGAAGAAGTACAAGTTATCTAACTTGTAGCTTCTTTAGAAAAGAGCCCCGCCCTCAAAAGCGGGGCTTTTTTGTGGGCGTATGTTTTTTCCACGCGCAAAAAAGATCGCAGCCCGCGACAGCCCTCCTGTAGGAGCTGCCGCAGGCTGCGATCTTTTGTTTGTGCCTTACCAGGCCACGCCAAACCCTGCGGTGTAGCGGGTCTTGTTCAAATCCGCATCCTTGGTGCCGCTGATGATGTCGCGCTCGGCCTTGAGGTTCAGCGACGCCCAGTCGGTGACCTTGTAGCGCAGGCCCATCTCGGCATCCAGTGCGTAGTTGGCCACGTCAGACAGTGGCTTGCCCAGTTCGCCATTGGTGAAGAACTCGACTTTCTTGCCGATCAGGTAGCGGTTGTAATCCCACTTCATGGCGACCGAGTAGAAATTGTCCTTGCCGCCATCGCTGTACTCGTAATCGGTGCGGTTGAGCAGCGAGCCCAGCGAGAACGCGCCGAGTTCGTCGTCCCAGAACTGGTAACCAGGACCCGTACCGACCACGCGCTGACGCGACAGCTCTTCAACGTAATCACGCTTGTAATTCAAACGGCCCTGCCAGAACCACTTGTCGGTGAGGAAGCGGTCAAGCGCATACTCGGCGCGCCAGTTATTGGTGGTGACCTGCTCGTCCTGCACTTCGCGGTTGTATTCGCCTTCAGCGGTGTGCCGCCAGCGACCATGACGCGCAGTTGTCTTGAAGTCGATGTCGTAGTCGTCGGTGTCTTTTTCCGCCCGCTGATAGTCCAGCGCCAGGCCGATATTGCCTTTCCACACCAGATCCTCGACCACCGGCTTCGGTTTGAGAATCTGCTGGATGCTCGCCAGCTCGACGGTTTTTGGCGCCTCGCCATTGGCCAGGGTGACCTTGCCGTCATCGGCGGCGGTCAACGACTTGGCCTTTTCGCCGCTGTAGGCGTCCTGCTTGACCAGCAGTTCCTGATCGCTTTCCAGGGTCTTGACCTCTTTCCAGTCGATGGTAACCGCCCCCGCGTACTGGGTCTGGATCAGCAGTTTGCCGCCATCGAAAACGGAAATCTTGCCGCTCAACTTGTCACCGTTCTTCAACCAGACGGTGTCGGCAAGCAGGGGCGTAGACGCACTGAAAACAGCAAGGCACAGCAAGGTTCTGGACAGCATAAGCAGTTCAAGGGCTCAAGTTTGCGAAAAAAGGTCGGCATTATCCGTAGGAATAAGACCCTGACAAGGACTGACAGAGCGATTTCCATTGAGTTCATTTCTCATCTGGCCTACGAGCGATTACGCTTAAGCCCATCAACACGACTGACGTTCAGGAACCGCGCAGGTGAAAGAGCCGAACCAGCCCGATGAAAGCGAGGCGCAAATCCGACGCACGGCGCTTTATTCGACCCTTGCCCAAGTACCTGAAGGCAAGGTGGTCAGCTATGGTCAGTTGGCCGAACTGGCGGGGTTGGGGCGCGCCGCCCGCTGGGTCGGCCGCACCTTGAGTCAGTTACCCGGTGACACCCGGCTGCCGTGGCACCGCGTCCTGGGCGCCGGCGGCCGGATCAGTCTGCCGCTGGGCAGCCCCTCAGGAGATGAGCAGCGGGCACGATTGCGCTCTGAAGGCATCACCATCCTGAACAATCGTGTGGATATTCAGCGCCATGGCTGGCGTCCGATAGAGCACAGCGGTTAGAGTGCGCGCTTTGTTTTCGCAATCTTGAGGCAGACTTCAGCCCATGCCCCGTAAAACCTGGCGCGCCGCGCTCGCCGCCTATGCCAGTCCTTCGACGCTCGTGCTGTTGTTGCTCGGTTTCGCCGCCGGCCTGCCGTACATGCTGGTGTTCTCGACGCTCTCCGTCTGGCTGCGTGAAGCCGGCGTTGCCCGGGAAACCATCGGCTACGCCAGCCTGATCGGCCTGGCCTACGCCTTCAAATGGGTCTGGTCACCGTTGCTCGACCAATGGCGCCTGCCTTTATTGGGCAAGCTTGGGCGTCGTCGTTCATGGCTGGTGCTGTCTCAGTCACTGGTGATTCTCGGCCTGATCGGCATGGGGTTCTGCGATCCGCAGAAACACCTGTCCTGGCTGATTGCCATTGCCGTCATCGTCGCTTTCGCCTCCGCTACCCAAGACATCGCGGTAGACGCCTATCGTCTGGAAATCGCCGACGACAGCCGGCAGGCCGCACTGGCCGCCAGCTACATGTCCGGCTATCGCGTCGCCGCCCTGCTTGCCACGGCAGGCGCACTGTTTTTCGCCGAAGGTTTCGGCTCTACCGGTTTCAACTATCAGCATTCAGCCTGGACCGGCACCTACGCCCTGTTCGGGGTACTGATGGTCCCTGCCCTGCTGACCTCGTTGCTGATGCGCGAACCGCCGGTGCCGTTGCGCACGCAGTTGCAGGCCGGCCGCTACAGCTTTGTGCACCAACTGGCCTCGGTATTCGTGCTGATCGTGCTGCTGGTATCGGTGCCGGCGATGTTCACCCAGCTGTACAACACCGATTTTGCCAGCGTGTTGTTCGGCACCATGAGCCCGCTCGACCTGTTGCTCGAAGACCGCGCCTTCCTGCGCGCCATTCTCTACACCCTGCTCACCGGTCTGTGCCTGTCGACCATGGGCCGTCGTGGCCTGGCCCCGGTGCTGACGCCAGTCAACGACTTCATCCTGCGCTACCGCTGGCAGGCATTGCTGCTGCTCGGATTGATCGCCACCTATCGGATGTCCGACACGGTGATGGGCGTGATGGCCAACGTGTTCTATATCGACCAGGGCTTCACCAAGGATCAGATCGCCAGTGTCAGCAAGATCTTCGGCCTGATCATGACCCTCGTCGGCGCCGGCATGGGCGGCCTGCTGATCGTACGCTTCGGCATCCTGCCAATCCTGTTCATCGGCGGCGCAGCGTCGGCGGCGACCAACCTGCTGTTCGTGATGCTGGCCGACATGGGGCCGAACCTGCAGATGCTGGTGGTGACCATTTCTCTGGACAACTTCAGTTCCGGCCTAGCGACCTCGGCGTTCGTCGCCTACCTGTCGAGCCTGACCAACCTGAAGTTCTCGGCCACCCAATATGCTCTGCTCAGTTCCATCATGCTGTTGCTGCCGCGCCTGATGGGCGGCTATTCAGGGGTGATGGTCGAGAAGTTCGGCTACCACAACTTCTTCATGATCACGGCGTTGCTCGGTGTGCCGACCCTGGTGCTGATCGCGTTGCAC
>NZ_QAIK01000149.1:16881-31497 GCF_003061005.1 Pseudomonas sp. HMWF021 | reverse complement strand
CCCGCCGTTGAGCCTCACGCCCGAGCGCAATCCTGTACGTCGGCAAATCTCGCCGGTACACTGCTCCGTCATTTCCAGTCATAGCAACCGACAACGGCCAACCATGCGCACCAGTCAATTTTTGCTCGCCACACAGAAAGAAACGCCTTCCGATGCGGTCGTCATCAGCCACCAGCTGATGCTGCGCGCCGGCATGATCCGCAAACTCGCTTCGGGCCTGTACACCTGGCTGCCGATGGGCTTGCGGGTGATGCGCAAGGTCGAAGCCATCGTTCGCGAAGAAATGAACGCTGCCGGCTCTCTTGAAGTGTTGATGCCGAGCACCCAACCGGCCGAGCTGTGGCAGGAATCGGGGCGCTGGGAAGAATACGGCCCTGAGCTGCTGCGCATCAAAGACCGCCACGGTCGCGACTTCTGCGCGGGCCCGACCCACGAAGAAGTGATCACCGATCTGATGCGCAACGAGTTGAGCAGCTATAAACAGCTGCCGATCAATCTGTACCAGATCCAGACCAAATTCCGTGACGAAATCCGCCCACGCTTCGGTTTGATGCGCGGCCGCGAATTCATCATGAAGGACGCCTACTCGTTCCATGCCGATCAGGCTTCGCTGCAGGTCACCTATGACCGCATGCATCAGGCGTACTGCAACGTGTTCACCCGTCTGGGCCTGAAATTCCGTCCGGTTGAAGCCGACAACGGTTCGATCGGTGGCGCCGGTTCCCACGAATTCCACGTGCTGGCCGAATCCGGCGAAGACGATATCGTTTTCAGCAACGGGTCCGACTACGCAGCGAACATCGAGAAGGCCGAAGCCGTGCCACGCGAAACTTCGCGCGCCGCGCCGACCGAAGAGCTGCGCCTGGTCGACACCCCGGACACCAAAACCATTGCCGCGCTGGTGGAAAAATTCAATCTGCCGATTGAAAAGACCATCAAGACCCTGATCGTCCACGCCGAAGAGCCAGGCAAGCTGATTGCGCTGATCATCCGTGGCGACCACGAGCTCAACGAAATCAAGGCTGCCAACCAGCCAGGCGTTGCCAGCCCGCTGGTCATGGCCTCCGACGCCGAACTGCGTGACGCCATTGGCGCCGGCGCCGGTTCCCTCGGCCCGCTGAACCTGCCACTGCCGATCATCATCGACCGTTCGGTCGAACTGATGAGCGACTTCGGCATCGGTGCGAACATCGACGACAAGCATTACTTCGGCGTGAACTGGGAGCGTGACCTGCCGGTTCCGACCGTCGCCGACCTGCGTAACGTTGTGGCCGGTGACCCAAGCCCGGACGGCAAGGGCACTCTGGAAATCAAGCGCGGCATCGAAGTCGGGCACATCTTCCAGCTGGGCAACAAGTACAGCAAAGCGATGAAGTGCGAAGTACTGGGCGAGAACGGCAAGCCGGTCACCCTGGAAATGGGTTGCTACGGTATCGGCGTATCCCGCGTGGTCGCCGCGGCCATCGAGCAGAACAACGACGCAAACGGCATCATCTGGAGCGACACCCTCGCGCCGTTCCAGATCGCCCTTGTACCGCTGCGTTACGAAACCGAGCAGGTGCGCGAAGCCACCGACAAACTGTACGCAGAACTGACGGCGGCCGGTTTCGAAGTGTTGCTGGACGATCGCGACAAGAAAACCAGCCCGGGCATCAAATTCGCTGACATGGAGCTGATCGGCATTCCTCACCGGATCGTGGTCAGTGACCGCGGCCTTGCCGAAGGCAACCTGGAATACAAGAGCCGTACCGAGGCCGAGGCGCAAGCGCTGCCGGTCGCCGATGTGGTGTCCTTCCTTCAGGCCCGTATCCGCCGCTGAATCCAGATAGAGACCTCATGTTCAAGCGAAACACCTTGGGCCTCGGTGGCGCCGCCTTGTGCGGTGCCCTGCTGGTCAGCGGCTGTGCCAATCAGATGTCACAGCGCAGCGAGCACGAAGAGCGGGTCGAGCGCAAATTGCTCGATCACAGCCTGCAGATCGATGTCGGTGAGCCCAAGGTGCTGGAGCTGCCGCAACGTCGCGTGAAGATCAACGAACAGAAAACCTTCGAGGTCACCGAGTTCGAGGTCACCCGTCGTTACGACCGTTACACGCCCTACCAGCCCTGGCGCGAAATCTACGAGATTCCGCTGGGTGCGGTGGCCGTGGTTGCCGGTGTCGGCGCCAACGTGGTCAACGTGTTCGCCCTGGGCAATCTGCCGGACAGCGTGACCAAGGACTGGCTGAACTACGGCATTGCCGGGGTCAACCCGTTCATGAACGTGCAGTCTCATGGTCGCGCGCAACAGAATCTCGCCGGTATCGATGAAGTCCAGCGCGACAAGCGCATGGAGTATTCGAGCCTGCCGTGGAGCGAGCGCCCGGTGCAGGTCAAGGCCGGCAAGCAGACCTTCGACATGACCACCGACCGCAACGGCGTGCTGCGCCTGAACCTGCTGGACAGTCCGTTCGCCGAAAATGACCTCAACCATATCGGCAAACTGCAGATCAGCGTCGAGGACGGCAAGGATGACGTGCACAGCGACTCATCCCTGGCGATCAGCAGCCACCTGCGCAGCAAGTTGCTGGAAGCGCACGGGCTGATTTATGACGATCTGGAAGACGACGAAGTGAGCCAGTGGGTCCACCGGGTCAAGCGTCTGTCGGAACTGGGTCTGGAAGAAGAAGCCAGCGAGCTGGAACAAAGCCTGATCGAACTGACGCGCAACGATCCTGAGTTGCAGGCCGAGTTTCTCAAGTCGCTGACCAAGGATGCGGGGCGCCTGGTAGCGGATCCGGGACCGAATTAAGCTTTATTAAAAGATCGCAGCCTGCGGCAGCTCCTACAGGGGAACGCATTCCAATGTAGGAGCTGCCGCAGGCTGCGATCTTTTGCTTTTAACGATTCAACGTTCAAACAGCTCCATCTGCTCAAACCCGCCGCGCAAATCCTCCAGCCTGACCCCCACCCCCAACAACCGCACCGGTTTACCGCCCCGGTTGAAGGCCTGCGTCAGCATCAACTGATAACTGCCCAGATCGCGCCCTGCCCCAGCCTGCTCCAGTGTGGTCTGGGTGAAGTCATGGAACTTCACTTTGACGAACGGCTTGCCCGGGCGATAACTGCTGTCGATCCGCTCCATGCGGGTTTTCAGGGTTTCCAGCAACTCCGGCAATTTGTCGAGGCAACTGCGCAGATCCGGCAGATCGACGTCGTAGGTGTTTTCCACGCTGATTGACTGACGGCGACTGTCGTTGTGCACCAGCCGGTCATCGATCCCCCGGGCCAGACTCCACAGTCGCTCACCGAAACTGCCGAATTCGCGCACCAGCGCCAACTTGTCCCACTCGCGCAACTGCAGGCAGTCGACGATGCCGAGCTTGCCCAGTTTGTCGGCAGTGACTTTGCCGACGCCGTGCAACTTGCTCACCGGTAAACCGCTGACAAAATCTTCAACCTGATCCGGGGTAATGACGAACAAGCCGTTGGGCTTCTTCCAGTCGCTGGCGATCTTGGCCAGAAACTTGTTTGGAGCGACGCCAGCAGACACGGTGATGTGCAACTGGTTGGACACCCGCCGCCGGATATCCTGAGCGATACGCGTGGCGCTGCCGCCAAAATGCGCGCTGTCTGAGACATCCAGGTAGGCTTCATCCAGCGACAAGGGTTCGATCAGGTCGGTGTAATCGCGAAAGATCGTGTGAATTTCCTTCGAGGCTTCGCGATAGGCATCCATGCGCGGCTTGACGATGGTCAGGTCGGGGCAGAGTTTCAAGGCATGGCCGGACGACATCGCCGAACGCACGCCATAGGCCCGCGCTTCATAATTGCAGGTGGCAATCACCCCGCGCCGATCCGCCGACCCGCCCACCGCCAGCGGTTTGCCTGCCAGGTTCGGATCGTCGCGCATCTCGATGGCGGCGTAGAAACAGTCACAGTCGACGTGGATGATTTTTCGCTGGGTCATGACAGAAAAGGAAACATGGCGAGCCGGATTCGCAGTATCTCACTGACACCTGTATATAGCACCAGTAGTCTGAATGTTCTTTTGCGCATGTAGGAAAACAACTCTGAATTTATTTTCTCAATCGAAATCAGCCCTCCGATAGAGCTGAAACCCTTGTCCCGCCTGCCCTGCAACCCTTTCCTGCACTCGGTAAAAATCGCTAAGCGATTGAACAGGAACAGATTTATCCAGAATCAAGGTTGACAGCCCGGCGTTCCTCTGTAGAATGCCGACACACAGACGCGGGATGGAGCAGTCTGGTAGCTCGTCGGGCTCATAACCCGAAGGTCGTCGGTTCAAATCCGGCTCCCGCAACCAAACATCAAAAAAGGCTGCTCGAAAGAGTGGCCTTTTTTGTATCTGTTGAAAAAGTCCTTTCGCAACAATGATCTGTCACGCTGCAGTGAAACGCTCAGGATCGTCAGACCCGCCGAGTTGCGACTATGCTTGAGTCGCAGGCAAGACGTCTGCAATCCATGACCCGCCCTCGCCGATACCCGATGAGAGGCGTAGTATTTTGTGATTATTTTTTTCTACAGGGATTGGTAACTTGGCTGGATACCTCCATCCTGTCGCGCACAATCCAAGAGGTGATTGATGCGCGCCAACTCGTCTGATCCACAAGACACCGTCACAGCAGACCACCCGATCAAGCCCGAGCGCCTGCGCTTGCTGGATCGATTGAGCAAATACCGCCAGCCGATCGGTCTGGCGGTCACGTTGCTGCTGTTTGCCATTGCGTTGATTGCCTGTCGCCATCTGCTGAGCGAGCTCGATCTCTACGCACTTCACGACTCGATTCTGGCCGTACCGAAACCGGCCCTGCTCGGCGCGGTGGGTGCGACGGTCGTCGGCTTCATCATCTTGCTGGGCTATGAATGGTCGGCCAGCCGCTATGCCGGCGTGACACTGCCGCCGCGCACTCTGGCGCTGGGCGGTTTCACCGCGTTTGCGATCGGCAATGCCATCGGCCTGTCGCTGCTGTCCGGCGGCTCGGTGCGCTACCGTTTATATGCACGCCATGGTCTGGGGGCGTCGGAAGTCGCGCACATGACGCTGTTCGCCAGCCTGTCGCTGGGGTGTGCCCTGCCACCGCTGGCCGCTCTCGCGACCTTGAGCGATCTGCCCGCCGCCTCCACCGCACTGGGTCTGTCAGAGGCACTGCTTGGCACGATTGCCATGGTCGTATTGGGCCTTGGCGCGATTCTGGCCGTCGGCATCTATCGCCGCCGCCTGCCGGAGCAGCCGTACCGCGACAACCTGCTGGTCCGGGTCGGACGTCGCACCCTGCGCCTGCCGGGCCGTCGTCTGACCTTACTGCAACTGCTCATCACCGCCCTCGACGTCGCCGCAGCCGCCACCGTGCTTTATCTGCTGCTGCCGGAAGCCCCGCCGTTCGGCGCCTTTCTGCTGGTGTACCTGCTGGCTCTTGCCGCGGGTGTCCTCAGTCACGTACCGGGGGGTGTCGGGGTTTTTGAAGCGATCCTGCTGGCCGCGTTCGCCGACACACTCGGCGCTGCACCACTGGCCGCCGCCCTGCTGCTCTATCGCCTGATCTATGTGGTGCTGCCGCTGCTGGTGGCCTGCCTGCTGTTGCTGATCAATGAAGGTCAGCGTCTGTTCCAGACCCAGACCATGCGCGCCGCATCCGGTCTGGCCGCGCCGATTCTGGCGGTGCTGGTGTTCCTGTCCGGCGTGGTGCTGTTGTTTTCCGGTGCCACCCCGGAGATCGACACGCGTCTTGAGCACATCGGCTTTCTGATCCCGCATCGCTTGGTCGACGCCTCACACTTCGGCGCCAGCCTGATCGGCGTGCTGTGTCTGATGCTCGCCCAGGGCCTGCGCCGGCGCCTGTCGGCGGCGTGGATGCTGACCACCATTCTGTTGCTGGTCGGCGCCCTGCTCTCGCTGCTCAAAGGCTTCGACTGGGAAGAAGCCACGCTGATGACCCTCACCGCTGCGCTGCTGGGGGTGTTCCGCCGTTCGTTCTATCGCCCGAGCCGCCTGACCGAGTTGCCGTTCTCGCCGCTGTATCTGGTGGCCAGCCTGTGCGTCCTCGGCGCCTCGACCTGGCTGCTGCTGTTCGCCTATCAGGACGTTCCATACAGCCATCAATTGTGGTGGCAGTTCACCCTTGATGCTGACGCCCCGCGCGGCCTGCGTTCGTTGCTCGGTGCTGCCGTGCTGCTGCTGGTGATCGCCCTGACCTGGCTGCTGCGTACCGCACGCCCGGTGATTCACCTGCCGACGCCTGACGAACTCGATCGCGCGGCGAAAATCCTGATGGCCTCGTCGCAACCTGACGGCGGCCTCGCCCTGACCGGCGACAAGGCGCTGCTGTTCCACCCCAACGACGAAGCCTTCCTGATGTACGCCCGCCGTGGCCGCAGCCTGGTGGCGCTGTACGACCCGATCGGCCCCGGCCAGCAACGTGCGGAAATGATCTGGCAGTTCCGCGACCTGTGCGACATCCATCACGCCCGTCCGGTGTTCTATCAGGTACGTGCGGAAAACCTGCCGTACTACATGGACATCGGCCTGACCGCGATCAAGCTCGGCGAGGAAGCCCGGGTCGATCTGCATCGCTTTGACCTGGAAGCCAAAGGCAAAGAGATGAAGGACCTGCGCTACACCTGGAACCGTGGTACCCGTGACGGTCTGTCGCTGGAGATCCATGAGCCGGGCCAGGCGCCGATGGATGAGCTGAAAGTGATTTCCGATGCGTGGCTGACCGGCAAGAACGTGCGCGAGAAAGGTTTCTCCCTCGGCCGTTTCAGCGACGATTACCTGAAGCATTTCCGCATTGCGGTGATTCGCTTCGAAGGCCGCCCGGTGGCGTTTGCCAACCTGCTCGAGACTTTCAGCCATGACCTGGCCAGCCTCGATTTGATGCGCTCGCACCCGGACGCCCCCAAGCTGACCATGGAATACCTGATGGTCGGCCTGATTCAACACTATAAGAGTCACGGATACGCGCGCTTCAGCCTGGGCATGGTGCCGTTGTCGGGGTTGCAACCCCGGCGTGGTGCACCGCTGACCCAGCGTCTGGGCTCGATGGTCTTCCGCCGTGGTGAGCAGCTGTACAACTTCCAAGGCTTGCGCCGCTTCAAAGACAAGTTCCAGCCTGACTGGGAACCCCGTTATATGGCTGTGCCCGCCGGCCTCGATCCGCTGGTGGCGCTGGCCGATACTGCTGCCCTGATCGCGGGCGGCTTGACTGGATTGGTGAAACGCTGATGATTCAACGCTCCCTGAAGTACATCCTGGCCGCACTGATCGTGCTGGCCGTGATTGCCGGCGGCGGTTACTGGTACCTCAAACGCCCGGCACCGCAACCGACGCTCGAAGCAAAAACGGCCGCCGACGGCACGGTCATGACCCGTGTCATCCCCGGCACCCAGCCCAAGGCTCAGGTCCTGGTGGCGGTCAACGACGACCAGAAACTGACCGACAACCAACTGAGCACCCTGAGTCGCAGCGCCTCGGCGCAGATCGTTCAGGTGATTCTGCCCAAGGACTGCCTGCAACAGAGCCGCGCGCTGCAAACCGGCCTGCGTGAATTGAATGGCCCCGCTACGCTGGTCAGCGGTATCGGCCCTGGCGCTGTGCTGGCCTGGCGCTGGCTGGCCGAGCAGAAGGACGACAAGGCCCAGGCCATCTCGGTTGACCTGGCGCTGGAAAAACCCGGTTGCACCCACCTGCTGCCGAAATCCGCCGCCCACGGCCACTGGCTGGTGGCGTGGAACGACAACCCGGACGACACCAGCGCCGGTTTCGTGCGCGATCAACCGAACGCCGAAACCAGCATCAGCGACTACGACATCAACCTGCCGCAGGTGCTGAACAACGAGCTGCGCAAGATCCTCGTCGGCGGCGACAAGGCCAACGGCGGTCTGGCAATCCCGGTGGTGGAAGTGCCGGCCGGTCAGGCCAAAGACACCGTCACACTGTTCCTGTCCGGTGACGGCGGCTGGCGCGACCTCGACCGCGACGTGGCGGGCGAGATGGCCAAGATCGGTTACCCGGTGGTCGGTATCGACACCCTGCGCTACTACTGGCAGCACAAGAGCCCTGAGCAAAGCGCACTGGACCTGACCGAACTGATGCAGCACTACCGCCAGAAATGGGGCACCAAGCGCTTCATTCTGACCGGTTACTCGTTCGGTGCCGACGTCCTGCCGGCGATCTACAACCGCCTGCCGGACACCGAGCAGCAACGCGTCGACGCCATCATCCTGCTGGCCTTCGCCCGCACCGGCAGCTTCGAAATCGAAGTCGAAGGCTGGCTCGGCAACGCCGGCAAAGAAGCCGCTACCGGCCCGGAAATGGCCAAGCTGCCAGCGGCCAAAGTGGTGTGCATCTACGGCGAAGAAGAAACCGACGAAAGCGGCTGCACCGACAAGACTGCCGTTGGCGAAGCGGTGAAACTGCCCGGCGGCCACCACTTCGACGAGAACTACCCGGCGCTGGCCAAGCGCCTGGTGGACTTGATCGAGAAGCGTCAGAGCAAGGATCAGCCGGCAGAGTGATCTGATCCGGCAAAACGGAAAGCCCCCGCAGCCTCACGGCTGCGGGGGCTTTTTTACGCAAACTTGCAGCACTTCCTGCCAGTCGAAACTTCTATCGATACCGAGACTAAAGCTGAACATCTATCCACGTGATGTCATCTTCTACATCGATACAGCTGCCATCCGGCGCTGCTAGCAAGTAGCTTTGCTGTAACTCGGTTAGCTCCGCCCAAAAGCCATCGGTTGCAAATACCAGTCGTTCTCTTGGGGTCAATGAATGAAACACAAAGTCAGGGTTCGGTGCGCGACTCGCCTTCAAGCATCGAGTCACCCGGTGTCTAGCCGGATCTTGCGCCAGCTCGGAGTGGGAACGGTCGCGCCTCCAGTTAGCCTTACTGTGGGGCGAGGTAATCCATTCGATCGCGCCTGCCGGCATCACAACACCGCACGAACAATCACCCTCATACGCAAGCGTGAGTTTCCCATGAGCAGCGACACCCACCACATAACAAGTGGCGCCTGTGTGACTTGCAAACAAAACGGGGTGGAGGTCGGCCAGTATAGAAAGCAGTACCTGTTCAACAGCTTCGCACTCAGCGATATCGAGGCCGTGATCAAAGTGTTTTGACCAGACCTCTAAAACACCTTTCACAAAGGACTCGGCCAACTGGCCACTGCCAACCCTCGAGGTACCGTCCGAGATAACAAATACGCCGTTTTCTCCATCACAGAGCGCTCCAGCAAAGTCATGATTGGTTCTCCTGGCTCGCCCTGCTACCGATCTGACGTGGTATTTCATGCGCTGCCCAGTTCTTTCATGCGCCCATGAATGATTTGCCCTCTTCCCGGATTGGCCTGTACCGAGCCCGAGCTTTCAATCACATAGTCAATGCCACTGAGAACCCTGAGTGCTCGAACTCCATTCGTGATGAATTCTTTGAGCTCGGATTCCGCCTGCCGAACCTCTTCTAAAAGCTCTGGACGTCCATCAATCAAGATAATGATGTCTTCGACGTCTTTATGGTATGGATCGCCACCGCCACGGCCACTGAACGCTTCCAGTTTTGTCGCGAGAAAATAGGTCGGTTTGAATATCTGGATGACGGTACCACTGGGCAACGTAAATTTATTGGCCCGCGCCAGCCCCTCTACAAACCAGCGGTTGGCATATCCGAGAACCTCGGGATCAGAAGGCATCACGTCAACGACGATGTCGTTGAAGCGGAAACGACAGTTCACTTCATCCTCGCCAGTAATCTTGAAATTCCTGGCCGCCAACCGTTCGGTAAGCTGCTGCCAGGCGCCAATGCCTGCCAGCTCGATCACCAGGTCAACATCATCGGTGAAGCGAATGTCGTCCAGCACAACAGCATCAGTTACCAGCATGGCTGTGGTGCAACCTCCGACAAAGGCAACCTCCGCGAGAAACGCCTCTCCCAAACCCTCAGCAACAAACTCTATAAGCTCGTAGTTGTGATCAGCGTTGGATGACATGTTATTTCAGTCCCATCCCTGCTTTTAGAATGTTGACCGCAACACCACACTCTCGCGGACCTCCAAGGCGGATTGCATCAGCAAGCGCAAGATAGTGGTAAAGGGTTTTGTCCCTCTTCACCGCTTCCGGCACTGTTTTGTAGAGCGGCTCTATCGCCTGTCCACGCTCCGCTCCAAGTGCATCTGGCCAAACCGGAATCAGTCCGCCAGCACTTTTGATGCTTTTGGACAGTGCCGGTGCTGCAAAACCCGTCGGGATGCCGCGAACCATTGCCCCGGGCTTTACAGGGAAAAAGTATTTCAGAGCGTGCTCGGTGATGTTTAGCAACTGCCGCCGGTTAACTTTTGGAAGTCCGGTGTCATAGTCATTGGTGAGCAGCCCGGACACACGACACCTGGCGATGGAATTTGAAACTTCGCTCTTGCTTAGCCCAAGTGCAGCAGACAACGCACGCAACGAGTAACCTTCACTCCAGCTCGCCAGTGGCGGAACAGCTACCGGCTCCGACCACCCTTCCCACCCCGCCTCATCGTCCAAGGGCGAATCGAAATCCTGTCGGCGGAATACAGTATCTTCACCGTCGGTGGAGTAGGTGACCAATGGTTGCCCCACCCGACCGCCCGCCGTCATTTGACTGACCACGTAGGGCTTCAACAACTCCTCGACTCTGTTCGAATTTGACTCCGACTCCATTACCCCAAGGAGGTTTTCCTCCTGAGCGTGAAGGCTGGTCATCTTGAACAAAAGCAAAATGTCTTGACTCTTCATGAAGCTTAAAACTCCAAGTGTCCACACTCTATAAAACGTGGACACTTGTCTCATTCAAAATATCCGATCGTCAAGCCTTTTATTCGGCCCCATTCCTGTGGCGCCAACTCAAGAATCCACCGCCCCCGAGATTGCTCGCCACCTTAATTCCGGTTACCGGTGTCGCAATATCAGATGACGTCCGCATACCTTGTAGGCAAACTCCTAATCTCGTGTTCAGACACTTTGCCGCTCTGTTGCGCTGTTTTTCGACGGGATACTCTCCGGATGTCGCTGACCCATTCAGCGATCGGGTGTGGTAACCCGGAGAAACCAGCGCAAGAGCCCGCTCTTCAAGTTATGGCGGCTGTGCGTGGGACGCTTTCGAGCGTGCCGGTTTCCTTGGTTCCCGGTTTACCACCCTGCGTACAGTTGCCTCCCTTTCGTGTGGTAACGAAAGTCACGGCACTTCGAACCAAGGAGTATCACGATGACCGAAACTGATCTGCACGGAACCGCAAACGTTAAAACCATCGGCTTCACCCCCTTCCTCTACCACTCGGATCAAGCGTTCTTCAATGTCCGCTCTGGCATCCCGATCCTCGATGCACTGTCCCAATCCTCCGACCTGCTGTCCCTCGCCAAATCATTCACCGAAGACGCTGCCTTCACCAGAGACACCGACCGCCACGCCTGGGCTGCGCATTACCTGACGGTGATGGGTAAAGCCTTGCTTGATGACGTGATCCAGGCATTGACCCCACGACCTGCGCGCACGAAGACCGAGTCTGAAACAGAGATACCTGAAAGCCTGTAGAGGTTTGAAGATCAAAAGATCGCAGCCTTCGGCAGCTCCTACATGGAATGCGAAACCTGTAGGAGCTGCCGAAGGCTGCGATCTTTTGATCTGAAGTTGCCGCCCACAAAAAAGCCCTCGCCAACCACAAGGCTGACGGGGGCTTTTCAGTTAGGGCGCGGCTTACATCTCCACCTGCGTCCCCAACTCAATCACCCGGTTCAGCGGCAGATTGAAGAACCGCAAATTCCCGTTGGCATTCTTCAACATGAACGCAAACAGCGCCTCGCGCCAACGGGCCATGCCTTCGAGTTTCGAGGCGATTACCGTTTCGCGGCTGAGGAAGTAAGTGGTGCGCATCGGGCTGAAGTCCAGCTCATCCAGATGACACAGCTTCAGCGCCTGCGGCACGTCCGGCTCGTCGGTGAAGCCGAAGTGCAGAATCACCCGGAAGAAGCCTTCGCCGTGGGCCTCGACCTCGAAGCGCCGCGATGGCGGCACGCGCGGGATGTCCTCGTAGACCACGGTCAGCAGCACCACTTGCTCGTGCAGCACCTGGTTGTGCAGCAGGTTGTGCAACAGCGCGTGCGGCACGGCGTCGGAGCGTGCAGTGAGGAACACCGCAGTGCCCTGCACGCGGTGCGGCGGTTGCACGCGGATGCTGCTGATGAAGATCGGCAGCGGCAGCGCGCCTTCGTCGAGGCGCTCGACCAGCAGTTGCTTGCCGCGCTTCCAGGTGGTCATCAGCACGAACAGCGCAATACCGGCGATCACCGGGAACGCACCGCCCTGGACGATTTTCGGCACGTTGGCGGCGAAGTACAGACCGTCCACCAGCAGGAAACCGATCAGCACCGGCACCGCGAGGATCGGTGGCCACTTCCACAGCAGCAGCATGACCGCCGACACCAGAATGGTGGTCATCAGCATGGTGCCGGTTACTGCCACGCCGTAAGCCGAGGCCAGTGCGCCAGAGGATTCAAAGCCCAGTACCAGCAGCACAACGCCAACCATCAGCGACCAGTTCACCGCGCCGATGTAAATCTGGCCCTGCTCGTCGCTGGAGGTGTGCTGGATGTACATGCGTGGGATGTAGCCGAGCTGGATCGCCTGACGGGTCAGGGAGAACGCACCGGAAATCACCGCTTGCGAGGCGATCACCGTGGCCAGGGTCGACAGCCCCACCAGCGGAATCAGCGCCCAGCTCGGTGCCAGCAGGTAGAACGGGTTACGTGCCGCTTCCGGGTTTTCCAGCAGCAAGGCGCCCTGACCAAAGTAGTTCAGCACCAGCGCCGGCAGCACGAGCAGGAACCACGCACGGGCAATCGGCTTGCGCCCGAAGTGGCCCATGTCGGCGTACAGCGCTTCGGCACCGGTCAGCGCCAGCACCACGGCGCCGAGGATCGCCACGCCCATGCCAGTGTGGACCATGAAAAAGCGCACGGCCCAGACCGGATTCATCGCGTGCAGCACTTCCGGGTAATGGCTGATGCCGTAAACGCCGAGGGCGCCGAGCACCAGAAACCAGGTGACCATGATCGGCCCGAACAGAATGCCGATCCGCGCGGTGCCGTGGCTCTGGATCAGAAACAACCCGACCAGCACCACCAGCGACAGCGGCACCACCCAGTGGTCGATGCCGTCGAACGCCAGGCCCAGGCCTTCAATAGCCGACAATACGGAAATCGCCGGGGTGATCATGCTGTCGCCGTAAAACAGCGCCGCGCCGATCAGTCCGCAAACCACCAGCAACGAACGCAACTTCCTGCGTTCCCCCGCCGCACGCCGTGCCAGCGCGGTGAGCGCCATGATGCCGCCCTCGCCCTGGTTGTCGGCGCGCAGGACGAACATCATGTACTTGATCGAGACGACCCAGATCAGCGACCAGAAGATCAACGACAGAATGCCCAGCACCCCATCGTGATTGACGGGCACGCCATAGCCGCCGGAAAACACTTCTTTGAGGGTGTACAACGGGCTCGTGCCGATGTCGCCGTAAACCACTCCGACTGCCGCGACCAGCATGCTCAGCGGTTTTGCAGCCGAATGCTCGGCGCCCGCCGCCTGACTACTTGCCTGACCCATCCAACACTCCTGATTCTCAAACCGGCTTCTTTGAATGAAGCACTATGCTTTGTGGTGCAGCATGCGCTGTTTTACCTGTTGTTACAGACGTTTTGTTGACTGTAAAAAATTGGTAAAGCTCAACGGCGCGAAGCATAGCGCAGCACTCGTCGTATTTCCCTGCATAAAGCTGGTCAAGTGCGTTGCTCATCGCTAGAATTGCGCACTTTTTGATCAGAGGCGCACCCTAAGCGCCCATCCGTCGGTTTTCCCACACGGCAAGCGACGTCACAAAACACCGAGGTTAGACATGTCCACCACTCCTGCGCCGGCCAATCCAAAGGTTGGCTTCGTATCTCTGGGTTGCCCGAAAGCACTGGTCGACTCCGAGCGCATCCTGACCCAGCTGCGCATGGAAGGCTATGACGTGGTGTCCACCTATCAGGACGCCGACGTGGTCGTGGTCAACACCTGCGGTTTCATCGACTCGGCCAAGGCTGAGTCGCTGGAAGTGATCGGTGAAGCGATCAAGGAAAACGGCAAGGTCATCGTGACCGGCTGCATGGGCGTGGAAGAAGGCAATATCCGCGACGTGCACCCGAGCGTGCTGTCCGTCACCGGTCCGCAGCAGTACGAGCAGGTGGTCAACGCCGTGCACGAAGTGGTGCCGCCGCGTCAGGATCACAACCCGCTGATCGACCTGGTGCCGCCGCAAGGCATCAAGCTGACTCCGCGTCACTACGCGTACCTGAAAATTTCCGAAGGCTGCAACCACAGCTGCAGCTTCTGCATCATCCCGTCGATGCGCGGCAAACTGGTCAGCCGTCCGGTCGGTGATGTGCTCGACGAAGCCCAGCGTCTGGTCAAGTCCGGCGTCAAAGAGCTGCTGGTGATTTCGCAAGACACCAGCGCCTACGGCGTCGACGTGAAATACCGCACCGGTTTCTGGAACGGCGCGCCGGTGAAAACCCGCATGACCGAACTCTGCGAAGCGCTGAGTACCCTCGGCGTCTGGGTCC
>NZ_QAIK01000149.1:15037-16871 GCF_003061005.1 Pseudomonas sp. HMWF021 | reverse complement strand
GATCCCGCTGATGGCCGCCGGCAAGATCCTGCCGTACCTGGACATCCCGTTCCAGCACGCCAGCCCGAAAGTCCTGAAGTCGATGAAACGCCCGGCGTTCGAAGACAAGACCCTGGCACGGATCAAGAACTGGCGCGAAATCTGCCCGGACCTGATCATCCGTTCGACCTTCATCGTCGGCTTCCCGGGCGAAACCGAGGAAGACTTCCAGTACCTGCTGAACTGGCTGACCGAAGCCCAGCTCGACCGCGTCGGCTGCTTCCAGTACTCGCCGGTGGAAGGCGCGCCGGCCAATGACCTGGACCTGGAAATCGTTCCGGACGACGTCAAGCAGGATCGTTGGGAGCGCTTCATGGCGCACCAGCAGGCGATCAGCTCGGCGCGCCTGCAGATGCGCATCGGCCGCGAGATCGAAGTGCTGGTGGACGAAGTCGACGAGCAAGGCGCGGTTGGCCGCTGCTTCTTCGATGCCCCGGAAATCGACGGCAACGTGTTCATCGACAACGGCAGCAACCTCAAGCCGGGCGACAAGGTCTGGTGCAAGGTGACTGACGCCGACGAATACGATCTGTGGGCTGAACAGATCTGACGCTGAAGCCACTGTAGGAGCTGCCGAAGGCTGCGATCTTTTGATCTTGAAAAGATCGCAGCCTCGTTTCACTCGACAACTCCTACAGGGATTGTGCCAAACCCAAAAGCCCCGCTCTTTTTTACAAGATGCGGGGCTTTTTTACGGCTATCGTTTGCTGTGGGAAGGACTCCCGCTCATCCATTTGAAAAGAGGCAGCCGGGCATGCGTCAGCATTCGGTCATTCACACGCCGAAACTCAGCGACTATCAGGAACTGACCCGGGTCTGGGAGGCCTCGGTCCGCGCGACCCATGATTTTCTACCGGACAGCTACGTCGAGTTGCTGCGCAATCTGGTGCTCACTCGCTACCTCGATGCAGTGATGCTGATCTGCACCAAGGACGCCAATCAACGCATTACCGGTTTTGCCGGGGTGGCGGCGGGCAAGATTGAAATGCTGTTCATCGACCCGGCGCACCGTGGCCAGGGCCTGGGCAAGAAATTGCTGAATTACGCCATGCAGCACCTGAACGCCGATGAACTGGACGTCAACGAACAGAACCCGCAGGCGCTGGGGTTTTACTTCAAGCAGGGTTTTGAGGTGATCGGGCGCTCGGAAGTGGATGGCATGGGCCAGCCGTATCCGTTGCTGCATATGCGCTTGCGGCAGAACCAGCAGCGCTCCAGCAACGGCTGACACACCACAATCCCACTGTAGGAGCTGCCGAAGGCTGCGATCTTTTGCTTTTTGAAGATCAAAAGATCGCAGCCTTCGGCAGCTCCTACAAATGGAACCGGGCTTAACCGGCGCCAGGCAGGTACAATGCCCACCCCTTTTTTGTTACGGCCCTGTCATGACTGACCCGATTCGCCTCTCCAAACGCCTCATCGAACTGGTCGGTTGCTCCCGCCGGGAGGCCGAGCTGTTCATCGAGGGCGGCTGGGTCACCGTGGACGGCGAAGTGATCGACGAACCGCAATTCAAGGTCGGCGACCAGAAAGTCGAACTCGACAAGGACGCCAAGGCCACCGCGCCAGAGCCGGTGACCATTCTGCTCAACGTGCCGGCCGGCATGAGCACCGAAGACGCCATGCAGTCATTGAGCGCCGACACCCTCAGCGAAGAGCACCGCTACGGCAAACGCCCGTTGCGCGGGCATTTTCTGCGCCTGACCGCCAGCGCCGATCTGCAGCCCAAGGCCAGCGGCCTGCTGGTGTTCACTCAGGACTGGAAAGTGCTGCGCAAGCTGACTGCCGACGCCGC
>NZ_QAIK01000149.1:0-15027 GCF_003061005.1 Pseudomonas sp. HMWF021 | reverse complement strand
GGAATACGTGGTCGAAGTCGAAGGCGACATGGTTGCTCACGGCCTTAACCGCCTGCAGCACGGCCTCACGCACAAGGGCAAGGAACTGCCGCCGGTCAAGGCCAGCTGGCAGAACGAAAACCGCCTGCGCTTCGCCATGAAGAACCCGCAGCCGAGAATCATCGCCCAGTTCTGCGAAGCGGTTGGCCTGAAGGTCATCGGTATTCGTCGCATCCGCATCGGCGGTGTGTCGATCGGCAAGGTCCCGGTCGGCCAATGGCGCTACCTGTCCGGCAAAGAGAAGTTCTGACGCCTCTGTTGCCCCCACATTCCGGCAGCGTGCCCGCGCGTTGCCCACAACGATTATCAGGATTACCCACATGATTCATAACGACGTACTGCGTAGCGTGCGCTACATGCTCGACATCAGCGACAAGAAAGTCATCGAGATCATCAAGCTCGGCGGCCTGGACGTGGAGTTGAAGGATGTCGTCGCGTACCTCGACAAGAAAGAAGAAGACGAAGAGGGTTTCGTGCGCTGCCCGGACGAAGTCATGGCGCACTTCCTCGACGGTCTGGTGATCTTCAAGCGCGGCAAGGACGAAAGCCGTCCGCCGCAACCGATCGAAGTGCCGGTGACCAACAACATCATCCTGAAAAAGCTGCGCGTGGCCTTCGAACTCAAAGAAGACGACATGCACGCGATCCTCAAGGCTGCCGAATTCCCGGTGTCCAAGCCTGAGCTGAGCGCACTGTTCCGCAAGGTCGGCCACACCAACTACCGTCCGTGCGGCGACCAGTTGCTGCGCAACTTCCTCAAGGGCCTGACCCTGCGCGTTCGCGGCTGATCTGCAGCGCAAGCTCTGAATCGGCGGCGCGGCCTTCGCGGGCAAGCCCGTTCCCACAGGTTTTGTGACGGACACAAAATCTGATTTCAACTGAAATCCCTGTGGGAGCGGGCTCGCCCGCGAAGGCGTCGGCCCGGTCAACACCCGCCCTGAACCCCTCCGGGTTATCATCCCCACCCTGCCCCCGCCTCGACTCCAGACCATGACCTACAACGTCTCCCCTATCGGCTTCGTGCGCTCCTGCTTCAAGGAGAAGTTCGCCATCCCGCGCCAGCCGCAACTGGCCCCCGCTGCCCGTGGCGTGCTGGAGCTGGTAGCGCCGTTCGATCAGGGTGATGCCGTGCAAGGCCTGGAGCAGGTCAGCCATGTCTGGCTGCTGTTCCTGTTTCATCAGGCGCTGGAAGAAAAACCACGGCTGAAGGTCCGCCCGCCACGTTTGGGCGGCAACAAGTCAATGGGGGTATTCGCCACCCGCGCGACGCACCGGCCCAATGGCATCGGGCAGTCGGTGGTGAAGCTGGACAAGGTTGAGGCCAATCGGCTGTTCATTTCGGGGATCGATTTGCTCGACGGCACGCCGATTCTCGACATCAAACCTTATGTGCCTTACGCCGATATCATCCCCGAAGCCTCCAACAGCATCGCCAGTGCCGCGCCGCATCTGATCGACGTGCAGTGGACGGACGCCGCGCTGCAACAGGCGCACGGGCATGCTCAGCGCCTTGGCGAGCCTTTGGTCGAGTTGATCGAGCAGTGCCTGGCGCAGGATCCGCGCCCGGCGTATCAGACGCCGGCGCCGGAGCGCGAGTACGGTGCGCAGTTCTGGGATCTGGACGTGCGCTGGCATTACCCGACGCCGGAGCAGATTCGCGTGCTGGAAGTCATCCCCGCCACAACTTGAAACACATGCCCCATGTAGGAGCTGCCGAAGGCTGCGATCTTTTGATCTTGCCTTTTTAAGATCAAAAGATCGCAGCCTGCGGCAGCTCCTACATGGATTCACGCAGGCAGGAAGGAAATATTTCGGGCATAAAAAAGCCCCCATTGCCTGCATAGGCAATGGGGGCTTTTTCGTGGGGCTTACTTCTCGACGAACGCACGCTCGATCAGGTAGTCACCTGGCTCGCGCATCCGCGCCGAGATCTTCAGGCCGAAGCTGTCGAGCACTTCGCTGGTCTCGTCGAGCATGCTCGGGCTGCCGCAGATCATCGCGCGGTCGTCCTGCGGATTGATCGGTGGCAGACCGATGTCGCTGAACAGCTTGCCGCTGCGCATCAGGTCGGTCAGACGGCCCTGGTTCTCGAACGGCTCGCGGGTCACGGTCGGGTAGTAGATCAGCTTGTCACGCAGCGCTTCACCGAAGAACTCGTTCTGCGGCAGGTGCTCGGTGATGAATTCGCGGTAGGCGACTTCGTTGACGTAGCGCACGCCGTGCACCAGGATCACTTTTTCGAAGCGCTCGTAGGTTTCCGGGTCCTGGATCACGCTCATGAACGGCGCAAGACCGGTGCCGGTGCTCAGCAGATACAGGTGCTTGCCCGGGTTCAGGTCATCCAGTACCAGGGTGCCGGTAGGCTTTTTCGAGATGATGATCTCGTCGCCTTCCTTCAGGTGCTGCAACTGGGAGGTCAACGGACCGTCCTGCACCTTGATGCTGAAGAACTCGAGATGCTCTTCCCAGTTCGGGCTGGCGATCGAGTAAGCGCGCATAAGCGGGCGGCCGTTGGGCTGTTGCAGGCCGATCATCACGAACTGACCGTTCTCGAAGCGCAGGCCCGGATCGCGGGTGCACTTGAAGCTGAACAGAGTGTCGTTCCAGTGGTGAACACTGAGGACACGCTCGTGGTTCATGTTGCTCATGTACGTGGGACTCCTGGATATTGGGTCTGCGCTCGCCTTTGCGGCCGACAGTGCGCAATTGCATCGCATTCTAATAGCGACGACAATATCTGTTAACTGGATTATTAAGATAAGGGTTATCGGTTATATCGATATGCGATTTACTCTTCGTCAACTGCAAGTCTTCGTCGCCGTCGCCCAGCAGGAAAGCGTATCCCGTGCTGCGGGTCTGCTCAACCTCTCGCAGTCGGCGGCAAGCACTTCGATCACTGAACTGGAGCGCCAGTCCAGCTGCCAGCTGTTCGACCGTGCCGGCAAACGCCTGAGCCTCAACGCCCTCGGCAAGCAGCTGTTGCCGCAAGCGGTGGCCCTGCTCGACCAGTCCAAGGAAATCGAAGACCTGCTCAACGGCAAATCCGGTTTTGGCTCACTGTCGGTGGGTGCCACCCTGACCATCGGCAATTACCTGGCGACTCTGTTGATCGGCGGCTTCATGCAGCGCCATCCGGAAAGCCAGGTGAAGCTGCATGTACAGAACACTGCCAATATCGTGCATCAAGTGGCCCATTATGAAATTGATCTGGGTCTAATCGAAGGCGACTGCAGCCACCCGGATATCGAAGTGCAGAGCTGGGTCGAGGATGAGCTGGTGGTGTTTTGCGCGCCGCAACATCCGCTGGCCAAACGCGGCAGTGCGACCATGGAAGAGCTGACCCACGAGGCGTGGATCCTGCGTGAACAAGGCTCCGGCACACGGCTGACCTTCGATCAGGCCATGCGGCATCATCGCAGTGCGCTGAATATTCGTCTGGAGCTGGAACACACCGAAGCGATCAAGCGCGCGGTGGAATCGGGATTGGGGATTGGCTGTATTTCGCGGCTGGCACTGCGTGATGCTTTTCGACGCGGCAGCCTGGTGGCGGTGGAAACCCCGGATCTGGATCTGTCCCGACAGTTCTACTTCATCTGGCACAAGCAGAAATATCAGACGTCGGCCATGCGCGAGTTTCTCGACCTGTGCCGCGCTTTCACCGCCGGGGTGCAGCGCAGCGACGAGATCGTCTTGCCGAGTATCGCTTAAAGCAGAATCACTGCCCACACCAGAGCAATCATGCTCAGGGCCACGAATTGCGCGGCGCTGCCCATGTCCTTGGCGTTCTTCGACAGCGGGTGCAGTTCCAGCGAAATGCGGTCAATGGCCGCTTCTACCGCCGAGTTCAGCAGCTCGACGATCAATGCCAGCAGGCACACGGCGATCAGTAGCGCCTGTTCGACGCGGCTGACGTTCAGGAAGAACGTCAACGGAATCAGCACCACATTGAGCAGCACCAGTTGGCGGAACGCTGCTTCGCCGGTGAAGGCGGCACGCAGGCCGTCCAGCGAGTAACCGGAAGCGTTGAGGATGCGTTTCAGGCCGGTCTGGCCCTTGAAAGGTGACATAAAGTAAAAACCAACCAGAAAGGAGTGGGAAAGCTAGAGCAACAAAAGTCAAAAAAGCGTGAAGACGCCAGCCTTTATTGGCTCGGAATTGACTCAAGTTGTTGCAGAAGTAAAGCTGCCTGCGTTCGGGTGCGCACGTTCAACTTGCGAAAGATCGCCGTGACGTGGGCCTTGATGGTCGCTTCGGATACGTTCAGCTCATAGGCAATCTGCTTGTTCAGCAAGCCTTCACAGACCATGGTCAGTACGCGGAACTGCTGCGGCGTCAGGCTGGCGAGGCCGTCGCTGGCGGCCTTGGCCTCGTCAGAGACACTCACCGCTTCGAACGCCTGCGGTGGCCAGAACACATCGCCATCGAGCACTTTGCGTACCGCTTCCTGAATCACTTGCAGATCGCTGGACTTGGGAATGAAGCCACTGGCACCGAATTCCCGGGACTTGACCATGACTGACGCTTCTTCCTGCGCCGAGACCATCACCACCGGAATCTGCGGGTATTGCCCTCTCAGCATGACCAACCCGGAAAACCCGAAAGCCCCGGGCATGTTCAGGTCCAGCAGAACCAGATCCCAGTCAGCCTTCTCGGTCAGGCGTGCTTCCAGTTCAGCAATGCTCGCCACCTCCACCAGTCGTACGTCCGGGCCAAGGCCCAGGGTCACCGCTTGGTGCAGTGCGCTACGAAACAGAGGGTGATCATCGGCAATCAGGATGTCGTATGTGGCCATTTTTCAAATGATCCTGTTTTTGATGGCAGATCCGACGCGTTCGGGCCTTACCAAAGCAACTCAAGATACCGCCGGGCAGCGGCATCCACAGGGGCACGTTCAACGCCAAACTCTTGCAAACACGGCGTTTCAAACCTTGGCCGCACCCTAATCGGCGCCAAGCATGCCCAGCGAAGCCGGGGTGGTCAAGCAGCACGGCCGCCGCTGGGTGAAGTATGGGCCACTATGGGGCCAACACCGCTTGCGGCTTTCGTATATAAGGCAGCAACTCGGCATGGGCCGCCGTCGACTCGTTGAGGTCCAGCTGCTGTTTGGCGCCCAGATAATGCTGGCTGAACACATCGAAATAGGCGTCCAGTGCCGACGCGGCGTCGCTGTCACCGGCCAGTTCCAGGCACAACGCCGCCACTTCGGCGGTGCACAGATGCTCGCTGCGGGTGGAACGGCGCAGGCGATAGCGCGAAAGTCTGTCGGGCAGCAGGCTGAGAATCGGCAAGCGGTCGAAGTACGGACTCTTGCGGAAGATCTTGCGCGCTTCGGTCCAGGTCGCGTCCAGCAGAATGAACAGCGGCCGCTTGCTGCTATCGAGTGCGACGGTGTTGGTCACTCGCGACGGCTCGACGTATTCACCGGGAAACACCAGGTACGGTTGCCATTGCGGATCGTTGAGCAACGCCAGCATTTGCGGATCGGGTTCGGTGCGGGACCAGATGAATGCATGGTTGTCGCGCACCACGTCGGCAATCAGCCAGCCAGTGTTGCTCGGCTTGAACACTTCCTTGCCGGTCATGATCAGGCATACGCCGGAACGGGTGTCGACCGTCGGGCGCCAGGCGCACAGGCAATGGCTGATGATCACCCGACAGTCGCGGCAACGCTCGGAGCGAAACCCCCGGGCCTGAATCGGTTTGATACCTTCATCTTCGCGTTGGTCGCGCAGGCGGGCGACGGCGTTGGGGGCGTGATTCATTGCAGGCAGCGCCCGAAGGCAGGAAAACTCGACACGAACATCACTCGGCAGGGCAATAAAGGCCGCCAGTTTATCAGAGCGACGGGCACAAGCCTGTACCGTCCAGACCAGCTCCCCTATAATTCGCCGCCACTGAACGCACAGCCACGGGGCTGGTCGAACCACCAGTCACTGAATCAGGAGAGTTTCATGCTGCGCCTTATCGTTCCTACCGCGGCCATCGCATTGGCGTTGTCCTTCAGCGCACAGGCTGCGTCCCTGAAAGAGCAGAACCTGAACCGAGAACTGCGCAACATTGCAGAACAAAGCAGCGTCGGCACGCCACGGGCGATCAACGAAGACATTCTCGATCAGGGTTATACCGTTGAGGGCGTTACCCTGATCAATCACCTGAGCGTGCAGGCAAGCCACGCGGAAAAGATGCGCGCAGACCCCAAAGCCGTGTATTTCCAGCTGGGTGCTTCGGTGTGCAATAACCCGTCGTACCGCAAGCTGATGGCCAAGGGCGCGATCATGCGTTACGACTTCAGTGAATATAAAACCAACAAGGCCATCGGCTCGGCCAGCTATCAGGATTCCGATTGCCCGAAAGCGGCCCCGGCCAAGAAGAAGTAAATCAACCGGTATTGGCGCGCCGCTGTTCATCCTCGGCGCGCAACTCGGCCACCAGCGCCTGCAAGTAGCGAGAGCGTCGCTCTCCCCCCGCCAACCGACGGCAGCACTCCTCTTCGAGACTCACTTGATTGGTCTCGGCTGACGCTTTCAACATCCGATACAGCTGCGTATCGATCTCCAGAACCACTCTGGCCATCTATCCCGCCTCCTTGCCACCCGCGAATCCTTTAAAAGCATGCGCCTTGCGTACGTTCACTGACGCAAAGCTGTCGTACGGCGCCTGTAAGTTAGTAAATCAGAGCGCCCGGCGTTCGGTAGACGTTCGGACGAGCGGCGAATGGCCATACCCATCGCCAATCTTCGGTTGCCAGAAAAGTCCTCGTGGCGTAATGATCAACTCAGCGCAATCGCGCGCAAGGGTCTAGATTCAAAGTATTCCCGCCCACCTGTTCACGGCAGAAAAAGGAGCTGCCGGATGCGTTATTTGCAGCGCGGCACTGACGCCGCACGTCAGGGCCACAAGCTCTGTGCAGAAGGAGACGTCGAATGCCTTACCAACCGAATGACCTGCTCAGCCGTCATTTTCAGGAAAACGGTCCCGACCTGATCAGCAAGGTCGAAGAACAACTCAGCCAGGTTTCCCCCAACAGCCCGAACCTGCCAATTTATCGCGACATGATCCTGACCGTGCTGCGCATGGCCCAGGAAGATCACAACCGCTGGAACGCCAAAATCACCCTGCAAGCCTTGCGCGAACTGGAGCAGGCATTCCGGGTGCTGGAACAGTTCAAGGGACGACGCAAAGTCACCGTGTTCGGCTCGGCGCGCACGCCGGTCGAACATCCACTGTACGCAATGGCCCGGGAACTCGGCGCCGCCCTGACGCGCTCGGACATGATGGTCATCACCGGTGCCGGTGGCGGGATCATGGCTGCAGCGCATGAAGGTGCCGGGCGCGACCATAGCCTCGGGTTCAATATCACCCTGCCCTTCGAGCAACATGCCAACCCGACGGTGGACGGCACGGGCAATCTGCTGCCGTTCCACTTTTTCTTCACTCGCAAACTGTTCTTCGTCAAGGAAGCCGATGCGCTGGTGCTGTGTCCGGGCGGATTCGGCACCCTGGACGAAGCTCTGGAGGTGCTGACACTGATCCAGACCGGAAAAAGCCCATTGGTGCCGGTGGTGTTGCTGGATATGCCCGGCGGAACGTTCTGGCAAGGCGCACTGGATTTCATCCGCCAGCAACTGGAGGAAAACCGCTACATCCTGCCCACCGACCTGCAACTGATGCGACTGGTCTACAGCGTTGATGAGGCGGTGGAACTGATCAATCAGTTCTACAGCAACTTTCACTCCAGTCGCTGGCTCAAGCGCCAGTTCGTGATCCGTATGCATCACAAGCTCAGCGACCAGGCCCTGGAGCATATGCAGCAAGCGTTTGCCGATCTGTGCCTGAGTGACCAGTTCCATCAACACGCTTACAGCGGCGAGGAACATGACGAAGCGCAGTACAGCCACCTGGTGCGCCTGGCCTTCGCGTTCAATGCCCGGGATCATGGTCGTCTCAGGGAGTTGGTGGACTACATCAACCTCCCGGAAAACTGGGCACACACCAAACCTCAGACCACACAGCGCGCTCGTGAGCCATCGAAGGTAATTTGAAGGCAAAAAAAAACGGCCCGCTATTTTCATAGCGGGCCGTTTTCATTGAATTGTCTTAATCGTCCATCCCTCTGCCGCTGAACAAGCGGTTGATCATCTCCATCGAAAAGCCCCGATAAGCGAGGAAGCGGCCCTGTTTGGCGCGTTCCTTGGCATCAATTGGCAAATGTCCGGAGAACTTGCGCTGCCAGGTATCCCGAAGCTGCTCCTGCCAGTCGATACCACTTTCACGCAGGGCGACTTCGATATCGGCCCGTTGCAAACCGCGCTGGCCCAACTCTTCGCGAATACGCAAAGGGCCATATCCGGAACGGGCACGGTAGGAAACAAAGCTTTCAAGGTAACGGGCTTCGGACAGCAGCCCCTCTTCCGTCAACCGGTCGAGGGCTGTTTCGATCATTTCCGCCTCAGCACCGCGCTGACGCAGCTTGCGCGTCAGCTCGACTCGACCGTGCTCGCGTCGAGCGAGCAGGTCCATGGCAGTTCGCCGCACCGCGACGAGGGTATCGAGTACGGCGGTGGTCATCGCTGCGATCAGATATCAGCGTCAGCCAGGTCGTCTTCGGTCTCTTTGACCGCAGAGGCCTTGGAGTCCGCGATCACCGCTGGCGACAGCAGTTTGTCACGCAGCTGCTTCTCGAGCTTGGCAGCGACTTCCGGGTTGTCTGCCAGGAACTTGGCCGAGTTGGCCTTGCCCTGACCGATCTTGGTGCCTTCATAGGCGTACCAGGCGCCGGATTTCTCGACGAAGCCGTGCAGCACGCCCAGGTCGATCATCTCGCCATTGAGGTAGATGCCCTTGCCGTAAAGAATCTGGAACTCGGCCTGACGGAACGGCGAAGCCACCTTGTTCTTCACAACCTTGACGCGGGTTTCGCTGCCGACCACTTCATCGCCTTCCTTCACCGCGCCGGTACGGCGGATGTCGAGACGGACCGAAGCGTAGAACTTCAGCGCGTTACCACCGGTGGTGGTTTCCGGGCTGCCGAACATCACGCCGATCTTCATGCGGATCTGGTTGATGAAGATCACCAGGCAGTTGGCGTTCTTGATGTTACCGGTGATTTTACGCAGCGCCTGGGACATCAGACGGGCTTGCAGGCCCACGTGCATGTCACCCATTTCGCCTTCGATTTCAGCCTTCGGTACCAGAGCGGCTACGGAGTCGACGATGATCACGTCAACGGCGTTGGAGCGCACCAGCATGTCGGTGATTTCCAGTGCCTGTTCGCCAGTGTCCGGCTGGGAAACCAGCAGGTCGTCGACGTTGACGCCCAGCTTGCCGGCGTACTCAGGGTCGAGGGCGTGTTCGGCGTCGACGAAGGCGCAGGTCGCGCCGGCTTTTTGAGCCTGGGCGATCACGGACAGCGTCAGTGTGGTTTTACCGGAAGATTCAGGACCGTAGATTTCAACGATACGGCCTTTTGGCAGACCGCCGATGCCGAGTGCGATGTCCAGACCCAGAGAGCCGGTGGAAATGGCCGGGATCGCCTGACGGTCCTGATCGCCCATACGCATTACGGCACCCTTGCCGAATTGACGTTCGATCTGACCCAGGGCCGCAGCCAAGGCTTTCTTCTTGTTGTCGTCCATTAAAGTCCTCACGTAATCAATAAGGCCTGACGGCCAACACCTGTATAAGTAGCCAGTATTATTCCACAGCGTTCGCGGATCGCCTACCCCTGATTTTCGATTTCTCGTGCCGCTAGTCGCAACAGCCCCTCTAGCGCGGCCTTCACCGTTTGTCGGCGCACTTCGTCGCGGTTGCCGGGGAAGTGCTGAACCTCGCTGGAAACCGCATCGCCCACGCCCCAGGCCAGCCACACGGTGCCCACCGGTTTGTTCGGTGTGCCGCCGTCGGGCCCGGCTACGCCACTGACCGCCACGGCAAACCGCGCCAGGCTGTGCTTCTGCGCGCCCCGCACCATCGACTCGACCACCTCGCTGCTGACCGCCCCCACCGTGTCGAACAATTCGGCGGGTACGTTCAGTTGCCGGGTTTTCTGCCGGTTGGAGTAGGTTACATAGCCGGCCTCGAACCACGCCGAGCTGCCCGGAATCCGCGTGATCGCTTCGGCGATGCCGCCACCGGTGCAGGATTCGGCGGTAGTGACGTGGGCATTGAGCAGTTGCAGACGTCTGCCCAGTTCGGCGGCCAATTGAGTGATCTCTTTCACGGCGTGCTCCGGATCGTTTGGAATGCCTCCACCGTACACGACCCGGTTGCGCTTTCAATACACAGACTCATTCAAAATGTTCGGCCGCCAGCGCTCTGACATAGGCCTGACAGGCCTGCAAGGCAATCAGTCCGCGGTCGCCGGTGTCGGTGATGGCGATAATTCGTTGAGCATGCGCCGGGTCAAGTCGGGCGCGTACGGCTGCATGATCCATGCTGCCGGAGCCGGCGGTGGCTGGCACCCCGCAGCCTTGGGCAGCGTCACCGGCATCGATGAGGACTGACAGGCGCAGATCAGCAGTGGCAAGACGATCGCGCAGGCGATCCTGATCACGTTGGGCATCACTGAGTGCTCGATAGTGGGTCTGTTCGCTGGTCGCGAGCCGTTGCTCCAGCGCCAGACGTTTGTCCTGCTCGGCCTGCTGCGCGGTGGCGGCAGCCGAAGTCAGTTGATTGAGGGTGTCGGCGTGCAGCCGGGCCTGCACGGCCAGTTGTCGCCCGTAGCGCCAGTCCTGAAACTGCCAGGCAAGCGCGGCGGCCAGTGCAGCCAGCAACAAAAAGCCGATCAAACGCCAGGAGATGGGCATAGCACCGCCCTCGCCCGCGTCCAGATATCCAGCCGATCCTGCAAGCCATTCAACCCGCCGTTGATCCGCCGGGTGATGCTGTTGAACTGGTCGCGATCAGCCAGTTCATTCAAGCCGTTCTGTTCCCAGAACCACGCAGCAGATTCGGCCGCCCATTGCGGTTGCTCAAGCAATTCCGGCAAGGACAGCAGACGCTCATCGCCGAACAGGCCAAGACTGCACTGGCGATAGTTGCTGCGCCCGGTGATCTGGATCAGCCCGCGCCCACGGTACTTCTGCCCGTCGCCGTCCGCCTCAGGTGTATTGCCCAGACGCAGCGCCAGCGTGCCGGTGTCGTATTTGCTCAGGTACTGGTTATTGCCCAGTTCACGCACGTACTGCAACTGCCCCGACTCGTGGCCGATTTGCGCGAGGAACGCAGCGATGCGTTTTGGCGTGTCGATATGGCGGCGAGTCATTGCGTTATTCAGTGCAGAAACAAAAACGCCCGCTTGGGAGCGGGCGTTGGGCATGATGGTTTTAAGGTTGTCTTCAGTTATTTGCATGATGCGTAATCCTCCCTGGAGGCTTCGATTGAATCATGGTTGGCGAGCAACGGCCCCCAGCCATTTTTTTGCCAGAGTTGTCAGGGTGTTGTTCGGGGGCGCGACTTCGGGGGCCGTGAACACCCAGCCGAGAGTGCCGAAGTTCGCGCTCCAGTCGATTTGCGGTGTCGGTGTCACGTCGGTGATGTCGACCCACAGCAGATCCGGATGGAACATCTCGGCCATGTTGCCGCCGGTGGAGAACAGCTCGACCACAGTGTTATTGACGATACGTGCGTAGGTTTTCATCAGGCGTACTCGTAAATGATCACAACGCCCGGCGCCCCTGCTCCGCCTGGATAACCTGGCTGGCTGGGGCCATTGGCGATACCACCCGCTCCGGAGCCATAGCCGCTGCCCGATGCTGCACCCGAACCAGCGCCTCTACCAGCGCCGCCACTGCCTAGCGGTGAACTCCCGCCATGACCCGCAAGAATTGAACCATTGACATTGATTCCCGGGCTTCCCGCAGCTCCACCGCTGTTGATGATGTTGCCTCCGGTTGCGTTGATGCCTGGCGTACCTCCCACGAATAGACCGAAGCCGGCAACCGCGATCGTTTCAAAACGGGATGATCCGTTCCCCCCAGGAGCGGATACCAGAGAGCCGACAGAACTTGTTCCACCAGGCCCACCGCTCACGCCAATGGCTCCCGGTGTGCCACCGACGCCTACCGTGATGACCTGACTGCTTCCAACAGGCACCGATGAAATCCATGACTCAGCATAACTGCCCGAGGCCCCTCCCCCCGCAAGCGAAGTTTCGTTTGCGCTCGTAGCTGCAACTCCGGCACTCCCGCCACCACCACCCACTACTTTGACCAGCACATTCCTCATCCCCACCGTCGGCACATAAGTGCCAGACGAGGTAAACGTCTTCACTCCCAATAACCGTCCACTCGCTGCACCAGCACCGCTTGCATACACCAGTACCCAACTGTCCAGCGCCGCGCTGTACACCACCGAACACACACTACCGGCGACAATCTCGGCAGGCCGCAACGCACTCAGCGCCAGGCTCACCAATGGCTTGGGCAGCAAGCCATTGGGCGCAAACGTACTCGCCCCGGTATTGGCATTGCCAGCGGTAAAGCGCAACGCCAGACCGTCCTTCAATGTAGCGATGGCAGGCACGTAATTGGCCATGTACAGATTGGCTGCCCCGATGTCCGCAGCATGCTTGTCTTCACCGGCCTGACTGATTTTTTTCAGCGCCTGCAACAGTTGCGTGGCATCGGTTTCGCTGGGTTCAAGACCCGCAGATTTGACGACATTCAACAGCTCATCGGTGACGCTGTTGCCCCAGGTTGCCGGGATCAGCGATCCGGGCAGGCCGGCGACGGCATCTTCATTGACGAACTTGCCGTTCACCAGCCCGACGCTGGGAACGCTTTTTGGATAGTCCATTTCAACTTCCCTGATGAGTTACAGCGCAGCAGCCAGCCACCTCGGCGCTACCGGCCGGTGCTCGCTGAACGGAAAAAACGAACCTTGCGGCCAGTCTCGCAACTCACGGCGATAGGTTTGCAGTTCGGCGTATTGCTCAGTGGTCAATGTAGTGCCGCCGCCGTCCTCGAGTTCATCGCGGTCACGTGCCACCAGACCGTCGGTGGCAGACAGTTGCGCCGTACGCCATGAGCGCTCGATATCAGCCGCTTCATCGGGTGAAGGAGGTGGGGGATCGACCAGGATCGGATAGCCATTATCCGCTCGCACACCGATCACTTTCGAGGTGACAGCCATTTGCTGCAGCAGCGAGATCCAGTAGCCCTGGGGAATTTCGACAACGTCGTCGGGAATGTCCGTTGAATTGATACCCGGCACATACGCGCCCAAAGTGCTGGCGCTGAACAAAACATTGAAGGTGTTCATTCAATAGCCCTTTACAAAATAATTTACGGTGCAATTGCCGGCCAGAGCGCCGGACGCATCGCGAATTTTCAGCGTGCACCCCACTTGGCTGACGGCAATCAATGCGACCATTGCTACATCGCCTCCCGCATGGGTGGCCACAAGAGAGAAATAGCCCCTCGGGAATGGAACCGGGAATGTCACGTTGACGATGCCGGCGGCATTCGACAGTCCCGAGCCCCACTGATCGATATTTCCACTGGCGTGTTTCTGATATCCGGGGTTATTCACCAGTCCGGAAAACAGTGCGGCATATTTCAGGCTGGCGGTCCCGTGAACTATCCAGATGCCGTTCTCCCTGACGACATTGGCACTCTCGCCGCTGTTCATCACAATCGACGTCAAATAGGCGCCCTGCGGGCTTATTTGGCTACCGCTCGTGCAGGCGATGGTAATCGCGGCATTACTGCGGCAGTGAAAGGTGATCGCTGCACCGTTGGGAACCGTGGCGATATCCGGTAGTGTCACGGTGTACGCCGAGTTCCCTCCCAGACCGATCGCCCATCCCGCATCCGCCGCCGTCAGTTGCGTCGCGGCAGATACGCCACGCGCTCCGGCATAGTTACCCAGAGCGCGCTGAACGAACTCGGACGTTGCCGCCGAGCGGCTGACATCGAATGGCGCAGCCGTCTGGAACAATTGATTGCTGCGCAGGGCGCCGAGCAGTTGAGTATTCGACGCCTCACTCGGCGTCAGTCCACCGGCCCGCACTACGCCGAGAATCTCTTGGGTAACGCCGTTGCCCCAACTTGCCGGAATCAATGAACCCGGCGAGCCGTTTAGCGGGTCTTCATCGACAAACTTGCCGTTCACCAGCCCGGCGCTGGGAACACTATTTGGGTAATCCATTATTTTTCTCCTGCTCTGCAAGTGAGCCAAGTCGGGGCCAAAGGCCGGGAAACTGTCGAGGGAAATTGACTTGAATCAGGCCAATCGCGCAGCGCCTGGCGGTACTCAAGAAGCTCCAGATACTGCGCAGCCTTGAGCGTCGTCCCGCGCCCCAGCTCTTGCTCGTCACGATGCCGCGTCACCCACCATTCGGTGGCCGACAGACTGGACTGGCGCCAAAGCCGCGCTGCCGCCAGAGGGTCTTGCTCGTCGGGGACTGTTTCAGGGGTAATGACCGGACTGCTCGTAACAGGCAACGGCGCAATCTCCTGACGCAGTTCACCGACGGGCGCGCCGATTTCGATCTGCATACCGTCCGGCAACTGCACCATCGTCTCGACGAAAGCGGGGGCAAACAGTTGGGTGATCGCGTAGTCGCCGGTGTCGATCAGTTCGACCGCGACGCCGTTTTCCACTCGTGCATAACGGGCCATTATTCGTACTCCCAGATTTCACAGAAGGCGTTGCCGCCAGCGCCACCAGCGAACGAATTCGTAGGATGCGACGAACAGGAGCCACTGCCTCCTGAGCCTCGAATACCCGCAACACCCGGGTTGTTTACCCCCTTGTACGGGGCGCCGCCGTCGAACGGGCTTGCGGCGCCACCACCGGAGAGCATTCCCCAATTGCCGTTGAACATTGCGTAGCCGCCGGTGTTGCCACGTGCGTTGGCAAGATTGCCGCCCACCGCGTCTTGGCCTCCGAGTCCACCCTGAACGTACCCTGAGGCTGAAGTTGACGTATCAATATTCAGGATCTGTGCACCGCCCCCGCCGCCCACGCTCATGTATGAGCCGAAGG
>NZ_QAIK01000022.1 GCF_003061005.1 Pseudomonas sp. HMWF021 | reverse complement strand
ATCTGATCGATCGCCTCAACGACGACCCGGCCATCGACGGCGTGCTGCTGCAACTGCCGCTGCCCGAGCACCTGGACGCCTCCAAACTGCTGGAGCGCATTCGCCCGGACAAAGACGTCGACGGCTTCCATCCTTATAACGTCGGCCGTCTGGCCCAACGCATCCCGCTGCTGCGCCCATGCACCCCGAAAGGCATCATGACCTTGCTGGAAAGCACCGGCGTTGATCTTTATGGTCTGGATGCGGTGGTGGTTGGCGCCTCCAACATCGTCGGTCGTCCGATGGCGATGGAACTGCTGCTGGCCGGTTGCACCGTGACCGTCACCCACCGCTTCACCAAGGATCTGGCCGGCCACGTCGGACGCGCCGATCTGGTGGTGGTCGCCGCCGGCAAGCCGGGCCTGGTCAAGGGCGAATGGATCAAGGAAGGCGCGATCGTGATCGACGTCGGCATCAACCGTCAGGACGACGGCAAGCTGGTCGGCGACGTGGTGTACGAAACCGCCCTGCCCCGTGCCGGCTGGATCACTCCAGTGCCGGGCGGCGTTGGCCCGATGACCCGTGCCTGCCTGCTGGAAAACACCCTCTACGCGGCAGAAACACTGCACGCCTGAGGCGTCATTTCAGCAAGAAAAGAACCCCGCCTTGTGCGGGGTTTTTCGTATCTGAGAAAAAACACTAACCGTTCGCCGGAAACCCCTCTTTTTACAGGCCTTTTCACGAGATTTTCAGGTCATTCAAACAACCATCGACAGATCTTCAGCCATACTCCTAGAATGCGACGCTTTGAAGAAATAACCCGTTACAAACTAACGGAATATCCAACCTTTATGAGTTCGCCCGCGTGAAAATTCGTCTTTCGATCCTGAGCCTGTTGTTTGCTTTTTCAGGCACATTCGTCACGCCAACCGTCAGCGCCGCTGAAACCACCGCCGCGCCACGCGATGCCTCGCAACTGAAGATCGCCTCCGGCAGCGCCCTGCTTATGGATTTGCAGACCAATAAAGTCATCTATTCGAGCAACCCGGACGTGATCGTGCCGATCGCCTCGGTGAGCAAACTGATGACCGGGCTGGTCGTGGTCGAAGCGCACCAGAACATGGACGAATGGATCGACGTCGACATCAGCCACACCCCGGAAATGAAAGGCGTGTTTTCCCGAGTCAAACTCAAGAGCGAACTGCCGCGCCGCGAGATGCTGCTGATTGCCCTGATGTCTTCGGAAAACCGTGCAGCCGCCAGCCTCGCGCATCACTATCCGGGCGGTTACGCCGCGTTCATCGCGGCAATGAATGCCAAGGCCAAGGCACTGGGCATGACCAACACCCACTATGTCGAGCCGACCGGCTTGTCGGAACGCAACGTTTCCACTGCCCGCGACCTGAGCAAACTGCTGGTGGCTGCGAGCAAACACCCGATTCTCACTGAGCTGACCACCACCAAGGAAAAAACCGTGTCGTTCCGCAAACCCAATTACACCCTGGGTTTCCGCAACACCGATCACTTGGTGAACAAGGCCGACTGGGACATCAAGATCACCAAAACCGGCTTCACCAACCCGGCTGGGCACTGTCTGGTACTGGTCACACGAATGGGCAACCGTCCGGTGGCCTTGGTGATTCTCGATGCGTTCGGCAAGTACACGCATTTTGCCGATGCGAGCCGCATCCGCAGCTGGGTAGAAACCGGTCGCAGCGCCAGCGTCCCGGCAGTTGCACAACAATACAAGGCCGAGAAAAACCTCAAGAATCGCCAGAGCGGCGTGGTCGAAGCCTCCAAGTAACCAGAAAAACCCAACTGTGGCGAGGGAGCTTGCTCCCGCCGGGGCGCGTAGCGGACCTTCTTTTTTAACAAGAGAGGCCTGCTGCGCAGTCCAGCGGGAGCAAGC
>NZ_QAIK01000148.1 GCF_003061005.1 Pseudomonas sp. HMWF021 | reverse complement strand
AGTATCTGGTGTTCGAAGCGCAGGGGCCGTTGCCTGACGCGGTCATCTCGACCTGGGGGCGGATCTGGGAGTTCTTTGAGCAGAATCCTCAGATTCAGCGCCGTTACGCCACGGACTACGAGGCCTATACCGGCCCCGAGTCAGTGGCGGTCTATATCGGCGTCCGCTAAGGCTGGGTTTCGCGTTCCAGCAATTGACGCTTACGCTCAACGCCCCAGCGATACCCCGACAGATTGCCATCGCTGCGTACCACGCGATGGCAGGGGATCGCCACGGCCAGACGGTTGGCGCCGCAGGCCTGCGCCACGGCGCGCATGGATGTCGGCGCGCCAATGCGCTGGGCGATCTCGGCGTAACTGGCGGTGCGTCCGGCGGGGATTTCCCGCAGCGCCTGCCAGACCCGCTCCTGAAAAGCTGTGCCGCGCACGTCCAGTGGTAAATCGAGGCCCAGCGCTGGCGCCTCGATAAAGCCCACCACCTTGGCAATCAACTGTTCGAAGTCGGCATCGGCGCCAATAAGGTTGGCCTGACGGAACTGATCCTGCAGATCGCACACCAGTTGATGCGGGTCGTCACCCAACAGAATCGCGCACACCCCGCGTTCGCTTTGCGCCACCAGAATCGCCCCGAGTGAGCATTGCCCGACAGCAAAATGAATGTCGTTGTTGCGTCCGGCCGCGCGGTAGTCGCCGGGTTTCATGCCCAGCAGCTTGTCGGCCGACTCATAAAAGCGGCTGTTGGAATTGAAACCCGCGTCATACAACGCATCGGTCACCGAGCCGCCGTCCGCGAGCCGCTCACGCACCCGGCGCGAACGATGCGCCGCTGCGTAACCTTTGGGCGTCAGGCCGGTAGCCGCCTTGAACACGCGATGAAAATGGAACGGGCTGAGACCTGCGACCTCGGCGAGCTCATTGAGCGCGGGCACTGTTTCACTGGACTCGATCTGCCGACAGGCCATCGCCACGGTTGCGGCGTGCTGGCTGGCGACTTCAGTCTGATCCTTGCTCGTGCGTTTGCTTGGGCGGTAGCCCGCCGCTTCGGCCGCTTGGGCGCTTTCGAAGAATTCGACGTTCTGTGGCTTGGGCAAACGTGACAGGCTGCTGGGGCGGCAATAGATACCGGTGGTTTTCACCGCGTAGACAAACTGCCCGTCGGCCCGTGGGTCCCGGGCAACGACGGCAGCCCAGCGTGGATCGGTTTCAACGTTGATGATGGGCGAAAGCTTTTTCATGGCGAGTAGTCCGTTGACCTGTTTGATTCAGGTTAACCAGCAGCGATGTGGGAAACACTCCGGGCCTTGCGGTCAAATTTTTCAAAAGCGTCCGGCAACACGAAAGGTCAGATTGACCCGGCGTTCGCCCAACTGCGGATGCCGCCCGGGCTTGATCGGCAACACACCGTGAAAACGCAAGCGATCGACGCCGCCCCAGATCACCACGTCGCCGTGCAGCAAAGGAATGCGCTGACTCTTGTCGCTGCGGGCAAAACCACCAAACAGGAACATGGCGGGCAACCCCAGTGACAGCGAAACGATCGGCGCCGTGTAGGCATGTTCGTCTTTGTCCTGGTGTAAAGACATCTTGGCCCCGGGGATATATTGGTTGATCAGGCAGGAGTCTGGATGAAAGTCGGCAAATCCAGCGCGCTGAGCTGCGTCGCGCGCCAGTTCTGACAGCACATCCGGCATCGCCGGCCAGGGCTTGCCCGTCAGGGGATCCACGGTGCTGTAGCGATAACCGCTGCGGTCGGTGATCCAGCCCAGCGTTCCGCAACTGCTGGTACCCACCGACATGCTGAAACCGCCCGGCGTCATCATGTGGCGCAACGGTGCTGCGCCAATGAGGGTATCCAGCACGGGCAGCAGCTGGTCCAGAACCGGCAAAGCGAAGCCGCGCAATACCCACGATTGTTCGCCGATCTGCTCGGCGCGCGGTTGCTGCTCGGGTTCGTGGTCGGCGAACAGGTCGAAGGTGGTCGGTTGCATGGTGATCATGATGCGTCGTGAAAGATGATGCCCAGAGTATGCCGATTTCCGCTGTGCAGGCGACTGACGCCGTGACGCATGGTCACTCGATAATCGCCGCGTGTGCCGCTGACCGGACGCTGATTGACCGCGAATATAACCGCGTCACCCTTGTGCAGATCCACGACGTGTGGACGCGACTGCATGCGTGGACGCTGCTCGGTCAGAACGAACTCACCACCGGTAAAATCCTGCCCCGGCTCCGACAGAAGAATCGCCACTTGCAGTGGGAAAACCAGTTCGCCGTACAGATCCTGATGCAGACAGTTGTAGTCGTGCGGGCCGTATTGCAACAGCAATGGCGTCGGCCGCTGCTGGCCGGCATCATGACAGCGCTGCACAAACCCGGCATGGGTGGCGGGAAAGCGTACAGGCAGATTCATGCGTTCGGACCAGCGGTTTGCCAGCGGCACCAGACGCGGGTAAAGCGCAGTGCGCAGACGTTCGATGGCGGTGGGCAGGGGATAGCTGAAGTACTTGTATTCACCGCGACCGAAACCGTGGCGGGCCATGATGACCTGCGAGCGAAACGGTTCGGTCTGCGGATACAGGGCGCTCAGGCGTTCACAGGTTTGCGCCGAAAGCAGCGAGCGGATAATGGCGTAGCCATATTGATCCAGATGCTGTTCGAGGCTTGCCCAATCGAGCGCATTCAGCCGAGACGGGGACATTGACATGCTGACTCCTGAACCCTTTGGTCGAGGCTGTCAGTCTGGGCAATTCCCGGCGGCAGAACACTCCGCCGCTTGCGGTCGAATCCCGGGTGTTGCGTTACAGGGCTTTGCTGACAGAGATATCGCTGATGACATCTTCAGTCTGGCCGTGGATGGCATCGAGTGCGGCTTTGGCTTCTTCTGCGGTGCCGTGTTCCAGTTGCGCGAACTCGAAACGGCGTTCGCCGTTGAGCTTGTATTTGATGACGTATTTGGTCGTTTGGGCCACGGTCGTGCTTACCTTTGCGTTAGGGGCGACTCAGCTCAGTTTTGAGCTGGAGCGGCGGATGATCTTGATCGAATGAGTCAGGGTCGGTTTGCGCGTTACACTGATGGCGCGCCGGCTGACGGTGTCGATGGTGATGTTCCAGAAACCGGTGCTCGGTGCAGTGATGCGCGCTGGAAACTTGTCGAACGCACCGCCGTGGTAGGTGTGGCGTCCGCCGTTCTTGAACGCGCGAAAGTTGGCGTCGTTCATCAAACGAATATTGCAGGTTTGTGAGCATTGAATGACGACGATGTCGTCTTCGTTGAGGTGCTCGCGCTGGTGAATGAATTTCATGGGCGCCTCCAGATGGGCTTTTTCTACTAAATCAAAACGATAGCATGTGCGATTGGCGCAGTTTATCAGCCCGAACGGGTTATTATCCCGCCGTCGAGCGCTGCTTTGACAATTAAAAACAGTTATTCGCGATTCGATGCGGGTTTAATGGAGCAAACCTCGGAGAAAAATGGCATTACTGCTGTCCGAGGGTCTTTATGGGAGGTATATGTATGAAGTGGGGTGTGGTGTGTCTGCCGTTGATGTTGGTCGTGGGTGGTTGCGCGAGTGTTTCCGAGATCAATGAAACCTTGCCGACCATGAGCGTGATTTCCGGCAAGAAACCCCATGAGTATGCTCAATGCCTGGCGGACAAGCTTGCCAACAGCCGCGGCGCGTTGCAGATGCAGCCGCACAAGGATGGCGTGCGGGTGATCGTTCCCGGGAAATTTTCCACCGGCGCGGCCGCCGTGTTTGATATCGACGACCGTTCCGGCGGTAGCAGCATCAAGCTGCATGAACGCATGTCCAATGTGCCGATTCGTCCCCGGGACGTGCAAAACGCCGCCAATGCCTGTATTTCCGGCTGATAGACTGATAGTCGTCAGCACCAATGCCGTCGCAGCCATGCTGTGACGGCATTTTCATTTCTGGAGCCGCGCATGAAGCGAGAGCAAGTACGGGAGCGCCACGCAGAAGGCCTGATTTCTGCCACGCATGTGATTCAGAACCCGGCCAATCCGGGCGAGTGGATCGTGTTTTTCAAGAAGAGCGCCGGGCGCAGCTATTTTCTGGTGGACGATAACGACGAAGTCGAATCCTTTGCCCGGCTCGACGACCTGATCGAGACCGTGCGCGGGCTCGGGATCAAATTCGCCGAGATCCACATGTAAGGTCTATTTGCAGACCACGACCACGCTGCGATTTTTGTAGTTGCCGACATCGACCCCCAGGGTTTTGTCGCTTTCCTTGGGCGCCGGGGTGCCATCGGTGCCGACAATGCGATAACCGGTGCCGGCGCAGGAGGCGTCGGCTTTCTCGTAGCAGGTGGCCCAGGAGTTGGCTTCACCGGAGCAATCGATTGTCAGGCCCTGTTCGCCGTTGTTCAGGTAAGTAGGTTGCGAAGTGGCGCAGCCACCCAGGGCCAATACCGCAATCAGCGGCAGCAAGCGGTTCATATTCATGGTTGTATCGTCTTCAGCGAGGGAGGGGCTAAACGCTCTGACAGCGCCAGTGTGAAAAGGTTATAGCGTTTGGCCACTTGTTTTCGTCGTGCTGGTGGGCGCGCACAAAAAAGCCCTGCACAACGGCAGGGCTCGGCGTTTTTCGCTGATGATCAGTCCTGATCCTTGCCACGCCGCTTGGATGACGCAGGGGTGTCAGTGAACACCGACGCAACATCAGTCGCCAACTGCTCGCTGTCGAACGGCCCGGCGATGTGTTCGCCATTGGTAGTGGTCAGGTTCCACTTGCCGTCCTTCTTGTCGATCACGTACCCGTTGATGATTTTTACCGCGGCCATCTATCTGTCTCGTTCGCTGGTTCAAAGGCGCCATGATACCGACAAATACTCACATTGGGGGACGATGAGCGTATGGTGGTGCAGCGCATTTGCGTCTTTGAGCTACTCTGATTTCGCCGCTCGAAAGCACCAATGGAACTATCGGCGAGAATATTTCTCTATGTTGACATCGGTTAGCCAGTGCGGGGCATTGTAAGGTGCACGCCGCCTGATTAGACTGCGCCGAAACTCGTACACACAGCCCTTTCAAGGACTTATATGATCAAGAAATGCTTGTTCCCAGCAGCCGGTTACGGTACTCGCTTCCTGCCAGCGACTAAAGCCATGCCCAAAGAAATGCTGCCGGTGGTAAACAAGCCACTGATCCAGTACGGCGTTGAAGAAGCTCTGGACGCTGGCCTGACTGAAATCTCGATCGTTACCGGTCGCGGCAAGCGTGCTCTGGAAGACCACTTCGACATCAGCTACGAGCTGGAAAACCAGATCAAGGGCACCGACAAGGAGAAATACCTGGTCGGCATCCGCAAACTGCTGGATGAGTGCTCGTTCTCCTACACCCGTCAGACTGAAATGAAAGGTCTGGGTCACGCGATCCTGACCGGCCGTCCGCTGATCGGTGATGAACCGTTCGCCGTGGTACTGGCGGATGACCTGTGCGTCAACCTCGAAGGCGACGGCGTACTGACCCAGATGGTCAAGCTGTACAAGCAGTTCCGCTGCTCGATCATCGCCATTCAGGAAGTCGATCCGCAGGAAACCAGCAAGTACGGCGTTATCGCCGGCGAGATGATCCGCGACGACATCTACCGCGTACACAGCATGGTCGAGAAGCCAAAGCCTGAAGACGCGCCGTCGAACTTGGCCATCATCGGTCGTTACATCCTGACCCCGGACATCTTCGACCTGATCGAGCAGACCGAGCCAGGCAAGGGCGGTGAAATCCAGATCACCGACGCCCTGATGAAGCAGGCCCAGAACGGCTGTGTCATGGCCTACAAGTTCAAAGGCAAGCGTTTTGACTGCGGTGGCGCCGAAGGCTACATCGAAGCAACCAACTTCTGCTTCGAGAACTTCTACAAGACCGGCAAGGCTTACTAAGAGCGCTTGATCGTCTGCAGGTGTATTGCGCGATCTGTTTCGTGTGACACCAAAACACAAACGCCCCGACTTGTTCGGGGCGTTTGTGTTTCCGAGAGACGGAAAATCTATGTCCGGTCTTTTCCATATATAAGTTCAGCCATAGATGATTGGTTCGTTGAAAAAGCGATATTTTGTAACTTATTATTTAATAACTGATGCACGATCAAAAATTGTCAATTTTATTTTTGATAATTAACCGACTGGTTAGTGATCTTTTTTATTGGCCTCTATTGGTTTTTTGGTGGTTGAATGTGTGGAAGTGTTTCAAAGATACAATATGAAACAAATGCTCTGTTGAGTTGATGTGTAACGAAACTATAGAAATGTTTTGTTTTTAAAAGCTAGAAATTCAATTTTCTTCAGCCGCAAGTAATATTTTGAGGTCAAAACATGGAGTTCGACGTCATTGTTGTAGGTGCAGGTGCTGTGGGTGGTTCAATCGCGTATGAGTTGGCATCGCGAGATTTAAAGGTCTGTCGTGTCGGTGAAACCGATCGTGCGAATGCAGCCTCGAGGGCTGCCGGGGCAATGAACGGTTGCTTTGGTGAGGTTACCAGTGGGTTGCTGGCAAGTGATTTTGGCCGGCTGAAGCTGGATATGGATCGGCAAGCCCAGCAACTATGGCCGAGCTGGGCAGAGCGCTTGGCCGTTTCTTCTGGCAATACGACATCTCTGTTCACTGCGATGGGAACTCACGTTTTACTCAATACTGCGGGAATGGACGAAGTCGATAGCGTCAACTACGACACCATCGAGAGCACCTTGACTGAGTATGGCGAACCCTACGAAGTCATCGATCCACGTAAAATGGAGTGGATCAAGCCCAATCACCTCGTTCGTCCTCTCCGAGGGCTGTACATTCCTAACGAACATTCAGTGAACTCCCTTCTGTTACTGGAAAAACTGGACGCTGCATTTGTCGCTGAAGGGGGCACGCTTAAAAATGAGAATGCCAGACGAGTATTGGCAGAGGGCGGTGTAGCTACAGGCGTGGAGTTAAGCAGTGGAGAGGTGTTATGGGCTCGGAAAGTGATCGTCGCTGCGGGCGTTCATTCTCTGGATCTGCTGAGTGATTTCGACGATGTGGTGAAAAAAATTCCACCGCTTTTCAGTGGATATGGCGTATCCATCCTGGTGAAATTGCCCGAGGGCGTCGAGCTGCCAGAATCCGTCATTCGCACTCCGAACCGTGCGTTCGCCTGTGGCCTGCACTGCGTCCCTCGTGGTGATGGAGTTCTATATCTCGGCGCAACCAATATTATTTCCGAGCAGCCGAAGACCCACGCACTGATTTCGGATGTGCAGTTCTTGCTTGATTGCGCTGTCGATCAGTTGAGCCTGGATCTGCATGGTGCTGAAGTCATTTCCATCCAGGTTGGTAACAGGCCCATTCCGGCTGACGGTTTCCCACTGATTGGTGAGTGCGGTGTAGAAGGCCTTTGGCTCGCAACAGGTACTTATCGGGATGGGTTACATCAGTCGCCATTGTTGGCAAGCTATATAGCCGACTGTTTGACTGGCCTGAAGAATACCGGTCTTGATCTCGGTCCGTTTACACCAGTGCGCGCTCCGCTGACCGGTTTTGCTCGAGAAAATACTGTAAAAGAAACCGTGCAACAAATGTTTGCCACGGGGTATGAGTATCGCTGGAATATAAAACCATATTGGTTTCCGCTGTTGGATGAGGGGTTGTCGCGCAACTATAAAAAATTGATAAATGATTTGCACCCTTCGTTTACTCCGCCACCGGAATTGGTAGCGTTCTCTTATCTCTACGAATCTATCCTGAATAAACTCTCGCAATATTATAGGGAATGGTCATGAGTCTTTCCGAGCGTGAGTGCCTCGCCATTCATCAGGCGCGAGCCCTTTTGCAAGAGTCCGGCGTCTGGAATTTGGAAGAGGACTTGAGTTGCCTTGTGGATCGCTTTATCGAGCGTGCGGATAAAAATCGTGCACTTGAAGAGTTCATGTTGGCTGTCCAGGAGCGCTGCAACCGTATTCCGCTCGGGCATATCGTCGGTACGGTGGACTTTGACGAGTTGTCGCTGGTCGTCGGTAGCGGCGTATTCATCCCGCGCCCTCACAGCAGAGTCATTCACAAGTGGATCGAGAGCAGTGCAGCGCTGCAGTCAGGCTCAAAAGTTCTGGATCTGTGTGCGGGCAGCGGCGCGATAGGTCTTGCGATTGCCCGACGCAGACCGGATGTCGACGTCACTTGCATCGAGTTTGATCCGATAGCCCTGCAGTACCTCAAACGCAATATTGATCGGCTGTCGTGCCAGGGTGTAGAGGCAAATCATCTGTGGGCAGATATTCGCGACGAGCAGGCGTTTGAGCCATTCGAGAAACAGATCGGCCTGATTGTCGCGAATCCTCCGTACGTTCCGCAGGCTCAGGAGCTGCTGCCCGAGTGGGGCGAGCACCACCCTCAAGCGTCTATCTACGCCGGCCCCGATGGGCTTGAGTTGATTCGGCAGATCATTGCTCTCGCCGACCGGTTGCTCGTCCGCGACGGCTGGTTGGTGATGGAGCACGGCGAAGATCAGGCTGAAGCGGTGCGTGAACTGTTCAGGCGCGATCACCTGATTGACATAGAAACAGTGATCGACAAGGACGAGTCCGATGCGTCGGGCAGTTCGGTAATGACGATTGGCCGCAAGCCTCAGTGATTTCAGGGCAGGAGATTCAGCAATGGAAGTGCAAGTAAAGCAAGACTGGATGAGCATTCGCCGTGGTAACACCACCGCTGCTCTGACAACCGCTTATGAGGAAGGGCTGACAGGGTTTACCGTTGCGAGTCGTACCGGCAAGCAGATCACCCTGCAGGAAGGAGGTGTGTACACCGAATTTGTGTCGTGCTCGTATCTGGGGCTGGAAACCCATCCTGCACTGGTCGAAGCTGCGCATCAGGCACTCAATACATGCGGGTTGCATCTGTCTTCTTCTCGAAGTGCGATGCGCCCCCAGTATCTGCCGGAACTGGAGGAGCTGCTTGCCCAGGTGTATAGGGGCAGCGCGGTTGCTGTGTTCACTTCCACCAGCAGTGTGCATCTCGGTGTATTGCCTCTGCTGGGCAGTGGTTCACTGGCTGGCTATCCCGTCAGAAAGAGAGTGCATTGGCTGATGGACAAGACTGCCCATGCTTCGATGCAGGTTCTGAGGGGCATTCTGGAACAGTTCGGTTCTGTTTCCAGAGTTGAGTCG
>NZ_QAIK01000021.1 GCF_003061005.1 Pseudomonas sp. HMWF021 | reverse complement strand
CTTTTTGGTTGTTCATAGACAGGCTCTCCATGCATGAGTCGGAATCTCATGATCTGCAAAGGGCTCAGCATAGGCCGTGCCAACCGCTTGCAGACCCCGTACGCTCGGCATAAAGGCGCCGTGTCGCGCTTTCCTACAACCCGTAACCGCACTATCTGACACTTTTTGTCACCTGCACTGGCCGTGTTTGGCGCTGTCACTTGACTAGGCTATAAGTCATGAACTGCAAGCATGCGGAATCCCCATGAATGACATCGCTCTGAGCGGTCTGGCCAAGCAATTGGTACAGGCCGAACTGCTTACGGAAAAAAGCGCCCAGCAGGCCTGGCAACAGGCACAGCGCAATCGCCTGTCGCTGGTCAGCTACCTGGTGCAGAACAAACTGGTGAAGAGCTCACAAGTGGCCGAGATTGCCTCCGAGCATTTCGGCATGGCCTTCATGGACCTCAATTGCCTCGACAAGGAAACCCAGCCCAAGGGCCTGGTCAGTGAAAAACTGGTGCGCCAGCACCACGCCCTGCCCTTGTGGCGCCGGGGCAACAAACTCTTCGTGGGCATTTCCGACCCGAGCAACCATCAGGCGATCAACGACATTCAGTTCAGCACCGGGCTGAGTACCGAAGCCATTCTGGTGGAGGACGACAAGCTCACTGATGCCATCGAGAAGTTCTTCGACACCCACGCCAGCGGCCTCGAAGAAATGGCCGACGTCGATCTCGACGCAGTGGATGTCGAGGCCATCGACGACAGCCGCCAGGACGCCATCGGCGGACTCGACGCCGATGACGCGCCAGTGGTGCGTTTCGTCCACAAGATGCTGCTCGACGCAATCAAGAGTGGTTCCTCCGACCTGCACTTCGAACCCTACGAAAAGAACTTCCGGGTGCGGGTGCGTACCGACGGCATCCTGCGCGAAGTGGCAAAACCGCCGATCCAGTTGGCCGGCCGGATCGCCGCGCGCCTGAAAGTCATGGCCAGCCTGGATATTTCGGAACGGCGTAAACCACAGGACGGGCGACTCAAGATGCGCCTGTCCAAAAGCAAGTCGATCGACTTCCGGGTCAACACCCTGCCGACCCTGTGGGGCGAAAAAGTGGTGATCCGGATTCTCGACCCGTCCAGCGCGCAAATCGGCATCGATGCGTTGGGTTACGAGCCGGCGCAGAAAGACCTGTATATGGCGGCGCTCAAACAACCGCAGGGCATGATTCTGGTGACCGGCCCTACCGGGTCGGGGAAAACCGTGTCGCTGTACACCGGACTGAATATCCTCAACACCGTGGACATCAACATCTCTACCGCCGAAGACCCGGTGGAAATCAACATGGAAGGCATCAACCAGGTCAACGTCAATCCCAGGCAAGGGCTGGATTTTGCCCAGGCCCTGCGTTCGTTTCTGCGTCAGGACCCGGACGTGATCATGGTCGGCGAAATCCGCGACCTTGAAACCGCCGAGATCGCGATCAAGGCCGCGCAGACCGGTCACCTGGTGCTGTCCACGCTGCACACCAACAGCGCCGCCGAAACCCTGACCCGCCTGCACAACATGGGCATTCCCGGCTTCAACATCGCCACCTCGGTGAGCCTGATCATCGCCCAGCGCCTGGCGCGCAAGCTGTGCAGCCACTGCAAGAAGCCCATCGAAATCCCTCGCGAAACGCTGATAAAGGAAGGCTTCCCGCCGGAACAGATCGGCAGTTTCACGATCTATGAGCCGGTCGGTTGCGATCACTGCAACGGCGGCTACAAGGGCCGCGTGGGGATTTATGAAGTGGTGAAGAACACCCCCGAATTGCAACGGCTGATCATGGCTGAAGGCAACTCGCTGGAAATCGACGGCCAGATGCGTCGCGACGGGTTCGACGACCTGCGCACCTCGGGCCTGCACAAGGCCATGCAAGGCATCACCAGCCTGGAAGAAATCAACCGGGTCACCAAGGACTGAACATGGCGGTCAAGGCAGCGAAAATCAGCATCTACGCCTGGGAAGGCACGGACCGCAAGGGCAGCAAGGTCACGGGCGAGTTGAGCGGGCAGAATCCCGCGCTGATCAAGGCCCAGCTACGCAAGCAAGGGATCAACCCGGGCAAGGTGCGCAAAAAATCCACCTCTTTGCTCAGCTTCGGCAAACGCATCAAGGCTCAGGACATCGCCCTGTTCACGCGACAGATGGCGACCATGATGAAGGCCGGCGTGCCCTTGCTGCAGTCGTTCGACATCATCGGTGAAGGCTTCGACAACCCGGCGATGCGCAAGCTGGTGGACGAAGTGAAGCAGGAGGTTGCCGCCGGCAACAGCTTCGCCGCAGCCCTGCGCAAAAAGCCGCAGTATTTCGATGAGCTGTATTGCAACCTGGTGGACGCCGGCGAGCAATCCGGCGCTCTCGATACATTGCTCGAACGGGTCGCAACCTATAAGGAAAAAAGCGAAGCACTCAAGGCCAAGATCAAGAAAGCCATGACCTACCCCAGCGCAGTGGTGCTGGTGGCCATGGTCGTTACCGGGATTCTGCTGGTGAAAGTGGTGCCGCAGTTTCAAGCGGTGTTTTCCGGCTTCGGCGCCGAATTGCCGGCCTTCACGCTGATGGTGATCAGCATCTCGGAGTTCTTGCAGCAATGGTGGTGGCTGGTGCTCGGTGCGCTGATCGCAGCGGTGTTCGGCCTGCGGCATGCGCTGAAGACATCCCAGGCCCTGCGCGACCGCAAAGACACCTGGCTGCTGAAACTGCCGCTGGTGGGCACCTTGATGTACAAGTCGGCGGTGGCGCGATTCGCCCGCACCCTGTCGACCACTTTCGCAGCCGGTGTACCGCTGGTGGAGGCACTGGATTCGGTGGCCGGCGCCACCGGCAACGTGGTGTTCAAGCGTGCCGTGTTGCGTATTCGCCAGGACGTTGCCACCGGCATGCAGCTGAATTTCTCGATGCGCAGCACCGGGGTGTTCCCCAACATGGCGGTGCAGATGACCGCCATCGGTGAGGAGTCGGGTGCGCTGGATGACATGCTCGACAAGGTCGCCGGATTTTATGAGGACGAAGTGGATAACATGGTCGACAACCTCACCAGCCTGATGGAGCCGTTCATCATGGTGGTGCTCGGTGTCATCGTCGGCGGGCTGGTCGTGGCCATGTACCTGCCAATCTTCCAGCTTGGCTCAGCGATCTGACATGCCTATCGACGAATTCTTCAGTCTGTATCCGCTGGCCTTTGTATGCACCGCCCTGCTGCTGGGTCTGGTGGTCGGCAGTTTTCTTAACGTACTGGTCTGGCGTCTGCCGAAAATGCTCGAGCGTGATTGGCGCCAGCAGGCGCAGGACGTCCTTGGCCTGCCGAGCGAAACGCCACTGCCGACCTACAACCTGATGCTGCCGCACTCCGAATGCCCGCACTGCGGCCACCGGATTCGACCGTGGGAAAACATTCCGCTGCTCAGCTACCTGTTGCTGCGCGGACGCTGTTCGGCGTGTGCCGCGCCCATCAGCAAACGTTATCCCCTGACCGAACTGGCCTGCGGCCTGCTCTCGGCATTTGTCGCCTGGCATCTGGGATTCGGCTGGCCGGCCGGTCTGTTGATCGTCCTCACGTGGGGGCTGCTGGCGATGAGCCTGATCGACACCGAACACCAATTACTGCCCGATGTCCTGGTGCTTCCGTTGTTGTGGCTGGGACTGATCGTCAACAGCTTCGGGCTGTTCGTCTCGCTGCACGCGGCGCTGTGGGGCGCGGTGGCCGGTTACCTGGCGCTGTGGTCGGTGTTCTGGCTGTTCAAGCTGCTGACCGGCAAGGACGGCATCGGCCATGGTGATTTCAAGCTGCTGGCGCTGCTCGGGGCCTGGGGCGGCTGGCAGATTCTGCCGCTGACGATCCTGCTTTCGTCGCTGGTGGGGGCGATTGTCGGGGTGATTCTGCTGCGTCTGCGCGAGCAGAAAACCTCGACGCCGATCCCCTTCGGCCCGTATCTGGCAATTGCCGGCTGGATTGCCTTGCTCTGGGGTGGTCAAATAACCGACTTCTATTGGCAGTTTGTCGGTTTGAAATGAATACCCCTGTGGAAAAACCCTGGATTCTCGGCTTGACCGGCGGCATCGGCAGCGGCAAAAGCGCTGCCGCCCAGCACTTCATCGATCTTGGGATCGATGTGGTCGACGCCGATCATGCGGCGCGCTGGGTCGTGGAGCCGGGGCGCCCGGCGCTGGCGAAGATTGCCGAACATTTCGGCCCGCAAGTGCTGCAGGCTGACGGTTCGCTCAACCGCGCCGCCCTGCGCCAGCTGATATTCGAAGTACCGGAACAGCGGCGCTGGCTCGAAGCCCTGTTGCATCCGTTGATCGCCGAGGAAATCGCCCACCATCTGGCGCTGGCAAAATCGCCTTACGCGATTCTGGTGTCGCCGCTGTTGATCGAGTCCGGACAATACGCGATGACCCAGCGGATTCTGGTGATCGACGCACCGCAACAATTACAGATCGAACGCACCTTGCAGCGTGACCAGACCAGCGAACAGCAGGTTCAGGCGATCCTCAAGGCCCAGTCAAGCCGTGAAGACCGCGTAAGCCGCGCCGACGATGTGGTGGTCAATGACCGCGACCTCGCCTGGCTGCACAGCGAAGTCGAGCGTCTGCATCACTTTTACCTGACTTTATCCGGAGGCCAGTCATGAGCCCTACCACCGTCGAATGCCCAACCTGCGGCGCCCCCGTGGAATTTACCCCCGAGAACAAGTTCCGTCCGTTCTGCTCCGATCGCTGCAAGCTGATCGACCTTGGCGCGTGGGCGTCCGAAGAGCACAAGATTCCGGTCGCCCCGGATGCCGAAGACGAAATGTTCTCCGGCGATTTCGACCCGCGTCACTGATCGTAATCAGGGCCGCATGAAGCCGTAGTCCTGATCGTCGTCGAGGTTTTCCGCGAGAAAGCGCAATTCGTCGGCCAGGTCTTCGGCGTTGCGCACGGCCTTGCTCTGTTGCACTACTGCACTGAGCAAGGCGCGCAGGCTCAGGCCCGGATCGAAGCCCACTTCCTGCGCCATCTCCAGACTCTGCCGCGTCTCCTGCCTCGCCCACTCGTAAACACTCATGCCGCTGCTCCTGAAGGGATTTGGCCGAGCATGAAATGCCGCGCGAGCGGCGGATTTGATGTGGATCAAGACTTGGGATCGTCGTCCTTCCAGGGCGCCGAAAGGTAGCGGGTGCGGTTGAAAGTCTCCAGCCATTCGGGGCTGAACACCACCAGCGCGCTGATCACCATGCCGTTGATAAACGCTTCGGGGAAAATCAGCAGCCACAGGTAGCCTACAAAGTCTTCCAGCCATTCCGGCATGGCGAACAGGCCGTCGTACCAGAGCAGGCCCAGGCTCAGGGTCAGACACAACAACGCCGACAACGCTGCGGCAAAGAACCCGCAACAGAAGATATACACGAACGGATTACGCGGCTGCGCACGCTCGACGATGATCGCCACGCATTCGGTAATCAGCACCGGCAGCAGGATCAGCAACGTCCCGTTGACCCCGACCGCCGCCAGATCCTGACGCCCGAGCAACACCAGCCCGAACTGCGCTATCAGCCCGCCGACAATCGCCAGCGGCCAGTCCAGCAGCAGCGTCACGGCGGTCATGCCGATGAAGTGATAGGAAACCCCAGTGTCGAAATCCCTGCGCACCAGCCACAGCAAAAACAAGGCGAACACGGTACCGAACAGCAAATGCTGACGACGACTGTCACTGAACAACTCGACCCACGGCGCGCGAACCACCGCCCACAGTAGCACCGGCAGGTAAATCAGCCAGCCAAGTGTCAGGCTTGTCGAGGACAGCAGTTCTGCACCGATCATGTCTCCCTCACTTTTATCAGGAAACCCCCACATCCCGTGTAGGAGCTGCCGCAGGCTGCGATCTTTTGATCCTGCTCTTTGACAGTCAAAAGATCGCAGCCTTCGGCGGCTCCTACAAGAGCTCAACGTGCGAGCTGTCAGCCTCCGCCGATGCAAAGCTTTCTGCTTGTCGCATTTGAACGCTAAGCTTGGGCCTATGGATGACTCAGATTATTTACGCCTGCTGACCATCGCGGCCGAGCAGGCCAACGCGTTCCTGTCCAATGCCCGCAAATGGGAGCGTGAGCGTTGGGTCTGCCAGCGCCTGCTGCAAGGCTTGAACATTCCCTACCGTGCCGACGAGTTCGCCCCCGCTGGCGAGCCGCCGGACGTGCTGTTTCGCGACGCCAATTTCGAAGTGTTCTTCGTTCTCGATGAAGGTCGCCGACTCAACGACGAATGGCGCGACGAACTGCAGCGCCGACGCAGTGCCTTTTCACTCAGCCAACTGGTGCGCCGTGAAGCCAAGCCACGCCGGATCCCGGCCAATGAGTTTTTGCTACGGCTCGCCCCGACCTTGCGTAAAAAAGCGCATAACTACAAGGAACGCGGCATGGATCTGGGTGAACTGGATATCATCGCGTTCGCCAGTCTCAAGCGCGAGGTGCTGGACCTGAACAGCCACTTTCCACCGCCCACGGAGTACTTGCGCCAGGGCTGGCGCTCGCTGTCGCTAGTCGGGCCGACGTTCGCCCGGGTGCTGTTCGCCCATCCCGATGCGCCGGATTTCCTGCGCAGTAACCTGGGACGCAGCATCGTTTTCGATGTCGGGATCAGCCTGTGACGCCGCTGCAACAGTTGATCGCCGACGTGCCGCAGACAGGCCGCGTGCGCTGGATCGGTGTACGCCCCGAGTCCCGTGGGCCGATGATCGCGCTCGACGCCGTGGAAGCGCGGCTGGAGGCTGGATTGACCGGCGATCACGCCCGCCCTGGCGTGCGCAATGCGCGACAAGTGACGTTGATTCAGTTCGAACACCTGGCGGTCATCAGTGCGTTGCTGGGTCGGCCGGAAGATCAACCCGTGCGGCCCGAAGATCTGCGCCGAAATCTGGTTATCAGCGGGATCAACCTGTTCAGCCTCAAGGGGCGGCGCTTTCGCATCGGCCAGGCGATTTTCGAAACCACCGGCTGGTGCCAGCCTTGCGCGCGTCTGCAGAACAATCTCGGCCCCGGCACCTTTCAAGCGGTGCGCGGGCATGGCGGAATCACCGCGCGAGTGTTACAAAGCGGAATCATTCGCCTCGATGATGGCGTGTCCGTCGAACCGGTTCCGGCCAGTGGCTATGCTGCTTTCAACCCGGGATAAAAACCGCTGTAGCTTCCCGACCTCAAGCAACGTCTATCTGACGAGGCAATTATGACCAGCCGCCTGAACCCCGAAGACCAGAAGCATGTCGAAGAGTACCTGCAATTGTCCCAACACCGAGTCGAGCGCCGGCCTTTTCGGCCGTGGATGCTCCTGGTGCTGGTGCTGGCAGTGACCATTGGTCTGGGCCTGCTGAGCCGACTTATCAGTTACCTGACGCTATGAGCTGCCTGGCGCTCGCTCGGGTAACCGCACCGATTTCCTTTAAAAACCTTGCGAGTTATCCCCATGTCCCATCGTATTGTCATTGTCGGCGGCGGCGCCGGCGGTCTGGAGCTGGCTACCCGTCTGGGTAAGACTCTGGGCAAGCGTGGCACGGCCAGTGTGATGCTGGTCGACGCGAACCTGACGCACATCTGGAAACCACTGCTGCACGAAGTGGCTGCCGGATCGCTGAACTCCTCTGAAGACGAACTCAATTATGTTGCCCAGGCGAAATGGAACCACTTCGAGTTTCAGCTGGGGCGCATGAGCGGGCTCGATCGCGCGCAGAAGAAAATCCAGTTGGCGGCCACCTATGACGAAAACGGCGTAGAACTGGTTCCGGCCCGTGAAGTGCCGTACGACACGCTGGTGATCAGCGTCGGCAGCACCACCAACGATTTCGGCACTCAGGGCGCGGCGCAGCACTGCCTGTTTCTCGACACCCGCAAACAAGCCGAACGCTTTCACCAGCAACTGCTCAATCACTACCTGCGCGCTCACATCGGTCTGCCC
>NZ_QAIK01000147.1:18150-39738 GCF_003061005.1 Pseudomonas sp. HMWF021 | reverse complement strand
TGGCGATTGAACACAATGTCAGCGGGAGAAGCCGACTGGAGTCTGATCCAGAGTGCGCGTCGTCAAAAAGCGCTTATGTCGCTGTGGGAGGCGAGCTGAATATGCAGCTCGCCTACCGAGAACTACCCGAAGGTCTGGATCCCCAAGCGGTATTTTCATCCCTCTATGCAGATGACCGCTTCGCGTTTTGGCTGGATAGCGAGAAATCGGAAAGACCGAACGCACGTTACTCGATCATGGGGAGTGGGGAGGGGCAGGGTGCCATAAGGTTTGACTACGATGTCACTGGTCAAAAACTGACGCTCGAAGGACCCAAGGGCAGAAAAAGTATCAAGGGCGACTTTTTCACGCTTGTTGCGCAGATCTTCGAAGCCGTTCAGATCGCCACCCCACAGTACTTGCCATTCGGATTCAAAGGCGGTTTTGTCGGTTACTTGGGGTATGAACTGAAAGCATTGACCGGCGGGGAAAAGACCTATAAATCGGGGCACCCGGATGCGGCATTCATGTTTGCGCCACACTTTCTGGTTTTCGATCATCAGGAAGGCAAGGCTTATCAGTGCATGATCACCGCCACGGGAGAAGCGGGCGCTTGGCCGACGCTGCCTGATGTCGTGGAGCCTGAAGAAAATCCAACGCTTAATGGCAAGGCATTTGTTCCGGGAGCTGTAGATGAACTAAAGCTATCGCTTGATGATGGCGCGGAGGATTACATCGCCAAGATCAATCAGTCGCTGCAGTACATCGCCGATGGCGAGTCTTATGAGATCTGTCTGACCAATCGGGCAAAAATGAAGTATGACGGCGTGCCATTTAATGCCTACAAGCGAATGCGTCAGGCCAGTCCCGTGCCTTATGGAGCCTATCTTTCATTTGCGCAGTTCTCGGTACTTAGCGCATCGCCAGAGACATTCCTTCGGATCGACGACAGTGGGATGATCGAATCCCGGCCTATCAAAGGCACCAGACCGCGGAGCAAGCAGTTTTCAGAAGACCGGATGCTGCGTGATGAGCTTCGGGTTTCAACAAAGGATAGAGCTGAAAACTTGATGATTGTTGATCTGGTGCGCCATGACTTGAATCAGGTGTGCCGTCCAGGGAGCGTACATGTTCCCGAAATTTTCTCGGTCGAGAGTTTCTCATCGGTGCATCAACTGGTTTCCACCGTTCGCGGGCACCTTCGCTCTGAAGTGGCAACGCTTGAGGCCATTCGGGCCTGTTTTCCGGGGGGCTCCATGACGGGTGCGCCGAAGAAACGCACGATGGAAATCATTGACGTGTTGGAATCCTCTGCGCGAGGTATCTATTCTGGCGCTCTGGGCTGGTTGTCCTTCAGCGGAGCAGCAGAATTAAGCATTGTCATACGCACAGCTGTTCTGCAGGACGGCGAGGCGACATTTGGCATCGGTGGTGCGATCGTTGCGCACTCTGATCCGCAGCAGGAACTTGAAGAGACATTGGTCAAGGCGAGCGTACCTTATTACACTTTTCTCGCAGGGAGCGAAGCATGATGGGCGACACGGTAGTCGTGTTGGGTGGCGCGGGGCTGGTGGGGTCCCTTATCACCCGTATTCTTATGCAATACGGATGCAATGTTCGCGTGGTGGATCGCAGGCCGCCAGAGCAGGCCTGTGGTTTTCATGAAATTGATGTCACCAGTCCGTTCAGTAATACCGGACACATTTTTCAAGGGGCGACAGCGGTAGTTTTTGCCTTGCCGGAAAGTGTCTCGATTCGGGCCATTCCTTGGGTTCTCGGGGCTGTTTCGGATGAGGTCACCTTTATTCCGACCTGCTCTGTTCAAGAACCGTTTTATCGAGCATTGAAGAGTGCTTCATCCCGACAGCCCTTTGTCGGGATCAACCCGATGTTTTCGCCCCAACTTTCTGTTCAGGGGCGTACTGTCGCCGTTTGCCTGGACAAGGAGCAGTCGCCGACAACCTTTATCGAGCAGTTTCTGCTCGGTGCAGGAATGAAGATCAAGCGAATGACGCCTGTTGCCCACGACGAGCTGATGGCTCTTTGTCAGGCGCTGCCTCATGCCGCGATTCTTGGATTTGGCCTGGCGTTGTCCAAGTGCTCGCTGAACCTTGAAAGCGCACTGGAAGTGATGCCGCCGCCAATGCGCACCATGATGGCGTTGTTGTCTCGCGTTCTGGTGAATCCACCCGAAGTCTATTGGGACATTCAGTTGGAGAACGACCACGCCATCAAGCAACGCGAGGCGTTGGCAGAAGGAATGAATTGCTTGACCGAGAGTGTTCGCAGTCAGGATTACGAAGGATTTCGCAATGATCTGCAAAGTGTTTCAAATGCATTGGGCCGCCGTTTGAGTTCGGGGGCAGTTGATTGTCAGCACATATTTTCACTATTGAACTGATCCATATACGCCAAGGAAGTGCGTAGGAAACATTTCACGGGGCTTTCAAAAAATGCCCCGTGAAATTATTTTTGTCTAAGGAGCTTTATCCATGGCATTAGCGAATGAGCTTTCCCGCAGCAATACTTCGAGACGCTGGTTCGGCCTCTGCGTGTTGATGTTGCCAGTGCTGCTGGTGACCGTTGATAACACCGTACTGGGCTTTGCATTACCCAAAATCGCTGAAGCCTTACGCCCAACTGCCGGCCAGCAGCTGTGGATGATCGATGCCTATTCGTTGGTTCTCGCTGGACTGCTGGTTTCGATGGGTAGCCTGGGCGATCGGGTGGGGCACCGTAAGTTGCTGCTTATCGGCTCGCTCGGGTTTGTGTTGGTCTCGGTGCTGACCGCATATTCCGAGACATCCATGCAACTGATTGTCGGGCGGGCTTGTATGGGGATTTTCGGTGCGATGTTGATGCCCTCCACGCTGGCATTGATACGTTCGGTATTTGAGGATCGAGAAGAGCGCAGAGTGGCAGTAGCGATCTGGGCAACGACGCTGACTGTCGGCTCGGCACTGGGGCCTTTGGTGGGTGGGGTGTTACTGCAATTCTTTGATTGGGGCGCGATTTTTCTGTTGGCGGTTCCCGTCCTGATTCCATTGTTAGTACTGGGGCCGCTGTTGCTCCCTGAATCAGAGCGTGATGGGTCGGGTCCACTGGACCCGATCAGCATCCTTCAGTCGATGGTCGCACTGGGTTGTATCGTTTACAGCATCAAGCATGGCGCCAGTGAGCGCATTGACGGGGTTGTGTTTGGCACCTTTCTGGCAGGTGCACTAGCCGGCTGGATATTCGTACGTCGCCAGTTGCGCCTTCCTGTACCCCTGATGGACATGACCCTGTTCAGCAATGGCACCTTCAGCGGGTCAGTCCTTATCAATTTGATGAGTCTTGCGTTTCTTGTCGGCTTCGTTTTCTTCACGACTCAGTTTTTGCAGATTGTTCTGCAAATGGCGCCCTTGAGTGCGAGTCTTGCGTTGGTGCCGGGGCAAATAATGGCGATTATGGTTGGAATGGCGGTCGTCCCAGTCGCGCAGCGTATGTCAGTGCATGTATTGATACCTATTCTGGTGGCTTTCACCGGTGCGGCCTTTTTGCTGGTGGCCAGCATGGGCAGCAGTCTTGCGGTATTGATAGTGGCGTTCGCGTTGCTCAACATCGGAGTGGGGGCGATCGCTACGGTTTCCAATGATGTGATTTTGTCAGCAGCGCCCCCAGCGAAGGCAGGGGCAGCATCCGCCATCAGTGAAACAGCCTATGAGGTGGGCGTGGTGCTGGGGACGACCCTACTTGGCGGTCTGGTGACGGCTCACTACCGAGCAGAGCTGCAGCTTCCAGCGTTTTTGAGCGATGTTCAGAGCATGCTGGCAAGTGAAACGCTGGCTGGCGCTCATTATGTGGCGACGGAGTTGGCGGGCGATCAAGCGCAACAGTTGATGCAGCGGGCGGGAAGTGCATTTGAGGGCGGAATTGCATTGGCATCGTGGTTCGCTTTCGGTCTGGCGCTCATAGCGATCCTGATCGCCTGGCGCACGTTGCGGCTGCCAAAAATTCAACCGGCAGAATGTCATTAATCAAATGCTAACGGTAGAACCTCCCGGCATTGCCCGTCCCTGTGCAGTAGAGACTTGCTCAATAAGCATCTGCAGGTATGCTGATCGCCTGCCGAGGAGATAGTAATGGCCTACGATTTTGACCTTTATGTGATTGGTGCCGGTTCCGGTGGTGTGCGGGCTGCGCGTTTTGCTGCCGGTTTCGGTGCAAAAGTGGCGGTGGCCGAGAGCCGTTATCTGGGAGGGACTTGCGTCAACGTCGGCTGCGTGCCGAAGAAACTGCTGGTGTACGGCGCGCATTTCGCCGAAGACTTCGAACAGTCGTCCGGTTTCGGCTGGAGTCTGGGCGAAGCGAATTTCGACTGGGCGACCCTGATCGTCAACAAGGATCGCGAAATCAATCGCCTCAACGGCATTTATCGCAACCTGCTGGTCAACAGCGGCGTGACCTTGCATGAAGCCCACGCGAAGATCGTCGGCCCGCATGAGGTCGAGGTCAATGGTGAACGCTTCACCGCGAAAAACATTCTGATCGCCACCGGTGGCTGGCCGCAGATTCCGGAGATCCCGGGGCACGAACACGCAATCAGCTCAAATCAGGCGTTCTTCCTCAAGGAGCTGCCGAAGCGGGTTCTGGTTGTCGGTGGCGGTTACATTGCGGTGGAGTTCGCCGGGATTTTCCACGGACTGGGTGCGAACACCACGTTGCTGTATCGCGGCGACCTGTTCCTGCGTGGTTTTGATGGCTCGGTGCGCAAGCATCTGCAGGAAGAGCTGACCAAGCGCGGCATGGATCTGCAATTCAATGCCGACATCGCGCGTATCGACAAGCAGCCTGACGGCAGCCTGAAGGCAACTCTCAAGGATGGTCGCGTGCTGGAAGCCGACTGTGTGTTCTACGCCACGGGTCGCCGTCCGATGCTGGACAACCTGGGGCTGGAAAACACCGATGTGCAGCTGACAGACAAGGGCTTTATCAAGGTCGACGAGCAGTATCAGACCAGCGAACCTTCGATTCTGGCGTTGGGTGACGTGATCGGTCGGGTGCAGCTGACGCCGGTGGCACTGGCTGAAGGCATGGCGGTAGCGCGGCGTTTGTTCAAGCCGGAACAATATCGTCCGGTGGATTACAAGATGATCCCGACGGCGGTGTTCAGTCTGCCGAACATCGGCACTGTCGGCCTGACCGAAGAAGAAGCCCGGGACGCTGGCCACGAGGTGGTGATTTACGAGAGCCGCTTCCGCCCGATGAAGCTGACCCTGACCGAATGTCAGGAAAAAACCCTGATGAAGCTGGTGGTCGACGGCAAGACCGACAAGGTGCTCGGTTGCCATATGGTCGGCCCGGACGCCGGAGAAATCGTTCAGGGCCTGGCGATCGCGCTCAAGGCCGGCGCCACCAAGCGCGACTTCGACGACACGATCGGGGTTCACCCGACGGCCGCCGAAGAGTTCGTCACCATGCGTACGCCGGTTGGCGCTTAAGCGTCTTTCGCTTTGCCTGTGTCTGGCGCTGCCGCAACGGTAGCCGCCAGGCGCAAGCTGTCTTCGAGACTCGCCTGAGTCTTGGTCAATTCCTTTTCCAGTGACTGATTGAGCTGCCGCTGTTCGTCAGCATCCTGTTTCAGCGTCTGACTTTCCAGCAGGGCAACGCGCAGGCGTTCCTGGAGGAGGGTGCGTTCGCTGTCGACGCGGCTGGCTTGTTCCAGCAGTTGATCCTGGCGCTGGTTGCTGTGCTTGAGCTGATCCTGCATCAGGCTCAGTTCGCGCTGGGTGCCACGGTTTTCCGTGAGCAGGCGTTCGTTGTCGCGGTGCAACTGAGTGATTTCGTCCTGCCGCACCAGTGCACTTTGTTGCGCCTGACGCAATTCCATCTGCAACTGTTGGATTTGTCCTTCGTGGCGTGCCTGTTCCTGCTCGCGCTGTTCTTTGGTGGCGTTGCGGTAATGCTCAAGCGCGTCGCGGGCGTGCAGGTGTTTCTCTTCCAGCGAGCGGATCTGCTCGTCCTTGTCCTGCAGGCGCAATTCGAAGTCGGCCAGCGCCTGATTCAGCCCGGCGTTGCGGGTTTGTTCGGTCTGCAGCATCGAGCGGGTTTCTTTCAGTGCCTCGGATTCTCTGGCCAGCGCTGCGCCCTGAATATCGTGTTGTTGCTCCAGTTGCTCAAGTGCCTGGCGCACCTGCTTGAGTTCCGATTCCAGCGTTTCGCGTTGCTCTTCGAATTGCTCGCGAGCTTGTTCGATCGGTTCTTGCGCCTGTTCTTTGAGGCGCTGGGCGAGGCGTGAGACCAGTGCAGTCAGTTCGTCATTGATCGGTTCTGCGGACGCTTCGACCGGTTGGCTGCCGTCGTCCAATTCCTTGAGATAACGGTGGATCGTGGTTTTCGAACCGGTGTTGCCCAGTTCGATGCGTACAGCATCGATGCTTGGGTGTTCGCCTCGGGCCAGAATCGCTGTGCGCGCGATCTGAACCACTGCTTTGTTTACGCCGCCACGGGCCATGTGAACTCCTACCGTTTCGTACTGTGGTACATGCCACCAAAGTACGCAGTGTACCACGCTGAAAATAAAGTTAAATAATTGATTATAAAGACACGGGATATACTGGTATTACCCAGTGTCAGGTGCTTAAATCACCTTTTTCAGCCCTGAATCAGTACGCCTGCGAGAACACAGCCCATGAGCGATATCGATCGCTATCTGCAAGCCGCTACCCGTGACAACACTCGCCGCAGCTACCGCTCGGCAATCGAGCATTTCGAAGTGAAGTGGGGCGGGTTCCTGCCAGCGACAGCCGACAGCGTGGCGCGTTATCTGGTCGAGCATGCCGGTGTGCTGTCGATCAATACGCTGAAGCTGCGTTTGTCGGCGCTGGCGCAGTGGCACACCAGTCAGGGCTTTGCCGATCCGACCAAGGCGCCGGTGGTGCGCAAGGTGTTCAAGGGCATTCGCGCTTTGCATCCGGCGCAGGAAAAACAGGCCGAGCCACTGCAATTGCACGACCTGCAACAAGTGGTCGACTGGCTGGAGCAGGAAGCGAGCAGCGCCAGGCAAAATCAGGATCGTGCGCAGTTGCTCAAGGCTTATCGGGACCGCGCGCTGATCCTGCTGGGCTTCTGGCGCGGCTTTCGCAGTGATGAGCTGTGTCGTTTGCAGATCGAGCATGTGCAGGCGCACGCCGGCAGCGGCATCACCCTGTACCTGCCGCGCAGCAAGGGTGACCGCGAGAATCTCGGGCAGACGTATCAGGCGCCGGCGCTGCTCAAGTTGTGTCCGGTGCAGGCTTACATCGACTGGATCACCGAGGCCGCGCTAGTGCGCGGCCCGGTATTTCGCGGCGTCGACCGCTGGGGCAATCTGAGCGAGGAGGGCTTGCACGCCAATAGTGTCATTCCACTGCTTCGTCAGGCGTTGGAGCGCGCAGGCATTCCGGCCGAGCGCTACACCAGCCATTCCCTGCGTCGCGGCTTTGCTACGTGGGCGCATCAAAGTGGCTGGGATCTGAAATCCTTGATGAGTTACGTCGGCTGGAAGGATATGAAGTCAGCCATGCGCTATGTTGAAGCCAGCCCCTTTCACGGGATGGCTCGGATTATGGATAAGCCGCTTACGTCGTAGATATCGTTTTCTTCTATTAATACAGTCAGCTAATAGCGAAAACAAATCAGCAGCATCAGGTTTGCCAATGAGCCATCCGTCGAGTGAGTGGGTAGGATTCACCCATCGAATTCACAACCCTGACGGAGAGTCATCAATGCCTATCATCAACAGCCAAGTAAAACCGTTCAAAGCTACCGCGTTCAAAAACGGCGACTTCGTACAAGTCTCGGACGCTGACCTGAAAGGCAAATGGTCCGTAGTGTTCTTCTACCCAGCCGACTTCACCTTCGTTTGCCCAACCGAGCTGGAAGACCTGGCCGACAACTACGCTGCGTTCCAGAAACTGGGCGTGGAAATCTACAGCGTTTCGACCGACACCCACTTTGCCCACGCTGCCTGGCACAACACTTCGCCAGCCATCGGCAAAATCGAATACACCATGATCGGCGACCCGACCCACGTCATCTCCCGCAACTTCGACGTGCTGATCGAAGAAGCTGGCCTGGCTGACCGTGGCACCTTCGTGATCAACCCTGAAGGCCAGATCAAAATCGTTGAACTGAACGATGGCGGCGTTGGCCGTGACGCTTCCGAGCTGCTGCGCAAGATCAAGGCTGCTCAGTACGTTGCTGCTCACCCAGGCGAAGTTTGCCCGGCCAAGTGGAAAGAAGGCGAGGCCACTCTGGCTCCGTCCCTGGACCTGGTCGGCAAGATCTAAGTCAGTGACACGCAACTCAGGGCGGTACGCCGCACCTTCTTAAGTACGCTGCACCGCCCAATAAAAATGCCCGGGCGAGATTCGCTCGGGCTTTTTTTCGCCTCAAACAAAGGAAATCGCCCGTATGTTGGACGCCAATCTTAAAGCCCAGTTGAAATCGTACCTGGAACGGGTCACCCAGCCGATCGAGATCGTTGCCTCCCTCGACGACGGTGCGAAATCCCGTGAAATGCTGGAACTGCTGAAAGACGTTTCCAGTCTTTCGAGCCAGATTACTTTGATCGACAGCGGCACCGATGCCCGCAAACCGTCGTTCTCGATCAACCGCCCGGGTGCCGACATCAGCCTGCGTTTCGCCGGCATCCCCATGGGCCACGAATTCACATCGCTGGTGCTGGCCCTGCTGCAAGTAGGCGGTCACCCATCCAAAGCCAGTGCTGAAGTGATCGAACAGATCCGCTCGCTCAAGGGTGAGTTCACTTTTGAAACCTACTTCTCGCTGTCGTGCCAGAACTGCCCGGACGTGGTCCAGGCGCTGAATCTGATGGCCGTGCTGAACCCGAACATTCGTCACGTCGCCATCGACGGTGCGCTGTTCCAGGACGAAGTCAACGACCGCAAGATCATGGCCGTGCCGAGCATCTACCTCAACGGTGAGAACTTCGGTCAGGGCCGCATGGGCCTGGAAGAAATCCTCACCAAACTCGACACCGGCGCGATCGAGCGTCAGGCCGAGAAGATCAGTGCGAAAGAAGCTTTTGATGTGCTGGTGGTCGGTGGTGGCCCGGCCGGCGCTTCTGCCGCGATCTATGCCGCTCGCAAAGGCATTCGCACCGGTGTCGCGGCTGAGCGCTTTGGCGGTCAGGTGCTGGACACCATGGCCATCGAAAACTTCATTTCCGTGCAGGAAACCGAAGGTCCGAAACTGGCCACGGCGCTGGAAGAACACGTCAAGCAGTACGACGTCGACATCATGAACCTGCAACGCGCCGACAAGCTGATTGCCGGCAAGAACGGCGAGCTGCACGAAGTCCACTTCGCCAGCGGTGCGACCCTGAAAGCCAAAAGCGTGATCCTGGCGACCGGCGCACGCTGGCGTGAAATGAACGTGCCGGGCGAGCAGGAATACCGCAACAAAGGCGTGGCGTACTGCCCGCACTGCGACGGCCCGCTGTTCAAAGGCAAGCGTGTGGCGGTGATTGGCGGCGGTAACTCCGGCGTTGAAGCGGCCATCGACCTGGCCGGTATCGTGTCCCACGTAACCTTGCTTGAGTTCGACGTGCAACTGCGTGCCGACGCTGTACTGCAACGCAAACTGCACAGCCTGCCGAACGTCACCGTGATCACCAGTGCGCAAACCACTGAAGTCACCGGCAATGGCGAGAAGGTCAACGGTCTGCGTTACAAGGATCGCAATACTGACGAACTGTGCAGCGTCGAGCTGGAAGGGATCTTTGTGCAGATCGGTCTGCTGCCGAACACCGACTGGCTCAAAGGCACCCTCGAGCTGTCGCCGCGCGGTGAAATCATCGTCGACAACCGTGGCGAGACGTCGATCCCGGGGATCTTCGCGGCCGGTGACGTGACCACTGTGCCGTACAAGCAGATCGTGATTGCGGTGGGCGAGGGCGCCAAGGCTTCCCTCAGCGCGTTCGATCACTTGATCCGTACTTCGGCGCCGGCGTAAACGGCAGTCGCTGAAACGAAAAAACCCATGAGCGATCATGGGTTTTTTTATGGGTGAAGCAAAAGATCGCAGCCTGCGGCAGCTCCTACAGGAAATGTGTAGGAGCTGGCGAAGCCTGCGATCTTTTTACAGCGGCGCAGGCTGGATGATTTCGACCCAGTAGCCATCCGGGTCCTTGATGAACGCCAGGCTTTTCATGCGGCCATCGGTCAAGCGCTTCTGGAAGTCGCAGCCCAGCTCTTCGAAGCGTGCGCATGCCGCGACGATATCCGGCACCGAGATGCAGATATGACCAAAGCCGCGTGGGTCGGTGTTGCCGTTGTGATAGGCAAAGTCGGCATCGTTTTCGGTGCCGTGGTTGTGGGTCAGTTCGAGGATGCCGGGGATCGACTTCATCCATTCGGTGCGGGCAGCGGCATCAGTCGGGATCTGTGCTTTATCGACCAGGGCGAGGAAATACAGGCTGAACTCGGCTTCCGGGAAATCACGTTTCTCGACCAGCGAAAAACCCAGTACGCGGGTGTAGAAATCCAGCGACTTGGTGATGTCTTTCACACGCAACATGGTGTGGTTGAAGACGAAGTTGCGGGTTGCGCTGTCTGGCGTGGCGGTGACGCCGGGAAAGGTGTTCAGTTCGTGCAGGCTCATAGGCCCTCCGTAACAATGGGGCGAGTGAATGGGCGCAATGATACGCATGCGGGCCGGCATCGCCAAACCGAATGCGCGGCTTGCTCTGTGGGCGGCCGGGCCTCAGACTTCAATGCTCAATCTGCGAGTGTCCGTGGTAATGATCCGACCGTTCAACGCGCTGTTCGTTTGCCTTTTCTCGTCGCTGCTTGCCGCCCCGGTGTTGGCAGACCCACCCAATATCACCTGGCCCGCAGGTTGGGAAGTCGAAGCATTGCCCGACACCACGCCTGAGGTTTCTCGCCAGCGCGCGGTAAAAAACGACGCTGACGGCAACCAGGTAATGGTGATGGAGCTGACCATGACCCAGGTGGAAGCGGGCCATCAGGTGAATGTTCCGGGCGTCCTGCTGGAAATGCGCAAGTCGATTCAGAAGGGTTTCTTTCAGAGCGGCTATCAAAGTGTGTGCAACAAAGTACACCCGGCGACCCTTGGTTCATTGGATGCACTGGAAACCACCTGCACAATCACTGAAAACGGCCGACATGTGTTGTCGCAAACATTGGTGGCTGCGGTCGAGGCGGACAAGGCGTATGTACTTTCTTACGCTGGTCAGGCAGAGGTTTATAAGGCCAGTGCTGACGAAATAGTGGCTGTGAGAAACAGCTTGAAACTTTAAGCCTCTGTTTCACCCTGGCGGGTTTAGATACCCGAAGGAATTAAGCACAAAGTTTAGCAGTGGCTGCGGTTGCAACATCCCGGTGCAAAATGTTTAGCCTCACGTCTTGTAGGTGTTAAAGCTGGTTGATAACTAGCGTGGGGGAAATCGTTGCTTTTGTTAGATATTGTCAAAAAAAAGCCCTGCATTAAGCAGGGCCTGTTTGTTGCCGCAAGATTAACCGCGCAGCCAGGAATCAACGGTGCCTGCACCGTACTGTTCCTTCCAGGCTTTCAAGCCGCGGTGGTTGCCGCCCTTGGTTTCAATCAGTTCGCCGGTGTGCGGGTTCTGATAAACCTTGACCACGCGAGCGCGGCGGGTTTTGGGTGCGGCGGACGCTTGCAGGCCGGACTTGGACGGAGTCGGATCGAGGATGGCAATGATGTCTTTCAGGCCTTTGCCATAGGTTTTCATCAGCCCCTGGAGCTTTTCTTCGAATTCGATTTCTTTCTTGAGCCCGGCATCGTTCTTCAGCGATTCCAGCTGCTTGAGCTGTTCCTGAAGGGCCTTTTCAGCTGCACGAAATTCAGCGAGTCTGGACAATATCTTTACTCCAATAGTGTGTTTGGCTGATACCAACCGCAAACAAAGCTATAAGCCAAGAGCCTTGAAGCGACTCGGTGATAATGGCTCACCTGTGAATCTTGCAACAGGTACGAAAAATTGTAGTAGTTAATGACGCAAGAGTAAATCCTGAGTTTTTCCCCATGTAACGACAGCGGCTTTTTGTATCAATTTGGTGCGGCTTGTCGTCGTGGCGGGTGTAATCGGGTTTAGTTAATGGTGACTTAATGCATTAATGAAGTCCGCTGGCGGCATGGGTTTGCCGAACAGGTAGCCTTGCAGGAAGTTGACATGGTGACTGGTCAGATAATCCGCCTGTGCCTCGGTTTCCACGCCCTCGGCAACAATCCCCAGATCGAGCTTGGCCGAGAGTTCGATAATCGTGTCCAGAATATGCCGTGACAGCGCATCAATGCCGATCATCGCGACAAAACTCTGATCGATCTTCAGAAAATCGACGTTGAATTCGCGCAAGTAGCCCAGGCTTGAATGCCCGGTGCCGAAGTCGTCGATGGCGATCATCACCCCCAGGGTATGTAATTGCTCGAACAACTGGTGCGTGACATCGGTCGGCTCGATCAGCTCGCGTTCGGTCAACTCCAGCACCAGGTTGATGCTGTCCGGCGCGAACGCAGCGAGAAATTCGCGGCAGTCCTCGACCAGATGCAGATCCTGACAGTGGCTGGCGGTGATGTTGATGCCGATGTGAAACGGCTTGTCGAAACCCGAAGAGAGCGGGCCGAGCAGGGCGGCGGTCTGCTGCATCAGGGAACGGGTCATCGGCACGATCAGGCCGGAATGTTCGGCGAACGGGATGAACAGGTCCGGCCTCACCAGCCCCTCTTTTGGGTGATTCCAACGCATCAGCACCTCGGCGCCGGACCATTTGCGGGTGTCGCCGTGCACTACCGGCTGGAAGTAGGGAATGAATTCGGCCGCTTCCAGAGCACGCAGCATTTCATGGCTGGGTGACGTCGAGCGGCGCTGCAAGACATGAGCGATTGCGCCCGAAATCACCCCGAAAAATATCAGCAGGCTGAACAACGGGGGGTATTGGTCAGCCATGTAGCGCCAGGTTTCACCCTGCGGGAAACCGGCACTGACACTGAAAGCATAACGCGAAGATGCCAGCCTGCTTTGCGCCACGGGCAAGTCTGGCAAGGCGCCCTGGTGCACTTTGCCGTCGGCGAATAGCCAGTTGTCGCCGACTTGCAGCAACAGCAGCGTCTGCCGGCCGATCAGTCGCAATATGTTGCTCAAGTGATAGCCATCGAGGGTGGTCAGCGCGCCGCCGCGACCTTCGCTGAGCCGATAAACCAGCAGTGCGGTGTTGGGGGTGACGGGATTGCCGTTCATCAACCACAGTTTGCCCTGGGCGTAGTCACCGGGATTTACGGCTTCCTTGTACTCGCCGAACAGCGAGCTGCAGTAGAGATTGTTGTCCCACACCAGATTGGTCGAGCGGACGAAAGGCCGGCGGGTCACCTGCTCACGCAAGGCCAGTGTCACGCTGTCACAGGGCTGACCGGCCAGGGGTAACAGCTCGCTGGCTGCCTGGGCGGTGTTGTCGAGCATCAGCTCGAACTGGCGCAGCGCCTCCTCGGCGGTGTTCCGGGAGCTTTGCTGCAAGGTGCGCTCGGCCTGCATATACAGAATCCCTGTGCCCAGAATCACCGGCAACAGGCCGCACAGCAGGGTCACAACAATGCGCGCGCTACGTTTGCGGCGGGGTCTGACGGTCAAGGGCATGGGCGCATCCTGTCGCAGTGGAGTGGCATTCTCGATCGCAGGCCTGACAGCGGCGCGCCGGTGAAAAACAGTGAAGTCCAGAGGCATGATAGATGGCCGCGGGTGCTTGTGCTGCTCACGGTTGGCTGATCCGAGTAGCGAGCTCGATAAACGCCCGTGTGGCCGGAGAGGCCTGGCGCTGATCGAGGACGGCGAGGCCAATCAGACGCTGTACCGCAGGCAATAGAGGCTTCTTCACATAACGCACTGTCGCATCGCCCGGCAACGAGCCTTCGGCCACGATGGTGATCGCGTCGCCTCGGCCAACGACGTCCAGCGTGCTGAGCAATTGCGCGCAGCGGTAGCGGATGTTCGGTTGCAGCCGCGCGGCACTGAACAGTCGCGAAACCAGCTCCGCTGAACCGGCCTCGGTCAGCACAAAGGGATCGTTGCACAGATCGCCAAGACTCAGCGCCGGGCGTTCGGCCAATGGATGGCTGGCCGGCAGCAGGGCAACCATCTGATCCTCGATCAAGGCAAAGGTGTCGAAGCGCTCCTCGGGCAACACCACAAAACCGACGTCGATGCGCCGCTCTTCCAGCCATTGCAGCACTTGCCGATCTGGCCCCTCATCAATGTGCACCTCGATGCCCGGATGCGCATCGCGATAGTGCTGCAGAATGTTCGGCAGCAACTTTATTGACGAGGTCGGGCCGAAAGAGCCGATGCGCAATGTGCCGCTTTTCATGCCTCGTGCATCGGCCGCTTCCTGGCGCAAGGTGTTGGCCAGACCGAGCATGGCCCGTGCGCGCTGCAGCAATTGTTCACCGATGTCGGTGAGTTCCACTTGTGTCTGATGGCGACGCAACAGTTCGACGCCCAACTCCTGCTCCAGGGATTTCATCGCATGGGATACCGCTGACTGGGAAATCCCCAAGTGGTGTGCGGCGAGGGTGAAGCCGCGCAATTCGGCGACCAGCGAGAAAATCTCCAGTTGACTGAGGGTCATGAGTTTTTGCTCATTTTACGATGAGGTTGAATGAGGCGAATGATACGCCATCCTTCAACTGCTTTTTTGTGGACGTCATGCGCAATCTTGAGCAAATACACACGAACGCTTCCAACCGGTCTGTTTATCTGACACTGGCAGCGGTCACCATGATGTGGGGAGGGACGTTCGTTGCCGGGCGTTTCCTGGCGGGCAGCCTTAGTCCGCTGTTCGCCGCCAGCCTGCGTTTCCTGCTCGCCAGTGCGGCGCTGCTCGGGTTCCTGTTCCTCTCGAGGATTGCACTGGCGCGGCCGACATTCCGGCAATGGCTGCAACTGACCCTGTTAGGATTTTTCGGGATTTTCTTCTACAACCTGTGCTTCTTTTACGGCTTGCAATACATCAATGCCTCGCGAGCTTCGTTGATTGTCGCGTTGAACCCGGCCGTGATAGGGCTGGCCTCGTGGCTGCTGTTCAAAGAGCGTCTGGGTCGGGTAAAAGTCGCCGGTATCGCGCTCTGCATCGCCGGCGCCGGTCTGGTGATTGTCAGCCGCAATCCGCAATGGCTCGCCGCAACGCCTGATGCCTGGATCGGTGATCTGGCCATTTTCGGCTGTGTACTGGGTTGGGTTGTTTACTCGCTGTGCTCCCGGGACTTGAACCAGTCTCTCGGCCCGCTGCAGACCGTGACGTTCTCCGTGCTGATCGGCACGCTGATGCTCTGCACGCTCGCGGCCCTGCGTGACGAACTGAGTTGGGCTGCGTTGGGCGACCTGGGTGAGCCACAGTGGTTGAGCCTGATCTACCTGGGCGTATTCGGCTCGGCACTGGCCTACATCGGCTATTACGACGGCATCCGTAAAATCGGCGCGACCCGTTCCGGCGTGTTCATCGCCTTGAATCCGTTGACCGCCGTGGTACTGGGGGCGCTGCTGCTTGGCGAACAACTGACATTGAGCATGTATCTGGGCGGCGGTGCGGTACTGGTCGGCATTTACCTGAGCAACAAACCCCTTGCACCGGCGCGAAAAAGGCGGATTTTATAGAGAGGGCAGACAACCCTATTTACGCTGTGTAGAATCGGGTTACGCATACAATAATAATCGTCTTCTGGCAGCAGAAGCCTCGCCCGCAAGAGCCTTGGGTCGACAATGAAGATATTCGGGTTTCAACTGATCTACGGTGACTTCCTCGCCCGCAGTGTGCGAGGCATCTCCTGCGCACCGCCCGGCGGTCTCAGCATTACTGACAAATAACTCTGGTTAATTGATAAGAATGATGAGGCGTCACCATGACAGATTTATACGAAAACCCAATGGGCCTGATGGGCTTTGAGTTCATCGAGTTCGCATCGCCGACTCCCGGCACCCTGGAGCCGATCTTCGAGATCATGGGCTTCACCAAAGTCGCGACCCACCGTTCCAAGAACGTGCACCTGTACCGTCAGGGCGCGATCAACCTGATCCTCAACAACGAACCCCACAGCGTGGCATCGTACTTCGCGGCCGAACATGGCCCGTCGGTGTGCGGCATGGCGTTCCGCGTCAAGGATTCGCAAAAGGCCTACAACCGCGCGCTGGAACTGGGCGCCCAGCCGATTCACATCGAGACCGGCCCGATGGAGCTGAACCTGCCGGCGATCAAAGGCATTGGCGGCGCGCCGCTGTACCTGATCGACCGTTTCGGTGAAGGCAGCTCGATCTACGACATCGACTTCGTGTTCCTCGAAGGCGTTGACCGCAACCCGGTCGGCGCGGGCCTGAAGATCATCGATCACCTGACCCACAACGTGTACCGCGGGCGCATGGCCTACTGGGCCAACTTCTACGAGAAGCTGTTCAATTTCCGCGAGATCCGCTACTTCGACATCAAGGGCGAATACACCGGCCTGACTTCGAAAGCGATGACCGCGCCGGACGGCATGATCCGCATCCCGCTGAACGAAGAGTCGTCCAAGGGCGCCGGGCAGATCGAAGAGTTCCTGATGCAGTTCAACGGCGAGGGCATCCAGCACGTGGCGTTCCTCACTGACGATCTGGTCAAGACCTGGGATCAGTTGAAGAAGATCGGCATGCGCTTCATGACCGCACCGCCGGACACCTACTACGAAATGCTCGAAGGCCGTCTGCCGAATCACGGTGAGCCGGTGGATCAACTGCAATCGCGTGGCATTCTGCTCGACGGCTCTTCGAACCCGGACGACAAGCGTCTGTTGCTGCAGATCTTCTCCGAAACCCTGATGGGGCCGGTGTTCTTCGAATTCATCCAGCGCAAAGGCGATGATGGTTTCGGCGAAGGCAACTTCAAGGCGCTGTTCGAATCGATCGAGCGTGATCAGGTGCGTCGTGGTGTGTTGACCACCGAGTAAGCCATAAAAAAGCCTGGCGTATGCCAGGCTTTTTTCAAGATCAAAAGATCGCAGCCTTCGGCAGCTCCTACAGGAAAACTCATTCCAAATGTAGGAGCTGCCGAAGGCTGCGATCTTTTGCTTTAAGAGCGGCGTTGCCGCATCAAATGCTTGAAACCTTCAAACACCAGCACCACCACCGCCAGCCAGATCGGAATGTAAGTCAGCCACTCACCCGCCTTGATACTTTCACCAAGCAACAGCGCCACACCCAGCAGCAACACCGGCTCCACATAACTGAGCAAACCAAACAGGCTGAACGGCAGCAAGCGGCTGGCGATGATGTACACCACCAGTGCCGAGGCGCTGATCAGGCCGAGCAGCGGAATCAGCCACAACAGCCCCGGGTACTGATCGAACACGGCAAAGCCTTGTTCGCCACCGCGCACAAACCAGTACGCCACTGGCAGCATCAGGGTCATGTCGACCCACAGACCACCGAGGTGGTCGGTCTTCAGGCGTTTGCGCAGGACGAAATACAGCGGGTAACCGACCACGACCACCAGCGTCGCCCAGGAAAAACCGCCGACCTGATACAGCTCGTTGGCCACGCCCAGAATGGCAAAGAACACCGCGATTTTCTGCAGGTACGACAGGCTGTCGCCGTAAACGATGCGCCCGGTCAGTACCATCGCCAGCGGCAGCAGGAAATAACCCAGCGACACGTCAAGGCTGTAGCCATTGAGCGGCGCCCACATGAACAGCCACAACTGCACGCCGAGCAGCGCCGAGGAAACGATCAGGCCACCGATCAGTTTCGGATAGCCCGCCACGCGCCGCAGCAGTTCCAGCACGCGCCGCCATTCGCCGGACACCAGCATGAACACGGTCATGCATGGCACGGTCAGCAGCATCCGCCAGCCAAAGATTTCCACGCCGCTCAACGGGGTGAGCAGTGAGGTGTAGTAATACATGACGGCAAACAGCACCGAGGCTGAAACCGATAGAGCGATACCTTTAGACAAACTGTCCTCGCGGGTGGGTGATCAAACAGGGCGCGCAGGATACGTGGTTTTTGTGCTGAATATTGGCCGAGTGATCAATATTTCCCACATCCTGAGCCGGCTGCCGCCCTGTAGGAGCTGCCGCAGGCTGCGATCTTTTGCTTTTGAGCTTTTAAAATCAAAAGATCGCAGCCTGCGTCAGCTCCTACAGGGTGGCGGTATTAGCTATGACGCGGTTTACGGCCCGACACAAAATGGCTCACATCGTTGAACCCCGGCGTCGACGCATGCCCCGGTGTCACGAGCGAATCGATAAACGCTTCATCCTCCGCCGTGATCTGCACCGCCTGCGCCTTGGTGTACGCATCCCACTGCTGTTCGGTGCGCGGCCCGACAATCGCCGAAGTCACCGCGCTGTTGTTGAGCACCCAGGCAATCGCAAACTCGACGATGCCGACCCCACGCCCTTGCGTGTATTGCTGAATCTGCTGGGCGATGCGCAGCGACTCCACCCGCCATTCGGTTTCCAGAATGCGCTTGTCCTGACGCCCGGCGCGGCTGTTGGCGTCCGGGGTCACATCAGGCGCGTACTTGCCGCTGAGCACACCACGGGCCAGCGGGCTGTAAGGCACCACACCGAGGCCATAGGTTTGCGCGGCGGTGATCTGCTCGGTCTCGGCCTGACGATTGACGATGTTGTACAGCGGCTGGCTGATCACCGGGCGATCAACGCCAAGGTTGTCGGCGATGCGAATGACCTCGGCAATCCGCCAGCCACGATAGTTCGACAGGCCCCAGTAGCGAATTTTGCCCTGGCGAATCAGATCGCCAATCGCCGACACCGTGACTTCCAGCGGCGTGTTGTGGTCTTCGCGGTGCAGGTAATAGATGTCGAGATAGTCGGTGCCCAGGCGCGTCAGGCTGGCCTCCAGACCATTGAAGATGTGCTTGCGGCTCAAGCCGCTGCGGTTCGGCACGCCGTCCACCGGGCCGAATCCGACCTTGGTCGCCAGCACCCATTCATGTCGGTGGCGGGCAATCGCCTCGCCGACGATTTCTTCCGAGCGGCCGTTGGTATAGACGTCGGCGGTGTCGATGAAGTTGATGCCCTGATCCCAGGCCTTGTCGATGATGCGCAGCGAATCTTCGGCGCTGGTCTGCTCGCCAAACATCATCGTGCCCAAGGTGAGAGTGGACACCTGCAAACCCGAGTGCCCCAGTGTGCGATAGCTCATGCCGAAATCCTTTTGTCGGTGGGAAAACTCCAATCAAATACCAGAAGCCTCCCACGGGGCAAAGTGAATTATCGGCTGAGCGACCCGCCTGCAGTACCTGAGTTTGCTCGGACATCGTAAAAAGATCGCAGCCTGCGGCAGCTCCTACAGGAAAACGCGTATTTCCATGTAGGAGCTGCCGCAGGCTGCGATCTTTTGCTCTTAAAGCGTGATTACGCGCGCAACGTCCGCGTCATGCGCAACGCCAACAGGCTACCACCCACGATCACCCCCGCCAGCAAATACAACGCCGCATCGGTCGAACCGGTGCTGTCCTTGACCCAGCCCACCAGGTACGGGCTGAGGAAACCCGCCATCTGGCCCATCGAGTTGATCAGCGCCAGGCCTCCAGCCGCCGCACCCGCGCTCAACATCGCGGTCGGCACCGGCCAGAACATCGGCAGGCCGGTCAGCGCGCCCATGGTCGCAAGCGTCAGGCCGAGGATGGCGATGGCCGGGTTGGCGGCAAAGTTCACCGCAATCACCAGGCCGATGGCTCCCATCAGCATTGGCACCACCAAATGCCAGCGACGCTCTTTGCGCAAATCCGCCGAACGCCCGACCAGTAACATGAACACCGCCGCCAGCAGATACGGGATCGCGCTCAACCAGCCGATCACCAGGTTATCGCTGAAGCCGAGGTTCTTGATGATCGACGGCAGCCAGAAGTTGATCGCGTACACGCCGCTCTGGATGCAGAAGTAGATCAGGCCGAAGGCCCAGATCGCCGGATTCCTGAACACTGCGATCAGCGAGTCAGAGGTGGTTTTCGGTTTGTTCGCCAGGTCTTCGGCCTGATCCGCCTCAAGCACCGCGCGCTCATGCGGGCTCAGCCACTTGGCGTTGGCAAAGCTGTCGCTCAGCAGGAAATAGGCGAGGGCGCCGAGGATGACCGTTGGGATACCTTGCAGCAGGAACATCCATTGCCAGCCGGCCAGACCGCCCTGGCCTGCGGTGAAGTGATTGAGAATCCAGCCGGAAAACGGACTGCCGAGCAAACCGGACACCGGGATCGCCGACATGAACAGTGCCATGATCCGCCCACGGCGGAACGTCGGGAACCACTGCGAGAGATACAGCACCACACCGGGGAAGAACCCGGCTTCGGCGGCACCAGTGAACAGGCGCAGGGTGTAGAACTGGGTCGGGGTGGTGACGAACAACAGACAGGTCGACAGCGTGCCCCAGGTGATCATCATCAGCGCGATCCAGCGGCGCGGGCCGAATCGGGTCAGGGCCAGGTTGCTCGGTACACCGCACAGCACGTAGCCGATAAAGAAGATCCCGGCACCGAGGCCGTACACGGTTTCGCTGAACTTCAGTGCGTCGAGCATCTGCAGTTTGGCGAAGCCAACGTTGACCCGGTCGAGGTAGTTGAACAGGTAGCAGATGAAGATGAAGGGGATCAAACGCAGGGTGATGCGTTTGTAGACGGCGTTTTTACCGTCGTCGATGGTCTGGGTAGCTGCGGCGCTCTGCGACATAGCGGCTCTCTCTTTATTATGATTTTTTGCGATGCACAGGTTAACGTTGATCGCCCCGAGAGTCTCGGCCACCTGTGGCCGGATTGTCTTTGTGCCTGAGCACAGGGTTTGCCGCCAGACCCTGTGCGGGTGAACAACCGTCCGCCGCCGCTGCTTAAGGATTTTGCCGATCATGTTCGAACTCGATCACGACCTCGCTCAGGATATCGTCGACCGGGCCATGGCCATTTTGCCCTACAACGTCAACGTCATGGACAGCCAGGGTCTGATCCTCGGCAGTGGCGAGCCGGAGCGCATCAACACCCGTCACGAAGGTGCGCAACTGGTGTTGGCCAACGGGCGAGTGGTGGAAATCGATGCGCAAACCGCGGTGCATTTGAAGGGTGTGCAGCCGGGGATCAACCTGCCGCTGCTGCTCGATCAACGCCTGATCGGCGTACTCGGCATCACTGGCGAACCGGAGCAACTGCGCACCTACGCCGAACTGGTGCGCATGACTGCCGAAATGCTCGTCGGCCAGCGCAACCAGCAGGCTGAACAGCAATGGCGGCGTCAGCGTTGTGATGACTTGCTGGCGTTGCTGTTGAGCGAAGCGGGGGACTCGCCGCGGCTGATTGATGAAGCGCAGCAACTGGGCCTCAAGCCGCAACTGACCCGGATGCCATATCTGTTCGAGCTGGGTCTGGAACACGGGCCAGGGCAAACCGTCGAGGCGTTGAGCGCGTGGCTGACCTCGCGCTACCCGGACAGCTGGTGCGTGAGTTCGGCCAAATCGTCGCTGCTGTGGTGCCGTCCGGCGAGCCAGACCGTTGAACATGATCGCTTGCTGGAAAAGCTTGATGGCCTCGGCTGGAACATTCTGCGCATCGCCGTCGG
>NZ_QAIK01000147.1:0-18140 GCF_003061005.1 Pseudomonas sp. HMWF021 | reverse complement strand
GGGTTGCGCCGCTGCTATCGACGGGTTGGCGATCTGCTTGCCTATGGCCGGGATGTGCTGCCGCGCTCGCGTTTGCTGACCCTCAACCGCTATCGCTTGCCGGTGATGCTCTGGCGCCATCGCAACGATGATGCGCTGGATGAGTTGCTCAAACCGTTGCGCAAGGTCATCGCCAAGGACAGCAACGGCCAGTTGCTCGCGACCCTGCGCAGTTGGTGTGAACACGATGGCCAGAGCCAGGCGTGTGCCGATGCGCTGGGCATTCATCGCAACAGCCTGCGCTACCGGATGGAGCGGATTGCCGAGTTGAGCGGGGTGGATCCGCTGAAGCTCGACGGGATGCTGGCGTTGTACCTCGGGGTGCAGTTGTTGCCGCAGATTAATCCGGCGATATGAGTTGTTCTTCAGGCCGCCATCGCTGGCAAGCCAGCTCCCACAGGTTTACAAGGTGATTACAAGTTTTGCATCCACTGAAGATCCCTGTGGGAGCTGGCTTGCCAGCGATGAGGCCCGAACATTCGACATCAAGTCCAAGGCCTTTGTAGAAATGAACAATAAACGCCAACCGCCCTTGTGCAGCGGACAGGCGTCAATGCGCATGCCGACTGGCAGCATGAGGAGCATTGGAACTGGAGAATTCGCATGAAAATCGTCATCGCCCCCGATTCGTTCAAGGACAGCCTGAGTGCCCAAGGCGTTGCCGAGGCCATTGCGCTGGGGCTGGCGCAAATCTGGCCGCAGGCGACATTGGTCAAGTGCCCGATGGCCGACGGTGGCGAGGGCACCGTGGAGTCGATTCTTGCCGCGTGCGAGGGCGAGCTGCGCCGCACCCGGGTGCGCGGGCCGCTGGGTACGCCGGTCGATGCCGCGTGGGGCTGGTTGCCGCACAATCACACCGCGATCATCGAAATGGCCGAGGCCAGTGGTTTGCAACTGGTGCCCACAGGGCAGCGCGATGCCTGCATCACCAGCACCTTCGGCACCGGTGAACTGATTCGTGCCGCGCTGGATGCCGGTGCGCAACGGGTGATTCTGGCGATTGGCGGCAGCGCCACCAATGACGGCGGCGCCGGCGCAATGCAGGCGCTCGGGGTGAAACTGTTCGATGCGCAAGGTCAGGCGCTGGTGCCGGGCGGTCTGGCATTGGCGCAACTGGCGCGGCTGGACCTGGGCGAGCTGGATCCGCGTCTGGCCCGAGTGCGCTTCGACATCGCCGCGGACGTCAACAATCCGCTGTGCGGCCCGCACGGCGCCTCGGCGATTTTCGGCCCGCAAAAGGGCGCTTCACCCGCACAAGTGCAGCAACTGGATCAGGCGCTGGGGCACTTCGCCGAGCTCTGCGCGCAAGCGTTGGGCAAGGACGTGCGCGATGAGCCGGGCAGCGGTGCGGCGGGGGGATTGGGTTTTGCGGCGAAGGCGTTTCTCGGTGCGCAGTTTCAGGCCGGCGTGGAAGTGGTGGCCGAGCTGGTGGGGCTGGCCGAAGCGGTCAACGGCGCCGATCTGGTGATCACCGGCGAAGGGCGGTTCGACGCGCAAACCCTGCGCGGCAAGACTCCGTTCGGCGTGGCGCGGATTGCCAAACAACACGATGTCCCGGTCATTGTCATCGCCGGCACGCTGGGCGAGGGTTATCAGGAACTCTACGAACACGGCATCGACGCGGCATTCGCCGTGACCAGCGGCCCGATGACCCTCGAACAGGCCTGTGCCGAAGCTCCGCGCCTGCTGCGCGAACGTGCGACTGACATTGCCCGCGTCTGGCAGATGGCCAAGTCCTGAAACCCAAACCTGTCATTGTCTGATCTTGGCAAATGACCCCCCCCCCCCGAAACCGCACCCTGTAGGAGCTGCCGAAGGCTGCGATCTTTTGATTTTGATGTTCAAAAAACAAGATCAAAAGATCGCAGCCTTCGGCAGCTCCTACAGGGATCGCAAGGTGTTTCAGTGGTGAAACACTTTGAAAAATATTTGCGCTTTACACGAAACCTTCCTAAAGCCTGGCCGATACAGAGATCAGGCGCACACAGATTCCCTCGAACAGTGACGCCACACTGTACCCGCCCCAAGGTCCAGTGATGACGGCAAGGACGCTCGCAGTTACCTCTACCCGAGAGTCCAACCATGTCCTTGCGTAACCTGAATATCGCGCCCCGTGCCTTCCTCGGTTTTGCCTTTATTGCCTTGCTGGTGATCGTTCTTGGCGTGTTCGCCGTCAACCGCATGACGACCATCCGCCAGGCCTCCATCGACATGGAGACCAATCAGCTGCCCAGCGTGACCTACCTTGGCGTGGTGACGGAAAACGTTTTGCGCCTGCGGATTCTGTCGTTCCGGATTCTGGTCAACCGCGACCCTGCCGGTCTGCAAGAAGCGCAAACGCGCATCGGCGTGCTGGTGGACAAGGTGCGCAGTGCTCAGGCCAGTTATGCCGCGCTGCCTGCCGGTAGCGAAGAGCTGGCGCAATACAAGGCGTTCGCCGCGACGCTGGACAACTATCTGCAAGCGCAAAACCAGATGATGGAGCTGTCGCGTCAGGACAAGGTCGAGGAGATGCGCACCCTGATCAACACGCGAATCAAGGACGGCACCGATCAGATGGGCGAGCAGCTCAACAAACTCATTGCGATCAACGCCGCCGGCGCGAAAGACGCCTCCACTCAAGCGGGCGAGCATTACGACAGCGCCATCACCGGCATCGTCATTGTTGCGCTGGTTGCCGCATTGGCGACGGTGCTGTTGGCCCTGCTGCTGACCCGCAGCATCGTTACCCCGCTGAACCGTGCGGTGCTGGCGGCGCAAACCATCGCCGGTGGCAACCTGAGCAAAACCATTGAAGTCGACGGCAAGGACGAACCGGCTCGGCTGCTTGAAGCGCTGGCCCTGATGCAGACCAACCTGCGCAAAACCATCGAACAGATCGCCGGCTCCGCCACGCAACTCGGTGCTGCTGCCGAAGAGCTCAGCGCGGTCACCGAAGAAGCTTCCCGTGGCCTGCAGCAGCAGAACGATGAAATCGAACAGGCTGCCACCGCCGTCAACGAAATGACCGCTGCCGTGGAAGAAGTCGCGCGCAATGCGGTGTCGACGTCCGAAGCCTCGAACCAGTCGACTCAGGCTGCCCGCGAAGGTCGCGACCAGGTGGTGAAAACCGTCGACGCGATCCAGACCATGACCCACGACGTGCAGAACACCGCGCAAATGATCGAAGGTCTCGCCGCGCAGGGCCGCGACATTGGCAAGGTGCTGGACGTGATTCGTGCCATCGCCGAACAGACCAACCTGCTGGCGCTCAACGCGGCGATCGAAGCGGCGCGTGCTGGTGAGGCCGGACGCGGTTTCGCCGTAGTAGCGGATGAGGTGCGCGCCTTGGCCCATCGCACCGCGCAATCGACCCAGGAAATCGAAAAAATGGTCGCCGGCATCCAGAACGGCACTGGTGAAGCGGTTTCGTCGATGCAGCAAAGCAACCAGCGCACCCAGACCACCCTGGAAATGGCCCGCGCCGCCGGTGTGGCGCTGGAGCAGATCACCCAGTCGATCCATCAGATCAACGAGCGCAACCTGGTGATCGCCAGCGCCTCGGAAGAACAGGCGCAGGTGTCCCGTGAAGTTGATCGCAACCTGGTCAATATTCGCGACCTGGCCACCCAATCGGCTGCCGGGGCCAACCAGACCAGCGCCGCCACCCATGAACTGTCGCGTCTGGCGGTGGATTTGAATGCCATGGTGGCGCGGTTTGTGATTTGACCTAGGGTGAAGGCTGGAGTCCGCGCAATCAGGAGACGTGCATGCGCTATTCAGCCTTGACCCAACGCATTGCCGGGGAGGGAGCCGCAGCCTGGCAGATTCATGACCGAGCGCTGGAGCTGCGCGCCGAGGGTGTCGATATCTTGCTGCTGAGCGTGGGCGATCCGGATTTCGACACGCCGCTGCCGATCATTCATGGCGCCATCGATAGCCTGCTGGCGGGCGATACGCATTATTCCGAGGTGCGTGGCCGGTTGGCGCTGCGCAAGTTGATCGCCGCGCGCCATCAGCGGCGCAGCGGTCAGGTGGTGGATGCCGAGCACGTGATCGTGCTGCCCGGCGCGCAATGTGCGGTGTATTCGGTGGCTCAGTGCCTGCTGGACCCGGGTGACGAGGTAATCGTCGCCGAGCCGATGTACGTCACCTACGAGGGCGTGTTCGGCGCCTGCGGTGCGACGGTGGTGCCGGTGCCGGTACGGCCGGAAAACGGCTTTAGAGTCGATCCCGCCGATGTCGCGGCACGAATCACGCCGAAAACCCGCGCCCTGTTGCTCAACAGCCCCAACAATCCTTCTGGCGCGAGCCTTTCGCTGCTGATCTGGCAAGAGCTGGCGGCGCTTTGCGTGCGCCACGATTTGTGGCTGATCAGTGACGAGGTCTACAGCGATCTGCTGTACGAAGGCGAACACATCAGCCCGGCGAGCCTGCCGGGCATGGCCGAACGCACGGCGACCATCAACAGCCTGTCGAAGTCCCATGCCATGACCGGTTGGCGCATCGGCTGGTCGATCGGCCCGAAGGTGTTGGCCGAGCATCTGGTGAACCTGTCGTTGAGCATGCTCTTCGGTCTGCCGGATTTTGTGCAGAAAGCAGCGGAGGTCGCGTTGGCCAGTGATCTGCCGGAGGTGACGCAGATGCGCGAGGAATATCGGTTGCGCCGGGATCTGGTGTGCGAACGCTTGCGCGGCTGCCCGGGGCTGCAGCCGATTCGCCCCGATGGCGGGATGTTCGTGATGGTCGATGTACGCCAGACCGGGTATGGCGCGCAGGCGTTTGCCGAGCGGCTGCTGGAAGGCTACGGCGTGTCGGTGCTGGCCGGTGAGGCGTTCGGGCCGAGTGCGGCGGGGCATATTCGCATCGGGCTGGTGCTGGATCGGCTGAAACTGGCCGATGCCTGTGCGCGGATTGCGTTGTGTGCGGTGCAGCTGTTGCAGGCGCGTAGTGCATGAGAAATGTGTATTGCCTGTCCCGGCCTCATCGCTGGCAAGCCAGCTCCCACAGGTTCTTCAGTGTTCATGATATTTCAGAACGACACCAAACCCTGTGGGAGCTGGCTTGCCAGCGATGAGGTCAGAAAAGGCACTGAAGAACTCAGCCCTGCCAAGCCGCCGGATTCACCAGATTCGCCGGCTTCTCCCCAGCCAAAGCAGCAAGCAGATTCTCCACCGCACACCGCGCCATCGCCTCCCGCGTCTCATGCGTCGCCGACCCCATGTGCGGCGTCGCCACCACATTGTTCAACTGCAACAACGGCGAGTCATGGTTCAGCGGTTCACGCTCGAACACATCCAGCCCCGCCGCGCGAATCCGCTGATGTCGCAATGCGTCGATCAGCGCCGCTTCATCGACGACTTTGCCCCGCGAGATATTGATGAAGATGCTGTCCGGGCGCATCAACGCAAACTGCCCGGCACCGATCAGGCCTTCGGTCTGCGCGGTCAGCGGCAAGGTCAGACAGATGAAATCCGCCTCTTGCAGCAGCGCCTCAAGGCTGCGGTACTGCGCGTCAAAGCGCGCTTCGACCGCCGGTTTGCGCGACTGGCTGTGATAGAGCACCGGCATGCCAAAACCGAAATGCCCGCGCTGCGCCAACGCTTCACCGATCCGCCCCATGCCGATGATGCCCAAGGTCTTGCCATGCACATCGGTGCCGAAATGCGCCGGGCCGATGTTGCGATGCCACTGGCCGCTGCGCACCATGTTCGCCAGTTCCACCACGCGCCGGGCCGTGGCGAGAATCAAGGCGAAACCGGTGTCGGCAGTGGTTTCGGTGAGCACATCCGGGGTGTTACTGAGCAGGATCCTGCGCCGCGTCAGGTAGTCGATGTCGTAGTTGTCGACACCCACCGAGACGCTGGCGATGGCCTCAAGCTGCGGCGCCAGATCGAGCAACGCGGCGTCGAGTTTCAGGCTGGCGCCGAGCAAGCCATGGGCGCCGGACAGGGCGTCGCGCAGCTTCATCAGACCGTCGGCGTCGAGGCTTTCGATCAGTGTCACGTCACAGTGTTGCTGCAGGCGCGTCATCAGCGCCGGCGAGAGTTTCTTGTACAGCACGACTTGCTTGTTCATGGGCGTAAAATCCTTTCAGGAATGCGCTGGCACGGGACGCGTGGCAACGGCTTTGGCCACGACGCGGTCACTGGCGCCGGGCTTGAGAAAAATCGTCAGCACCACCGACAGCAGCAGCGCGCCGCTCATCAGCAGGTACGAAGCACCGGGCGAACCGGTGGAGCTGTTCAGGTAGCCGACCAGATACGAGCCGCCGAACGAACCCAGCGCGCCCATGCTGTTGATCAGCGCCATGGCCCCACCGGCGACGTTGGCCGGGAGGATCTCCGGAACAATGGCGAAGAACGGCCCGTACGGCGCGTACATGCAGGCCCCGGCGATCACCAGCAGCGTGTACGACCACCAGAAATGCTCGGCGCCCAGAGCGTAGGAGCCGTAGAACGCAATGGAGGCGATCAGCAGTGGCGGCCAGACAAAGCGTTTGCGCTTCTGCAGTTTGTCCGAGCCCCACGACACTGCGAGCATGCCGATCACCGCCGCCAGATAAGGCAGCGCCGACAGCCAGCCGGCTTCGATCATGTCCATCTGCGCGCCGGCCTTGAGGATCGATGGCAGCCACAGCACGAAGCCGTAGACGCCGATGCTCCAGCAGAAAAACTGCAGTGCCAGAATGATCACCTTCGGCGAGCGGAATGCCTCGGCGTAGTTCTTCACCGCTTTGATCCCGACCTGTTCGGCGGCCAGAGCGCTTTCCAGATCGTGCTTTTCCTGGTCGCTCAGCCACTTGGCCTGAGCGGGACGATCATCGGCCAGTTTCCACCAGATAAACGCCCAGATCACCGCCGGCAAGCCTTCGATGATGAACATCCAGCGCCAACTGAAGTGCTGCACCAGATAGCCGGAAACCACCGACATCCACAGCATGGTCACCGGGTTGCCGAGGATCAGGAAGGTGTTGGCCCGCGAGCGCTCGGCACGGGTGAACCAGTGGCACAGGTAGACCAGCATCGCCGGCATCACCGCGGCTTCGACCACGCCAAGCATGAAGCGAATCACGATCAGCCAGTAGGCATTGGAGACCACGCCGGTCAGGGTGGCGAGGCCGCCCCAGAAGATCAGGCTGAAGAAGATCAGCTTCTTCACGCTGTGTTTTTGCGCGTAGATCGCCCCGGGCACCTGGAAGAAAAAGTAGCCAAGGAAGAACAGTGCCCCGAGCAATGAAGACAGGCCCGGGGTGATCATCAGGTCGGCGGCCATGCCGGACGCGGCGGCAAAGCCGTAGTTGGCGCGATCCAGATACGCCAGGCTGTAGGTGATGAACACGATGGGCATGATGTACCACCAGCGGCGGGCGGCGAGGGTTGCAGTTTTCATGGTCTTGCTCCTGAGCTTGTTGTTTTTGTCGCAGCAGGTTCAATTAATCGGTTGTCGGTTAGTGCCTCATCGCTGGCAAGCCAGCTCCCACAGGTATCTCGGGTAAGTCGACTATTGCATTCCCAGCGCCGAACCTTGTGGGAGCTGGCTTGCCAGCGATGGCGGCCTCGAATTCGCTGGAGAGCTCGGACCGGGTCGGCAACCCCTCCATATCCCCGCGACTCTGCACCGCCCGACTGCCAATCCAGTTGGCGCGCTGCACCGCCTCGGCAAAACTCTGATGCTCGAGCAAAGCACTGATCATGCCGACCGCAAAACCATCACCCGCACCCACGGTGTCGACCACATTGGCCACCGGCACCCCGGCGACAAAGCCCTGATCCAGCTGCGTGCGGTAATAGGCACCTTGCGGCCCGAGTTTGATCGCCACCGCTTCGGCGCCTTGATCGAGATAAAACGCGGCGATGTCCGCCGGGTCTTCGAAACCGGTGAGCAAACGGCCTTCGCTCAACCCCGGCAGCACCCAATGGGCGAGGCTGGCGAGGCGGTTGATCTCGCGGATCATCTCTTGCTCGGACGCCCACAAGCTTGGGCGCAGATTGGGGTCGAACGACACGCTGCGCCCGGCATGGCGCATGCGCGTCATCAGCTCGAACGACATTTCCCGGGCAGTCGCGGATAACGCCGGCGGAATCCCCGTGGCGTGCAGATGACGGGCACTCAGCAGACTGGCGCGGATCGACTTTGGCGACAGATGACTGGCCGCCGAGCCGCGGCGGAAATATTCGACCTGCGGGTCGCTGCCATCATCGGTACGGGACTTGAACTGGAAGCCGGTCGGATGCGCGCTGTCGACTTCGACGTGGCTGCAATCCAGCCCTTCACTGGCCAGTGTTTCCACCACAAAACGCCCCAGCGAATCGGCACCGACCCGGCTCAGCCACGCCACGTTGAAACCCAGGCGCGACAGACCAATTGCCACGTTGCTGTCGGCGCCGGCAATGCGTCGGTGAAAGTGTTCGACTTCGGCCAGATCACCGGTCTGCTCGGCGACCAGCATCGCCATGGTTTCGCCAAACGACAGAATATCGATGTCAGACATGGGCAGGCTCCAGGCGTAATTGCCCAAGATGGGCGAGGGCGGCGACGTGTTCGCGGGTCAACTGCACCAGATCATCGCCCTGCAACGGGTACTCGGCGGCGCGCATAACGCCTTGGGCCATGTGCCGCAGCAGTTGTTCCCACAGATGCAGATCGCTGACGGCCGGTGGCACGGCGACCAGTTTGCCGTCGGCACGGCGGGCCACGGCTTTGCAGTGCACGTAGCCGACATGGCGCCCGAGCAGGCGTGCGGCGTTGAGCGCGGACTGGTCCTGCCACTGCCAGTTGCCGATGTCGAACGTCATTCTGATTGGCAGGTTGTGCTGCTCGACGGCGGCGAAGAAGCGCTGGAACGGTTCGATGCGTCCGCCATGCAAGGTCTGGTCGTTTTCCACCAGCAGCTGCACCGGGCTATTGCCGAGCAGTTGCTTCAACACCTGCACATCACAGTTGTCGGTGAAGTAACCGAGCGATACTTTCAGCCATTTCGAGCCGAACGCCTCGGCATGTTGCAGGGCGCTGATCAGTTCGGGATTGGGCCGTGCCTGCCCGGCGAGCCACAGTTCGGTCGGTGAGGAATAGATGCTTTGCAGGCCCTGCGCCTGGGCGGCGGCATTCAGTTGAGCCGGTACTTCGCGGGTCAGCAACTCTTCACGCCACTCGATGCGATCGGCGCCGGCGGCTGCCAGTACGTCGACGAAGAAGTCCTGCCCGCGCTGGCGCACAAGCTCGGCGCCGTAGCTGGACAGGCTGATGGAAACGGCAGGTTTATTCATTGTTATTTACCTCTGAAACCGGTTTCATTTTTGTTCAAAAAAATATCAGATGGTTCTGTGATGGCCTTTCGGGCCTCATCGCTGGCAAGCCAGCCCCCACAATGTTCTGGGGGGCTGGATAGATTGCATTGACACCACAAAATCCTGTGGGAGCTGGCTTGCCAGCGAAGGCGTCAGCTCAAACACCACCAATCCCTCCGGTAGACCCGCGCTCAACCAGCACCGGCGCAAAATCCAGCCTGCGGGTGACCTCAACATCCCCCCGCAAACGCTTGAGCAAACACTCAAACGCCCGCGCGCCAATCTCGGCCGTTGGCTGGGCGAGGGCGGTAATCCCGCTGCCCACCAGCGGATACCAATCCAGATCATCCAGGGCAATCAAACCGACATCTTCAAACAACCGACAACCGATTTCGCGCAAGGCGAGCGTACAGGCCAGCGCTGCCACGCCATTGGCGCAAAACAGTGCTTTGGGTCCGGTAGCCTGAGTGTTTAAAAAAGTTTGCAGATCAGTGGCGAGCGCGTTGCTTGTTTCCAGCACGGCCCCGGTCAACCCGGAACGCCGGGCAATCTGCGCCTGAAAACTGCTGACCCGCTCGATCCGCGAGCTGGTGCCGTCGTACGGTTCGGTCACCAGCAGCACATCGCGATAGCCACGTTGTTGAAGATGCTTCAGCGCCATCTCGATGGCTTGTGGGTTGTTCAGCCCGACCATATCGCTGTCCAGGCCTTCCACCTTGCGGTCCACCAGTACCAACGGCATCTCGCGGTGCAGCTCGTGTAGCTCGTCACGGTGATGGCCGAGGGTATTCACGATCAGCCCCTCGATGTTGTACGAGCGCAACAGCGCCAGGTGCTGACGTTCCTGCTCGTCATCGCGATCGGTGTTGCACACCACCAGGCTGTAACCGTGCGCACGGCAGGCGGTCTCCACCCCGTGCATCACGGCAATCGAATAGGGGTTGCGAATATCGGCCACGAGCATGCCGATCAGGCGCGTACGGCCGCGCTTCAAGCCTCGGGCCATCTGGTTCGGGCGATAACCCAGTTCGGCAATTGCCTGTTCGATGCGCAAGGCGATGGCATCGGAGAGCAGGGCGCGGTCATCGCCGATAAAGCGCGAGACGCTGGCCTTGGAGACGCCGGCGCGTTCGGCGACATCGAGCATGGTGACGCGGCTGCGCTGGGCGGCGGAGAAATCGTTCATTGGGCGATCTTCTTGTTTTGAATGAGCAAACGGTGGCATTGCCTGACAATGAAACCGGTTTCAGAGAACTACATCTGCTGAGTTGTCGTCAAGTTTTTCCGGACTATCGAAACGAGATGCGCCTTTTAAAACCGACGAACGGTCGAAAAACCTGTCAGATATGACAGTAGGCAAGGAAGTCTGATGCGCGCCTAATTTCACCAAGGCAGGCGTATCGCACTTTCAGGAAAAGTCATGTCGTCATTCAAGAACAGCGAACACATCGGCGTATTGGCCGTGCCCCTGTCGATCGAGGGGGTGGGGGCCGATGGTGTACTTCCTGAAGCCGCCTCGACTGACGGCGCCAAGTTACTGATTCCGTTATGGCAAGACCCTTCGGTTACACCGGGGGAGAGTGATCTTCTGGAAATCTGGGTAACCCAACCGGATGCCACTGTTGAAGAGTTGGCCTATAGCAATTCCTTCCCGGTTCCGGTTGCCGCGGGTTATCCCGGGGTCTTTTTGTTAGCGGCGCGATTTTTACAGCGAGACGGCAATATTATTCTGCGATACCGGATCACGTTGGGGGATAACGGAAATGAAGATACTTCACTTCCACAAACATTCATTGTTCGGCGTCCGGTCCCGATAAATCTCGCTGAGCCGACATTTCCCCATACCACATTGTGGGGATATCTCAATTGCACTTCGACTCCAAAGTTGTGGGAGGAAGTGTGGGTCGATGTTACGGCTCAACCAGGTCGCTTCCTGGCCAACGATTTGTGTGTTCTGGAGTGGGAGGGGTTCGAAAGCCTCAACGGTACAACGCCGATCCCACTCACTGCGCTGGAAATCAAAAAAATTCTAACCCGGGAAGAGGCTGACAACGGGCCTACTTTCATACTCGGAAGCGATAAGTATGAACGCTATATAAAACCGATGGAAAGAAATGCCTCAGCATTGGCCCGTTACACGCTTTATCGAAATGGTATCGCCTTGGGTCGCTCGCCATTTGGTTTGGTAAAAATTGATCGGGTTAAACCAGGTTCCAACATTCTTTGCGGTCCGGCATCGGTCGCAGGGTTAGATGCAAATGACAAAGATGCCTTGGCGTTAAATGAGGCCGACAGTGCTGAAGCGTTAGTCCCAGAAACTTGCAGATTGCCGTCGCACGCTTCTTCGTTGGACAACAACGTTGAAAGTTCAATGAAACACTCACCGATGGAGTTACCAAAAATGAATATGCAGTTTAATGCAGGCGACATTCTGGCTTTGGCACCGGTTATCGTGGACCAACTGCCGGACAACCGGTTGACTTACAAACAACTCAGAGAAGACCGGTCGCTGAAAGTCACGCTCGCGGACGTTCCTGACAAAGGTCCTGACGGCGCGGTAAGAATTGACCTTCATATATTTCCGAAAGGAACGCCAATCAACGAGTTCGACCCGACGTTCATCGTTGATAGCAAGAAGAGAAGCGACCAGTCGGGGGGGGATTGGAGCTTCCCGATCGAGTTCGATGCGCCGGTCGCCACATTGACTGAAAAATTTAATTCAGCGGGCGATTACACTGCCTATGAAGCTGCATTCGTAATTTTTGACGCCTTTGATAACCCGGACACTTCTGCACCGCACACCGAGGTGCTGGTCGACCTCACTGCGCCGTATCAACGCCAGCCGGGCGGTCCCAATGGTACTGGCCCTCGTCCGCCTCTGCTGACATTGGGGGCCACTGTACCCTCAATCATCAATGACGCCTGGTTGAACGACCCTGCCAATGCCGGTGGATTGAACCTGGAAATCCCTCATGCCTACCAAAAGTTCGAACCAGGTGTGGATCAGTGCCTGTTCTTTATTTCTAAACAGACAACGTTTACGTTGATGTCGGGTGAAACGCCTGCATTCGAAGGCTCTTTACCCGCCACCGGGATTATCAATATTCCGTTGAGTTTTTTGAGCGGTTTGTCAGAGGGAACTTACTATTACTCTTACAACCTGACAGACGCTCCTGGCAACATCAGTAACAACGCAGCGATTACCACACTGTTCCAACGTGTTGTCACCCCGGCCCCGATTCCTGAGGCTCCGCGAATTCCGGTCACGGGTGCCGATGGACGTATTGCGATCAATCTCACAACGGTGAATCCTCCTCCATCGAAAGCCATCATGGAAATCGATTTCCCACTCAATTCGATCCCTGGTGACCGCATCATTCCGTACCTGTCGTCCGACGCCGGATTATTTCCGCTGCCGGAGCAGCCAATCCCGCCGGCAGGAACACCGGGGCCGCTGCGTTTCGACCTGGATTACACCACGCTTGCCGATGTTTTTGGCGACGCCAACAATCCAGACGAGGTGGAGTTCGAGTACTGGTATGAACTGAGTCGTCCAACCATTCCGTCGAACCCGGTATCACCTTCCGCATTCGGCTTGATCGACTTCGCTTACGCAGGGCCTGAACAGCCCAATCTGCCTGATCTGGAGAACCCCAACATTCCCAATGTGGTGGTACAGGGCGCGGGTACACCGACTCCAGCCCCCAACACACTGACCCCAGCGCAAGCCGGATTGGACGCAGTGATGAACTGGCCGGTCTGGACTGACCCCGACCGCCCTGTCACCGGGCGAGAAGTCGTCAAGTTCTATTATCAGGGCAAGCAGGTCGGGGACCCGGTGCCGGTACGCCTCGGTGATACAACTGTCACCACCAAGTTGCCATGGCCGACAATCCTTGCCGAAGGCAACGGCAGCGGAGCAGATGCCAGACAAGCCTATATCACCGTGGAATACCCTGGCAGTGCCAACGTGATGAAGCAGCTGGTCACCACCAAGGTCAACGTAACAGCGATCGTCATCAACTTGCCTGAGCCCCAAATCGTGGTCTCTGCGTTCCGTGGACCAACCGGTACATTGGTTCCGGAGCGTGTCACCACCAGTATCAACTGCCCGAGTTTCAACCACCCGTCCGTGGTGAACGGTCCGATGCCGCCTTTTTTGCCGCGCCAGCTGCGAATTCGTGTGCGGCGTGATGCCAACATTCCGACCGGTGCGGTGGTGAATCTTGACTTTGAAGGTCGAACCACCAATGCCGTGGGGGCGCCGGCTATTCCTGGCACGCACCTCACCCGTTCGGCGCCGATGCCACCGACAGGCGATCTGGAGTTCAGGTTGACAGAGTACGCACCGGAAATCCGCACAATTCAACTGCCAAGCCCGAATGGCACCACTCGGCCGACCGGCAGGTTTGCGCGTATAGCCTATACGGTCAACGGCGTAACTGCCGAGGTTACGGTGGCAGTTCAGTTGCTCAATGCCAGCCTGGTGTATTGCGACGAAGAACGTCCGGAGGTTACTCCGTAATACATGCACTCAATGACGCTCTTGTTGATGAGGGAGCGATTCTGCCCTTCATCAGCAAGAAGCGAAGTTGTGTACGTTCAGATACGGAGATACCTACGTATAAAAGGACAAGTCCTACTGGTTTGAGGATTTGTCCTACATATCGTTGAAAGGTTAATCCGTAGTCTGGCGGCCTTTACCTGTCCGGCTTGCGAGTGTTCTCGAGTCGGTCGCTCGTTCCCAAGGGAATGCATTCGAGTAGGACTCAACCATGTCGCCAGAGCCGGTATTCAACTTTTCCAGAACCCAAGTCAGCGTGTGGGTGCTATCAATTATCCCCGCGTTACTCAACTCTTCCATGATCCAGGCGGCCACCGTGCCGGCAGGAACTACTCAAACGATCGACGCCAGTTCACCACTGGACGTCTGGCAGTTGCAGACCAACGCAACGCTGACAGGCTCGGGAGCAAATACCCTGGGACTTTCCAGCACCACGGGGGGGCTGATCAATCTGAGTAACTCGACAGTCGCCTCTGCAGGTGCGGGTGGACTGCAGAACGGTATTTCCCTGACCAACGCCACGGCAACCCTGAACAACTCCAACGTCACCAGTTTGAACGGGATCGGCATCTCGGCCGTGCGCAGTATTACCAGTGTCGGCGGCTCTACCGTAAACCTGAGCAACAACACGACTGTCAGAGGCCTGCAAGGCGGTATTGCCGGCAACCGTTTCAGTGAATTGAATGTGCAGGGATCTACCGTGGAAGGCACCGGTGCCAACAGTTTCGGGATCCGTCTGCTCGAGGGCTCGCTGTCGGCCACTGCCGGCAGCAGTATCACCGGTGGGCTCAACGGCCTGACCGTGGGCACCGACACACTGGTATCGACGGTGATTCCATCGACCATCGTCCTGGACAATTCCCGTATCGAAGGCAAGAGCGGCTCGGCTATCGTCGTGGGTATCAACGCGCCGAACTTTCCCACCGTCGCGAAAATCTCGGTGCTCAATGGTTCCAGCCTGATTGGCGGTAACGGTACGATGCTTGAGGTTCGCACCGGCGCTTTGGCCGAATTGTTGGTCGACGACAGTCGCCTTACCGGCAATGTCGTAGCCGATGGAGGTGGTTCGGCAAACGTCACGCTACAGAACAAAGCGACATTGACCGGTAATCTGCAGGGTGTCACCAACGCAACCCTGAACAATCAGGCACACATGTTCGGCGATGTTCTGGGGGCTTCGCGGGTGTCGATCGACAACGCTTCCTCGCTCACCGGTAATCTGGAGAATGTCGCCACGGTTTCGCTGAATAACCAGAGTTTGATGAAAGGTGACATCAACGCTGCGCCCGAGAGTTTGGCTACGGTGACGCTTGATAACGGGGCAACTCTGGTGGGCCAGGTCACTAATGTGAACAACTTCTCGATCAATAATCAGGCGCTCTGGCAAATGACGGGCAGCCAGTCGGTGAGCAATCTGGATCTGCAAAATGGCGGCAAGGTCCAGCTCGGCGCTTATCAGCTCAATGTCTCCAATCTCGGCGGAAACGGTACTTTCGGGATCGACACAGACTTCGGCACGGGTAGTACCGGTCTGCTGAACCTCACCGGCAATGCTGTCGGGAGTCATCAGTTAGTGGTCGCCAGTAGCGGTACGGATCCGGTCAGCGATGCGCAGATCAAAGTGGTTCAGACGGCCGGTGGTACGGCTCAATTCGGATTGCCCACAGGGTTTGTCGACGCAGGGGCATTTACCTATCGACTGGTCAAGGAAGGTGAGGACTGGTACTTGCGCCCGGACAAGGAAGTGGTGAGTACGCCGACCCGCTCGGTCATGGCGATCTTTGGTACGGCGCCGACCGTTATCTACGGTGAAATGGCCTCTCTGACTAACCGCATGGGTGAGCTGCGTGCGAACAGTTCGCCAACTGGCGGGTGGATACGATCGTATGGCAATCGCTTCAGCATTAGCACCAATGCCTACGGTGATGGCTACAGTCAGAGCCAGTATGGTCTGGCGATGGGGGTTGATACCCCGGTGCAGATTGCCGGTGAACGCGTTTTGCTGGGTACCTTCATTGGTTACAGCAAGTCTGATCTTGATTTGAGTCGCGGCAGTTCAGGGGAAATCGGCAGCACTTCGTTCGGGGTTTACGGTACCTGGCTTGGTGACAGTGGCTACTACCTGGATACCGTTGCCAAACTCAACCATTTTCGCAATGAAGCCAAGGTTTCGATGAGTGATGGCTCACGTACCGATGGCAATTACAATAATTTCGGGGCCAGCGCATCGGTGGAGTTTGGCAAACATATCGATCTTGCCGCCGGCTATTACGTGGAGCCCTTTACCCAGTGGCAGATGGCTTCGGTGCAAGGCAAGAATTTCAGCCTGGACAACGGCCTGAACGCTGACGCCGATACTACTCGCTCGCTGCTGGGCAAGGCAGGTGTGACGCTGGGACGCGGCATGACGTTAGCCAATGGCAGCGTTCTGCAACCGCATATCCGCGCTGCGGTAGTTCAGGAATTCGCGAAAAACAATGAAGTACGGGTCAATGACAACAAGTTCAACAATGACTTATCAGGTACGCGTTTCGAAGTCGGAACCGGAGTGGCCTGGACACTGAATGACCGCTGGCAGTTACATGCTGAGGTGGATTCCAGTAAAGGTGATAACGTGACCAAGGATTTTGGTCTCAATATGGGCGCGCATTACAAATTTTGATCTGACAGTCTCGAGCATAAAAAAGGAAGCCTACGCTTAATGCCAGTCAGTCAAGCCCTCTTGCTTGACCTGTCGCAAGAAACCAAAATCCGATGCCTGTACTGGCATCGGATTTTTTATGCGTCTGACTCGGGAACTGGCTCGACGAGAGGAGCGGATTTATCCCCCGCGCCATCCGGCTCAAATCCCCGAAGTATCCGATCAGAAATAAAAATGCCAGTCAGCTTGCCTGACCGGCATTAAGCCTACGCTTGCTTTTTTGCGTTCCAGGCTAGCCGGCTTTCAACACCTGAAACTTGCCTTTGAGAATAAAGGCATTTTCTTCAGTATCAGGCAGATCAATATTGATATTGAAACGACCCTTGACGTTTTCATCGCTCGCTGGCTCGATCTCGATCTCTCCCGAGACGCCTTCATAAATTTTCCCGTCATCGTTTTTAAAACTGAAGGCCACATCGGCGCGACTTTTCACCTCGTACTTGCCCACGGCCAGGTCCCCAGGAAGTACAAGGGTAAGTTCGCGAGTAGTTGTGTGGGTTGCACGAGTGTTCTTATCACTTCGGTGAATGGCGGTGATACTCACTGCGTCGAGTTTATTTCGGCCTGCTTTTACCTTGTCGATCAATCTGGCGTTGGCAGTAAATGGGAGTACTTCCAGTTCGGAATTGGCAAACGCTTCGGCGTTCACATAGTTGCCTTCGGCGAAACTGGTTCGTTTGATCATCATGCTCATGGGCTTGGTCTCCGTTACTTTGAGTAAGGTATCCAAAGGCCATGCATGGCCCTAATCCTGGATAGGCTATGAGAGCCTGCTTTCAGGGCGACTGTAAACTGTCAGAGTTGACAGTTTACAAACGGCATTTTCAAGCGGCAGTTTTAGATTGAGCTCAGGGTCCAGCCTGGACTGGCGAGGTCAACCGAACAGTCCTGCTGCAATATTGATCGAGAATCCGAGAATCGCCGTATTGAACACAAATCCGATCAACGATTGCGCGAGTACGATCTTGCGAATATCGCGGGTGGCCACGCCGATATCCGCCGTCTGCACCGCGACGCCGATGGTGAACGAGAAGTACAGGAAGTCCCAGTAATTGGGTGTGGTCAGCCCTTCGGCAAAACGCAGGGCTGGTTCCTTGCCGTCCCAGGTGTAGAACAGGCGGGCGTAGTGCACGCAAAAAATGACGCCGATCAGCAGCCATGAGCCCACGACCGTGAAAGCGGTGAACGCGTAATGCAGCAGTTTGCGATGGGTATCCAGATCCTTGGTGCCTGCCAGTTCAAGCGTGATGGCGGCCAGGCTGGCTAATGCCGCGATACACACCACGAACAGCACCAGTCCGGCATTTTCGTCCTCGACGACGGCGATGCGTTTGACGTCTGGCGCCTTGGCGCGAACGGTCAGCCAGAACATCAGGATCAGGTAGGTCCAGACGCCGGCGTTCCAGCCGATGAGGATTTTGCCGACGATGGATTCGGCGGGCACCAGAAGACCGGTGGCAAGGCCGACCAGAGCGGCGGCGGACAGGCGAGGGTGGGTGCGGGCGAGGAAGCGCATGGGGACTCACAGTGATGATCAATCCCTGCACCTTAGCGCACGCAACCGTGC
>NZ_QAIK01000020.1:3098-10430 GCF_003061005.1 Pseudomonas sp. HMWF021 | reverse complement strand
GCTGACCACGGCGTTGCTGTTCTGCTCGGTCTTGTCGGCGCTGCCGTGACCGATCGCCACGTCGATACCGACGTTCGGCTGGCCGAGCTTGCTCAGGGCTTCCTTGTCCGGCACCTTGCCGTTAAGCGCATCCTTGACCGCACCGGCAATCGGGCGGGCGATGTCCTTGTACTCGACGTTGGCGCCGATGTCCGCCGACCAGTTGCTCTGGTTGTGCGTGCTGCTTTCGGTGTTGCTGGCAGCGCGGTTGTCGATCTCGTTGGCCGCGACGTTCAGACCGTTGTCAGCCTTGACCTGCGCGCCTTCGGTCAGCAGCTTGTCGGCGTTGATGTTCAGGCTGCCGCTGCTCTGCACGTTGCTGGTTTGCGCGGTGGTTTTGCTGCTGCTGTCTTGCGTGATGCTGTGGGCGAAATCGACGCCACTGCCGGCGCGGTCGAGGCCGCCGGTGTAGTAGAAACCACCGCCGGTGCTGGAGCTGTCGGATGAGTTTTTGTGGCTGTCCTGTTCGGCCAGCAACGACACATTCTTGCCGCTCAGCGTGGTGTCGCCCGCCGTGGATTTGACCTCACCGCCCTTGATCGTCAGATCGCCGCCGGCTTTCACTTGCACATTGGCGCCGCTGAGGCTGGCGCCTTGCTGGGTGACGTCGTTGCGAGTGACCGTTTGCTGTTTGTCTTCGTAGTGCACCCCGGCGCGATACTGCTCCGGCGTTTGCTCCTTGGCGTAGGCATCGAAGCCACGGGTCTCGGTGGTCGAGCTGCTGTCGTGGCTGTTCTGCGTGGAATGCACGTTCACATCACCTGCTGCGTCCGCCGTCAGCGCGCCGCCAGCCTTGACCGTGGAGCCGGCCACTTCGATGTCCTGGGCGCTTTTAAGCTTGAGGTTGCTGTCGGAAACCAGCTCGCTGCGCACCGTGGTGCTGTCCTTGGCGTTCTGCCGCGACTCGTCCTTGGTGATGCCGAAGAACTTGCTGTCCTTGTCGTGGTTGTTGCTGTGCGAGGTGTCCTGCACACCGTCGATCACCAGTGAACCCTGATCGCTGATCACGCTGGCCTCGGTGCCGCCACGCACCTGGCTGCCGCTGATGCGTACGTCGTCAGCCTTGACGAGCAGTTTGCCGGCCGCGTTGATTTTGCTGCCCTGATGCCGGGTCTGGCCCTTGTCGCCGTCACCGGTCTTGCCGAAGAATCCGCCGCCAACCAGATCGCCGGAGTAACTGTTGTTATTGCTGCGACTGGTGCGCGTGGCCGTGGTGACGTCCACTTGCTTGCCCGCCAGTTTCACATCGCCGGCGCTGTTCAACTCGGCGCCTTCGGCGCGCAACAACGCGGCGGTCTGCAGAGCGATATTGCCGCCCTTCAACTGACTGCCGAGACTGCGCTGCTCTTCGCTGCTGTTGTTCCAGTCGGCCTTCCACAGATGCTTCCTATGGTTGCCCTGATCGGTCTGGGTGTGGCTTTCAGTGGCTGCGCTCAGACGCAGATCACCGCCGCTCTGCACCTCAAGATTGTTCGCCGCTGTGACCTTGGCGGCTTTGAGTTCGGTGCCTTTGCCGGAGCTCAGCCTGGCGTCACGGCTGGCGACGATCTGGCTGCCGTGCTGGCGAGTTTCACTGTCGGTCTGGGTGCGGTCGTAGGTTTCCCAGGTGATGCCGATGGTGCTGTTGCTCCAGTTTTCCCGCGTCTGCTGGAGCTTGCGGCTTTCGACGGTGCTCAGGGTCAGGTTGCGTTTGGCATTGGCGCTGACGTCGCGACCACTGACATCGGTGGCGGCCAGCGTCAGGTCGTTGCCGCTGTGCAGGCCGACATCGCCCTGACTGCTGCGAATGCCGGCACGGGTCACTTCGAGGCTGTTGGGGATGGCTTCGCCGCTGACGCTGAGGTCGCCGGCGGAACGGATCTGCACGCCGTCACGCCCGGCCACTTGCACCGCACCCACGCGCACGCCCGCACCTTCGGCAGTACTGACGATGTTGATGCGCCCGGCCTGCATCGCGCCGAACAGGCTGGCGTCGATACGTTGATCGGCGGTGGTGCCCGCCGGGTCCACAGTTTTCACCTGACCGCTGGCGTAATCCACCTGATTGCGTCCGACCGTGAGGTTCAGCTGATCGCGGGCATCGATGCGGCCCTGGCTGTCGATACGCGGCGCGATCAGGTTGATCGAGCCTTCAGCGTTGCGCAGACCACCACTCTGGATCTGCAACTGACCGCTGGCGTCACGGGTGTTCAGCGCCTGCAATTTGCCGTCGTTCAACTCCGGACGACCGACGACGAGATTGGCGTTCGGCGTGTTGATGAAACTGCCGCCGTTCACCGAAATGCCGTTGGGGTTGGCCAGCACGTAATCGGCGGCGCGGCCGAAAATTTCCTGGGCGCCATTGATCGCCGAAGGATTGCGGCTGATCACCTCGTTGAGGATCACGCTCGCCGCCTGCCCCTGCAGTTGCGGGTTGGCCGCCAGTTGCCCGGCGAGCTGCGATTGCCCGGCCTGCAAGGCGTTGTTCAGCACCAGGCCCTGACGGTCGACGTTGTAGTCGAGGAACTGGTTGTGCGAAAGGCCCGAGCCGTTGGGCGCAACGATATTGACGATGGGCACGCCGCCCTGGGTCTGCAATTGCGCGGTGCCGCCGGGGCCGGGCGCGACCACCACACCACCGGCGATGGCGTTGGGCAGGTGCACGGCGAAGAACAGGCTGGCGATCGCCCAGCGCAGTTTGCCCCGAGGAGAAAGATGGAATGCAAAGGTGTGTGCTGGCATAAAAACGTCTCCATGTAAGTACGGCATCACGGCGCGCGATTTGGTCTTGGCCGTGGCTGTCGCGCTCAGATCCGACGGCTGTCTGTTCACTGCTTGATGAGTTTCGGTGCTGCTCATATCTGCAACCCCACGCGCATCAGCCAGGTCTCTGGCTCGTGCTGCAAACCGTTGGGGGTGTTGAGGGCGCGTTGGTAATCGACGTCCACTTGCAGATTCTTCCAGCCCAGATTCAGCCCGACGCTGGCGCCGCTCAGGCGTTGGCCTTGAGCGCCGTGGTCGGCCTTGAGCCAGCCGTTGTCCAGGGCCACACGCGGGGTGATCTGCACAGGCCAATCGCTGCGCAGCGGCAGACGCAAGGTGTTGCGCCAGATCGCGCCGCTGGCACCGGATGCACTGCTGACCCGATAACCGCGCACCGCCGAATCGTCGGTGCCGAGCAGTTGCTCGATGGCCGGCAACGGGTCGGGGCTGTATTGCAGATTGAGCTGGCTTTGCCACTGCCACGCTTGCGCGCCGAACTGGCCGTTGCGCCACTGGCTGAGGCCAGCGCGGTACTTGCGAAACTGCGCTTTGGGCAGGTTGCTGACCGCGTGGTTGGCGTCGTCATCGGCGCCCAGCCAGCGCAGGCCTTGCGAATAGGTGAAGTCGAGGTTCCACACCGCGCGGTCGAGCCAGAACAGATTGAGCCCGGCTTCTGCCACGGTCAGGGTCGGGCTTTGAATGCCCAGGCGGACATTCTCCAGATAGCTGTCGACGTCCTTGTGCGCCAATTGCAGGTTGGCGCTGAGCTGGCGGCTCTGGTCGCGCCACACCACGCGGTCGGCGCGCAGGCTCAGTTGATCGGTGATGCCGGTGCTGTACAACGTCGCGCTGGGCAGTTTGAACGGCGCGCGGTATTCGGCGTGGCTGGCGAACACGCTGTAGGTCCAGTAGCCGTAGGGAATCGCGTAATACAGGCTGGCGTTGCGGTTGTAGCGGTCGCCCTGATTCAACGTGTCGCTGGCACTGAGGCTCAACAGATCGTTGAGTTGCAGCGGGCTGTCGAAGCTCAGGCTGACGGTATCGCGATCTCGCCCGGTGCTGGCGCTGCCGAGGTTGTCCATGCCCAGGCCCAACGCCCAGCGCGACTGCCCGGCCGTGCGCGAACGCAGGATGATTCGCGACGCGCCCGGCTGGCTGCCGGGGGCGATGTCGGCGGTCAGGTCAATCGAACGCAAGCGGTTCAACTGATCCAGCCCCTGCTCGAGATCGCGCAGGTTCAGCGGCTGGCCGAGCATGTGCGGGAACGCGCCACCGAGCGACACCGGCAGGCTCTGGTCGGCCAACTCGATGGACTCGATGTAGCCCTCGTCCACCATGATGTCCAGCGACTGCCCTGCCGCTGGTGCGCTCAACAGATACGGGCGGCTGGCGATGTAGCCTTGCTCGACGTAGATCGCGGTGATGGTCGCCAGCAGATGATTGATCTGGCCGACACCCATGCACGGCGCCAGCAGCGGTTTGATCCGCACGTTGAGTTTGTCACTGTCGATCAGGGTGACACCACCAATGCGCGTGCCACTTAGCGGCCAGCAGCGCTCATCAGGCGTGACGGTTTGCGGCATCGCCGGGGTGACCGGCGCCGGGCCGAACGCACCGCGCTCCAGTTGGCGCTTGCGTTGTTCCAGTTGCAGTTGTTGCAGATCGCGCTGTTGCTGTTGCTGCTGGCGCAACACTTCCTGGCCCGGCGCAACCGGGTCAGCCGCTTGAATCGAGGACGCACACACACTCAACACAATGGCCGACAACAGCAGGCAACCCGTGGAACTACGACGAAAAACAGCGCGAAGCGAATACGGCACGCAACATCCTTGCAATCATAAAATGGCGTAATGCCACCCCATCAATGCGAGTGATAGTCAGAGCCTTCCTACGCAAATGCAAGACGCTTCCTACGCTGCTTACATTTCTTAAACAATTGATTTATCAGCCTTGATCGTCAGCAGCAAAGCCACGCCGTTGCACGCTATCAGGGTTTCCCCGAGAGCCTGGGTCCAACCGGCGAGCATCAGTCCCGCGCCGATCAGCAGGTAATAAATCAACCCCAGGAGTGCCCCGGCGGTGCCCAATCGGTCGCTGTAATTAGCCAATGCCGAGCCGAGAATATTCGGAATCGCCATGCCGAAGGCCAGTACCACCAGCAACATTGCCAGCACGAACGCGCCACTGTCCTGCATCAGCCACACACCCAGACCGCCGAGCAAGCCGATGACTGCGGCGAGGCGAATCAGTTGCAGCGCGTGACAACCGCGGCGCAGCGAGCGCTGGTTGAGCCATGCTCCAAACCCTGAGCCCAACGCCAGAATTACGCCGCTGTAGCCGAATGCAGCGCCACTCAAGCCAAGCCGTTCGAACAGGAACGGGCCGAGGCTGTAATAGCTGAACAGCGCCACGTTGAACAGGGCGATCCACAGTGCCGAACGCCAGATACCTAGATCACCGAGCATGCGCGCGAGTGTTTCCAGCAGCCCCGCCGAGGCCAGTTCGGTCGTGCGGGTTTCGGGTAAAGCGCACCAACTCCATGACCACAGCGCCACGGCGATCAGCAGCAATGCCGCGAGCACTCCGCGATAACCGAAATCCTCCACCAACCCTGCGCCGCTGAACAAGCCAAGCGCCGGGCTGGCCGCCAGCGCCATGCCCACCAGCGAAAACACCTGTGCCAGTTCCGCGCCTTGAAAGCGGTCGCGCAACAGCGTCTGGGTGACCACCGAGCCGACCGCCGCGCCAAATGCCGCCAACGCCTGGGCCATCAACAATGTGTTGAAACTGTGCGCACTCAAGCCGATGACGCAGGCCAGCGCGTAGAGGGCCAGACCAGCAAGCATTGATGGACGCCGGCCGATGCGGTCACACACTCGCCCCCACGTCACCACGCCAAAGGCAAACGCCAGGAAATACACCGACAAGGTCTGCGCAGCCACCTGCGGCCCGACGTCGAACGCTCGACCGATGTCGCCGAGCGCCGGGCTGTAGAGGGTCTGGGCGATCTGCGGAAACATCAGCAGGGCAATCGCCAGCAGCAATAAATGTCGGTTGTTCATAATGTTGACTCCTCATGTGAAAACGCCGAGGAGTTTAAAAAGTCCGGGCTGACGTATTATCCGAGCCTTGCCAATTTATCGTTGAAATCGGACAAACCATGGCCTGGCTCGACGCCCACGCATCCTTCGACCCTGATCACTTCAGCGCGCCGGTCATCGGCATCGCCTCCACCCTCGGCGATCACGACTCCGGCCTGCACAGCCATCAGCGCGGGCAACTGCTTTACACCCGGCAAGGCTGCACACGCATCACCCTCGCCCAGCAGTTGTGCCTGCTGCCGCCGTCGCGGGCGGCGTGGATTCCCGGCGGTATCAGCCATCGTGCGGTGATGCAGCACAGCGTCGATTACCGCTCGATCTGGCTCGTGCCCGAGCTGTGCCGCGACCTGCCGCAGCAGGTGTGCGTGATTGAAGTCAGCCCCTTGTTGCGAGCGGTGCTGGAGCCAATGGCTCAGGCTGATTTCGACAGCGACTGGCAGCACGGCAGACTGGTTCATCTGCTGGGCCTGTGCCTGAGCGAAATTCGGGAGGCCGCTCAGCAACCGATGCTGCTGCCCTTGCCCCTGGACAAACGCCTGGCTCCGTTGCTGTCGACACCCGAGCAACTGCCGCCGGAACTGCAGGCGCTGGAGCAGCAGATCGGCGCCAGCAGCCGTACCATCGGGCGGATCTTCCAGCGTGAAACCGGCATGAGCTACCAACAATGGCGCCAGCAGTGGCGGCTGATGCGCGCCATGGAATTGCTCGCCACCGGGCGCAGCCTCAGTTACTGCGGCTACGCACTGGGCTTCGCCAGCGACAGCGCGTTCATCGCTTTCTTCAAATCCATGAGCGGCACCACGCCCGGCCAGTGGCTCAAATAGGCAACTGACGATCGGCATAAAAATTCAATTGCCACAAAATATTACTCGCGTCATATTACAGCCGTAATAACGACTTGATTTGCGCAGGTATTACGCCATGACCAGCATGCCCACCCTAGAGCCCGACCTGTCTGCTGCGCTCCCCACCGCCAAACCGCCGCTGCGCAAACGCCTGTTGCTGCCCGGCGTGGGCCTGATTGCTCTGCTGGTTGCCGGGGCCTATGCCGCGCACTGGTGGGGCACCGGGCGATTTCTGGAAGAGACCGACGATGCCTACATTGGTGGCGACGTCACGGTGATCGGGCCAAAAGTCGCCGGCTATATCGAAGAAGTGCTGGTCAGCGACAACCAACCGGTGAAGGCCGGCGACGTGCTGATCCGCCTCGACGCGCGGGACTACCGCGCCAACCTCGCCAAAGCCGAAGGCGCAGTCGCCGCCGAAGAAGCGCTGTTGGCCAACCTCGACGCCACCGAACAGCTGCAACAAGCGGTGATCGGCCAGGCCCGCGCCGGCATCGATGCCGCCGGAGCCGAAACCGCCCGCTCGCGGGACGACAACGCGCGCTACAAAAGGCTGGTGAGCACCAATGCCGTGTCGGTGGAAAGCGCCCAGCGTGCCGACGCGA
>NZ_QAIK01000020.1:0-3088 GCF_003061005.1 Pseudomonas sp. HMWF021 | reverse complement strand
TTTCAAGACTGCACAAGCCCTGAGTGCCCGTGCCCAGGCCGAACTGCTCGCCGCCCAGCGCCAACTGGCGGTGATCGACACCCAGAAACAACAGGCCCGCGCCGCCCTGCAACAAGCCCGCGCCGAGCGTGATCTGGCGCAGTTGAACCTCGGCTACACCGAACTGCGCGCGCCGGTCGATGGGGTGATCGGCAACCGCCGCGCACGGGTCGGTGCCTATGCCCAGGCCGGTTCGCAACAGTTGTCGGTGGTGCCGGCCAGCGGTCTGTGGGTGGATGCCAATTTCAAGGAAGACCAACTGGCGCGGATGAAACCTGGGCAACGGGTGAGCATCCGTGCCGATGTGCTTTCCGGCCAGGAATTCCATGGCCGCCTCGACAGCCTCGCCCCCGCCACCGGTTCGCAATTCAGTGTGCTGCCGCCGGAGAACGCCACCGGCAACTTCACCAAAATCGTCCAGCGGGTGCCGGTGCGGATTCTGCTCGATCCGGCTGACGGCGTGCTCGGCCATCTGCGGCCGGGGCTGTCGGTCACCGCTGAAGTCGACACCCGTGTCCAACCACAAACCAGCGCCGTGGCCGTCGCGCCATGAGCACCGCCCTCACCGCTGCGGCGCAACCGTTCAACGCCGCCGACATGGCCACCGCGACCAAGGTCTTCGCCTTCGCCACGATGTGCATCGGCATGTTCATTGCGCTGCTGGACATCCAGATTGTCTCGGCGTCGCTGCGCGATATTGGCGGCGGACTTTCGGCCGGTACCGACGAAACCGCGTGGGTGCAGACCAGTTACCTGATTGCCGAAATCATCGTGATCCCGCTGTCCGGCTGGCTGTCGCGGGTGTTCTCCACGCGCTGGCTGTTCTGCGCCTCGGCGGTCGGCTTCACCCTGGCCAGCCTGCTCTGCGGCGTGGCCTGGAACATCCAGAGCATGATCGCCTTTCGTGCGCTGCAAGGCTTTCTCGGCGGCTCGATGATTCCGCTGGTATTCACCACCGCGTTCTTTTTCTTTACCGGCAAACAACGGGTGATCGCTGCGGCAACCATCGGTGCAGTGGCGTCACTCGCGCCGACCCTGGGGCCGGTGATCGGCGGCTGGATCACCGATATTTCCTCGTGGCACTGGCTGTTCTACATCAATCTGGTGCCGGGGATATTCGTCGCGGTGGCGGTGCCGATGCTGGTGAAGATCGACCAGCCGGAGCTGGCGCTGCTCAAGGGCGCGGACTACCTGAGCATGGTGTTTCTGGCGCTGTTTCTCGGCTGCCTGGAATACACCCTCGAAGAAGGCCCGCGCTGGAACTGGTTCAGCGATCAAACGATTCTGATCACGGCATGGATCAGCGGTCTGGCGGGTCTGGCATTTATCGGGCGCACCTTGCATGTGGCCAATCCGATCGTCGATCTGCGCGCGCTCAAGGATCGTAACTTCGCCCTCGGCTGTTTCTTTTCGTTTGTCACCGGGATTGGTCTGTTCGCGACGATTTACCTGACGCCGCTGTTTCTCGGACGGGTGCGCGGCTACAGCGCGCTGGACATTGGTCTGGCGGTTTTTTCCACCGGGGTGTTCCAGATCATGGCGATTCCGCTGTACGCCTTTCTCGCCAATCGCATGGATTTGCGCTGGATCATGATGATCGGGTTGGGGCTGTTTGCATTATCGATGTGGGAATTCAGCCCGATCACCCACGACTGGGGCGCCGCTCAGTTGATGCTGCCACAAGCGCTGCGCGGGATTGCCCAGCAACTGGCGGTGCCGCCGGCGGTGACGCTGACGTTGGGAGGGTTGGCACCGGCGCGACTCAAACACGCTTCGGGGCTGTTCAACCTGATGCGCAACCTCGGTGGGGCGATCGGCATTGCCGCGTGCGCGACCATTCTCAATGACCGCACCAACCTGCACTTCACCCGCCTGGCCGAGCATCTGAACAGCAGCAACGAGGCGATGAATCAGTGGCTGACGCAGGTCGGTGGCAACCTGGCCGCGCTGGGCCAGAGCGGTGACGTCGGCATCACTGCCGGCCTGCGTCAGCTGTGGCTGCTGACTTACCGCGAGGCACAGACCCAGACCTACGGCGATACCTTCTTGATGATCATGCTGTGCTTCATCATCGCCACGGCGATGGTGCCCTTGATGCGCAAGGTGCAACCACCAGCCGCGCCGAGTGCGGATGCGCATTGATCCAGATTTCCAAAACACCCCGCCCCTGTAGGAGCTGCCGAGTGAAACGAGGCTGCGATCTTTTGATCTTGTTTTTAAAAAATCAAAGTCAAAAGATCGCAGCCTTCGGCAGCTCCTACAGGGGTGATGGGTTGGGGCTTAGAGCTGTGGGGTTTTACGGAAGCCCACCGCCAGACGGTTCCAGCTGTTGATGGTGCTGATCGCCACGCTCAGGTCGACCATTTCCTTGGGCGTGAACTGCGCGGCGACGATGTCGTAATCTTCGTCCGGGGCGTGGGTCAGGCTCAGTTGGGTCAGTGATTCGGTCCACAGCAGCGCAGCGCGCTCGCGGTCGGTGAAGAACGGCGCTTCACGCCAGGCGGTCACTGCAAACAGACGGCGTGGAGTCTCGCCGCCCTTGATCGCATCAGCGGTGTGCATATCGATGCAGAACGCACAGCCGTTGATCTGCGAAGCGCGCAGCTTGACCAGTTCGACCAGAGTCTTTTCCAGCGGCAGTTTCGAGACCGCGGTTTCCAGGGCAATCATCGCTTTCAGGGCATCAGGGGAAGCAGTGTAGAAATCGCTACGAGGTTTCATGGTGGCTTTCCGGGGTCGGTGAATGTGTGGCTACGTTAGCCCCGCCCTGCCCGCCAACAAATAGCCAATCTGCGCGAAGATGCGCAGACCACTTACGCCTGTGGCCGGTTGACCGCTCGTCACCCGGTCGGCACCAAGGGTTCGGCGCCAGAGACCAATATCAGGTAAATCCCCTTTCTGGAGACGTACCATGATCACTCGCACACTCACCTCGCTTATGCTGGCCGGGCTGCTCGCCACGGCTTCCGCTGCCAGTTTCGCTGCCGATGACACTGACCACTCCAGCGCCCAGCCCGGCGCAAACAATGGCACCGCCATGCCGAAGGAC
>NZ_QAIK01000146.1:33265-38412 GCF_003061005.1 Pseudomonas sp. HMWF021 | reverse complement strand
GTGCTGATCACCGCGAGCAATTTTGCCGCGATCAGCGGCAACGCCGCCGCCAGTGGCACCGGTGGTCTTTCCAGCGGTGGTGCGACGGGCGCGACACCCAGTGCGTTCGCGGGGATCTACAACAACGGCGGCACGATCAACACGGCGTACGTCGAGCCACCGACCGCGACCATCGTGGTCGCCGACCCGTCGCTGAGCATTGGCGAGACATCGCTGGTGACCATCACATTCAGCCGCGCGGTAAGCGGTTTCACCAACGCCGACCTGACGATTGCCAACGGCACGTTGAGCGCGGTGAGCAGCGCCGATGGCGGGATCACCTGGACGGCGACCTTCACGCCGACCAACAACATCACCGACACCACCAACCTGATCACCCTGGACAACACCGGGGTGGCGGCGGTTTCCGACGGCACCGCAGGCGTGGGCACCACCAACTCCAACAATTACACGATCGACACCCAGCGTCCGACCGCAACCATCGCAATGGCTGATACGGCGCTGAAAATCGGTGACACCTCTCTGGTGACCATCACTTTCAGCGAAGCCGTGAGCGGTTTTACCAACGCCGACCTGACGATTGCCAATGGCACATTGACCGCTGTGTCCAGCGCCGACGGCGGGATCACCTGGACGGCGACCTTCACGCCGACCAGCAATATCACCGATGCCACCAACCTGATCACCCTGGACAACAGCGGTGTCGCGGATCTTTCCGGCAATGCCGGCACCGGCACGACCAACTCGATCAATTACGCCATCGATACCCAGCGTCCGACCGCCACCATCGTGGTTGCCGACAATAATCTGGTCATTGGCGAAACCTCGCTGGTGACCATCACCTTCAGTGAAGCGGTAAGCGGTTTCACCAACGCCGACCTGACCATCGCCAACGGTACATTGAGCGCTGTCAGCAGTGCGGACGGCGGGATCACCTGGACGGCGACGTTTACCCCGAACAGCAGCGTCAATGACGCCACCAACCTGATCACCCTGAACAACACCGGGGTCACTGACCTGGCCGGCAATACCGGTACAGGAACCACCGACTCCAACAACTATGTGATCGACACCCAGCGTCCGACGGCGACGATAGTGGTGGCCGACAATGCGCTGAAAATCGGTGAAACCTCGCTGGTGACCATCACCTTCAGCGAGGCTGTCAGCGGGTTCACCAACGCCGATCTGACCATTGCCAGCGGTACGTTGAGTGCGGTGAGCAGTGCGGACGGCGGGATCACCTGGACAGCGACGTTCACCCCGACCAACAACATCACCGACACCACCAACCTGATCACCCTGGACAATACCGGTGTCGCGGATCTTTCCGGTAACGCCGGCACCGGCACCACCGACTCGAACAATTACGCCGTCGACACCCAACGCCCAACAGCGACCGTCACGGTGGCCAATCCTGCGTTGAAAATCGGCGATACCTCGCTGGTAACCATCACCTTCAGCGAAGCGGTGACCGGGTTCACCAATGCTGACCTGACCGTCACCAACGGCACCCTGTCGGCGGTGAGCAGCAGCGATGGCGGCATTACCTGGACGGCGACTTTTACCCCGAGTGCGAGCATTACCGACGCGACCAACGTGATTACCCTGGACAACACCGGGATTGCCGATCTGGCGGGCAATGCCGGCAGCGGCACCACCGACTCGAACAATTACGCCATCGACACCCAGCGCCCGACGGCGACTATCGTGATCGCCGATCCGGCCTTGAGCGCCGGCGAAACTTCGCTGGTGACCATCACCTTCTCTGAGGCGGTGAGCGGCTTCACCAACGCCGACCTGACGATCCCCAACGGCACACTGAGCGCCGTCAGCAGTGCGGACGGCGGCATCACCTGGACCGCAACCTTCACGCCGACAGTCGGGATCAGCGACACCACCAACGTCATCACCCTGAGCAACGCCGGGATTGCCGACCTGGCAGGCAACGCGGGCACCGGCACCACAAACTCTGGCAACTTCACCATCAACACGGTGGCGCCGACTGCAACCATCGTGGTTGCTGACAACAGCCTGAACATCGGTGAGACCTCGCTGGTGACCATCACCTTCTCCGAGGCGGTCACCGGTTTCAACAACGCCGACCTGACGATTGCCAACGGCACTCTCACGGCGGTAGCGAGCAGCGATGGTGGTATCACCTGGACGGCGACCTTCACCCCGACCAGTAATATCACCGACGCTACCAATCTCATCACCCTCGACAACAGCGGTGTACAAAACGCCTCCGGCAATGCCGGCAATGGCACCACCATTTCCAACAACTACGCCATCGACACCCAGCGCCCCACCGCCACCATCGCCCTGGCCGATTCGGCACTGGGCGTTGGGCAAACCACCACCGTGACTATCACCTTCAGCGAGGCCGTGAGCGGTTTTACCCTCGCCGATCTGACGGTGGACAACGGCACGCTCTCCGGGCTGACCACCTCGGACAACATCATCTTCACGGCGACGTTTACACCCGCAGCAGGCATCACGGACACCAGCAACGTCATTACCCTGGACAACACAGGCATTGCTGACACGGCGGGTAATACCGGCAGCGGGACCACCAGCTCCGGCAACTACGTCATCGACAGCCAGCGCCCGACGGCGACCATTGTCATGGCCGACACCAGCCTGAGCGCGGGGCAAACGTCGCTGGTGACCATCACTTTCAGCGAAGCCGTAACCGGTTTCGACAACAGCGACCTGTCGATCCCCAATGGCACATTGACTGCCTTGAGCAGCAGCGACGGTGGCATCACCTGGACGGCGACTTTCACGCCAAACACCGGGATCAACGATGCCACCAACCTGATCACCCTGAACAATTCCGGCATCGCTGACCTTGCCGGCAATGCGGGCACCGGCATTACCAACTCCGGCAACTTCACCATCGACACCGTATTGCCGACGGCAACCATCGTGGTGGCCGATCCGAGCCTTTCTGTGGGTGAAACGTCCCTGGTGACCATTACGTTCTCCGAGGCAGTGAGCGGATTCAGCAATGCCGATCTGAGTATCGCCAACGGCACGTTGACTGCCGTGAGCAGCAGCGACGGCGGCATTACCTGGACGGCAACGTTCACCCCGACGGCCAACATCACCGACGCGACCAACCTGATTACCCTCGATAACAGCGGTGTGCAGAATGCTGCCGGTAACGCGGGCAGCGGAACCACCGATTCCAACAACTTTGCCATCGACACCCAGCGCCCGACCGCAACCATTGTCGTCGCCGATCCGGCGCTGGGCGTTGGCCAGACCACGCAGGTGACCATCACGTTCAGCGAGGCGGTGAGCGGCTTCAGCAACGCCGATCTAACCATTGCCAACGGCACTTTGACGGCGGTGAGCAGCGCCGATGGCGGTATCACCTGGACGGCGACGTTCACTCCGACAGCAGGTATCACCGACACCAGCAATGTCATTACGCTGGACAACACGGGGGTCACTGACCTGGCGGGCAACACCGGCAGCGGCAGCACCGATTCCAATAATTACGCGATCGACAGCCAGCGTCCGACGGCGACCATTGTCATGTCCGACACCGACCTGCGCCCCGGCGAAACAGCGCAGGTAACCATCACCTTCAGCGAAGCGGTCACCGGTTTCGACAACGCCGACCTGAGTGTCGCCAATGGCACGCTGAGCAACGTTTCGTCGAGCGACGGCGGCATCACCTGGACGGCCACGTTCACCCCGAGCATCGGTGTCAGCGACGCCACCAACCTGATCGTGCTGAACAACAGCGGCATCACGGACCTGGCCGGCAACGCCGGCACCGGCATCACCAATTCGGCCAACTACGCGGTGCAGACCGAAGTGCCGACGGCGACCATTGTCGTCGCCGATAACGCGCTCAAGGCTGGTGAAACCTCGGTGGTGACCATCACCTTCAGCGAGGCCGTCAGCGGTTTCAGCAACGCGGACCTGAGCATCGCCAACGGCACGCTGAGCAACGTGACATCCAGCGACGGCGGCATCACCTGGACGGCGACATTTACCCCGACCGCCAACATCGCCGACACCAGCAACCTGATCACCCTCGACAACAGCGGTGTGGTCAATGCTTCCGGCAACAGCGGCGTCGGTACTACCGACTCGAACAACTTCGCCATCGACACCGCGCTGCCGACCGCAACCATTGTGGTCGCCGACAATCGCCTGGGCATCGGTGAAACCACCACGGTGACCATCACCTTCAGCGAAGCGGTGAGCGGTTTCGATCTGTCGGACATCAGCGTCGCCAACGGTGCGCTGTCGAACCTGAGCAGCAGCGACGGTGGCGTGACCTGGACCGCGACTTTCACCCCGACAGCCGGCGTCAACGACGCGACCAACCTGATCCTGATCGACACCTCCGGCGTCCAGGATCTGGCCGGCAACCTCGGCGCGAGCATCGCCATCTCCAACAACTACATCCTCGACGCAACCCGGCCGACGGTGGATATCGTGGTCGCCAATCCGCACCTGGGCATCGGCCAGACCACCACGGTGACCTTCACCTTCAGCGAGGCGGTGAGCAATTTCGACCTGTCCGACCTGAGCGTGACCAATGGCGACCTGAGCAATCTGACCAGCAGCGATGGCGGCAAGACCTGGACCGCAACCTTCACGCCGACTGCCAACGTTACCGACCCGAGCAACTTCATCGCGCTGGACACCAGCAACGTCACCGATCTGGCGGGCAACGCCGGCAGTACCGTGGCGGTGTCGAACAACTACGCCCTCGACAGCGAACGGCCGACCGCCACGGTGGTGGTGGCCAATCCGGATCTGGGCGTGGGCCAGACCTCGCAGGTGACCATCAGCTTCAATGAAGCGGTGACCGGGTTCGATCTCAGTGACATCAATGTCGGCAACGGCACCCTGTCGAACCTGAGCAGCAGCGACGGCGGCAAGACCTGGACTGCTACGCTGACCCCGGGCGCCAACATCAACAGCGCCAGCAATGCGATCAGCGTCAACAGCGCCGGGGTCAGTGACCAGTCCGGCAACAGCGGCAGCGGTGTCAGCAGCTCCAATAACTACGCGATCAATACCGTGCCACCGGTTATTCCGCCAACGGTGCCGACCACGCCGACCAATGGGGTGATTCCCGATCCGCTGTTCCGCAGCAGCGATCCGGTCGCACCGCCGCC
>NZ_QAIK01000146.1:16766-33255 GCF_003061005.1 Pseudomonas sp. HMWF021 | reverse complement strand
GACCTTCCCGCCGCTGTTCGAGCAGCGTGTACTGGGCGACGGCATTCGGCCGCTGGGGGACATTTTCATCAATCACGGTGCTTTGAGCCCGAGCTTCATCGCCCAGGTGTTCAGCAGCAGCGATGGAAGCGGTGACGGCAGCGGGCACGGCTTCCTCGGTTTCGGTGGCGGTGACGGCGGAGTCTTCGCCAGCAGTACGCTGTCGAGCCTGTTCCACCAGAACGGCGGCGCCGAGTGGGAGGCGCTGAACGCTTTCGGCAGTCACTCGCTCAAGGGCGGTGACATTTCCCAGGGGCTGCGCGGGGTATTTGGCGCGCCGACCCTCGGGCAGCAATTGCAGCAACTCAAGGACAGCGAGCAGCACCGGGTCGAAGACCTGGCAGCGGCATTGCGCCAGGTCGGCATCAGCGAAATGCAGGCCTGAACACACAACTACTCAACATGGTGCGGCACCTAGGGGCGATCCAGGGATGAAGAAAAGTCAGAAGTTGTTCGGCGCCAGCCTGCTGGCGCTGGCGGTCAGCGGATGTGCAGTGACCAGTGAACCGATCGAACGCAGCGTCAGTGAACAGCGGGCCAAAACCGACCTGCAGAGCATGTACAAGGATCAGGAGCCGCTGCGTGGCCCGCTGACCCTGCATCAGGCCATGGCCCGCGCGGTGAAATACAACCTCGAAGGCCGCCTGAAGATCATGGAGGAAGCGCTGGCCAAGCGGCAGCTCGACCTCGCCAGTTTCGACATGCTGCCGCGCATGGCGCTGGACGCCGGTTACGTCGGGCGCAACAACGTCAACGCCTCCAGCAGCCAGAGCGTGCGCACCGGCACCCAGTCTCTGGAACCCTCGACCTCGCAGGACCGCGACCGTGATGTCGCCGACCTGACCATGGTCTGGAACGTCCTCGACTTCGGCGTCAGCTACATCAGTGCCAAGCAGCAGGGCGACCAGCGCCTGATCGTGCAGGAACGCCGGCGCAAGGTGATCAACACCATCGTGCAGGACGTACGCTCGGCCTATTGGCGCGCGATGGCTGCCGAACGTCTGCTCAAGCAGATCGACAGCCTGATGGCGCGGGTCGACACCGCCCGGCGTGACAGCCAGAGCCTGAGCGATCAGCGCATCGGCGACCCGGTGCAGGCACTTGGTTACCAGCGCTCGCTGATCGAAGCCACGCGACAACTGGAAGAACAGCGCCGCGCCTTGTCGCTGGCGAAAACCGAATTGGCGACACTGATCAACCTGCCGCTGGGCACCAACCTGACGCTGGCGACCGATGACGGTTATCAGATTCCCGAACTCAAGGTCGCCATGGCCAAACTCGAGCAGGAAGCGTTGACCAGCCGCCCAGAACTGCGCGAGCAGGATTACCAGAGCCGCATCAGTGCCGCCGAAACCCGCAAGGCGATGTTGCGCCTGTTGCCGGGCCTGGAGTTCTCCGCCGGCGGGCATTACGACAGCAACTCGTTCCTCGTCGAACAGGGCTGGGCCGACTACGGGGTGAAAGTCACCTGGAACCTGTTCAACGTGATTTCCGCACCGGCGGCCATCGACGTCGCCAAGGCGGGTGAGGAAGTCGCTACCGCCCGGCGTCAGGCGATGTCGATCGCGGTGCTGGCGCAGCTGTATGTGGCCAACGCCAACTATCAGGAAGCGCTGCGCCAGTTCAAGACCAATCAGCAGTTGTCGGACATCGACGGGCAGATCGTCGGCCAGTTGCGCAATCGGCATCAGGCCGCCGGTATCGGTGAACTTGAACTGATTCAGGGCGAGCTGAACAACCTGCAAGCGGACCTGCGCCGTGACTTGTCGTATGCCGATCTGCGCAACGCCTACGGGCAAATCTTCGCCAGTGCCGGCCTCGATCCGCTGCCGGATCAGGTGCAATCCACCGAAGTGCAGTCGATCGCCACGGCGTTGGCCAACCGCGAGTCCGCGTGGGCGTCGGGGGATATCTCTGTGCCCGTGGTGGCGCATGCCGCTGCCCGATAATCTGCTGGCGCCCGTCGCCAGCATCAGCCGCTTGCAACGCGAGGCCCGCAACGGCCATCGCGGTACGGCGATTCTGCTCACCGGTCTGCCGGCGGCGGGCAAATCGACGCTGGCTCAGGCGCTGCACGCCGAGTTGTTCGCCCGTGGCGTGCAGAGCGTGGTCCTCGATGGCGACGGTTTACGGGGCGGACTCAACCGCGATCTGGGGTTCAGCGACGCCGATCGCCTGGAGAACATCCGCCGTGCCAGCGAGCTGGCAGCGCTGCTGGTGGAGAACGGGCAGGTCGTGATTCTGGCGATGATCGCGCCGTTGCTGGAGCTGCGCGAAGTGTTCGCCCAGCGTTTGGGTGATGACTATCGCGAAGTCTGGTGCAGCGCATCGCTGGCGGTGTGCGAACAGCGTGATCCGAAGGGGCATTACGCCCGCGCACGGCGTGGCGAAATGGCCGGTTTCACCGGGGTTTCGGCACCCTATGAGCCACCTGTGCAGGCTTCACTGGTGCTCGACACCGGCATGCACACAGTGGATGCCTGTCTGGATCGGCTGCTGACCTGGCTTGGCGAATGCGCGGTGTTGCCCAAGGCATGAGCCGCCCGGTCTGTTCACGTCTGCCGGTGGCGGTGGATTTGCCGCTGCTGTTGCAGGCGCTGCAGGCGATTGCCGAAGAGGCATGGCGCGGCCACTTCAACACGGATTACTTCACCGGCGACTGGAGCGGCGTGGCACTGATTTCGGCCGCCGATGCGCTGACCGAGTTATCGCCCGGGCGCGGCGAAACGCTAAAGCGCACACCCTGGCTGCACGATGAACGCTGGCGGTTGGGGCTGCGCGATCTGACGCTGGATATCGTCAGTGCGCGCCTGTTGCGTCTGGGGCCGGGCGGGCGAATTCATGAGCATCGTGATTACGACCTGGATGGGCCGGATGCCGATCTGCGCCTGCATATTCCGTTGCTCAGCCCACCTGCTGTGGATTTCTGGCTCGATGGTCAACGCGTGCCGATGGCGGCGGGGGAGTGCTGGTTTCTCGATCTTGCTCGTGCGCATCGGGTGGATAACTTCGATACCTGCGCGCGGATTCATCTGGTGCTCGATTGCCGGCCCGGGGCCTGGCTCACGCAGAAGATTGCCGAAGGTTTGCGCGACACTCCTGCAACGCAACCGGCCGACTCGGCGTTACAGCAATTCCAGCGACGGGTTGCAGGTGATGCAGCGTTGGCGGCGACTCTGCAGCACATGACGGACCCCGAAATATTTATCGAGCGCACTCTGGAGCTGGCCGCCGAACACGGCTTGCCATTCTCCCGCGAAGAACTGCGCGCCGCGATGCGCAACGGTCGTCGGCAATGGAACGAACAATGGAAAGGCTGAACTTCGACGGCTGGCTGCCGATCCGGATCTGGCCGCTGGCGGGGCAGTGGCAAGTCGACTGGTGCTGGTTTGGTGACACGCCACTGCATCAGCCTTTTTTTCGTGATGCTGTCGAAGAGGCGCTGCGGTTACCGTTCAATCAGGCGTTTCGCCGGCAGACACCGCTGTCGGTGCTGACCGAGTGGCAAGCGCAAAGTCCGGGGTTGACCCCGAGTGCCTTTATCCTGCACGCCTCGCGTTGCGGTTCGACATTGATCAGCCAGATGCTGGCGCGGCTCGACGACCACATCGTGGTCTCGGAGCCACCGCCGCTTGATGCGCTTTTGCGAGGTGAGCTGCCCGAAGCCGAGCGGCGGGCAGCGATCAGTGGATTACTCTCGGCCTACGGTCAACGTCGACGCGGTATCGAGCAGCGGCTGGTGATCAAGCTCGATGCCTGGAACATCGGCGAATGGCCGCTGTTGCAGGCATGCTTTCCCGATACGCCGTGGCTGTTCGTGTATCGCGATCCACTGGAAATCGCCGTGTCGCACGTGCGCCGTCCGGGGATGCACATGGTGTCGGGGATGCTTGGTAATTGTGTGCTCGACGATGGTTTGCCGTTTACCGGAAGCGAAGATTTCATCGCACGACGTCTGGGGCGGTTGCTGGCGTCGGCTTATCTGCATTGCCGTAAGGGTGATGGACGGCTGGTGAACTACAGCGAGTTGCCCGAGGCCATGGCCGGACGATTGGCGAAGTTTTTTCGCTTGAATGTCGAGCAATGTCAGCAGGTGTTGGCGGCGACGGTGCAGCACGCCAAGCAGCCGTCCCAGCGTTTTGTCGCCGATGGCGAAGACAAGCGTCGCGAGGCTTCGCCGTGGTTGCGCGAACGGGTTCGGCAATGTGCCCAGGATGCCTTTATGAATCTTGAGTTGCTGCGCAACGCTTGAAAGATCGCAGCCTTCGGCAGCTCCTACATCGGTTATGCGTAAACCCTGTAGGAGCTGCCGCAGGCTGCGATCTTTCGCTGTCAGGATTTTCCCGACAGATCCGCCATCCCCTTGAGCAACTCGATGGGCAACGGAAAGACGATCGTCGAGCTCTTGTCGCCGGCAATCGAACTCAGGGTCTGCATGTAGCGCAACTGCATGGCACCGGGCTGACGGCCGAGCATTTCGGCGGCCTGCATGAGTTTTTCCGAAGCCTGCAATTCGCCTTCGGCGTGAATCACCTTGGCCCGCCGTTCCCGTTCGGCTTCGGCCTGTTTGGCAATGGCGCGCACCATCGACTCGTTGAGGTCGACGTGCTTGATCTCGACGTTGGCCACCTTGATGCCCCAGGCGTCGGTCTGCGCGTCGAGTACCTGCTGGATGTCGATGTTCAATTGCTCGCGCTCGGCCAGCAGTTCATCCAGCTCATGTTTGCCGAGCACCGCGCGCAGGGTGGTCTGCGCCAGTTGGCTGGTGGCCGAGAGAAAGTCTTCGACCTGAATGATCGCCTTCTGTGGGTCGAGCACGCGGAAGTACAGCACCGCGTTGACCTTCACCGAAACGTTGTCGCGGGTGATCACGTCCTGCGGCGGCACGTCGAGCACCACGGTGCGCAGATCGACCCGAACCATCTGCTGCACCACCGGAATCAGCAGAATCAGCCCCGGCCCCTTGACCTGCCAGAAGCGTCCGAGCTGAAACACCACGCCGCGCTCGTATTCACGCAGGATGCGGAACGTCGACCCGGCCAGGGCGATCACCAACAGCAGCAGTGCAACAAAACCGATTTGCAGACCCATGATCACTCTCCGTGTCGCACCGCGTCAGTCGCGGCGACTTTCAGCAATAAGCCATTTCGCCCGACCACGCGTACCGATTGCCCGGTGTGCAGCGGTGTCGCGCTGTGCACTTGCCACTGTTCACCCTGCAATTGCACAAAGCCGCTGTGGGCGTTTTGCGCTTGCACGGTGGTCACCGCCGTCACGCTGCCGACCAGCCCGGCATCGCCGCTGACCGCATGGCGGGGGCGGGTTTTCAGGGCGCGGACGATCAGCGCGATCAGCAGCAGGGCGCTGATCAGGCCAAGGCCGATGATCATCGGCACGGGCAACTCGGCGTTGCCCAGAATCAGCGCGCCGATCACGAACATGATGATCCCGCCCAGGCCGATCACGCCGTAGTTGGGCAGCACGGCTTCGGCGATCAGAAACGCAATGCCGAGGGTGATCAGCCACAGGCCGACCGGATTGACCGCCGTCAGCGGGACGTCAGCCGCAAGGACCGAGCCGCTGGCCAGCAGTATCAGGAAAAACAAACAACATCGGCTGTTCACGTGACCCTCCGGGAGAGTCATGGGTGGGTTCATTAAGTCTAGTTGAGCCTGACGCTGGATGAATTTTGATCAATGAGCGGATGTGTCCAGTGAGCGGATTTCCCTTCGCCAGCGGCTTGCCGAACTAGACTCAGCAGAACAGGCACAACGTTCCGCGAGACACCGAGGTGCAGCATGCGTATGGCAAAAAAAGTGCAGAGCAGCCTGAGCCGGGCGCACTGCGAATATGACGTCGTGGCCCACCGCCACTCGGCCAGCAGCCTGGAAACCGCTCGGGTTAGCGGGGTGCCCGCCGAGCGCGTAGCCAAGTCGGTGATTCTCGACGACCACCACGGGCATTACCTGATGGCCGTGCTGCCGGCCAGTCGGCACCTGGACTTGAGCAAGGTGCGCAACAGCGGCGAATGGCAGATCACCCGGGAAAGCAATCTGGCGCATATCTTCGATGACTGCGAACGCGGTGCGGTGCCACCGCTGGGTGATTCCTACGGGCTGGACATGGTCATCGATCCGCTGCTGACCCGGCAGAAGGATATCTACCTGGAAGCCGGCAACCACAACTACCTGCTGCACATGAGCATGCCCGAGTTTCTGAAAATGGTGCCGCATGCGCAGGTGCGGGAGTTGAGTCAGTAGGATTTGCAGCGCTCTTGCCGACGCCTTCGCGAGCAGGCTCGCTTCCACAGGTTGAACGCGTTCCCCTGTGGGAGCGAGCCTGCTCGCGAATAATCTCCTACCCACCGCATTCTTGAAGGAGTACTCCATGGAACAGCCCACCCACAGTCTCCCGTCCCTGTTCAAACAACTGGGACTGGACAGCGACCCGACCAGCATCGACCAATTCATCGCCACCCATTCCCCGCTCAAACCCGAACTGCACCTGGCGGACGCGTTTTTCTGGAGCAAAAGTCAGGCGGATTTCTTGCGCGGCGAGATTCTTGATGATGCGGATTGGGCGGAAGTGGTGGATCAGTTGAATGTGCTGTTGCGCAAGGGGCGGGAAGGATGACCGCTATTTTGGGAAAGGCCACATCTGGGCGGTATGAACAATCGCCATGATCCAGACCACCTCTCGATCCAGTTGGTAAACGAGACGATAGCTGGGGTGCGGAATAATCTCTCGAGTACCAGCAATAACGCCGACAGGGCCAACTTCGGGGTGGTGGGAGATTCGGGATACCGCTTCAGTGAAGCGGCGATCCATTTCGAGGGCTGCTTTTGGGTTTACGGTGTGGAGGTAATCCCAGATTTTTTCACGATCCTGTACGGCATTTTTAGTCCAGATAATCTTCATCCTTGATTGTCTGCCCGCCTGCGCCTGGCGGCGAATTGTGCTTCAACTTCCTCGTCGGAAAAAACCTCGCCGGCGGCTATTGAGGCTCGCGCAAGCTCGACCTTTCGCTGCAAAAACATCTCGTACTCGCGCGCTTCCCTTTGAGTCTGAACAAACTGCCGCATCATTTCGCGCACGATCTGTGAGGCAGGACGATGCGAGGCCTCGGCTTCGGCCATGAACTGCTCACGCAGCTCGGGCTCAAGCTTCATCGTAAAAACCGCCTGTTTTGACATTGCAATGCTCCTTCTTAAAGGTGATGTACTTACGCGGTATATACATCGTAATTCCCTGATTAGGAACCGAGTGATGCTCGGCGCGACCAACGGGCAGATTTGTTTCAAAACTTGACTGAAATTCCCCGTCAATGCGATATTGATAGTTAGCAAACTAACAGTGTGCATTTTCCCGTGCCCGATTCCCTCGACGCTCTCCAGATGAACATCAGCAGTGCCATGGTGGTGGCCGCCAGGCATTGGCGGAAGATCTGCCAGACCACGCTGGTCAACTACGGCATCTCCGAAGCCTGCGCCGTGCCGTTGTTGATGATCGGGCGGTTGGGCGAGGGCGTGCGTCAGGTGCAAGTGGCGCAGGCGGCCGGGATGGAGAGTCCGTCGCTGGTACGTCTGCTTGATCAGTTGTGCCACGCCGGCTACGTCTGCCGCACCGAAGATGCGCAGGATCGTCGGGCCAAGTGCCTGAGCCTGACCGACACCGGCCGTGAACTGGTGCAAGCGGTGGAGATCGAACTGGTGCGTCTGCGTCATGAAGTGCTCGAAGGCATCGACCAGAGTGATCTGGAGGCTACGCTTCGGGTACTGCGAGCTTTTGAGGCGGCCAATCCGCCTGTGGTGATCAATTCTTGAACGGTTTTTTCTCCGGCATTCCTCCGGCCCGGGACTGGTTCTACGGGGGCCGTACCTTTGCAGCGTCGATGATCGCGCTGTACATCGCCTTGCTCATGCAAATGCCGCGTCCGTATTGGGCGATGGCCACGGTGTATATCGTCTCCAGTCCGTTTCTCGGCCCGACCAGTTCCAAGGCTTTGTACCGCGCCATCGGCACCTTCCTCGGCGCGGCGGCGGCGGTGCTGTTCGTGCCGATGTTCGTGCAGAGTCCGTATGTGCTGGTGGTGGTGATTGCCTTGTGGACAGGGATTCTGCTGTTCCTCTCGCTGCACCTGCGCACCGCCAATAACTACGCGCTGATGCTGGCCGGCTACACCCTGCCGCTGATTGCCTTGCCGACCGTGGACAACCCGCTGGCGGTATGGGACGTGGCGGAAGCGCGCACCGAAGAAATTTTTCTCGGCATCGCCGTGGCGGCGGTGGTCGGCGCGATGTTCTGGCCACGGCGTCTGGCGCCAGTATTCAACGATGCGGTGGGCAAGTGGTTCGCCGATGCCACGACCTACAGCCTGAAATTTCTCAGCCGCGATGTGCAGCCAGAAGAGGTCACGGCCCTGCGCATGGCCATGGTCGCCAGTTTCAACAGCCTGGAATTGATGATCGGCCAGTTGCCCCACGAAGGCGCCCGGCCGCAAACCGTGCGCAACACCAAGGAACTGCGCGGGCGGATGATCCACCTGCTGCCGGTGATCGACGCGCTGGAAGACTCGCTCTATGCCCTCGAACGGCGTACGCCGGAGCTGGTGGAGAAATTCGCGCCGCTGCTGACCGCGACCCAGGAGTGGCTCGGCCATAACGACGCCGATCTGGCGCGTTGGCAGGCCCTCAAGGATCAGCTCCAGGCCCTGCAGCCGAGCTGCGAGGCGCTGGAAGATCGCAAGCAGTTGCTGTTCTCCAACTCGGTTTATCGCCTCGGTGAGTTCATCGATTTGTGGCAGGACTGCCGCAGCCTGCAGGACGCGATTCTCTGCGAGCGTCAGGACAGCTGGCGCGCTGTGTACCGGCACTGGCGCCTTGGGCGGCTGACGCCGTTTCTCGACCGCGGGATGATGCTGTATTCGGTGGCCTCGACCATTCTGGCGATCATCGTCGCCTCGGTGTTGTGGATTCTGCTCGGCTGGCCGGACGGCGGCAGCGCGGTGATTCTGGCGGCGGTAGCGTGCAGTTTCTTCGCCTCGATGGACGATCCGGCGCCGCAGATCTACCGGTTCTTTTTCTGGACCGGAATGTCGGTGCTGTTCGCCAGTCTCTACCTGTTTCTGATTTTGCCGAACCTGCACGATTTTCCGATGCTGGTGCTGGCCTTTGCGATTCCGTTCATCTGCGTCGGCACCCTGACGGTACAGCCGCGGTTCTACCTCGGCATGCTCCTGACGCTGGTCAACACCTCGTCGTTCATCAGCATTCAGGGCGCCTACGACGCGGACTTCTTCGCCTTTGTGAACTCCAATCTGGCCGGCCCGATGGGCTTGCTGTTCGCGTTCATCTGGACCCTGATCGCCCGTCCGTTTGGTGTCGAGCTGGCGGCCAAGCGCCTGACCCGCTTCAGCTGGAAAGACATCGTGCACATGACCGAGCCGGCCAACCTCGCCGAGCACCGGCAACTGGGCGTGCAACTGCTCGACCGTCTGATGCAGCATCTGCCGCGTCTGGCCATGACCGGTCAGGACACCGGCATTGCCATGCGTGAAGTGCGCGTCGGCCTCAACCTGCTCGATCTGCTGGCCTATACCCCGCGAGTGGAAGGCGCGCCGAATGCCCTGCTGCAACAAGTAGTGGCTGAGGTCGGCGAGTATTTCCGCGCTTGCCTCAAGGCCGGCGAACGCCTGCCGGCACCGAGCCCGCTACTGATGACCATGGACCGTGCGCGCCGCGCCCTCAAAGGTCACGGCGACGAAGAAACCCGGCTAAACCTGTTGCATGCCCTGAGCGGTTTGCGTCTGGCGCTGTTGCCCGGCGTGGAATTTGTCAGCACGGGCGATGCCGAAGAACCGCTGCCCGATGGAGCGCCCCTATGATCGGTGATCTGGATATCAGCGGCATTTTCCTGCCGACCCTGCTGGTGTTGATGGGCATCACCTATGTGTTGTTTGTGCTGGTGCACGGCGTGCTCACGCGCCTGCACTTTTACCGTCTGGTCTGGCACCGGGCATTGTTCAACGTGGCCCTCTACGCCGTGATGCTGTACGGCGTGGACTCACTCAGTCGATACCTGATGACATGAAAAAACCGTTTCTGACCATCGGTCGCGTGGTCCTGACCCTGCTGATCGTGACTTTTGCCGTCGTCCTCGTCTGGCGCATGGTGATGTATTACATGTTTGCGCCGTGGACCCGCGACGGCCACATCCGCGCCGACATCATCCAGATCGCTCCGGACGTGTCCGGGCTGATCCAGCAGGTCGAGGTCAAGGACAACCAGTTGATCAAGCGCGGTCAGGTGCTGTTCAGCATCGATCAGGACCGCTTCAAACTGGCCCTGCGTCAGGCTAAAGCGGCGGTTGCCGATCGCGAGGAAACACTGGCTCAAGCCCAGCGCGAAGCCAAGCGTAACCGTGGCCTGGGCAACCTAGTGCCGGCCGAACAACTGGAAGAAAGCCAGTCGAAAGTCGCCCGGGCGCAATCGGCCCTGGCCGAAGCGCTGGTGACGGTGGACAGCGCGCAGCTCAATCTTGATCGCTCGGTGATCCGCAGCCCGGTGGACGGCTACGTCAACGACCGTGCGCCGCGGGTGCAGGAGTTCGTTACCGCCGGGCGTCCGGTGCTGTCGGTAGTCGACAGCAATTCTTTCCACATCGACGGTTATTTCGAAGAAACCAAACTCGACGGCATTCATGTCGGCCAGTCGGTGGATATCCGCGTCATCGGTGATAAAGCCAGGCTGCGCGGGCATGTCGAAAGCATCGTCGCCGGTATCGAAGACCGTGACCGCACCAGCGGCAACAACCTGCTGCCCAACGTCAACCCGGCGTTCAGCTGGGTGCGCCTGGCGCAGCGGATTCCGGTGCGCATCGCCTTTGACGAGGTGCCGGAAGATTTCCGCATGATCGCCGGGCGGACCGCGACCGTGTCGATTATCGACGATCAGCCCCGCGACGACCGCAAACAGGAGCCCGCGCAATGAACAGGCTCCTGATGATCGCCGGGCTGGGCATGATGCTCTCGGCGTGTCAGATGGTCGGGCCGGACTATCACCTGCCCGCTGACGCAGCGGTGCAGCGCAAGGATTTTCAGGGCGAGTTGGCGGTGGACGGCAAACCGGTGGTGTCGGCGCCGGTGCCGGCGGACTGGTGGCGGCTGTATAAGGACCCGCGTCTGGACCAACTGGTGCAGCAGGCCATGGCCTCCAACACCGACTTGCGCGTGGCGGCGGCCAACCTGTCGCGGGCGCGCGCCCAGGTCGATGAAGCCGAAGCGGCCGGTGGCTGGAGCGGCGGCGTGAAGATGGGCGCCCAGCGCTTGCAGGAATCCGGTCAGGCGTTTTTGCTGCCGGAAAAAGTCCCGGTGGCCAACGTCGCTGACATCGGTATCAGCGCGTCTTACCAGTTCGATCTGTGGGGCACGTTGCAACGCGGGATCGAAGCGGCGAAAGCCAACGCCGATGCCACGCAAGCAGCCGCCGACACCGCGCGCATCACCCTGGTGGCGGACGTGGTGCGCGCCTACACCCAGGTGTGTGCGGCGAACGAAGAACGGGAAATCGCCCAGCACTCCCTCGACCTGCAATCGCAAGGCACCACCCTGATCCAGCGCCTGCGCGATGCCGGGCGTGGCGATGAAACCCAGGTCACCCGTTCGCAAACCCAATTCAAGTCGTTGCGCGCCGACATGCCGCGCTACGAAGCGGCGCGTCAGGCCGGGCTGTTCCGCCTGTCGATGCTGCTGGCGAAACCGGTCGAGCAATTGCCGGCCGGCACCGCCACCTGCGCCGAACTGCCGAAAATCGCCCAACTGGTGCCAGTGGGCGACGGTGCGGCGCTGCTCAAGCGCCGTCCCGATGTGCGGCAGGCCGAGCGTCGTCTGGCGGCCGCGACAGCGGGGATCGGCATTGCCACGGGCGAGTTGTACCCGGACATCAGCATTGGTGCGACCATCGGCACCGTCGGCATCGTTTCCGACCTTGGCGATCCGTCGACCAACCGCTGGGGCTTCGGCCCGTCGCTGAGCTGGAAAGTGCCGACCAACGGCGCCCGCGCACGGATCCGCGAAGCTGAAGCCAACACACAGGGCGCACTGGCGCATTTCGATGGCGTGGTGCTCAACGCCATCCGCGAAACCCAGACCGGCCTGGCCCAGTACAGCGCGCTGCTGCAACGCCGCGACGCCCTGGCCGATGCCGAGCAGTCGGCGAAACTGGCGGCGGACCAGACCCACCGCTTCTTCCAGGCCGGCCGCGAGTCGTTCCTCGCCGACCTGCAGGCGACCCGCACCTACACCGACGTCACCGCGCAACTGGCCGCCGCCAACACCCAGGTCGCCATGAGCCAGATCGATTTGTTCCTCGCCCTGGGTGGCGGCTGGGAAAGCGGACGAACGCACGCTCCAACCGCCAGCAAACCCTGAGGCCGTTGCTATGCTTTGAAGTGTTGAAAGGGCGCCCCGAGCAAAGCGCCCTTTCAGCGCACATTGCTAGCGCTGGTCTAGGGGAAACCAATAATGAAAAACCCTTACGCTCTCGGCTTCTGGTGCGCCCTGGTAGCGCTGGTGCTGCTCTCGGCCACCTATTTCTACGGCATCATGCTGGCCCACCAGATCGACAAGGCCATGGTCTTCCTCGACAGTGCCACGGCGTTGATCGCGGTGATGGCAATCGTGGTGGTGGCCTGGGCGTCGGTCCAGGTGCAGCGCGTCAAAAAAAGACAACTTGAACAAGGCAAGACCCTGGTGCTGATCTGGGACACCAAAGTCGCCCTGCGCCGGGTCGAAACCGTGTTCGATCGCTACTTCTGGGGCAGCTACTGGCAGCCGGGACGCACCTTCGCCGAAGTCATGGGCGAACTCACCGGCACGCCGCTGGAAAAAAGTCTCGAAGCCCTCAAGAAACAGTGCCTGGAACTCGACAAGCAGATTGCCGACGAAGGCTGGCACTGGCTCAACAATGCCCGCGAACTGTCGGATGTCGCCACGGCCATGGCCCGCGAGCGTTATCAGCTGGATTTCTGCGACCCCCGGGCGGATGGGCCGGGCGGGGCGGTGATCGATCGGGATTTTGAAGTGCTGGTGTATACGTGGACGGCGCGGTTGAAGAGCTTTGATCATCAGTTGGATGAGATCGAGGTCCAGTATTCCTGAAAAGCAAAAGATCGCAGCCTTCGGCAGCTCCTACAAAGGAATGCGTTCCCTGTAGGAGCTGCCGAAGGCTGCGATCTTTTTGCTTTTGCGCGTGTCCATAGACACTCTTTAACCTTTAAACATTGGGCCGCCTCGTGCTGCCAGTGCTAATCTCCACCGCTAATTTCAGCGGAGTCGAGCCGCAACCCGGTCACGGGTTCAGGGAAGACGACCACCTTTCAGCCACGGACATTGATCAGGTCATTCATGAATAAATCAGCAGGCGTGCTTCTCGGAATTGTTGTTGCCATCGGCGCCATCAGCGCCGGCGGGGCCTGGTACACCGGGACCAAGATTGAAGGCGTGCTGAACAACGCCGTCACCAATGCCAACAAAGAGCTGCAGACCGCGATGGCCGGCTCCAATGGCACCGCGTCGCTGGAACTGGTGTCGCTGGAGCGTCACACCTTCACCAGCACCGCGCACTACCGCCTCAAGGGTGAGGGCGAGATGTTCGGCGACCAGCCGGTCGAGTTGCTGTTCGTCGACCACATCGAGCACGGCCCGCTGCCGTTCTCGCGTCTGGTGTCGCTGAAGTGGCTGCCGGTCATGGCCACCAGCAATTACGAGCTGGAAAAGAGCCCGGCCACCGAAAAGTGGTTTGCCGCCACCAAGGGCGCCGCGCCGCTCAAGGGCGTGACCAACATAGGCTACGACGAATCCACCACCAGCAGCCTCGAGTTGCTGCCGCTGGAAACCGCGCTGGACGAGCAGTCGAGCCTTAAATTCTCCGGCCTGACCATGAACATTTCCGCCAGTGCCCAGGCGCAGAAGGTCAAGGCTGACGGCTACATGGACAACCTGAAACTGGTCACCGTGGCCCAGGACCAGGACCAGGCGCCGGTGCAGGTCGAACTCAACGGTCTGACCCTGGCCAGCAACCTCGCCAAGAGCAGCTATGGCTACTACACCGGGGAAAACACCCTGGAGCTGACCAACAGCAAAACCACCTTCGGGCCCAAGCAGTCGGTGCTCGGCGTGAAGAACTTCGAAATGAAGAATCTCACTGAAGAGAGCGGCAGCAATGCCTCGGGCCGCGCTGACTACAAGGTCGGCGAGGTCACCCTCAACGACAAGAAAATCGGTTCGGCCAACATGGCCATGAGCCTGAAGAACCTCGACATCCCGTCGACAATGTCGCTGATGCAGATCTACCAGACCAAATTGCAGCCGTACGAGAAGGAAGCGGCGGCCGCTGCCGAAGCCGGCCTGCCCGCGCCGGAGCTGAACCTGACGGAAGCCGAGTCGGCACAGGTCAAGGCTGACCTGCAGAAACTGCTGGCCGCCAGCCCACAGATCGCGCTGGAAAACCTGTCGCTGAAAACCGCCAACGGCGAAAGCCGTGCGAGTCTGGTGATTGATCTGACCAAACCGCAGTCGATGGACCTGCCGCCGGATCAACTGGGCAAGCAATTGATCGCGCTGCTGGACCTGAACATTCAGGTGTCCAAGCCGATGCTGATCGATCTGCTCAGCGTGCAGGCGCAGCTCGACGGTCAGACTGACGCCAAAGCCATCGTTGATCAGGCCAGCGCCGGTGCCGACATGTTCTCCGGCATGGCGGTTGGTTCGCAGTTGGCGACTCTCGATGGCACCAATGTCGTGACCAAGCTGCATTACGCTGCCAATCAGGTGGAATTCAACGGCCAGAAGATGACCGTTGAGCAGTTCGTCGGCTTCCTGATGAGCAAGTTCGCTGGCGTCACGCAAGTGCAGTAATCCTGCGCTCTAAATAGCAACGCCCGGCCTCTGGATTCGCGGACGCCGGGCGTTTTGCTGTCTGGCGTTCGGGTTTTCCATTGAGCCGGCGCCACGATTCTGAACAATTATTGCGTTCCGAATATTCGACTACGCTTGCATGCAAGACTGCCTGACTAAGCTTGGCTGGGTCTCTTTGACTCGGTCTCCGTTACGAATGGGCAAGGGGGGCATTGCGACCCGGCTGGCCATGTAAGGATGCTGACGAATGCCGCGTATTGATGGTCCTGTTTTACATCGTGGTTTACGCCCGTTGTTTCGCGTTGCGCTGTGCAGCCAGTTGCTCTGGCCGGCGCTGGCGTTTGCCGATACACCCTATGATCAGATGGTGCGTGATGCCCGGGCCGGGCAGACCACGCCGGCACTGAACGTGCTGCGCCAGGTGCCGCCCGGGCAGTCGACCACCGGGCAGATCAGCGATCACCTGCAAATCGCCAGTTGGGCCGGTCTCGACGCCGAGGTGGTGCAGGTCTATGAAACCCAGGGCCGTGACCGGGTGCTGCCGGTGCAGGCACTGACTGCCACCGCCCGCGCCTACCGCAACCTCAAGCGTTGGGATCAGGCGACCCAGGTCTACAACAAGGCCCTGGCACTGGAGCCGGACAACGCCGACCTGCAACTGGGCCTGGCCCTGACTCAGGCGGACTCGGGCAAACCCGACGAAGCCGTGACCCGTGCCAAGGCTCTGGTCGCCGCCAAACCGGACGACCCTTCGCGCCGCCTCGCACTGGGCTACGCCCTGACCCGTGCCGGCAAGCAGTACGACGCACTGTTCGAATACGATCAGGCGTTCATTCGCGCCGGCAGCAAGCCGGACGTTGCCCGTGAATATGTGGTCGCCCTGCAAAAGGCGCGTCTGCCGGAACCGGCATTGCGTCTGGCGAACCAACGTCCCGGGCTGATCGACCCGGTCACCCTGCGCCGCCTCGAAGGCGATCTGGCTGCCGAGCGTGTGCGTCTCGCCGAATTTGCCACCCGCAGTGAAAAAGAACGCTACGTGATCGCCGACCGCGCGTTGGCCGATTACGACAAACTGCTCGCCACCTGGACCCCCGACGCCAGCGCTCACGACGACGTGGTGCGCTGGCGCATCGACCGCATGGGCGCGCTCAAGGCCCGGGCGCGTACTGCCGAGGTCATCAGCGAATATCAAAAGCTGCAGGGTCAAGGGGTAAAAATTCCGACCTACGCCCTGCGCTGGGTGGCGGCGTCCTACCTGGATCAGCGCCAGCCGGAAATCTCCACCGATCTGTATCGCCAGGTGCTGTCGGCACCGGATGCCGATGCCGGTGATCGTCTCGAAGACACCACCGCGTTGTATTACTCGCTGCTGGAAAGCGACCGCGCCGATGAGGCGCGCAAACTCGCCGAGGATCTGGCCAAGAGCCAGAAGCCGCGGATCGAACTCAAGGGCCTGCCCATCGGCAACCCCAACGACGAATGGATGGACGCCCAGCAGCTCGCGGCGCAGGCCGGCACCTACGGCTCCGACTTGCC
>NZ_QAIK01000146.1:0-16756 GCF_003061005.1 Pseudomonas sp. HMWF021 | reverse complement strand
CGTCTGGCCCAGGCTGATCTGTACCTGGCCCGCCAATGGCCACGCCGCGCCGAAAACCAGCTCAAGGAAACCGAGAGCATGGTGCCCCGCGACATGGGTCTGGAACTCGCTCAGGCGCGCACCGCGATGACCCTGCAGGAGTGGCGGCAGATGGATGCGCTGACCGATGACGTGGTCGAGCGTTTCCCCGATAACCGTCAGGTTCAGCGCGCGGCCCGTGAGCGCGAAGTGCATGACATGTCCGAACTGCGCGTAGAAGCCTACGGCGGCAAGGCCAACGGAGGCGGCGGCAGCGGTGGTGCAGGCGCGGTCAGTGGCAGCCGCGATTTCGGCATCCAGAGCACCTTGTACAGCCCGCCGATCGATGAGGACTGGCGGGTGTTCGTCGGCGCCGGATATGCCACCGGCGACTTTGCCGAAGGCACCGGCACCGACCGCTTCCAGCGCGTCGGCCTGGAGCGGCGTACCCGCGACATGAGCCTGGAAGCCGAAGTTTCCAATCACGATTACGGTTACGGCGCCAAACAGGGCGCACGCATCGCAATTGCCCGCGACATCAACGACAACTGGCAGTACGGCGGCAGCTTCGCCTACCTGTCGGCCGAGACGCCATTGCGCGCCCTCAACAGCGACATCAAGGCCAACGGCGGCAACGCGTTCATTCGCTGGCGCGCCAACGAAAGCCGCGAGTGGCGCCTGTCGGTCAGCCCGTCGCACTTCAGCGACGGCAACAACCGTGTCGAAGCTTTGCTCACCGGGCGCGAGGGCGTTTACAGCGCGCCGAACGTGCAGGTGGATGCCGGTCTGGAGGTCGGCACCAGCCACAACTCCAACTCCGAGGATGTGCCGTACTTCAACCCGAAGTCGGACTTCAGCGTGATGCCCACGGTCAACGTCAATCACGTGCTCTACCACCGCTACGAAACCTCCTGGAGCCAGCAATTCCAGGCCGGGGCGGGGACGTACAGCCAGCGTGACCACGGCACCGGCGGCATGGCGATGCTCGGCTACGGCCAGCGTTATGCCTGGAACGACGTGTTCGAGGTGGGCGGTTTGTTCAGTGTGATCAACCGGCCCTACGACGGTGATCGGGAGACCGATCTGCGTCTGCTCGTCGACCTCACTTTCCGCTTCTAGAAGAGTTTGAAGATGCCTTTGATGACGCGTTTCATCCTTCTGCTGGGAGTGCTGCTGATCAGCGCCTGTGCCCAGCAAGCCCCGGCCTTCGCGCCGCCGTCGCAACGTCCGCTGGCGGCCAGTGAAAAGCCGTGGCCGAAAAACCACGTGCTGGGCATCGCCTATCACGATATCGAAGACCGCGACCCCGATCAGGCAGTGGTGGCCGTGCGCACCGAACGCATGATCGAGCAACTGGCCTGGCTGCGGGAGAATGGCTACCAACCGGTCACCGTCGACCAGATCATGGCCGCACGCAAGGGCGGCCCGGAACTGCCAGCCAAAGCAATCCTGCTCAGCTTCGACGACGGTTACTCAAGCTTCTATACCCGCGTGTTGCCGGTGCTGCGCGCCTACAACTGGCACGCCTTGCTGGCGCCGGTCGGCACCTGGATCGATACGCCGCTCAATCAACCGGTGGATTTTGCCGGTGCGCCGCGAGCACGCTCGGACTTCCTCACCTGGGATCAGGTAAGGGAAATCTCGCAATCGGGACTGGTTGAAATCGCCGCCCACACCGACGCCAGCCACAAAGGCATCCTCGCCAACCCGCAGGGCAACATGCAGCCGGCGGCGGCCACACGGCGTTACGACCCGGTGACCAAACGCTACGAATCCGAGGCCGATTTCCAGGCACGAATCCGCAATGACGTCGCGACCATTTCGGAGAAGATCCGCAAGGTCACCGGCAAGAAACCGCGAGTCTGGGTCTGGCCCTACGGCACGGCGGACGGTACTTCGCTGACCGTGGTTGGTGAGCAGGGCTACGAGATGGCCCTGACGCTGGATGACGGTCTGGACGCCCTCGACAACCTGATGAGCAGCCCGCGCTTTCTGGTCGCCTCCGACCCGGATGGCGAGCATTTCGCCAACAGCATCGTCGCCGTGCAGTCGGACTTCGCCATGCGCGTGGTGCATGTCGATCTGGATAACGTTTACGACCCTGATCCGGCGCAACAGGAAATCAACCTCGGCAAGCTGATCCAGCGCATGGCCGACATGGGCGCCAATACCGTGTTCCTGCAGGCCTTCGCCGATCCGAAAGGTGACGGGCTGGTGCATTCGCTGTACTTCCCCAACCGTCACCTGCCGGTGCGCGCCGACATCTTCGACCGCGTTGCCTGGCAGTTGCGTACTCGGGCGCACGTGAAGGTGTTCGCGTGGATGCCGGTGCTCAGTTTCGGCCTCGATGCGAAGCTGCCGCGGGTGACTCGCTGGGATCCGAAGACTGGCACCACTGCGGTCGATCCGGATCAGTATCAGCGCCTGTCGCCGTTCGATCCGCAAGTACGGCAGATCATCGGTGAAATCTACGAAGATGTGGCGCGCCTGACCTCGGTCGACGGCATTCTTTATCACGACGACGCGGTGCTGTCGGACTTCGAAGACGCCAGCCCGCAAGCGCTGAAGGCTTATGCCGCGCATGGCTTGCCGGGGTCCATTGCTGCGCTTCGCGATGATCCGGCAGCCATGCAGCGCTGGACGCGGTTCAAGAGCAAATACCTGATCGACTTCACCAATGAGCTGACCGCCAAGGTGCGTGCGATCCGTGGCCCACAAGTGCTGACCGCGCGCAACATCTTCGCCGAGCCGGTACTCAATCCAGACAGCGAAGCCTGGTTTGCGCAGAACCTCGACGATTTCCTCGTGACCTACGACTGGACGGCGCCGATGGCCATGCCGCTGATGGAAAAACAGACCCAGGCGCAATCCGGTCCGTGGCTCGAAGAACTGGTAGCGAAGATCAAGCAGCGCCCCGGCGCGCTGGATCGCACGGTGTTCGAGCTGCAGGCCCGCGACTGGACGAAAAAGGATCAGGCCGACATCGACGGCGCCCAACTGGCCGACTGGATGGGCCGGCTCAAGCGTCAGGGTGCGACCAGTTTCGGTTACTACCCGGACAACTTCCTCGACAACCTGCCGGACCTGAAAACCGTAAGGCCTGCGCTCTCCAACAAATGGAACCCATGACATGCTGGATAGACTGTTAGCCCTGCTTGTTCTGGCGCTCGTCCTCGGCGTGCCGCTGGGATTGATCTTCCTGGTCACCGGGCAGTTCCTGATGGACTTCGTGTTCTTCTACCCGTTGTTCATGTCCGGCCTGTGGATCGCCGGTGGCCTGTATTTCTGGCTGCACTGGGAACGCCACTGGCCGTGGAAGGACGACACCCTGCCGCCGCCACTGGAAGGCGAACCACTGATCTCGATCCTGATCCCTTGCTACAACGAAGGCGAAAACGCTGCCGACACCATTCACGCAGCACTGGCCCAGCACTACCCGAACATCGAAGTCATCGCGATCAACGACGGCTCGAAGGACAACACCGCCGAAGTGCTCGACCGCCTCGCTCAGGAAGACCCACGCCTGCGCGTGCTGCACCTGGCGGAAAACCAGGGCAAGGCCGTGGCCCTGCGTATGGGCGCGATTGCCGCGCGCAGCGAATATCTGGTCTGCATCGACGGCGACGCGCTGCTGGCGCCGAACACCGCGGCCTATCTGGTGGCGCCGATGCTCGACAACGCGCGGCTGGGCGCGGTGACCGGCAACCCGCGAATCCGCACGCGTTCGACGCTGGTCGGGCGGGTGCAGGTCGGCGAGTTCTCGTCGATCATCGGCCTGATCAAGCGCACGCAACGGGTGTTCGGGCGGATCTTTACCGTGTCCGGCGTGATCGTCGCGTTCCGCCGCACTGCATTGAACCGGGTCGGCTACTGGAGCCCGGACATGATCACCGAAGACATCGATATCAGCTGGAAGCTGCAACTCGATCACTGGAGCATCTTCTACGAGCCGCGCGCGCTGTGCTGGATCCTGATGCCGGAAACCCTGCGCGGCCTGTGGAAGCAGCGTCTGCGCTGGGCCCAGGGTGGCGCCGAGGTGCTGTTCAAGAACATTCGCGGCATCTGGCAGTACCGCCATCGTTACCTGTGGCCGCTGCTGTTCGAATATTGCCTGTCGACCGGGTGGGCCTTCACCTTCCTGCTGTCGGTGATTTTCTGGGGCGTGGGCAAGTTCGTGGTCATGCCGGAATCGATTGCCGTGCATCACCTGATGCCCCCGGCGTTCACCGGCCTGTTGCTGGCGTTCGTCTGCCTGGTGCAGTTCGCGGTCAGCATCATTATCGACCGGCGCTACGAACCGGGCTTGGGCCGAACCATGTTCTGGGTGGTCTGGTACCCGATCGCGTTCTGGCTGGTCAGCCTGCTCACCACATTGGTCAGTTTCCCCAAAGTGCTGTTTGGTCAGCATCAGAAGCGTGCGCGCTGGGTCAGCCCTGATCGGGGCATCAAACCGGTCGGCGACGACGAAGAGGAGGTCATCAAATGAAAATCATCCGGACCCGCCAGCGGCCCTTCCTGGTGGTGATCGATGTGATCCTCACCGTATTGGCCTGGGTCGGCCTGCTGTTTCTGCTGATACGCGGGCTGTGGCCATTGATCGAGACCCACGCCGGTGGGCCGCGCATCGACAACTCGGCGTTTGAAGCCCTTGGAACGTTGCAGATCTACCTGTGGGTGGCATTGGTCAACGCGGTGATCCTGATTTCCTGGGCCCGTTATCAGCAGCGCAAGAGCAGAAGCTTTGCCCAGCGCCGTTTGCCGGCGCCGGTGGTTGACGATGAGGGGCTGACCAGAAGCTTTCGACTGTGCGACGAGCGCTTGCAGAAGCTGCGCACGCCCGGGGTGATGACCATCCACAACGATCAGGACGGTGACATCAGCCACGTGGTGCTGAATTTCCGTCCGCTGGAGCCTGCCGAGCTGCCGCCACCGCTGGCGCCGCTGGAACATCCCCGGGTGATCTTTCTGCACGCCGAGGATGACGATAATCGCGACCCGATAAATCGCCCCACCTGAACGACACCCCCCCTGTAGGAGCTGCCGAAGGCTGCGATCTTTTGATTTTGATTTGAAAGATCAAAAGATCGCAGCCTTCGGCAGCTCCTACATTATTCAGCATTCAGCATTCAGCATTCAGCAATCAGCATTCATTCAGCCGCGAATCAGCTTCCACGCGTCTTCCATCATCAGCGGCTGTTTCATCCGTTCAGCCAGCATCGCCATGGCCCGCTCCTCCTCGCAGGCCACGGCGGCAACCACCACGCCGTTTTGTCCGAACAGGCCGATGAAGGGCGGATGCCCGGGTTCGCCCTTGAACTCGATTTCATCCCACTGACGGGCGTGACCCAGATAGTCATAGTTCCTGCCGAAGTGCCAGGTCCAGAAAAATGGCACATCCAGATAATGCTCATCAGCGCCGAGCATGTTGGCAGCAGCGATACGGGCATGCTGCTGGGCCAGACGCCAGTGTTCGATGCGTTGCGGCTGGCCGTTAAGGGGGAAGGTGGCGATATCACCGATGGCCCAGAGCCTGTCACAAACACGCAGGCCGGCATCGACGCGAAGTGACTGGTCTTCCTCTTTCGGCAGCGACGTGAAAGCCTCGGTGGCCGGGTGTACGCCGACCCCCGCCAGGACCAGATCTGCCGACAGGCGCAAACCGTTGTCCAGCAACACAGCCTCGACCTTGCCGTCGCCAGTGATTTCCCGGGCCTCGTGATCAGTGATGAATTTCACCCCGTGTTGTTCATGCAGCGCACGGATCGCCTTGCCCACGGCTTCGCCGAACTGCGCGGCGAACGGGATGGCGTGGCGGGCGATGACCGTGACGTCGAGGCCGTACTGACGCAGGGCCGAGGCGCACTCGAGGGCGATGAAGCTGTCGCCGATGATCACGGCGCGCTGGTCAGGTTTGGCCTCGCGCATGATCTGTTCGGCCTGGGCTTTCGAGCGCAGGACGAAGACTTGTGGCAGGTCTGCGCCGGGCAGTTGCAGGGGGTTGGGTTCGCCGCCGGTGGCGAGCACTGCCGTGTCGTAAGCGAGGGTCTGGCCATCTTTCAAATGCAGGGTTTTCGTTGGTGCGTCGAGGGCCGCGATTTCGCCTTGCCGGCGTTCGATGCGTTGCTCCTTATAAAAGCTTTCATCGCGCAGCGGCGGAGTTTCCTGCGCCGACATCTCGCCCGCGAGGACAAATTTGCTCAGCACCGTGCGGTCGTAACCGGCGTCCGGTTCACGATCGATCATGATGATCCGGCCGCCAAAACCTTTCTCCCGCAATGCGGCCGCGCACGCCGTGCCGGCTGCACCTGCGCCGACAATCACGAACGTGCGCGGGTCATCTTCTGGCGGTGTGTGCGCATCGTTTAATGGCTGATCATCGACCCAGACATCCTCGCCCCGTACCTCCAGTGGATAACGCTTGAGGCTGTCGAGGGCCGGCGGCTCGCACAACGCGCCGTCCTCGGCACGAAACGCGGCCTTGTGCCAAGGGCAAATCAGACGTCCGTGACACAACGCACCGTCAGCCAACGGCGCGCCGGCGTGTGGGCATTCGCCCTGAAATGCCCGGAGCTGGCCGTTTGCGCGTAGCAGGACAATCTTGCAGTCGCCGATTTCAACTTGCAGCCCATGGTCTTCGGGGACATCGGCGAAACGTGCGACACGGTGCAGGGACATAATCGGCTTCCTCGCAGGTATTTCTCTTACGAGTTTGCGCCGCAGTGCGAGGTTCAGCCAATTGCTACTGCCACGGCACGAACGGTACGGCTATAGTTTGCAGGCCGACGAAGGCCCAACTGCACAAGGTACTCCCGGAATGACCCGATTGACCTCTCTCAACCCTTGGCTGGCGGCCGTCGCCGTCGCCCTTTGCGTGCAGTTTCCGGCGCAGGCGGCCGAGCGCTTTACCCTCGACATCCCCGGTGTCTCGGACAATCGCCTGTTCACCTCGGCCGCCGCCAGCGATGCGGCCGGTTGCGGTGGCAAGAACCAGTCCCCGGCACTGGCCTGGAACGCGGGGCCTGCCGGCACTCTGAGCTACGCGATCGTCATGCACGACCCGGACGGCCAGAAAGGTGCTGGCGTCGATCACTGGATTCACTACGGCATCAAGGCCACCACCCGGCAGATCCCGGCCGGTGTCGGCGCCAAATCCACTCTCGAAGGCGTGGGCGGTACCAACACCAAAGGCACCACCCATTACATCGGGCCGTGCCCACCGGTTGGCGACAGCGCGCACCACTACATCATCCAGATCTACGCCCTGGATCTGGCCCCGGACGCCTTGCCCGCCGGCCTGACCCGCGCCGAGCTGATGGAAAAAATCAAAGGCCACGTACTGCGTAACAGCAGCGTGGTGCGGCGTTATCACCGCTGAAAATATTTTCAGCGGCGTTTAACCCGATCTGAAGGGGCTGCCCGTCTCAGTGGATGAATGGATCACTTTCATCCCGAGGTCAGCCCCCATGTCTCGTTCTCTGCCTTTTCTGCGACCTGTTGCGATCGGTGTGCTGTTGACTGTCGCCGGTTGCGGCGTGTCTTCCAATCCCGAATCGGCTGCTGTCCCGGCGCCGGCCCAGCCACAGGCGTCGATTCAGCATGAAGCGCTCGCCGCCGACAGTGCGATGGTCAAGCGCAGAGCAAGTCCGGCGCCGATTGCCAGTTTCGCGGCGATGCCGGCCCCGGAAAGTTATCCACAAGGCTATCGCGACGAGCAGCGCGAGCAGTATCAGGCGTTGGCCGACAATCCGATCCACAGCGTGGCCGAGGCTCCGGTCTCGACCTTCAGTGCTGACGTCGACACGGGGGCCTACGCCAATGTCCGGCGTTTGCTCAATCAGGGACGCCTACCGCAGGAAGGCGCGGTGCGGCTGGAAGAGATGGTCAATTACTTTCCCTACAACTACGCGCTGCCAAGCGATGGTTCGCCCTTCGGAGTGACCACCGAACTGGCCGCCACCCCGTGGAGTCCGCACACCCGCCTGCTGCGTATCGGCATCAAGGCCTCTGACCGTACCGTGGCGGAACTGGCCCCGGCCAATCTGGTGTTTCTGGTGGATGTGTCCGGCTCGATGGATCGCAGCGAAGGGCTGCCACTTGTCAAAAGCACGTTGAAACTGTTGGTTGATCAGTTGCGCGAGCAGGATCGGGTGTCGCTGGTGGTGTATGCCGGCGAATCCCGCGTGGTGCTGGAGCCGACTTCCGGACGGGAAAAAGCGAAAATTCGCACGGCCATCGAGCAATTGACCGCAGGCGGTTCAACCGCTGGCGCGTCAGGCATCGAGCTGGCCTATCAAATGGCGCAGCAGGCGTTCATTCCCAAAGGTATCAACCGCATCCTGTTGGCCACAGACGGTGACTTCAACGTCGGCATCAGCGACTTCGACAGCCTCAAGCAAATGGCTGTGGATAAACGCAAGACCGGGATCTCCCTGACCACATTGGGTTTCGGTGTGGATAACTACAATGAACACTTGATGGAACAACTGGCCGACGCCGGCGACGGCAACTACGCCTACATCGACAACCTGCGCGAGGCGCGCAAAGTGCTGGTGGATCAACTCGGTTCGACCCTTGCCGTGGTGGCGAAAAACGTCAAATTGCAGGTGGAATTCAACCCGGCGCAGGTCAGTGAATATCGCCTGCTCGGCTACGAAAACCGCGCCTTGAAGCGTGAGGATTTCAGCAACGACAAGGTCGATGCCGGTGAAGTCGGCGCAGGACACACGGTGACCGCGCTGTATGAAATTGTCCCGGCAGGCGAGCAGGGCTGGCTGGAACCGCTGCACTACGGTAAATCGCAGACGCCGGTGGCGACGAACAACGGGGAATTGGCGATGCTGCGTGTGCGTTATCAACAGCCTGAAGGTGGGAAAAGTCTGCTGATCGAGCGGCCGATTGCCAATCAGGTCGCACCGGCCAGCGAGGACCTGCGTTTCGCGGCAGCGGTGGCGGCGTTTTCCCAGCAGCTCAAGGACGCTCGTTACACCGGCGATTTCAGCCTGAAAGACACCGAAGCGCTGGCCCGTGGTGCTCGCGGCGACGACCGCTTCGGCTTGCGCAACGAATTCGTGCAACTGGTGGAACTGGCGCAAAGCCTGCGCACCTCAACCGCATCCAATGCGATGCCCACTGAGCGACGGATCGAATAGTGAGCCGATTCAAAGGCTTCATCAGTCAGCTGTTTGCTGCGCCCGACAGCAAGGCCGCCAGCAGCGATGAAACGCTGCTGGCGCGTTATCGCCAGGGCGACGGCGCGGCGTTCGAGATTTTGTACACGCGCCATCGTCAGGGGTTGTATCGGTTCCTGCTCGGGTTGAGCGGCAAACCGGAACTGGCTGACGAGGTGTTTCAGGATACTTGGCTGAGCCTGATCCGCAGCACCAGTCAGCCACAGGGGCGGGCGACGTTTCGTACATGGCTGTTCCAGATTGCCCGCAATCGGCTGATCGATCACTGGCGCAAACACGGCGCGCATCAGCCGCTGCACGACAGCTACGACGAACAGCTGCATGCGGTTGGCGACGAGACCCACGATCCGGAACAACTGCTGAACCTCAGCCGCGACAGCCAGCGCCTGGAAAGTGCCCTGCAAACCCTGCCCGCCGACCAGCGCGAAGTGTTCCTGCTGCGCGCCCACGGCGACCTCGACCTGGCGCAAATCGCCAGCCTCACCGAAACACCGCTGGAAACCGTCAAGAGCCGCTTGCGCTACGCCCAGCAAAAACTGCGTCGGCTGCTGGCCGAGGAGGTACTGACATGACTGACGCCCGCCAGACACCCGAAGATCCCGTGATCAAACATGTGCGTGAACAGCACAACGCTGAACCGCCGGCGCACCTTGATGCGTTCATCCTCAATGCTGCTCACCGCGAAACCCCGGTGCCCAAGCCAGGCCTTTGGCAACGCTGGCTGCGGGCCTGTCAGAAACCGCGTTGGCAGTTCGCCTTCGCCAGCCTGGTCGGTGTGGCACTGATGCTGTCGCTGGTGCAACGTACGCCCGAGCCACAGCCGCAATTCGACTTCGCCCCGGCCGCCAGACCGGCCGCGCCACTGGCGCGCAAGCAAGCACCGGAAGCGCAGTCACTGGCCGCTCCGCCCGCTGCGGCCATGTCCGCCCCAGCACCGATGATGGAAATGGCCGCGCCGATGCAAAGCGAAGCCATTCACTCCGACGAAGCCAGACTCGGCAAACGCGCCGCCGCCCCGGCCAACGGCCTCGACACGCAACTGCACGAAGTCCTGCGCTTGCGCGACTCCGGCCAGTCGCAAGCCGCTGATGCGCTGTACAACAATCTGCACAAACGCTACCCCGACGTGGACCTCGACCGGCGACTCGAAAAAATCCGCCAGAACTGACCGCTTGTTCACCCAGCCATTTGGCATTGCCCGGCAAAAACGCGCACTATCGGGCCATGGCTGAAGCGCTGGAGAACAAAGTGGCAGCAAAAATCGACCGCATCGCCCAACTCCTCAACTGCCCGCAGAAGGGCGAGGAGATGCGGCGCGCGATTACCGAGGCTCGCAAGGAGTTTCTGCTGAACCAGTCGGAAGAAGACGTCGTGGAAGAAAATGAGGTTTTTGAGGAGGCTGGGGAAGAAGAGGAAGACGACGATTACGATGAGTTTGACTGGACGACGGAGTGACCGTCATTGCATGAAACACTGCGCCCACAAAAAAGCCCCGGACCATCACAGTCCGGGGCTTTCTCGTTGCAATTCATGGCGCACCAGGCGGGATTCGAACCCACGACCCCTGCCTTCGGAGGGCAGTACTCTATCCAGCTGAGCTACTGGTGCAGCGGGCGACATCATACCTAGGTCGGCTCGGGGCGTCCATGCCGGGTTTTGGCGGGTTTTGTCAGTGCGCGTGTCGGTGTGAAACGCTGCATTCCTTAAAGCTGTAACGTCCTGCAAAACCCTCGCTTGGCGCTTTTTCCCGGCTGATCTATGGTTTGGCTGTGGCCGGGGCTTTTTGCTCGTTGATCTGAAAAAACCAGCAAACGCTGGGTTTTTGTTCTTTTTTTCGAACGACCTATTGTCCTTTAACCCCTTTGCTCCTACGATCCGTTTGAGATTTCAAACGCTCTTTGATCGGGTGTTGAAGCGCAGGTGCTGAGAATAACGCACGATCACTGCGCCTCACCCGGTCGATGATTTCCCTGACGGCAGCCTTGCGAGGCGCCTTTCTACAATCATAATTTTGCTCCGCGCAGGCCGCGGTGCTGTTAAGGAAAGCCGACATGCAGCTTAAAGATACCCAGTTGTTCCGCCAGCAAGCCTTCATTGATGGCGCTTGGGTCGATGCGGACAACGGTCAGACGATCAAGGTCAACAACCCGGCCACCGGCGAAATCCTCGGCACCGTGCCGAAAATGGGTGCCGCCGAAACCCGCCGTGCCATCGAAGCCGCCGACAAGGCGCTGCCGGCCTGGCGTGCACTGACCGCCAAAGAGCGTGCTGGCAAGCTGCGTCGCTGGTTCGAACTGATGATCGAGAACCAGGACGACCTCGCCCGCCTGATGACCCTCGAGCAGGGCAAGCCGCTGGCCGAAGCCAAGGGCGAAATCGTTTACGCCGCTTCGTTCATCGAGTGGTTCGCCGAAGAAGCCAAACGCATCTACGGTGACGTGATTCCGGGCCACCAGCCGGACAAGCGCCTGATCGTGATCAAGCAGCCGATCGGCGTGACCGCCGCGATCACCCCGTGGAACTTCCCGGCGGCGATGATCACCCGTAAAGCCGGCCCTGCGCTGGCCGCCGGTTGCACCATGGTGCTCAAGCCGGCTTCGCAAACCCCATTCTCCGCCTTTGCCCTGGCTGAACTGGCCCAGCGCGCCGGCATCCCTAAAGGTGTGTTCAGCGTGGTTTCCGGCAGCGCCGGCGACATCGGCAGCGAGCTGACCAGCAACCCGATCGTGCGCAAGCTGTCCTTCACCGGTTCGACCGAGATCGGTCGTCAGCTGATGTCGGAATGCGCCAAGGACATCAAGAAAGTCTCGCTGGAACTGGGCGGCAACGCTCCGTTCATCGTGTTCGACGATGCGGACCTGGATAAGGCCGTCGAAGGCGCGATCATTTCCAAGTACCGCAACAACGGCCAGACCTGCGTCTGCGCCAACCGTCTGTACATTCAGGATTCGGTTTACGACGCGTTTGCCGAGAAGCTCAAAGTGGCGGTGGCCAAGCTGAAGATCGGCAACGGTCTGGAAGAAGGCACCACCACTGGCCCGCTGATCGACGAAAAAGCCGTGGCCAAGGTGCAAGAGCACATTGCTGACGCTGTGGCCAAAGGTGCCACCGTGCTGGCCGGTGGCAAGCCGATGGAAGGCAACTTCTTCGAGCCGACCATCCTGACCAACGTGCCGAAAGACGCGGCTGTCGCCAAGGAAGAAACCTTCGGCCCGCTGGCGCCGCTGTTCCGCTTCAAAGATGAAGCCGAAGTGATCGCGATGTCCAACGACACCGAGTTCGGTCTGGCCTCCTACTTCTACGCTCGCGATCTGGGCCGTGTGTTCCGTGTGGCCGAAGCCCTGGAATACGGCATGGTCGGCGTCAACACCGGGTTGATCTCCAACGAAGTCGCGCCGTTCGGCGGCATCAAGGCGTCGGGCCTGGGCCGTGAAGGCTCCAAGTACGGCATCGAGGATTACCTGGAAATCAAATACCTCTGCCTGGGCATCTGAGCCGGGACAGGGAGCGCTGCAAACGCAAAGGGCACGAGAGCGCTGTCCCTTTGCGTCGTTTCAAAAACCGGAATTTTCTCTGCGGCCAGGAACGCCGTGGCAGTCGATCATCGCATGCTGCCACCGCCGATTTCTCCCGCTTAATCCTTGAACCACGCCGCCCGATGAGCGGTGAATGAGGACTGTAATGAGCAAGACTAACGCTGATCTGATGGCCCGCCGTACCGCTGCTGTTCCACGTGGTGTTGGCCAGATTCACCCGATCTTCGCCGAATCGGCGAAGAACGCTACCGTGACTGACGTTGAAGGTCGTGAGTTCATCGACTTCGCCGGCGGCATCGCTGTGCTGAACACCGGCCACGTGCACCCGAAAATCATCGCCGCCGTGACCGAACAGCTGAACAAGCTGACCCACACCTGCTTCCAGGTACTGGCCTACGAGCCGTACGTTGAGCTGTGCGAAAAGATCAACGCCAAGGTGCCAGGCAATTTCGACAAGAAAACCCTGCTGGTGACCACCGGTTCCGAAGCCGTGGAAAACGCCGTGAAAATCGCCCGTGCCGCCACTGGCCGTGCTGGCGTGATCGCCTTCACCGGCGCTTACCACGGTCGCACCATGATGACGCTGGGCCTGACCGGTAAGGTCGTACCTTACTCGGCCGGCATGGGCCTGATGCCAGGCGGCATCTTCCGCGCGCTGTACCCGAACGAGCTGCACGGCGTGAGCATCGACGATTCGATCGCGTCCATCGAGCGCATCTTCAAGAACGACGCCGAGCCGAAAGACATCGCCGCGATCATCATCGAGCCTGTGCAGGGCGAAGGTGGTTTCTACGTCGCGCCGAAAGAATTCATGAAGCGTCTGCGTGCCCTGTGCGACCAGCACGGCATCCTGCTGATCGCTGACGAAGTGCAGACTGGCGCTGGCCGTACTGGCACTTTCTTCGCCATGGAGCAGATGGGCGTTGCTGCCGACCTGACCACTTTCGCCAAATCCATCGCTGGCGGCTTCCCGCTGGCCGGTGTCTGCGGCAAGGCCGAGTACATGGACGCCATCGCCCCAGGCGGCCTGGGCGGCACCTACGCCGGTAGCCCGATCGCGTGCGCTGCGGCTCTGGCCGTGATGGAAGTGTTCGAAGAAGAGAAGTTGCTGGACCGCTGCAAGGCTGTCGGCGAGCGTCTGGTAACCGGCCTCAAGGCAATCCAGGCCAAGTACCCGGTGATCGGTGAAGTGCGTGCCCTGGGCGCGATGATCGCGGTCGAGCTGTTCGAAAACGGCGACAGCCACAAGCCGAACCCGACCGCTGTCGCGGCTGTGGTAGCCAAGGCGCGCGACAAGGGCCTGATCCTGCTGTCCTGCGGCACCTACGGCAACGTTCTGCGCGTTCTCGTACCGCTGACCTCGCCGGACGAGCAACTGGACAAAGGCCTGGCGATCATCGAAGAGTGCTTCTCGGAGCTGTAAGCCCAGACTCCGTGTGATCGGTTCGACAAAAAACCCGCTTCGGCGGGTTTTTTTACGCCCCTTGAAACACATCCGGCGCTTTTGCGCTGTATCGAAAGGCCAGCATTGGCTAAGGTTCAGGCATTGCAAGGGAGAGCGCGCATGACTGCCGTTGATTTACCCGCCGTACCCCGAGTGCTGATTGCCGAGGCCGATCCGTGGTCTCGGGACCTGCTCAAACAAGTGTTGCTCAACGTGCGCTGTGATGCGCGGCTGGATCTGTGTGCCGACGGCCAGCAAGCCATGTCGTTACTCAGCGAAGTGCCCTATGACCTGGTGATCGTCGATTGGGAGTTGCCGGGCATCGACGGCTTGAGCGTGCTGCGCAGTGTGCGCCAGCGCAAACGCAATCCGCCGCTGCCGTTCATTCTGATGAGCAGCCGCAACGACAGCGCCAGCGTGCGTGAAGCCATCCCGCTGGCGCCCACGGCCTACCTGACCAAACCGCTGAACATGGAAAACCTCACCGAGCGCTTGCAGGGGTTGCTGCTGGATGCGGGCGAAGAGGTGTTTTGCGAAGTGCCGGCCCTGGCGGCGGGCATGACCTTGGCGGTATTCCTTGAGCGGCGTCGTGAACAGGCTGACGGCGCGCCGCTGATGACCGATGTGCAGGTAGCGGTGAAGCGCAGCCTGAACCCGAACGGACTTGATCTGAAGCTGCTGGAAGAAGAAATCCGCACCGATCCGCAGATCACGGCCGTGCTGATCGCCGCCGCCAACAGCGCCGCGCAGCATCATGGCGCGGCGGTGCAGACCCTGGGGCAGGCGCTGCATCGCCTCGGCACCGGGCAGAGCATGAACCTGATCCTCGGCCTGGCGCTCAAGCGCAGCGCCAAACTCAGTGACCCGTGCCTGGCGGACTACGCCGAGCGCTATTGGGGCCTGTCGCTGCACACGGCAGAATACGCGCGCACTCTGGCGCGCCTGCTGGATCTGGATCAGGAGCGCTGCTATTGCGCCGGCATGCTGCATCGTCTCGGCGATCTGGCGTTGCTGCGTTGCTTACAGGAATGGAAGCAGGCCGGCGGCGAGCTGGATGAGCTGGAGGAAGTCGGCGACGCGCTGGCGGAATTTGGCGCGGCCTACGGTTCGGCATTGCGTACACGCTGGCGCTTGCCGCTGGAGCTGCGTGAGTTGATTGCGTCGGTCTACCAGCTCGGAGGCGGGGTTTACTCCCGTGAGGCGCTGGTGATGAACATGGCAGCGCAAATGGCCCGTCTGACCGAGCATGAAGGAGTCGAAGAGCTGGCGAAGAGTCGCACGGCGCGGCTGCTGAAGATCGGGCTGCCGGAATTGATGCGGATGCGCAAATAACCGGATTCACGAGCATCCCCCTGTAGGAGCTGCGGCACGCTGCGATCTTTTGATTTTGTCTTTAAAGCAAAATCAAAAGATCGCAGCGTGCCGCAGCTCCTACAGGGCAGGTGAATCGGACGGTGGGTCTCAGCTTGAGATTATCCGGTTCTTGCCCTGACGCTTGGCCTCGTACATCGCCGCGTCCGCCCGGGCGAACAGGCTGTCGAGGTTTTCGTCGTCATCGTGAAGGCTGGTCAATCCCTGGCTGACGGTGATGCCGAACGTCTGGCCGTCCACGTTGAAGCTCAATCGCTGAATTTCCTGCTGCAGTCGCTCGGCCACTTGCATCGCCATGTCCGGCGCACAACCCGGGAACACCGCGGCGAATTCCTCGCCACCAATGCGTCCGAACAGATCGCCACGGCGTAGGGAGCCGCGCCCGCATTCGGCGATCCGCTGCAGCACGTTGTCACCTTCCGGGTGGCCGTAGCTGTCGTTGATCAGCTTGAAGTCGTCGATGTCCAGCAGCAGGAACGTCAGCGGCGCACCCTGCAGACGCGCCTCTTCGAACTCGCGGTTGGCGCACTCGAAGAAGTGCCGACGATTGCTGCTTTGGGTCAGTACGTCGGTGGTCGCCAGCCGATGCAGCTCGGTTTCCATGTGCTTCTTTTCGGTGATGTCTTCGGCGATGCCGACAATGATCACCGGTTGCCCGGGTTCGTCCTGACGGTTGATGAAGCATTTGTCGCTGAGCCAGCGAACCTGACCATCGGCGGCGATGATCCGGTATTCGCGGTCTTCCACAGCGCCTGTGTGCAGGACTTCGGCAAGGCTGCGTTCGGCGTAATCCAGATCATCGGGGTAGATGCTGTCGCGCCACTGGTTGTAATCGGCCAGCAGCAGGCCGGCCGAGCGACCGAAAATCCGCTCGTAGGCAGGGCTGACGTACAGCACCTGACGGGTTTCCCAATTGAACGCCCACAGTACCGCGTTGACGCTCACCAGCAGTGAGCTGAACAGCTGTTCGCGCTCGCTCAGCCGGGCGACTTCGCCTTGGGCGTGCATCAGCGCCATCAGGGTTTGCGCGGCCTCGGGCCACTGCGCAGGGGATGAGTCTTTTTGATTGTTGTTGACCATCGGCACTTATCTCAAAGGGCGTGCCGCCATTCGACAACCGCCACAGTACAGCCCGCCGGGGTGGCGAAGTGTCTTTGAGATAGGGGAAATTGAGCTTAGTTCCACGCTTTTGTGGCGGG
>NZ_QAIK01000019.1 GCF_003061005.1 Pseudomonas sp. HMWF021 | reverse complement strand
GTTCTGGAGCGACACCGATGAAGATTTCTACAGCATCGCCGTACCGTTCGACGGCGGGCCGTGGTCGGTGGTGGCGAGCATGCCGAAAGCCGAGATTCGCGCGGTGACCTGGAGCGTCGGCACCCAACTCGCCATCGGCAGCCTGCTGGCGATGCTGATCGCGGTGGGCGCGGCGATGTGGCTGCTGCGCAGCAAGTTGCAACCGCTGGGCGACCTGGTCCGTCAGGCCGAAGCGCTGGGTGCCGGTGATCTGAGCGTGCGCCTGAACGTGTCGAGCAACGACGAAATCGGCCAACTGTCCCGCGCGTTCAACCAGATGAGTCAGGCGCTGTCGACCATGGTCGAGCACATCCGTCGCTCTTCTGAAGAGGTCAACAGCCGCGCGCAGGCGCTGTCCGGTTTGTCCGGCGGCGCGTACGAAGGCATGGAACAGCAGTCCGGCGAAATCACCAGCATGGCCGGCGCAGTTGAAGAATTCAGCGCCACCTCGCTGAACATCGCCGACAACATGGGCGCGACCCAGCGTCTGGCCCAGGAAAACGCTCAGCAAACGCAGATCGGTCGCAGCTCGATGGAAGACGCGTCGTCCTCGCTGGAGCAGATCGCTGGCGCGTTGAACACCACGGCTACCGTGATCAACACCCTCGGTCAGCGCTCTCAGGAAATCGGCGGCATTGTCAGCGTGATCACCTCGATTGCCGAACAGACCAACCTGCTGGCACTCAACGCCGCCATCGAAGCAGCCCGTGCCGGAGAGCAGGGCCGTGGCTTCGCCGTGGTGGCCGATGAGGTGCGCAACCTCGCGTCGCGCACCCGTCAGGCGACTGACGAAATCTCGGGGATGATCCACAGCATTCAGCAGGAAACCGGCAACGCCATCAGCACCATGGAGCAAGGCAACCTGTTGATGCAGGAAGGCCTGTCGCGCAACGCCAATGTGGCGTCGGCGCTGGCGCGGATCGACGAGCAGAGCCGTTCGGCGGGGCAGCAGTTTGCTGCGATTACCACCGCGACTCAGGAGCAGAGCAGCACCGCGACGTTGCTCAGCAGCAATCTGCAGAGCATTGCGCTGGCCAACAGTGAGCAGCGTGAGGTGGTGTCCAATCTTGCAGTGACCGCGAAGGAGCTTGAGAAGCTGGCGGCGGATTTGCGTTCTGAGGTTGACCGCTTTCGCTGATGCGCCTTTGAAATAGCTTTCGCGAGCAGGCTCGCTCCCACAGGATTCTCGCTGACCCTGTGGGAGTGGTCTTGCTCGCGAATGGAGCCGACACGGTCCTGACATTTACTGAGTCGCTGGCCGATACTGCAGCGCTTCGGCCAGATGTTCACGGCTGATGTCATTGGCGTGTTGCAGATCCGCCAGGGTCCGCGCGACTTTCAGCAAGCGATGCGCCGAACGCAGCGACAGGATCAGTCGCTCGCATGCCGACTCCAGCCATTTTTCATCGGCTGTGGATAACCTGCAGTGGCGCTTCAACCCCGGCAGATCGAGAAAGGCATTGGCACAGCCCTGCCGTTGCTGCTGTCGTTCGCGAGCCTCGGCCACCAGGGCCGCAGCGCTGGCACTGTCATCTCCCGGCTTCACTTGCGGGTTCAGCGCTGTCGCTTCCCGCGCCACCGTCAGGTGCAGATCGATCCGGTCCAGCAGCGGCCCTGACAGCTTGTTGCGATAGCGCTGCACCATGTCCGGCGTGCACGAACACTTGCCGCTGGGCTCGCCAAGATATCCACAGGGACATGGATTCATCGCTGCCACCAGTTGAAAGCGCGCTGGAAAACGCACGCGATCCTTGGCTCGGGCGATCACGATGTGCCCGGATTCCAGCGGCTCGCGCAGCACCTCAAGCACCTTGCGATCAAACTCCGGCAACTCATCGAGAAACAGTACGCCGTGGTGGGCGAGAGTGATTTCGCCGGGTTGCGGTTTCGAGCTGCTGTGACATTTGGGAATAGATGCAACGCACCTACGCTGTGCTCCGCATTCTGTCGTATGATTCGCCCAAATATTACGCAACTCAAACATGCTAATAGGTGCAACTGGCCGCATTATGGATAGCAATAGCTGCAACCAGCCTCGGTTCTCAGTTGCGAGGCGCATAAAATCTACGACGCGTAGCCTTTCCGGAGTGTTTGCTTTTCGCGGACAAGGCGTTGCCTTCGAGTCCATGTTGGAGCGTGACTTCCTCAGTCGGATGGATTTCAGGAAGGATGTTCTGACTGTGGTCTCGCAGCCGGTTCAACTGGATTTCGTTGCTCGCAGCGGCCGATCCTATACTTATACCCCGGATTATCTGGTTCATTTCCATTCTCACACCCATCTGCGCCCCATGCTCGTGGAGGTCAAACCGGCAGAGAACTGGCGTGAGAACTGGCGCGACCTGCTACCAAAATGGAAGGCAGCGTTGCGTTATGCGAAGGAGCGAGGTTGGCGCTTCCATATCTATGACGAATCGCGGATCAGAGGCCAATCACTGAAGAACATCCAGTACTTAGAACGATTCAAGAACGCGGATTACGCGGATCAGGATCTGGACGCCATCATTCGCACGGTCGCTTTCAAGGGCATTGCATCAATCAGCTATCTCGTGGCGCTGCACTTTCAAGGCGCTGAAGCTCTGGGCAAATCGCATATCTTTCATCTCATCGCGACCCGTCAGTTGGATTGCGATATTTCCGGGCCTCTGAGCGATTCGTTAGAAGTCATGGTGGCCGAATGAATGACTTCGTTAGTGAACAGCCTAAGAGAGGCAAGATTGACCGGTCTTTCGTAAATATCGCGCCCGGCCAGGTTGCTTGCTATCAGAAAGAGACCTTCCGGATTACCCAGATATTAGATTTCCAATCCGTGCTGGCGATCAATGTCGAAACCGGGCAACCGAAGGTGCTTCAAATCGGCGAGCTCAAGCCGTTTCTTGGAGACAAGGTAAGAGGGCCCTACGCAGATTACGATTTAGAGGATATCGGTGCTGAGGAATGGGCCATCGCGCAGAAACGCTACGCGGTCATCGCCCCACTCCTGAGCATTGAAGGTCAGTCACGTAGCGTGGTCGAGCAACGTGCGAAAGACGCCGGTGTTGATGCGGTTACGGTTTACAGATGGCTGCGCCGTTACAAAGAGCAAGGCGAAGTTACCGCACTGATCCCACTTAAGCGTGGGTGGGGCAAAGGTCGTTCCAGGATCTCTGAGGGCGTCGAGAAGGTTATTGCCGAGACCATCGACGATTTTTACCTGACCGAGCAACGCCCGGATGTTGCCTCAACGGTTTATGAGGTCCGAAAGCGTTGCAAGGCTTTGAAGCTGTCTCCTCCAACCGTGTCGACGGTGCAGGCGCGCATCAAGAACATTCCTGATCGAACGCGTTTGCGAAGACGCGGCGATAAAGAACTCGCGGGCAACAAATATGACCCGCGCCCAGGCGGACTTAACACTGAGTACCCGCTCCAGATCGTGCAGATCGACCACACGCCGGCGGATATGATCATTGTCGACGACGTTCACCGGCGTCCCATCGGTCGTCCTTGGCTGACGCTGGCAATCTGCGTGTATTCGCGAATGGTGACCGGCTACTACCTGTCGATGGATGCCCCCTCTGCGGTCTCGGTGGCAATGTGCGTTGTCCATTCAATCCTACCTAAGGAAAAGTGGCTGGCACTTCATGGGGTGGATGCTGAATGGCCGGTGTGGGGGAAAATGGGCACGCTGCACAGTGACAACGGTGCTGATTTCAAGACCAATAGCCTTGTGCAGTCCTGTGTGAACCACAATATCCGTCGTGACTTCAGGCCGAAGAAAAACCCGCAATGGGGTGGACACATTGAGCGCTGGATGGGCACATTCGCCGGCATCAACAAAAAAGATCGGGGCGCAACCTTTAGCAATCCTGCCGAGCGTCGTGAATATGACTCTGAGAAGCAGTCGATCTACACGTTTGCAGAATACGAGCAGCGGTTGGTCAGAAACCTCATCAAGTACAACAATAAATTCCATGAAGAGATCGACATGGCGCCGATCAAGAAATGGAATCTGGCATTTTTCGGAGATAAAGAGCACGACCCGATTGTGCCCCTACCGCCCAGGGTCGCGGATCCGTGGGGTTTCCAACTCGACTTCTTGCCTGCGACGCTGAGAACCATTCACCCCTATGGCGTGGAAATGGACGCGATGTATTTCGCTGAAGCACTGCGGCCGTGGATAGGTGCAACCGATCCTAAAACAGGCAAGGCTCGAAAATTCCTTTTTCGGCGCGACCCTCGTGACATCAATCGAATCTGGTTCTACGACCCGGCGTTGAAAGAGCACTTTGAGGTACCGATCATTCGCGGCAGATACGCCGGCGTAACGGTGGGCGAGTACGTCAACGCCAAGAAAAAAGCGAGGAAGGCCGGCCGCGACGCGGTCAACCACGACGTTATCGAGCGGATGTTGGACGAAAACAAGCAGCAGGAAACTGAGGCTGCCGTGCGCACCAAGCAGGCTCGCAAAAGTGTTCAGAAGCGGACGAACAACACCAAACAAACTACGCCGGCTCGGCCCACGCCGCACGTCGAGCCCAAGTTGCCACCTATTGGGTTACCTGAATCGCCGCAACTGTTGCCGGTGGATGAAGTGGACACTTTTGGAGAAGTCTGGTGACCAATTACGCCCATATCACACCGCAGTTCAGAGACGTGATGGAAAAGTCCGATCTTGATCGGCTCGCATTCCTGGATGAGCCGCGCTGGGTTGATTACCAGGCGGCTAACAACCTGATGGACATCCTCAATGGCTTGCTACGCAAGCCCGAGCGTCCTCGAATGCCAAACCTCATGCTTGTCGGTGAGTCCAATACAGGCAAAACCACGGTGGTCACCCGGTTCAAGGAGCTATCAGGGCAGCCGTACGTCAGCGACGATGCAGTCAGCGTGCGGCCGGTGATTTGTGCTGAAGTTCACAAGCCTGATGAGCGAGAGCTGTATAACGCCATTCTTCGAGAATTCTGGGCACCCCACAACCCCGTCGCGCCGCTGGAAAAGCTTCGACATCAGGCCATTCATCTCTTGCGTGATGCGCGTACTCGCATGCTCATTCTTGACGAAGTGCATACGATCAACAACGGATCGGCTGCCAAGCGCATGGATGTCATGAACGAATTGAAGATGCTGTCGAACATCCTCCACATTCCTTTGGTGTTGGTCGGCACCCGGACGGCACTTCAGCTACTGGTCCTGGATTCACAGTATTCAAGCCGGTTTGAGGTTGTCTCGCTGCCCAACTGGTCGGTCAATGCCGAGTTTCAGCGTTTCCTGAAAAGCTTCGAATCAGTGCTCCCTCTCAAATTCGCTTCAAAACTGTACTCGCCGGAGCTCACCCCGCTCATTCACGCGATCTCCAATGGCAACACGGGCAACATCGAATACCTTTTACGTGAGTGTGCAAGGGAGGCGATTCGAAACGGTTCGGAAGTGATTGACCGTCGACTGCTGGAGAAAAACCAATGGATGCGTCCTACCAGTGCAGATGGGGTGCGGGAGCGCGTCCTTTAAATCCGGTCTGGCCGATGGTGCCAGCTCTTCTGCAGGACGAAGTTATCTCCTCCTGGCTAATGCGATGTGCTTTGGCCCAAGGTTGCGATGCCACAACGCTAACAGGCGAGGTCTGGCCTAGGCTGAGGTACTGGTGCAACGATCCGGACAGAGAGTTATCCATTGAACAGTCGCAGCACCTGACCCGCCTTTCTGGCATTCCCACAGCAGCGCTTCAAGCGGCCACTTTACAGCCGCTGTATCAGTTGATGACGGGAGCTGCGGAATTCCCAAGAGGGATAGCGCCCTGGTTTCTCTGTCTGGGGTGCCGGAATCGACGTCGCAGCGGCGGCCTTCAGTACTGCCCAAAATGCTTCAAGGAAAGACTTCCTCATTACCTGATACAGGATCGGCTGGCGTGGCACAGCGCATGTCCATTGCACCAGGTGATTCTGCTGGACCGCTGTGAATGCTGCCATGCGCCATTATGCCCTCATCTGCTTGCACCACCTGAGCAGACGCTAGGTCGGTGCCATCGCTGCGGATATGAGCTGGGCTTCGCGTCAACTGACAGGGCACCGATCAAGGCTCTGAGTTTCCAGCTTGCGGCTGATGAGCTGTTTTCCAAACCTACCCTGCGGTATGGCGAGAACCATCTGCTTCTGACTGAATGGTTTGCTCTGTCGCGATGGATGATTGGTATATTGCGCACCGCCGCGCGCGCACCCAGCCCCTGCACGGAGATGTTTTTCCGTGAGCTTGGTGTGAACCTGGCCGAACTCAGGCCTCCTCCAACGGGCTTGCCATTCGAGTATTTGTCACCCGTGGACCGCGCAGGCCTCTTGGCACACGTCTGGAGCATGCTGGAGGTCGGTCCCGAGCGCTTGATGGCCGTGGCCGAGCGGGAGCGCGTGCGCCCATCGCTGTTGCTGCCGCGCTCGGGAGAGTTACCGGCCTCACTTGCTAGACTTGGCGCAGTGCTGAAAAGCAGTCGACGCCGTAACTACAACCTCGCCCCAGTCCGAACACCGCGCTCTGTGAAAAGCGTATTGATGAGATGGCAACGATTGCTCAGGAAGTTTCAACGATGACACCTCCGGAACTGCCACTGAAATGCGATGAATGCCAATGCATCGCATCGAAGATTCACCGGATCCACAAGGGACGGCGATTCTGCAACACGTGCTATGCCCGACTGTTCAAGCGCCGATTGTGTTCCGGCTGTGACAATTTCGCCCGGCTCCCCGTATTTGAAAAAGACGCCAAATGCATCCGCTGCGAGTCGAGAGCGCCTTGTGTACGGTGCAAGAAGATCGGGAAGCCGGTCGGATTGATGACGGTCTATGGCCCAGCATGTGCCAGCTGTGCACATCACTTTTACGAACCTGAGCCTTGCCAGCGATGCGGCAAGCTATCAACAAAATTAACCCGAGTTCTGGCGATCGATCCCGATGTTCGCTGCTGCGCTCAATGCGCACGGGCGGGCGCGGCCACGTGCCCGGATTGCCGGCATCACCGTTTCTTGATCCAGTGCGACGATGGTCTCATGCGGTGTAAATTGTGCGCTGAAAAAGGCGAAGTTCAGTGTGCCAGCTGCACAAGGTTGATGCCGGCGGGACGTAAAAACGAATGCGAGACCTGCGCTTGGGAAAAGAGCTTTGATCGTCGCGCGCATATTCATGCCGAACTGTTCGCCCATGCCAGCACGCGTCAACGCTTCAATGAGTTCTGCCAGTGGTTAAAAAACCAGATGGGGGCTCAGAAGGCGGCCCTGAAACTCAAACACTACGTACCCTTTTTCAGCTTCCTGGATGCGCATCCCGTTGGATTACCCTCGTACGTTTTCCTGCTCGAACATTTCAGTGCAGAAGGGCTTCGTAGGATGCAGACCCCAATGCTATGGCTCAATGCGCGGTACGGTGTCGCGGCAGATGAGCAATTGCGCAACGAACATTCTGAAAAACGCAGAATTCAAGAGCTGATCGAGTCGACGCCCGCCGGCGTTGGCTTGGAAGCACTGCTGGGTTACCGAGAGTATCTTCGGACCAAACAAGGCGACGGATCTACGTCGATCAGTTCTGTTCGGCTCTCCTTGCGTGCCGCGAAAAACGTATTGGCTTCAGCTTCACAGCAGTTCGATACGTTGCCCACGCAGAAGACGGTGACGGCATATCTCATTCAGTCGCCGGGACAGCGTGCGACCGCGCAGGGCTTCATTGGTTACCTGAATCGCACCAATGGACTCAGCCTTACAACAGAACTCAGCGAGCGTGCGGTAGCAAGGGCGAAAA
>NZ_QAIK01000145.1:127626-145392 GCF_003061005.1 Pseudomonas sp. HMWF021 | reverse complement strand
CAACCGAAGCAATCAGAAGACAGCCTTGACCGACATCACGAAGTTACGCGGATCACCATAAAAGTTACCGAAACCTTCAGTACCAATGGTCGAGTAATAACGCTTGTCGAACAGGTTGTTACCGTTGAGCGCGACCGACCAGGTATCGTCGATCTTGTAGCCGATACGACCGTTCCACACGGCATAACCGGCACCGTTGATGTTGCCACCGCCAATCGGCGAGACGCGATAGTTGCCGCTCTGTGCGTTGACGCCGGCGCCGACGGTGACGCGATCCAGCGGGCCGGTCAGGCTGTAGTCACCCCAGACGCGCAGCAGGTGGCGTGGCACATAAGAGTTGTAGGCAGTGCCGTCCAGAGTGGTGTCGGCATCCTCCAGCACTTTGGTCTGGGTGTAGGTGTAGCCGGCCAGCAGTTGCAGACGGTCAATCACTTCACCGCTGACTTCCGCTTCGAAGCCCTGAGCGCGGACCTTGCCGGAGTTGATCGAGCAAGAGCTGTCTTCGCAGCGCAGATCATCCTGGGCCGCATCTTTCTGAATGGTGCGGAACAGGCTGAAGGAGCTGTTCAGACGACCGTCGAACCATTCACCCTTGATCCCCAATTCGTAGCTCTGGCCGATCAATGGCTTGAGGGTGCTGCCATCGATGGTCTTGTAAGCGCCTTGCGGGGTGAAGATGTCGGTGTAACTGGCGTAGGCGGTCAGGTTGTCGTTGAGGTCGAACAGCAACCCGGCGAACGGCGTGACTTGCCCGGTTTCGGTGGACTTGGTGTTGACCGGTGTGCCTTCACCGCGGAAGTACTGCACGGAGTCGGTGTCGGATTTGTACCAGCTCACACGGCTGCCCAGTACGAGGGTCAGCGGATCAGCCAGTTTGAAGCGGCCGATGGAGTAAGCGCCGTATTGCTTGATGTGCATGTCCACCGGGCCACCGCGGGATGCATTGGCCAGGTAATAGCTTTCATCCGGTTGCGGGATGTGGTGGTTCGGATCCAGCACGTTCTGACGTTGCGGCAACGCGGCCACTGCGTAGAAGTCATCCTTGTTCGAACGGCTGGCGTTTACGCCGACGGTCAGTTCATGTTGCTGGCCGAACGCGTCGAATTTGCCGTCAACGTAGGTATCGAAGCCGTAGTCGACCTGGTCGTAATCGTAGGTGCTGCCCAGCATCAAGGTGTTGGACGAAGTGGCGCCGACCGGTACGGCACCGCTCGGGAATGCGTATTCCATGTCCTGTGTGTTGCGCGAGTAGACGCCTGCGACCTTGAGCGACCAGTCGTCATTGAACTGGTGCTTGAGGTCGGTGAAGTAGGTGGCGCGCTTGCTGCGCTGGTTGTTCCAGGATGTGTTCAGGCAGGTTGAGCGCTTGAGGTGCAGGTCGGAGCCGTCGGCGTAACGCGGCAGGCCGCCCCAGCAAGGTGTGGCGTCGACGTCTTCCCAGGCGACGCCCACCCCCAGAGTGGTGTCGGGGCTGAGGTCGAAATCCAGGGCGCCGTAGTAGATCTGGTCCTTGCGGCTGGCGACGTCATAGAAATATTGACGGGTCTGTTCAGTGACCACGGCGCGACCACGGATGGTGCCCGAGTCGTTCAGCGGGCCACCGGTATCGACCTGTCCGCGGTAGTTGTCCCAGGTGCCTGCCGACAGTGAGAGTTCAGTGTGGGCGGTATCGCCGCCGCGCTTGCGCACGAAGTTGACGCCACCGGCGGTGCCGCCGGCGCCTTTCATCATGCCGGCGGCGCCACGCAGCACTTCCACACGGTCATAGATGGCCATGTCGCTGTTGAAACTGTCGGCCTGCACGTAGCTGCTGCCGATATCCAGCGGTACGCCGTCGTACTGATACTGGCCACTCATGCGGAAACCGCGGGAGTAGAAATACTTGCCGCCCATTGGCGAGTCGTAAACGGTGATGCCCGGGGTCTTCTCCATTACTTGTTCGATGGTGTTGAGGTTCTGGTCATCGAGCATTTCGCGCGTCATGACGGTGATCGACTGCGGGGTTTCTTTCAGCGAATGCACGCCCTTGCCGATGGTCACGCCGCCGGTGGTGTAGGAGTTGCTGCCTTCGGTGGTGGCGCTCATGCGTTGCGCATTGACGTTGGTCGGTGCCAGTTCCATGGTATCGCCGGTGGCCGGGCCGAGCACGGTCACGGTGTTGCCGTCACGCTGATAGCGAATGCCGGTGCCTTTGAGGATCGCGTTAAGCGAATCATCACCCTGGTAGCGCCCGCTGAGCGTGCTGGAACGCAGACCTTGCAGGCTTTCCGGGCTGTAGATGATTTGCAGGCTGGTCTGTTGACTGAGGGTCTGCAGAGCCTGTGCCAATGGCTGAGCCGGAATGTTCAGTGTCCATTCCTGTGCCTGGACATACGGGGTGGCAGCAACGGTCAGTGCCAGACCGAGACCGGTGGCAGCCAGTCGCGAACGTGTGGCTCCCTGCATCAACAGGGCTCGAGTCAGGGGGCGAAGCATGAAACGGGATGCGGACATGAGGTTAAGACCTTGGCAGGTATAGTTGTTAATGGTTCTTATTCATCTCATTAAGACGAGGAAGCCGCGGCAAACCGGAAAACTATTTTTCCGGCCTGGCCGCGGCCTCGTGTTTCAAGCGCTCTGCAGTTCGCTTTTGACCCTTCCGGCCTCCATGCGCACCAGTTGGTCGGCAACGTCGAAGTAACGATCATCGTGGGAAATCACGATGATGGTCTTGCCCAAGCGTTTGAGGTCGGGCAGCAACTCGGTGTAGAAAATCCGGCGGAACGTCGGATCCTGATCCGCCGCCCATTCATCGAACACCAGCACCGGGCGCTCTTCGAGCCAGGCATTGACCAGCGCCAGGCGTTTGCGCTGGCCGGTGGACAGATCGGTGGTGCTGAAGGCACCGTCGCGCACGCTGACCTTGTGCGCAATTTCCAGGCGTTCGAGGTAGCGGGTGGCGTCCTGCGGCACCTGGCGGTCGCCCTGGATCAGGTCGTCGAACAGGTAGTAGTCGGCAAAGATCGTGGTGAAGTTCTGTCGGTAGTCATCGCGGTTGAGCGCGGTGATTGCTTGATCGTTGACGCGGATTTCGCCCTCGGTCGGTGCGTACAGGCCGAGCAGCAATTTGATCAGCGTGGTTTTTCCACAACCGTTTTCGCCGACGATGAACACGATGTCGCCTTGTTCGATGCGCAGGTTGACCGGCCCCAGACGGAACGGTTCGCTGCCTTCAACCGCCGGGAAAGCGTAACGTACGTTGCGCAGTTCCAGGCTATTGACGGCTGCAGCCTTGCTGCCCGTGTCTTCCAGAAGCAGGTGCGGTTCCGGCGAGGAAAACTGTTCGCTCAGCTCGGCGATACGGCGAAACGCAATCTGCGCACGGCTGATGATCGGCAAGGTGCTGACCAGATGCTCCAGCGGGCCTTTCATGTACAGCAGCACCAGTACAAAGCCACTCATGACCGCTTTGTCGCCGCTCGGCCAGAAGGATTGCAGCGCCAGCGCCATGCCGATCACCACGAAGAACAGCATCGAGCCGAACGACTTGGCGATCACGAAGGTGTTGATGGATTTGATCTGGGTGTCGCAGATCTTTTCCGCGGTTTTCTGAATGCCGGCGACGAACATGCGCTGGCGTCGCGGGCGGTGGATACGCAGCTCCTTGGCCCCTTCGGCAATCGCGTTGTAGTGCTTTTGCAGTTCGTCTTCGGAGTCGCGCGCGGCGTAGAACCCGCGCATGCCCTTGGCCCGGGCAATCGCCTGAATCGTGGTGCCGATGGCAATGGCCACCAGCATCATCAGGAACATCGGCCAGGACAGCATCGCCAGGTAACCGAGGCAGCCAAGGGTGACGGTCATGGAGATCGCCAGCGGTGCAAAGGCGAAGGCGAAGTCGCTGATGGTGTCGACGTCGTGGGTCAGCACCGGGATCAACCGGTGACTGCGATAACGTTCGATCTGGTCGATCGGCGCCGACAGCACTTTCTCCCCCAGTTCCTTGCGCAGCCTGGCAATGATGTGCTGGCCGACATAGTTGGTGCCGATGTCCGACAGAATCGTCGTCAGCAACGCCAGGGCGCAGAGGCCGGCGAAGATCATGACCACGGTGCGGGTCAGGCCGTCATCGGAGTGCAGGGCATTGTTGATGGTCGCCAGCAGCACGGTAACGCTCAGGCCGCCGATCATGCCGAGCACGATGGACACTGAGACGATCAGGCGGAAGGGCTTGAGCAGGGCGAACAATTCGTTGATCGCCCCACGCGTAGGCTTGGTCATGGAGGATTCCTGCTTCGGTGCGGAGGGAGTGCCGGTACTTAAGGAAAACGAATGGTCACGGAGTTTCTTTAAACGACCGCAGACGGGCTGCGGTCGTGGCGGGCAGGATCAGAGGTCACGCACTACGCGGAAACCGAGCCAGTCACCCTTGCTGGTCGGCCAACTGCTGTTGCGGTTGCCGGAGCGGGAAAACACCGGCGCTTCTCCCCAATCGTTGCCGCGCATGACCTGGCGCTCACAGTTTTCCTGAACCCACGGACGACCATCGTCGGGCACCCCGGAATAGTCCTTGTGATAGCAATCGGCGGTCCACTCATAGACGTTGCCGTGGGCGTCGTAGACGCCGAAAGCGTTGGCTGGAAAGGTCCCGGCCGGGGAGGTGAAGTTGTAGCCGTCAGCTGCGCCATAGGTGTTGGCGTGTTTGGAGATCTGGTAGTTGTTGCCTTCATCGAACGGGAACGGGAAGGGCCCGGTGCTGCCACCACGGGCGGCGTATTCGCGGATCGATTCGCTTTGCAGGCGATAGCTGTGGCCAGTCTTTTTCGACAACCAGTCAATGTAACCCTGGGCTTCGGCGACATTCATGCACACGGCCGGGTCGCGCGCGGTCTGCTTGAACTCCGGTTTGCCGGCGGTGCAGCGGCGACCCGGACGATCATCGAAGTCGTAGGGCTTGTTGCCGGTTTCACGTACGTAAGCGTCCCATTCGCCGACCAGTACCTGGAAACGGCTGATGGCGAACGGTTTGTTGAAGGTCACCACGTGGCGCGGACCCTCATCCGGCTCGCGGCCGACTTCGTCCTCCGGGGTGCCCATGGTGAAGCTGCCAGTGGGCAGCACCACCATTTCCGGGCAGTCCTTGCAATCCTTGAACACTTTGCCCGGAGCAGGTGGGGTCGCAGCCTGTGCGGCGCCGGGCAACAGACCGGCGCACAGCGCGGTCAGGGCCAGCACGGGGAGGGCCTTGAAAGTGAATGAGGCGTGGGGCTTTTTCATGAGTCGTCTCTGTGAAAGGAAAACCGGGGTCGAGCGCTCAGGCGCGCAGTTTTTTGCCGAGGATGTCCATGAACCGGTCGACTTCGGCTTCGCTGTTGAGCAGCCCGGGTGCGGTGCGGATCACCGGGCCGACATCACGGCTGACCGCGTCGCAGATCACGCGATTGTTCATCAGGTAGGCGGCGACCTCGTCGCTGTCCTGATCCTTGACCCGGAAGAACGTGAATCCGGCGCTGAACTGCGGATCAAGCGGGGTGACCAGTTCGATGCTCGAGTGTTCTCGCAGGCGCTGCTTCAGATAACCGTTGAGCTGATGAATGCGCGCCTGAACGTCGGCCTTGCCCAGTTGCAAATGCAACTTGAAGGCCTCGTCCAGCGCCCAGCGATGCTCGAAAGCGTGGTAGCCGCCCGGGCTCATGGTTGTGGCGAATGTAGTGGCCTCGGAGAACGTCGGCACGCTGGGACTGACGTATTTCACTTCTTCACTGCGGCTGCAGACGATGCCCGTACCGCGCGGGCCGAACATCCATTTGTGGGTGCCGGCAATGAAAAAGTCGCAGTTCATCTGCGGGAAACTCAGGTCATCGACACCGAAGCCGTGCACACCGTCGACCACGTAAATCAATCGGTCCTGATCTTCACGTTGACGGTTGTGTTCATCGACCAGCCGCGAAATGTCGCCGATCGGCAACTTCACGCCACTGCCCGAATGCACCCAGGTCATCCCCAGTACGCGTGTTTCGGGGCGGATGTTGCGGTTGATAGTGTCGAGCACCTGATCCAGCGAAATGCTTTGCGGGGTTTCGAACAGCTGGAGTTTACGCACCCGGGTGCCATCGCGGCGGGTGCGGAAATCGAGGATGTTGCGGGTCGAATAGTGCTCGTGCTCGGTGGTGAGGATTTCCTGATCCGGGCGCACGTGCACGCCGCCATAAATCATCGCCAGGCCTTCGGTGGTGCTGCCGGTGAGGGCGATCTGGCCCGGTTTGGCCTGCAGGTATTTGCCGGCCCAGACCCGCACATTGTCTTCGCGCTTTTCGGTGACGCCGAAATCCCAGTCCATGGCCAGTCCCGGGTTCAGGTCCAGCGCAGCACGATGGCGCGCGATGGCGTCACGCACGGGTTTGGGGTGGGAGGTGACCAGGAAATTGGCGAAGTGAATAGCCTGCGGATCCTGATCGAACAACTGGCGCAGCTGCGTCCATTTGCTCCCGGAAGATACCGGGGCGGACGCAGCCGTCGCTGACCCAGCGAGGGTCGTGCCAAACGGCAGGGCGGCGGCAATCACGCCTGCCTGTTTCAAAAACGTGCGACGGTCGGTCATGGCTGGGCGGTGTCCTGGCGGGAGATCAACGCCGGTTTGGCCGCTTTCTGCACCTGATCCCAGACGCGCATGAAGTTGCCGCCCCACAGTTTGGCGATGTCTGCTTCGGAGTAACCACGCTGGATCAGTTCGGCGGTGACGTTGCGGATTTCACCGACGTTTTCCCAGCCCTTGATGCCGCCGCCGTCGTTGAAGTCCGACGAGATACCGACATGGTCGATACCGATTTTTCGCACGGTGTAATCGATGGCATCACCGAGGTCCTTGAGGGTCGCTTTCGGTTCTTCTTCAAGGATCGCGTAGAGGCCACTGGCGTACTGGCCGAGTTTCTGTTCGGACCAGGCGGTGATGATCGGATCGCCCGGCATCAGCGCCATGGCCAGGTTCGGCAACGGTGGCAGGTCGAAGCGCGCGCGCAGTGCGTTGAGCTTGTCCTGGGTGCCTTGGGTCAGCGGTTTGAGGTATTGCGAGAAACCGACCACCTGCACCACGCCGCCGCTGTTCTTGATCAGTTGCAATTCCTTGTCGCTGAGGTTGCGCGGAATATCCACCGCTGCCCGTGGCGCCGAGTGCGAAGCCACCAGCGGTGTGCGGCTCAGTTGTGCGACCTGTTCCAGGCCTTTGGTCGACATCTGCGAGACGTCGATGATCACGCCCAGATCGTTCAAACGGTGCACCGCTTGCTTGCCGATGTCCGAGAGACCGTCGAGGGCATCGGGCGAATCATTGAAAAACGGCAGCGGGCGCGACGAGTCGGCCCAGCTGTTGTTGCCGATGTAGCTGAAGCCGAACATGCGCATGCCGCGCCCGGCCCACAAGTCCAGTTTGCTCAGGTCGTTGCCCAGCGGGTAGGCGTTGAGCATGCTGATGAAAATCGCGAACTTGCCTTCGCCATGCAGGCGACGAAAATCATCCGGGGTGTAGGCGATGCCAACCTGATTGGGAAAGTCGCGGGCCATCCCGGAAATGATTTTGTAGCGCACTTCCTGTTGATTGCGCGCCTCCTCGACGAAACCCTCGGTCGGGCGATGCGGCGCATTCGGACCGTTCCACATTTCCGGCCAGCCAAACACGGTCAGCGCCGCGCCGGACAAACGACCGCGATTGGCCTTGATCAGGTCGAACTGGCCCGAGCCGTCCTTGTCGGCTTCGTTGCCGTGCGCGCCGAAACTCAGTGGCACGGTGATGTGGCTGTCGAACGAGAGGATGCGATCCTGCAGCTCGGTCGCCTGTTTCATCACTTTGACCGGATAGCCGGGGTTGTCCCGAAACCAGTAATCCCAAGCCAGAAACCCTGCGCCGGCGCTGATCGCCAAGGCCAGCGGCAGGCCGATAAATAGAGCCTTTTTCGAACGCGGTTTTGTCATTGCCATCTCATTCAGGTTCGCCGTCGAGGTGCAGGCGCAGGGGCCTTTGCTATCTGGGAGGAACGAGTGACCGGACGGGTAATTTAGTGGGGTGAGTGAAAAGCGCTCACGGCGCGCGGCGATCTTTTGCCGGGGCCATAAATTTCCTCGGCGAGCAAACGTTCTAGCTTGGATAAAGCCTGCTTCATGGCTGACACAGGTAGGGCAATGACGATCTCTCGACGCTGGTTCATGGCGGGCATGGCACTCACGGGCGCCGCGCTGCCTGCCGCTTTTTATGCACATCGTGAGCTGACCCGTGAGGAGTTTCCGATCACGCCGGGGGAAGCCACGGTGGATCTCGCCGACACGGCCGGTCAGCAGTTGGCGGACAACCTGCGCGGTGTGTGGGATATCCGCTTCAGCGGGGCCGCCGCAGGGCTGGACGGCGTGCCACACGAAGGTCTGGAATTGTTTCTCGACATTGCCCGTCGTGGCCGCGGCTTGCGCGGATTCCTCGATACCGGCGTCAATTTGCGTTCTGAGGCACCGGCGCGGTATCAGGTGATTGGCGATCTGGCGTCGGGCAACGGCGCCGAGCTGTACTGGCGACTGCTGCGCAGCGATGCGCCAGAAGCGCCGCCGGTCTATGAGTTGAAAGTCAAACTGGACGAAGTCTGGGCGGCGTTCGGCAACGCCGGCAGCGGCACGTTCACCGGACAGGTGTTGCGCCTGGACCGACCGCTGGGATTGCCCGAACTCGACAACCATTTCATCGCCATCAAACGACGCTTTCCAGAGGCTCGCGAACGCACCGGGTTGAATCCGACACTGTTGGCGTGGCTGGTCGCTCCGGAACATCGCCTGTTCCACCAGCTCTGGCATGCGACCCGCGACAAGTGGCACAAGCTCTCGGAGAAAAAACGCGAGGCCCTGCGCGGGATCGGCTGGCAACCCGGGCCGCGCGACAACGAGCGCGATGCCCGCGGACCACGCAAGGACCGCAATGGCTCGGGCATCGACTTTTTCTTCATGCACCGACACATGCTGGGCAAGGCCCGCTCAATGCAGGACTTGCCGTCGTGGGCGGCGTTCCCCATGCCGCAACCGGAACTGGAACGCGACCGCCAGGGTTTCGCCCGCTACTTCGACAACCACGACGGCAACGCCTTGCCGCCGACCTGGGTGACCGACGGCGATGATGAGTACACTCAGTGGGTCGCTGACATCAAGGCGGCCGAGACTTACCACAGCAATTTCCAGGTCTGGGAATCGCAGTACCGCGACCCGCGATACTTGTCGAAACTCACCCTTGGCCAATTCGGCTCGGAGGTAGAGCTGGGCCTGCACGATTGGTTGCATATGCGCTGGGCTTCGGTAGCGCGCGACCCGTCCAACGACATTCCGGTGCCGATGGCGCGCGATCAGGCGGATTTTGCCGCGCGTTGGTACGCCCCGGAAAACGATTTTCTCGGCGACCCGTTTTCTTCCCATGTGAACCCGGTGTTCTGGCGTTTTCACGGCTGGATCGATGATCGCCTCGAAGACTGGTTTCGCGCCCATGAGCGTTTTCACCCGGGCGAAGTCAGTCGTTTGGAGGTCAATGGTGTGCCGTGGTTTGCGCCGGGGCGCTGGGTCGAAGTCGACGACCCGTGGCTGGGGCCGGACACCCATGGCTGCAGTACCGTGCCGGGGCTGCAAATTGGCCGCTCGGTGGAGATGGACCCGGAAACCATGAAGCTGGCGCTGCGCATCACCTTTGGCGATGAAGACAATATGGCCGACCTGTTCCGCAAGGTGCCGCAGAGACCGTGGTATGCGAGGCATCTGAAAGTGAAAGGGCGGCAACTTTAAGCGCAAAAAAAATCGCAGCCTGGTGCTGCGATTTTTTTTGCCTTTAGAGATTGGTTTCGCCTGACCTGGTGCTTTTCGCGAGCAGGCGCGCTCCCACAGGGATCTGCGTTGAGCCTCGATCTGTGACGCGCCCATCACCTCTGTGGGAGCGAGCCTGCTCGCGAAGGCGTCGGGACAGTCGACAAGGGACGGTCAGATGACTTGCCAGCCGCCACCCAGCGCTTTGTACAAGGCAATGCTGGCCTGCAACCGCGAGAGGCGCAGCTGCACGTTCATGTCCTGCGCGGCATACAACGTGCGCTGGGTTTGCAGTACGGTGAGCAGGTCTTCGGCTCCGGCCTGATAGCGACTTTGGGCGATGTCGAAAGCGGTTTGCGCCTGGCTCAGTTCCTCGCTTTGCCATTGTCGTTGTTCGTCGAGGCCGCGAATGCTGCTGAGGGCTTTTTCGACGTCGGCGAAGCCATTGATGATTGCCCCGCGGTACGTCTCCAGCAGTTCGTCCTGCCGAGCCTTGGCCTTGTCGCGTTCGGCGCTCAGGCGGCCATTGTTGAAGATCGGTGCGGTCAGCCCTGATGACAGGTTATAGAACGTCGTGCGCAGCAGATCCGCCGCCAGATCGGCGCCGGTGCCGAGGCTGGCGGTGAGGGTAACTTTAGGCAGCATGGCCGCCCGCGCCACGGTGACATCGGCCTGCGCGGCCGCAAGCCTGGCTTCGGCGCTGGCGATGTCCGGGCGCCGGCTCAGCAGCTCGCTGGGCACGCCACTGGCGATGTTCGGCCACTGCAATTGTTCGAATGACTGTTGAGGTGACGCCAGCGTCTGCACCGGTTGACCGAGCAGGGCGGCAAGGCTGATCAGAGCTTCGCGTGCCTGTTGCTGCACCAAGGGCAATTTGCGCTGTTGTTCGGCCACCAGACTTTTCTGCTGGGCCAGTTCCAGCGCGGTGGCGCTGCCGGCGTCGAAGCGGGTTTGCACCAGGTGCAATACGTTTTGCGCGTTGGCCAGATTAAGCTCGGCGATGCGCGCCTGTTCACGCAAAGCCAGGGCCTGGGTGTAGCTGGTGGCAACGCCGCTTTGCAAGGTCAGTTCGACGGTGGCGCGATCGAATTCACTGGCCTGCACGCCGAACACGGCGCTGTCGCGGGCGGCGCGTTTGCCGCCCCAGAAATCGATTTCGTAACTGGCGCTCAGCTCCGCGTCGTAGTAATCCAGCGAACGATTGTCCGGGTTCACGTCCAGCTGGCTGTAGCCCTTGCCGTGCAACAGTTTCTGCCGATTGGCATTCAATCCGGCCTTGATCTCCGGCAGCAGCGGGGCGCCGGCAATCGTCGCGCTGGCCTGCGCCTGCCTGACCCGGGCTACTGCGGCGCCGAGGTCGTGACTGCTCAGGCGCGCCTGTTCGACCAGTCGATCGAGTTCGGGGCTGCCGAACTGCGTCCACCATTGGCGGTTGTTCTGCACCGCACCGGGATGATCCGGCGACTGCCAGGCGGGCGGTGGCTGCACGCCGCTTTCGGGACGTGGCGCAGGGCTGCTGCAGGCCGCCAGCATGAGGCTGGCGGCAAGGAGGGTCAGTGGCGCTTTCATAGATCGATCATTCACTGGTAAGGGCCGTGACCGGGTCGAGCCGGGCGGCCTTGCGGGCAGGCATGAAGCCGAAGATGACACCGGTGACCAGGGCGCAGGCAAAGGCGCCCAGCACAGCCAGCCATTGAAACGCGATGGCCACGCCGCTGAACTTCAGGACGCCGCCGACCAGCATCGCCAGGCTGATACCGGCAATGCCACCCACTACCGAAAGCATCACTGCTTCGGTGAGAAACTGGCGCAAAATGTCGCGCTGACGGGCACCGGTGGCCATGCGAATGCCGATTTCCCGGGTGCGTTCGCGCACGGTCATGAGCATGATGTTCATCACGCCGATACCGCCCACCAGCAGCGAAATGGCAGCGATGGCGCCGAGCATCAGCGACAGCGTGCCCTGGGTGCGCGCCTCGGCCTGGATCATCGCGGCGTTGTTGGTCAGTTCGAAGTCCTTCTTGCCGTTGTGCCGGCGCAGCATCGCTTGTTCGATGGCCTGTTCGGCCTCTTTGACCTTGCGCGCATCTCTGGCAGCGATCACCACGTATTCCGGATTGCGGCTGCCGAACAGACGCATGCTGGCTGCGGAGTAGGGCACGGCGATGCGATTGTCGCTGTCGGAGTCGCCGGAGCTTGAGCCTTTTTCAGCGAGGACCCCGAGGACCTGGAACGGCACGTTTTCGATCAGGATGTACTGGCCGATCGGATCGGCGACATCCTTGAGCAATTTGTCGCGTACTTTGGTGCCGATTACCGCGACAGCGGCGGCGCTGTCTTCGTCGGCCTGGGTGAAGTAACTGCCCTGAACCACCGGCCAGTTGAAAATGCTCGGGAAGTTGGTGTCGTTGCCGCCGACATAACTGCTGTGATCGGCGTTGCCGAAACGCACGCCGGCGGTCGAGCCGTTGACCGGCATGATGCGTTCGACCTGGGGCAGGGCGGCCAGCTCGGCGACGTCATCGAGCGTGATGATCCCCGGAGGTGTGCGCGGGTTGGGCGCGGCGCCGCTCAGATAAATGATGTTGGAACCGAAGGCGCCCATCTGCGCCATGACCTGGCGTTTGCTGCCTTCGCCCACCGCCAGCATCACCACCACCGAAGCCACGCCGATGACAATGCCGAGCAGCGTCAGCGCGGTGCGAAACCGGTTGATCCACATGACTCGCCAGGCGGCTTGCACCGCGTCCACCAGTTCACCTTTCCAGGCGTCGGTCCGGGTACTGCCGGCACTCAGGCGCTGGCGCAGATCGACCGCTTGCAGGGCACCGGGATTGGCGCTACGGGGCGCGGCAGACGGATGCTCGGCGGTGTCGCTGATGATCAGGCCGTCGCGGATTTCGATGATGCGTTTGGCCCGTTGCGCCACTTCGCGGTCGTGGGTGATGAGAATCACCACATGGCCCTGGCCGGCGAGTTCGTCGAGCAAGGTCATCACCTCGGCGCCGCTGTGGCTGTCGAGGGCGCCAGTGGGTTCGTCGGCCAGAATGATGTGGCCACCGTTCATCAGCGCCCGGGCAATCGACACGCGCTGCTGCTGACCGCCGGAGAGTTGGTGCGGGCGGTTGCCGGTGCGACTGGCCAGGCCCAGGCGCTCCAGCAATGCACTGGCCCGCGCGTGGCGTTCTGCCGCCGGAGTACCGGCGTAGATGGCCGGCATCTCGACATTTTCCTGGGCGGAGCCGGACGGTATCAGGTGATAGCCCTGGAACACGAAACCGAACGCCTCGCGGCGTAGCCACGCCAGTTCGTCGGTGTCCAGTTGCGCGACATCTTCACCGGCAAAACGATATTCGCCGCTGGTAGGGCGATCGAGGCAGCCAAGGATGTTCATCAGCGTCGATTTGCCGGAGCCGGAAGCGCCGACGATGGCCACGAACTCGCCGGCGTGAATCGACAGATCGATGCCGCGCAACACCTCCACCAGCGGACTGTCATTGCCGCCATAGGATTTGCGGATCTGCCGCAGGTCAATCAGGGGCGTTTGCATTCAGCCTCCGCTGCCGGTGGCGGGAGCGCTGAGGACGTGATCGCCCTCGACCAGACCTTCGAGCACTTGCGTGCGCAGGCGATCGCTGATGCCGGTGCGCACATCGCGGGACTGGATTTCGCCGTTGGCGGCAACGACCTGTGCCCGTTGCCACTGCGCACGCGTGCCTGGTTGCAGGGCTGCGCTTGGCACGGTCAGGGTGTCCCTGGCCTGTTGCGCGACAAAGAACACCTGCGCAGTCATGTCGGTCATAAGGCTGTTGTCAGCGTTGTCGACATCGAGCAGCACGGTGTACAGCACCACTCGTTCGCTGCCGCTGCGACCGCTGGTGGGGCTGCCACCCTGATTCTGTTCGAGAGGGCGCGGCGGCACCGGCAGGATCTGACGCACGGTGCTGCTCCAGCGCCGGCTGCCGCCGCTGAGGGTAGTGAAGTAGGCGGTCATGCCGGGTTTGACGTGGCCGATGTCCGCTTCGGAAACCTCGGCCCAGACCGTCATTGGCGACAGCCGTGCGATGCGCAGGATCAACGGCGTCTGTTGCTGCGCGTTGAGTGTCTGGCCTTCGCGTGCGCCCACCGCCACCACGGTGCCGCTCATCGGTGCATAAATGCGCGTGTAGCCGAGCTCGGCCTCGTCGCTGCGCAGGCTTGCCTGAGCCTGGCGAATCTGCGCCTGGAACATGTCGATGCGCGCCTGGGTCGCGCGAACTTCGGCGCGTGCGGTCTGTACATCCTCTTCGCGGGTAGCGCCACCGGCGGCGAGCTTTTGCTGGCGCTGGTATTTCTGTTGTGCAAGATCGTGCTGGGCGCGCTGCTCCTGCAATTGCGCCTTGAGATTTTCAATCGAGAAACGCCCGGCATCGAGTTTGGCTTTTTGCGTCGAGGGGTCGATCTCCACCAGCAACTGGCCCTCCTTGACCGTATCGCCAGCCTCGACATGAATCTTCTGGATCTGCCCCGAAGCCTGCGCGCCGACATCCACATAACGCCGTGGCTGCAAAGTACCCAATGCGGTCACGCTGTTTTCGATATTGCTGCGGGTCACCTGCACGGTGGCGAGGGCGTCCCGCCCGGGCGGCAAAACCTGCCACGCGGCTACGGCAATCACAGGAATCAGACAAAGGGCGGCGAACAGGGCGCGTCGGGCGGAGCGGGGACGTTTCATGCAGGGTTCCGGCCAGTAGGTTCGGCCCGTCGTTCAACAGCGGCGGCACAGTGCGCGGGGGTTGAACGCTGTCGCAAGACGCGACAGATACGGGGAGCTGTCCTGTAAACGATGCATGCGCAAGGGAATTTAACTGCGCACACATCATGTAACAGGTAGTCGCAAAGGAGTATTTGGCCTGGATGTGGAAACAGCTCTTTAAATCTATATGAGAATTACTATAAATTACGCACCTCAAGTTGCCACCATCTTGCTACTGCGGATCGCGGGCGGCGGGGTCAGTGTGCTCAAGGACAGGAACTGCATCGATGCGGTCGGGAGTCATGTTGGAAAACTACTATCGCGAGCTGGTGTGTTTCCTGAACGCCAAGCTGGGCAATCGTCAGGTTGCCGAAGATGTGGTGCATGACGCTTATCTACGGGTGCTGGAGCGATCCAGTGACACGCCCATCGAGCAACCCCGGGCGTTTCTTTATCGCACCGCCCTGAACCTGGTCATCGACGATCACCGGCGCAACGCCCTGCGTCAGGTAGAGTCGCTTGATGTGCTCGACAGCGAAGAGCGCTATTTCACACCGTCACCCCACGGCACTCTCGACCACGGCCAGCGTCTGGAGATGCTTCAGCGCGCGCTGGCGGAATTGCCGCCGCTGTGCCGCGACAGCTTTTTGCTGCGCAAGATCGAAGGCCTGTCCCATCCGGAAATCGCCGCGACCCTCGGAATCTCCAAGGCGTCGGTGGAAAAACATATCGTCAATGCCATGAAGCATTGCCGATTGCGGATCAAACAATGGGACGCCCACTGATCCTTCCAGGTTAAATTTCCTTTCATCGTCCTCGTTCTTACTCAACAGACGACCTGCCGACCTGTTTCAGGCCGGTCAGGCCACCCAGTCTTTATCCCCGTGTTGAGGGGTTCATCCAGAGGACACTGGAAATGACTCAGGCAATTGCATCGCCCATCGTTCACGACCTGATCGGCGTCGGTTTCGGCCCTTCGAACCTGGCGCTGGCCATCGCTCTGCAAGAGCGCGGCCCGACCCACGGCGAGCTGGATGTGCTGTTCCTCGACAAACAGGCCAACTACAGCTGGCACGGCAACACCTTGTCGACCCAAAGCGAGTTGCAGATTTCCTTCCTCAAGGATCTGGTGACCCTGCGCAACCCGACCAGCCCGTACTCCTTCGTCAACTACCTGAAGGCCCATGGTCGTCTGGTGGACTTCATCAACCTCGGCACCTTTTATCCGTGCCGCATGGAGTACAACGACTACCTGCGCTGGGTTGCCGGGCAGTTCACCGAGCAGAGCCGCTACGGCGAAGAAGTGCTGACCATCGAGCCGGTGCTGCACAACCACCAGGTTGAAGCGCTGCGGGTGATCTCCCGTGATACCGAGGGCCAGCAGTTCGTGCGCACCGCGCGTTCGGTGGTGGTCAGCGCCGGCGGTACGCCGCGTATTCCCGAAGCGTTCAAGGCGCTCAAGGGCGACAGCCGCGTGTTCCACCACTCGCAGTACCTGTCGCAGATGGCCAAGCAGCCGTGTGTGAACAATCAACCGATGAGCATTGCGATCATCGGCGGCGGGCAGAGCGCGGCGGAGGCTTTCATTGATCTGAACGATTCGTTCCCGTCGGTACAAGTCGACATGATCCTGCGCGGCTCGGCCCTCAAGCCTGCCGACGACAGCCCGTTCGTCAACGAAGTGTTCTCGCCGGAGTTCACTGATCTGGTGTTCCAGCAAAATAGCGCCGAGCGTGAGCGGCTGGTCAACGAGTACCACAACACCAACTACTCGGTGGTGGACATCGACCTGATCGAGCGCATCTACGGCATCTTCTATCGACAGAAAGTCTCGGGCGTCGCCCGTCACGCGTTCCGCACCCTGACCACCGTCGAAAGCGCCACCGCCACCGAGCACGGCATTGAACTGGCGGTGCGCAACAACGCTACCGGCGAAGTTACCGTGCGCATTTATGATGCAGTGGTGCTGGCTACGGGTTACGAGCGTCAGTTGCACCGCAAACTGCTGGCGCCGCTGCAAGAGTATCTGGGCGATTTCGAGGTTGATCGCAACTACAAACTGATCACCGACGAGCGCTGCAAGGCCGGTCTGTACATGCAGGGCTTCTGCCAGGCCAGCCATGGTCTGAGCGACACATTGCTGTCGGTGCTGCCGGTGCGTGCCGACGAGATTGCCGGTTCGCTGTATGAGCATGGCAAGCATCGTGGGCACAGCCGTTCGATGGCGGATCTGCTGTTGGCGACGGCCAGCTGATTTTGTAGCGCCTGATACACCGCTTTCGCGAGCAAGCCCGCTCCCACATTGGCTCTCTGTTGACCACAAAATCTGTGTTTAATGGAGATCCCCCTGTGGGAGCGGGCTTGCTCGCGAAGGGGCCGTCAAAAACACCCTGAAATCTGAATCCTGAACCCTTCCTGAACATCCCCGATATTCCCCGACACACCTCCTTACACGGGTTTACTCTCCAGACATCGGGGCGTAAGCTTCGCGCGTTTTCATCAATAGCGGAGACCCACAGTGGGTACTTGTTCGAGTGACAGTTGTCGGCCGGTCTCGGTAACCGGCAGATTCTCGGCAAGATAACGCGCAGCCTTTCTCTGCCGTTGTCTCGCCGTAAAGCGAGCAGCGGCATCCCGATCATGACCAGCAAGGTCATGTCCCGACGTCCTTCTCATCGACACTGAATGTGCGTGGTTTCGACCTTGTGGTCGCAATCGCAAACCTATCGACACGCCTGTCTTTTCTGACCGGCGCGCCAAGCCTTGCCGTGCCGGTTTTTCCGGCGCACGAGGCGCGGTCGTACCTGCTCGACGGTTTCCCGGCTGACCATAGGGGCAACAGCCATGAAACTTACGCTCAAGGAATTTTTCGCAGGCTTCCTGCGTACACGCCACATCGCCCGGCACTTCCGTCGTCTGGCGCTGCTGGAATCGATCAGCGACACCACGGTCAGCCGTGAAGTGCCGCCCACTCTGGCCAACACCCTGGTCGATGCGGCCCATCGCGACAGCGGTGAACTGCTGTCGTCACTGGGCACTCACACCGACGGCCTGACTGACTTTGAAGTCGACGCCCTGCGTGCGCAGTACGGCCTCAACGAAGTCGAACACGAGCAGCCGCTGCCATGGTGGATCCACCTGTGGCACTGCTACAAAAACCCGTTCAACCTGCTGCTGACCCTGTTGGCGGTGATTTCGTGGCTGACCGAAGACCTGAAAGCCGCCACGGTGATTTT
>NZ_QAIK01000145.1:118554-127616 GCF_003061005.1 Pseudomonas sp. HMWF021 | reverse complement strand
AAGCAAATCCAACCAGGCCGCCGACGCGCTCAAGGCGATGGTCAGCAACACCGCCACGGTGATGCGCCGCGACGAGCCGCGGATCGAACTGCCGATCAAGCAACTGGTGCCGGGCGACCTGATCGTGCTGTCCGCCGGCGACATGATTCCTGCCGACTGCCGGGTGCTCAGCGCCAAGGACCTGTTCGTCAGCCAGGCGGCGATGACCGGTGAATCGATGCCGGTGGAAAAATTCGCCCGTCAGGCCGACCGCGACACGCGCAATCCGCTGGAGCTGGAAAACATTCTGTTCATGGGCACCAACGTGGTGTCCGGAACGGCCGTGGCGGTGATTCTCACCACCGGCAACAGCACTTATTTCGGTGCCCTGGCCCAACGTGTGGGGGCAACTGATCGCGCGGTGACTTCGTTCCAGATGGGCGTGAACAAGGTCAGCTGGCTGCTGATCCGCTTCATGTTTGTCATGGCGCCGCTGGTGTTGTTCATCAACGGGTTCACCAAGGGCGACTGGACCGAAGCGCTGCTGTTCGCGCTGTCGATCGCCGTGGGTCTGACCCCGGAAATGCTGCCGATGATCGTCACCTCGACCCTGGCCAAAGGCGCGGTGTTCCTGTCGCGCAAGAAAGTCATCGTCAAGCGTCTGGATGCGATCCAGAACTTCGGCGCCATGGACGTGCTGTGCACCGATAAGACTGGCACCCTGACTCAGGACAAGATCTTCCTCGCGCGCAATGTCGATGTCTGGGGTGAAGACTCCGATGACGTGCTGGAAATGGCCTACCTCAACAGCTACTACCAGACCGGACTGAAAAACCTGCTCGACGTGGCGGTGCTGGAACACGTGGAAATCCACCGTGAGCTGAAGGTCGGCACGGCGTTTCGCAAGGTCGATGAGATTCCGTTCGACTTCAATCGCCGGCGTATGTCGGTGGTGGTCGAAGGGCGTGGTCAGCCACATCAACTGATCTGCAAAGGCGCGGTGGAAGAAGTGTTGGCGGTGTGCACTCGCGTGCAGCACGGCGACGTCGAAGAAGCCTTGAGCGATGAATTGCTGACCCGGATTCGTCAGGTCACCGCAGCATTCAACGCTGAAGGCTTGCGCGTGGTGGCAGTGGCTGCCCGTTCGATGCCGCAAGGTCGCGACACCTACAGTCTGGCGGATGAACAGGAGCTGACGCTGATCGGATATGTGGCGTTCCTCGATCCACCGAAGGAAAGCACCGCACCGGCGCTCAAGGCGTTGGCCGAGCACGGCGTGGCGGTCAAGGTGCTGACCGGTGACAACGAACTGGTGACCGCGAAGATCTGCCGTGAAGTCGGCCTCGCACAACAGGGCCTGCTGCTGGGCAATGATGTGGAGCGCATGAGCGACGCCGAACTGGCAGTGGCGGTGGAGAACACCAACGTGTTCGCCAAACTCACACCCTCGCACAAGGAGCGCATCGTGCGCATCCTCAAGGGCAACGGGCACGTGGTCGGGTTCATGGGCGACGGTATCAACGACGCGCCGGCACTGCGTACGGCCGACATCGGGATCTCGGTGGACAGCGCGGTGGACATCGCCAAGGAAGCCGCCGACATCATCCTGCTGGAAAAGAGCCTGATGGTGCTGGAGGAGGGCGTGCTCGAAGGGCGTCGGACCTTCGCCAACATGCTCAAGTACATCAAGATGACCGCCAGCTCCAACTTCGGCAACGTGTTCTCGGTGCTGGTGGCCAGTGCGTTCATTCCGTTCCTGCCGATGCTGCCAATGCACCTGCTGGTACAGAACCTGCTCTACGACATTTCGCAGATCGCGATTCCGTTCGACAACGTCGACAAGGAGATGCTGAAGAAGCCGCAGCGCTGGCAGCCGGCCGATGTCGGGCGCTTCATGCTGTTCTTCGGCCCGATCAGTTCGATCTTTGACATCCTGACGTTCGCCTTGATGTGGTATGTGTTCGATGCCAACACCCCGGACCACCAGACCCTGTTCCAGTCCGGCTGGTTCGTGGTGGGGCTGCTGACCCAGACGCTGATCGTGCACATGATCCGTACGCCGAAGATTCCGTTCCTGCAAAGCCGTGCAGCCATGCCGCTGCTGGTGATGACCGGAATCATCATGGCGGTCGGGATCTTCCTGCCGATGGGGCCGCTGGCCAACTACTTCAAACTGCAGGCATTGCCGTCGCTGTACTTCGTGTTCCTGCCGGTGATCCTGCTGGCGTACATGGCGCTGACTCAGGCGGTGAAAGGCTTCTACATCCGCCGGTTCGGCTGGCAGTAATGCTGCCCCTGCAGGAGCTGCCGCAGGCTGCGATCTTTTGATCTTGTCTTTTAAAAACAAAATCAAAAGATCGCAGCCTGCGGCAGCTCCTACAGGGATCGGGTGTTTCAAGTGAATTGGCAGCAAGCCCCGACAAAGGGACTGTGTTTTTTCAAGGAGCTTCATCATGCAAGCCATCAACAACCTCAACCTGACTTCCTTGCTCGACACGCTGGTCAGCCTCAGCGCCGCATTCATCCTCGGCGGCCTGATCGGTTTCGAGCGTCAGTACCGGCAACGCACGGCCGGCCTGCGCACCAATGTTCTGGTGGCTGTCGGCGCGGCGATTTTTGTCGACATGGCCAACCGTCTCGGCGGTGCTGAAGGCGCTGTGCGGGTGGTCGCCTACGTGGTCTCCGGCATCGGTTTTCTCGGTGCCGGGGTGATCATGCGCGAAGAGGGCAACGTGCGCGGCCTCAACACCGCTGCGACCCTGTGGACCTCCGCTGCCGTCGGTGCCTGCGCCGGCGCCGACCTGCTGGCCGAAGCCGTGCTCGGCACGCTGTTCATCCTCGCCGCCAACACCTTGTTGCGGCCGATCGTCAACAACATCAACCGTCAGCCACTGGACGTGGTCTCGGCGGAAGTCACCAACATTGTTTATGTCATCGCCAGGCGTTCCCAGCAGAAAGCCGTGTTCGCCTTGCTTGAAGCTGAGCTCGAGCGCAGCAACTACCCGGCCAGTGATGTCGATGTGCATGCCTTCGGGGCCGATGAAATTGAAATCGAAGCCACGCTGGCAACCACCTCGGTCGATGGCGATGAACTCGATGCGCTGGTGGCGCGGATCTCGACTTCGGCGCTGGTGGTGCAGGCCTTCTGGAGTCCGAGTACCACCGAATAAGTGTTACGCAGCGAGATTTCTCCAGGTTCAAATCGGCTGCGTGCCGGCTCGATTCGTCAGCGACCAGAGCAACCCGCCCGGCCGCCAACCCGGCGCCACGAAGGCCGGGGTGGTTCGTCGTTCTGCTGGTAACGACATGACCACCGGGCGGCGAGGACGAATGACTGGTTTTTTCGGAAAACTCCTACAGAGTCTGTGGTGATCCTAGCGTAGCCTTGGCGCGCTCTGAAACCACGACCCTCGGGAGGCGACGATGAACAATAAAGCCTTGCGCATTCTGATTGCCGATTCGCAGTATTTTCAGCGGATGAGAATCGAGCGCTTGTTCAATCATCTTGATTATTACCGTGTGGGCTCTGCGCAAAGCCTGACCGAGATGCTGACACTGGTCGAATACGGCTGTGAGCCATTCGACGTCCTGGTGGTGAACGCCGACCTGGCATCGGGCTCAATGGACCTGCCAGCGTTTCTGCTGGATGGCCAGCCTGTGCATCACGCGCTGATCTATAACGAGCCTTCCATGTTGTTTGAAGGACCATCAGGCGTTGTCCGGAAAAACGTACAGATTTGCAACGCCGGTATGCCGAACGCTTCCATGATTGAACAGTTGATGGCTCGGGTTGATGTGCCCGTATTCAGTGCGCGGGACGCTGTCGCTGAGTGGTCATGCGATGCGCTACCACACAATTTTCCTGCACGCAACTGTCAGGTCTGACAGCTGGAATTTCATCGACTCCCGTGCAACAGTCCCTGCGCAGCCAGTGTGTTCGCATGCTCGCGAATGCAGGTCGGCGTCATGATGTTTATAGAGCGGGAGAGGTCATGAAGTCAGCGCTGATCGTCGACGATCACCCTGTAGTGCGTGCCGCTATCAGGGTCGTGCTTGAAGCTGAACGATTCAAGGTTATCCATGAGGCATCGAGTGCCGGTGAAGTGATGGCGCTGATACGTGAGCATGCACCGAAACTGGTGGTGCTCGATCTCAAGCTGCCCGGTCACGGAGGGCTGGAGGTGCTGACCCGGCTCAAGGCCAATGACCCCCAATGCAAGGTTCTGATCTTCACATCGCAAGACCCTTTGCATTATCAGGACCGCTGCCTGCGCGCCGGAGCCATGGGCTATGTCACCAAGACCAACCAGCTGCAGCAGTTGCACAAGGCGATTCAGGCATTGATGTCGGGCTACTCCTATTTCGCCGCGCTGCCAGACAACGCCAACGTGGCGAGCCCGTTGCTCAGTAGCGAAAAACAGCTGATCGATCAGCTCTCCGATCGGGAACTGAGCATCCTGGAACAACTGGCGCTGGGCAAACCCAACAAGACCATCGCCGAAGACATGTTCCTCAGCTACAAGACGGTCAGCACCTACAAGACCCGCCTGATCAAAAAGCTCGGAGTGAATACGGCAGTCCACCTGCGCGATTTTGCCAGGCGCAATCACTTGATCTGAGGCTCTGCCCATGTGGCTCCGACGCTTGACGTTCGCCTTGTTGCTGAATCTGGCGCTGCCTTGCGTGGCGAGCCAGGCGCCGCAAGTGCTGGAAGTGCTGACGCGCACCCGCCTGGAAAATGTTCAGGTCCGACTCGACGATCAGGACCGTCAGTGGCTACGCGAGCATCCCGTGTTGCGCCTGGGTATCTCGGGGCCGGATTATCCGCCGTTCGAAATCACTCGCAATCATCAGGATCTTGAGGGGCTGACCGCCGATTACGCCGATCTGTTGGCGCAGTTGCTTGATGTGCGAATCGAAGTGCGCCGTTATGCCCGGCGCGATGAGGTACTGGCGGCGCTCAAGCGCGGCGAACTGGAGTTGCTCGGCACCTCGAACAGTTTCGAAACGGCCGATCCCGAGGTGATTCTGTCGCGCGCCTACGCCGAGGATCAGCCGATGTTCGCGACGCGCTTCGACGAACCGTTGCCGGCGGATCTCACCGGCAAGCGTATTGCCATGGTCGAAGACTACCTGCCGCTGGCGCAGGTGCAGCTGTTCTATCCGCAGGCCAGCGTGCAGGGTTACACCTCGGCCATGGACGCGCTCGGCGCAGTGGCATTCGGTGCCGATGACGTCTATCTGGGCGACCTTATCAGCGCCAACTATCTGATCAACACCAATTATCGCAATGACCTGCAGTTGGCCGGGCCGTCCGGGCTTGATGCCAACCGGTTCGGCTTTGCCTTGTTGCGCAGCGAAGTTGCCCTGAAACGCGTGGTCGACAAGGCACTGGCGGTCATTCCCATGGAGCGCCGGCAACAGATCGAACAACGCTGGAGCGCGGGCCGCGCGCAGATGAGCGCGCAGTCCGAAGTTCGCCTGAGTGGCGGCGAACAGCAATGGCTTGACGCGCACCCGGTGGTCAAAGTGGGGGCAATCGAAGATTTTGCACCGCTGACATTCTTTGATTCCGACGCTCGCTTTCGCGGGTTGAGCGCGCAGTTGCTGGGGCTGATCAGCCAGCGTAGCGGGTTGAAATTCGACATCGTGCGCGGCAACTCGCTTGATCGGCAGATCGAGCAGTTGAAGAAAGGTGAACTCGACATCCTGCCGGTGGTGACACCGAGCAGCGAGCGGGAACTGGAGCTGCGCTTCACCCGCGCCTATCTGAACAATCCGTTCGTGCTGGTGACGGCGGCGCAAGGGCCGCGCAGCCTGGCTGATCTGGCAGGCAAGCGCCTGGCGCTCTATCGCGGACATCCGTTGCGCGGCTTTCTGCTTGAGCGCGTACCCGGTCTGCGTCTGGTGGAAGCGAAAAGCCCGGCCGATGGCATGGAGATGATCGACAAGGGACAGGCTGACGCGACCATCAGTTCATTGCTGGTGGCTCGCTATCTGGTCGCCCGTCAGTACCGCGAACGGTTGCGCATCGCCAATACCGTCGGCGATCAGCCGGCCCGCATCGCTCTGGCCACTGCGGCGCAGGCCACCGAGCTGCATTCGATCCTGAACAAAGCTCTGCTGAGTATCGCGCCGCAGGAGATGGATGAACTGGTCGAGCGCTGGAGCCATGACGTGGTGGTCGATGACAGTTACTGGCTGCGTCACCGGCAGGAAATCGTCCTGGGTTTTGTTGGTGCAGCGGTGTTGCTGTTGCTGGCGCTGGGCTGGATCGGTTTGCAGCGCCGGCAGATCCGGCAACGCCAGCAATGGCTGCGCCAGTTGCAGCAGGCCAAGGATGCCGCCGATGACGCCAACCGCGCCAAGACTACGTTTCTGGCCACCATGAGCCACGAAATCCGTACGCCGATGAACGCCCTGATCGGCATGCTCGAACTGGCCCTCAAGCGCGCCGACGAGGGTGTCACCGATCGCTTGGCAATTCAGGTTGCGTCAGGCGCCGGCCAGCAACTGCTGGCTTTGATTGGCGATATTCTCGACATTGCACGCATCGAATCCGGGCACCTGTCCCTTGCCCCGGAACGGGCCAATCTGCGTGAACTGGTACTGTCGGTGTGCCGGGTTTTCGAGGGGCTGGCGCGACAAAAGCATCTGCAGTGGCAGATCGAACTGCACGTGCACAGTGCCGTCGACGTGCTGATCGACCCGACGCGCTTCAAACAGGTGCTGTCGAATCTGCTGAGCAACGCGATCAAGTTCACCGAGCATGGCCACGTCAGTCTGCACCTGCGCGTCACTGCTGTTGCAGCGCAGCGCCTGGCGATCAGCGTGGTGATTGACGACAGTGGCATCGGCATCAATGCGGCGGACCAGCAGCGCCTGTTCAGTCCGTTTGTTCAGGCGGGCGCCGATTCGCAGGCGGCCCGTAGCGGGTCCGGGCTGGGGTTGGTGATCAGCCGCACCCTTTGCGAAATGATGGGGGGAACCTTGCGTCTCGACAGTGAACCGGGGCGTGGCACACGGGTGCAAATCGATCTTGAACTGCCGCTGCTGGCGGCGCTCGCGCAGGACACTGCACCCGAACCGGCGTTCAGCCCGGCGCGCTCATTCAACGTGCTGGTGGTCGATGATCACCCGGTCAATCGCCTGCTGCTCTGCTGGCAATTAAGTGAACTCGGCCATCGCACGGTGGACACCGAGGACGGGCAGCAGGGGTTGGATCTCTGGCGCGGGCAGACCTTTGACGTGCTGATCACCGATTGCAACATGCCGCGCATGAGCGGTTATGAACTGGTGCGCACGATACGCGCTGAAGAGGCCACAAACAGTCGCGGGCGTTGCCTGATTCTTGGCTTCACCGCCAATGCACAGGCCGAGGAAAAGGCCCGCTGTCTGGCAGCGGGCATGGATGATTGCCTGTTCAAGCCGATTCGCTTGAGTGACTTGCGCCAGGCCCTGCACGGCGCGGTGCATTGTGCGCCTGAGCTTGAGGCGCTCGAAGGGGCGGCGATGGTGGAGATCGATTTGAGTGCGCTGGAGCAGTTGGCGGGTGCTGATCAGACGATGATTCGGCGCTTGCGCGAGCAAGTGCTGGACAGTCTGAAGCAAGACCTGCAACGGCTGGACAATCTGCAGCCGGGCGCTGACCGCGCAGGACTGCGCGACCTGGCGCATCACATCAAGGGCGGTGCGCAAATGGTCGGTGCCGCACGGCTCGTGGCAGCGTGTACGGCACTGGAACAGGCGTGTCGCGACGCTGAAGCTGCCGACATGCTCATGGCCCTCGATACGCTGCGCGAGGCGATGCACAGCCTCGCGCAGCGGCTTCAGGCCTGAGTGATCAATCCCACTGTGGCGCGATGCCTTTGGGACTGGTCAGCCGATGGCCGCGTTCCAGGCCGGCGATCAGCGCCATGTCGGCTGCGCTCAGGGTCAGCGCTACGGCGCCCAGATTGCTTTGCAGGTTGGCACGTTTGGTCGACGATGGAATCACCGCGTAACCCAGTTGCATCGCCCAGGCGAGGGTGACCTGCGCCGGGGTGGCCTGCAGGCGTTCGGCGATCTGCAGGATGACCGGATCCTTCAGCACTTCGCCATAGGCGAGGGTCATGTACGAGGTGACCTGTATGCCCTGGCTGCGGGCGAATTCGGCCACCTTGCGATTTTGCAGGTAGGGGTGCAGTTCGATCTGGTTGGTGGCGATGTTTTCTGCGCCGACCGCCGCGATGGCCTGTTGCATCAGCGCGATGGTGAAGTTGGACACCCCGATCTGCCGGGTCAGGCCCAGGCGTTTGGCTTCGAGCAGCGCGCCCATGAATTCGGCGACCGGCACCTGATCTTCCGGCGATGGCCAATGGATCAGCGTCAGGTCCAGGTAATCGGTCTGCAGTTTTTGCAGGCTTTCCCTGAGACTGTCGATCAGACGATCTTTGGCGAAATTGGCGACCCAGATCTTGCTGGTGATGAACAGTTCTTCGCGGGCGATACCGCTGGCAGCGATGGCCTGACCGACCTCGGCTTCGTTTTCGTAGATCTGCGCGGTGTCGATGGCGCGGTAGCCGAGTTCAAGACCGGTGCTCACCGAGTCGATGACCACCTGACCTTGCAGGCGAAACGTACCCAGACCAAAAGCGGGAACAGACATTGATGACTCCAGGGTTGCAGTGGGAATGGGCACGAGTATCCGCGTCTGCGTCCTTGAGAAAAACCGTCGATGGGGCAAAGCACTGTTGAGCAGAAGTCATGAATCTTGTGGGAGCTGCGGCACGCTGCGATCTTTTGATTTTAAAAACAAGATCAAAAGATCGCAGCGTGCCGCAGCTCCTACAGGGTGTGGTGGGAGTACTGTTCTATTTGTGGGACGCTGAGGCTGGTTTTTGCCGTCTAGTGCTGTGTACGTCATGGATTTAAGCTTAATTCATTGCGTCACCCCACTTTCTGGAGGCAACCATGAAAAACATCATCGGTATCTACACCAGCCCTCGCGGCCATTGGGTCGGCGATGGGTTCCCGGTTCGCACCCTGTTTTCCTACGATAACCTGGGCAAACACGTCAGCCCGTTCCTGCTGCTCGATCACGC
>NZ_QAIK01000145.1:93820-118544 GCF_003061005.1 Pseudomonas sp. HMWF021 | reverse complement strand
GTGCAGCACCGTGACTCCACCGGCAGCGGCGGCACCATCGGCCCGGGTGACGTGCAGTGGATGACCGCTGCGTCCGGCATCCTCCACGAAGAGTTTCACTCGGATGATTTCGCCAGAACCGGCGGCAAACTGGAGATGGTGCAGTTGTGGGTCAACCTGCCGGCCAAGGACAAAATGGCCGCGCCTGGCTACCAGACCATTCTCGACGGCGATATTCCGAATATCGCGTTGAAGGGCGACGCCGGCAGCCTGAGGTTGATCGCCGGTGAGTTCGAGGGGCATACAGGCCCGTCGCACACCTTCACACCGATCGACGTCTGGGACCTGCGGCTCAATGCCGGCAAGCTGCTGACGCTGGATCTGCACGAAGGGCGCAACACCGCGCTGGTGCTGTTGAAAGGGGCGGTGCGGGTCAACGGTGCGCAAACCGCGGGTGTCGGGCAGTTGGTGCTGTTTGAGCGCGACGGTCGTCAGATAACCCTTGAGGCCAGTGAAGACGCCGTGGTGCTCTTACTTAGCGGCGAGCCGATCGACGAACCGATCGTCGGCCACGGCCCGTTCGTGATGAACACCGAGCAGGAAATTCACCAGGCGTTCGCCGACTTCCAGTCCGGGCGTTTTGGCCAGATGCACGGGTAATTTGTCTGTGTGAGAGCGGGCTTGCCCGCGAAAGCGTACGGTCAGTCGATGCATAGTTGGCTGACCGACCGCCTTCGCGGGCAAGCCCGCTCCCACATTGGCCCTGCAGCGAGCCACAAATCCCGATCCAGACCCTGATCCCCTGTGGTAAATCAGAAATCCCGACCCAGACTCTGATCCCCTGTGGGAGCGGGCTTGCCCGCGAAAGCGAACTTACAGTCGAAGCATGTTTGACTGGTCCAACGCCTTGGCGGGCAGGCCCGCTCCCACACTGTTTTTGGGTGTTTTTGCGCGGGTGTTCTTCCTCTGAAATCAATTACTCCTACACTTGCCCAATCTGTGCGATCTTCTCGCGATTGGCCTCTGTCGGAGTTGTTTGATGCTGTCTCTGCTGACTGAACATCCGTTGTTCTGCGCGTTGATCCTGATCCTGCTCGATCTTGGATTGTGGCGTCTGATCAGTTCCCGGGGCAGCGAGTGGAAGCTGCTGGTGCGGGTGCTGATTTTCAGTCTGTTCAGCGTGCTGTTGTTCAACGAAGGGCTCAACCCGATGGAGCCCGCGCCGTGGGCCGACAACGTGCCGCTGCATCTGGCGGCGACCGGGTTGCAGATTGGCTGGTGGCTTTTCGGCGCGCGGACCCTGACGGTGCTGATCGGCGCGGTGATGATGCAGCGGGTCGGGCACACCGGGCGGCTGTTGCAGGACCTGCTGGGGGCGGTGATCTTTCTGATCGCGATCATTGCCGCACTGGCCTATGTGCTCGATCTGCCGGTCAAAGGCGTGCTGGCGACGTCCGGCGCCTTGGCGATCATTGTCGGTCTGGCGTTGCAGAGTACCCTGAGTGACGTGTTCTCCGGGATCGTGCTCAACACCACCAAGCCGTATCAGATCGACGACTGGATCTCCATCGACGGCACCGAAGGTCGGGTCATCGACATTGACTGGCGCGCCACCCGGCTGCAGACCAGCCAGGGCAGCATGGCGGTGATTCCCAACTCGCTGGCAGCCAAGGCCAAGATCATCAACTTCAGCCGACCGAGCAATATGTTCGGCCTGGCCGTCAGCGTGCAGGTCAGTCCGCACGCGCGGCCGACCACGGTGCTCGATGCCCTGGAACGGGCGATGCAGGGTTGCCGGCCGCTGCTGGACAATCCGGCGCCGAGCGTTGCGCTGAAAAGCTCAAGCAGCGCCGGCGTGGAATACGAGATCAGTGGTTTTGTCTCGTCGATGGACCAGAAGCGTTCAGTGCGCAATCAACTGTTTGACCTGGCCTATCGGCATTTGCAGGCGTCCGGCGTCAATTTGCTGTCGAGCGTCGAGACCAACGCGCCGAGCGGTTTGTCCCGGCCCCGCGCGCTGCTCGACAGCTCACCGATTTTCTCGACGCTGCGCCAAGAAGAAAAAGATACCTTCAGCCAGAACATGGCGCTGCAGACCTTCCGCGCCGGCGAGACGATTCTCGACGCCGGTGAGGTCAGCGACCATCTGTTCATCATCGAGTCCGGCGTGGTCACGGTGACCCTGACCCGGCACGGCGCACCGTTCGAGTCCGGGCGCATGGGCCCTGGTGAAGTGATTGGCGAGGCGGGCATTCTTTCCGATTCTTCGGTGCCCGCCACGTTCGCCGCAAAGACCTTCTGCGCGCTGTACCGCATCGAGAAGACCTACCTCAAGCCGTGCCTCGACGCCCGTCACGACATCAACGAAGCGATGAAGGCATTGCTCGATTACCGTCTGCACAAGGCCCAGAGCCTGACTCAGGACGTGCCGGTGGTGGAATCGAAAAAGGGCTTTTTGCAGTGGCTGCGCAATCGCGTCTGAGCGAATCAGTGTGGATGAACGCCAAGTTTGCGTTCCAGATGAAGGCGTACCTGCGGCCACTCGTCATCGATGATGCTGAACCGCACCGAGTTGCGCTTGCGACCGTCGGGCATGATCCGTTCGTGGCGCACGATTCCTTCCTGTTGTGCGCCAAGACGCAGGATCGCGTTGCGCGATTTCTGGTTGTTTTCGTCGGTGGTGAACTGCACTCGCACGCAGTCGAGTACTTCGAAGGCGTGACGCAGCATCAGGTACTTGGCTTCGGTGTTGACGAAGCTTTTTTGCCAGCGCGCCGAAATCCAGCTGCTGCCGATCTCCAGCTTGCGATTGAGCGGATCGATTTTCCAGAAGCGGGTCGAACCGATCACTTCGCCACTGGCCTTCAACACGATGACAAACGGCATGACCGTACCGGCCTCACGGCCATCGATGGCTTTTTTCAGGTAACTGTCGAGGGTGGTCGCTGACGGCACCACGGTCACGGTGAGGTTCCACAGCTCGCCATCGGCGGCGGCTTCGAGCAGGGCCTGGGCGTCACTGTATTGCAAGGGGCGCAGGATAATGCCGCGGCCTTCCAGTTCGATTTGCATGCGCGATTCCCGGTGGTTCTGGAAAGTGCCCATTACGCCGCAGCCTGCAGATCCGATGCAACCACCTTGCGGGAGGCAAGGTCACAATTTCTACACTCGGCGGCGAGAACCATGAGCGATGAAAAATCTGCGAATTGCCACTTTCAACGTCAACGGTCTGCGCGCGCGGCTGCCGAACCTGCTGGAATGGCTCAAGCGCGAACAACCGGACATCGCCTGCCTGCAAGAGCTCAAGTCGGTGGACACGGCGTTTCCCGCTGCTGAGCTGGAGGCCGCCGGCTACGGTGCAATCTGGCAAGGTCAGGCGTCCTGGAACGGCGTGGCGATTCTCGCCCGTGATGCGCAGCCGCTGGAAAGCCGACGCGGATTGCCGGGCGATCCCGATGACAAGCACAGCCGATATATTGAAGCCGCCGTGCATGGCGTGCTGGTCGGTTGCCTGTATCTGCCCAACGGCAATCCACAACCCGGCCCGAAGTTTGACTACAAACTGGCCTGGTTCGAACGCCTGATCGGTTATGCCAGGGATTTGCAGGCCAGTGATCATCCGGTGGTCCTGGCCGGCGACTACAACGTGGTGCCCACCGACATGGACATCTACAACACCCGGTCCTGGCTCAAGGACGCCTTGCTTCAGCCGCAAAGTCGCGAGTGTTACCAACGGCTGCTGGATCAAGGCTGGGTCGACTCATTGCGCCACCTTTATCCCGAGGATCGGCTTTATACGTTCTGGGATTATTTCCGACAACACTGGCAGACCAACTCCGGTCTGCGCATCGATCATCTGCTGCTCAATCCGGCGCTCAGTCCGTACCTCCATGAAGCCGGTGTAGACGCATGGGTGCGTAACGAACCGCACGCCAGTGACCATGCACCGACGTGGATTCGCATCGGTTCGCGCAAGCGCCGGTAGTTTCGATTGGCGAAATCAATTGTCGAAGTCCCGGGGCAATCCCGTATACATGTCGGCCATCGGCGCAGCGATCCGCGGCCACATGCAAAAGGACTGAGCAATGAGCGAGCCACGCCTGGCGAATCCGGCGTTGTACCTGCAACGCCTGGGGTTCGATGCCCCACCGGCACCCACGCTGGAAACCCTGCGGCAATTGCAATTGCGCCACACCGGGGTTTTTCCCTTCGAGAACCTGTCGACGATCACTGGCGCACCGGTGCTGATCGATCTGGCATCAGTCGAGCAAAAAGTCCTCCAGAGTGACCGGGGTGGCTACTGCTATGAATTGAACAATCTGTTTCTGGCGCTGCTGCTGGAGCTGGGCTTCGACGCCCGTGGCATTTCGGGGCGGGTGGTGCTGGCGCAGCCCGAAGGCGCATGGACGGCACGCACCCATCGGCTGAGCCTGGTGATCATCGATGGCGAGCGCTACATCACCGACGTCGGTTTTGGCGGCATGGTGCCGACCGCGCCGCTGCTGCTCGACACCGAGGCTGAACAGCCGACGCCGCACGAGTCCTATCGCATCGAGAAACAGGCCGACGGCTACATGTTGCGTGCCAATGTCGCGGGGGAGTGGCGCGCAATGTACCTGTTTGATCTGCAGCGCCAGGAAGACATCGATTACACCCTCGGCAACTGGTATGTCTCGACCCATCCCGAGTCACCGTTCGCCAAGCGCCTGATGGTTGCGCGTACCGGCGATGGCTGGCGCCGCACGCTGAACAACGCAAGTTTCGCGATTCATCGCATGGGCGCCGACAGCGAGCGGCGCGAAGTGGCGGATGTCGATGAGCTGATTGCGCTGCTGGAGCAGGAGTTCAATCTGCGCCTGCCTGACCAGCCGCATGTGCGCCAGTCGCTGGGGCGGATGATTCTGCCAGCCTGACCATGCGACGCGGGTCTAATTGAGCGCCGCTGGTCGCCATGAGCACTATCAGCCTAGTGAGATAAAAACCGGGGGACAGGAGGGGGTGTGTTCCCGGATTTGTGGGAGATGGAGGTGGCGAGATAGAAGCTTGGGTGGCTACCTATCCATTATGTGACTGATAAGTTGTATACAACTCTATGGACATTTGTCCCGAGTATTGAATACAGTGTGCGCATAACAAAAACCAGGGAACCCCCCACATGAAAACGCCCCATGTTTCACACCAACGGCCCGAGGACGAAAATCTCGGGGTCGGCGCGAATATGGCTTACGGCCTGCAACATGTTCTGACGATGTATGGCGGTATCGTTGCGGTGCCATTGATCATCGGTCAGGCTGCCGGGCTGTCGCCGGCGGACATTGGTTTGTTGATTGCTGCTTCATTGTTTGCGGGGGGGCTGGCGACACTGCTGCAAACCCTGGGCCTACCGTTTTTTGGCTGTCAGTTGCCGCTGGTGCAGGGCGTGTCGTTCTCCGGTGTGGCGACCATGGTCGCGATCGTCAGCAGTGGCGGGGAGGGCGGCTTTCAGTCGGTACTCGGCGCGGTGATTGCCGCGTCGTTGATCGGCTTGCTGATCACACCGGTGTTCTCGCGAATCACCAAGTTCTTCCCACCGCTGGTGACCGGCATTGTGATCACTACCATCGGCCTGACGCTGATGCCGGTGGCCGCACGCTGGGCCATGGGCGGCAACAGCCACGCGCCGGACTTCGGCAGCATGCAGAACATCGGTCTGGCGGCGGTGACGCTGGTGCTGGTGCTGCTGCTGAGCAAGGTCGGCAGTTCGACCATCTCACGTCTGTCGATCCTGTTGGCCATGGTGATCGGCACGATTGTCGCGGTGTTCCTCGGCATGGCCGATTTCTCTGGTGTCGCTCAAGGGCCGATGTTCGGCTTCCCGACACCGTTCCACTTCGGCATGCCGACCTTCCACTTCGCCGCGATCCTGTCGATGTGCATCGTGGTCATGGTGACATTGGTGGAAACCTCGGCGGACATTCTGGCGGTCGGTGAGATCATCGGCACCAAAGTCGATTCCAAGCGTCTGGGCAACGGTCTGCGCGCCGACATGCTGTCGAGCATGTTTGCGCCGATCTTCGGTTCGTTCACCCAAAGTGCCTTCGCCCAGAACGTCGGCCTGGTGGCGGTGACCGGGATCAAGAGCCGTTACGTGGTGGCCACCGGCGGTATCTTCCTGGTGATTCTCGGCTTGCTGCCGTTCATGGGCCGGGTGATTGCCGCAGTGCCGACCTCGGTGCTGGGCGGTGCCGGTATCGTGCTGTTCGGGACGGTGGCGGCGAGCGGGATTCGCACGCTGTCGAAGGTCGATTATCGCAACAACGTCAACCTGATCATCGTCGCGACCTCGATCGGCTTCGGCATGATCCCGATTGCCGCGCCGAATTTCTATGATCATTTCCCGAGCTGGTTCGCGACCATTTTCCACTCGGGCATCAGTTCGTCGGCGATCATGGCGATTGTGCTGAACCTGGCCTTCAACCACTTCACTGCCGGCAACTCGGACCAGCAGTCGGTGTTTGCGGCGGCGGAAGAACGCACCCTGCGTTATCGCGATCTGGCTGCGCTGCGTGAGGGCGATTACTTCAGCGACGGCAAGCTGCATGATTGCGATGGCAATGAAGTGCCGGTGATCGAGCCTGATGAGCACGATCATGGGCATGGGGCGCCTAAGCCCCAGGTGAAGAGCAGCGAACACGTTTGATCGCTGACTGGATGAAAAAGGCCGAACTACCGTTCGGCCTTTTTATTGGAAAATCAAAAGATCGCAGCCTTCGGCAGCTCCTACATTTGGAATGCGTTTCCCTGTAGGAGCTGCCGAAGGCTGCGATCTTTTGATCTTTGATTTTTTCGAGCGCCCACAAAAAAGCCCCTGAATCTTTCGATTCAGGGGCTTTGCTATTTGGCTCCACAACCTGGACTCGAACCAGGGACCCAATGATTAACAGTCATTTGCTCTACCAACTGAGCTATTGCGGAATTGGTGCGTATGTTACTGATTCAAAAAGAGAAGTCAAGCGCCGGATGTAAATTTTCCGGTTTGGGCAGGACGGACGGTGATTTGTCAGTGATTAGCGATTACCAGAACCGCCTCACAGGTCTACCATGGCTGCCCGGAAGTGGTCACACGCGCTGCCGGCCATTCGCCGCAAAGGTACGCGCCATGAAGCATTCAATCCGCAACAACGAGGTGTTCGCATGAGCATCGCGCCAATCAGCCTGCCCAAAGGGGTAGGGCCGCACGCCGAGAAACTCTTCGACGCAATCACTCAGGCCAGCACCGTTGAAGAGCTCAATCGCGCTGGCGGCAAAGCCGAAGGCTTCGTCCTCGGCCTGGAAAGCACCAAGGCAATCAAAAGCCAGGTCGCCGAATCGCTGTACGTCGCTTATGACGATGCTGCCAGTCAGCGAGCGACTGAACTGGCTTAACCGCCGAAGGTGAGGGTGCCGAGCATCAGTTTTGCGTAAGCCGCCGTGGCGGCCAGTTGCACCAGCCACAGCGCCAGGCCGCCGAGAAACACCCCGGCTGCGACTTGCAGCACCAGGCTTTTGTCGCGTTTGGCCGGGGCACGGGGGATGAAGTCATCCAGGTCGTCTCGGTCGGCACGCAGGTTGTCGTTTTTCATTTGGGTTCTCACAAAATTCCTGGATAAACACAAAACTCTGTAGGCCTTCGCCTGCTCGCGATAGCGTCTTGTCAGCCGAAGCATCATTGCTTGACCCACCGCTATCGCGAGCAGGCTCACTCCTACAGGTTGATTTGTGTGCAGTCTAGAGGGTGTGGACATCATTCCGGGACAAATAAAAAACGGGAAGCCCCAAGGCTTCCCGTTTTTCATGACAAAGCGAAATCAGATGACCTGAACGATCGCATCCGTCACCACTTTGATGTTGCTCTGGTTCAGCGCAGCCACGCAGATGCGGCCGGTGTCCAGGGCGTAGATGCCGAACTCGTTGCGCAGGCGATGCACCTGTTCAGTGGTCAGGCCGGAGTAGGAGAACATGCCGCGCTGACGACCGACGAAGCTGAAGTCACGCTGCGGGGCTTTCTCGGCCAGCAGGGCCACCATCTGCTCGCGCATGCCGCGAATGCGCAGACGCATTTCTGCCAGTTCGGCTTCCCACTGGGCGCGCAGCTCCGGGCTGTTCAACACAGCGGCGACGATGCTTGCACCGTGGGTTGGCGGGTTGGAGTAGTTGGTGCGGATCACACGCTTGACCTGCGACAGCACGCGCGCGCTTTCTTCTTTCGATTCGCTGACGATCGACAGGGCGCCCACGCGCTCGCCGTACAGCGAGAACGACTTGGAGAACGAGCTCGAGACGAAGAAGGTCAGGCCCGATTCCGCGAACAGACGCACAGCCGCAGCGTCTTCATCGATGCCGTCGCCGAAACCCTGGTAAGCCATGTCGAGGAACGGCACGTGACCTTTGGCCTTGACCACGTCCAGCACGTTTTTCCAGTCGGCCGGGGTCAGGTCGACGCCGGTCGGGTTGTGGCAGCAGGCGTGCAGCACAACGATCGAGCCGTTCGGCAGGGCGTTGAGGTCGTCGAGCATGCCGGCACGATTCACGTCGTGGGTGGCGGCGTCGTAGTAACGGTAGTTCTGCACCGGGAAACCAGCGGTTTCGAACAGCGCGCGGTGGTTTTCCCAGCTCGGGTCGCTGATCGCCACGACGGCGTTCGGCAGCAGTTGCTTGAGGAAGTCGGCACCGATTTTCAGGGCGCCGGTCCCGCCGACGGCCTGAGTAGTGACGATGCGACCGGCAGCAATCAGCGGCGAGTCGTTACCGAACAGCAGCTTTTGCACCGCCTGGTCGTAGGCCGCGATGCCGTCGATCGGCAGGTAGCCACGGGAAGCGTGCTGAGCAGCGCGAATGGTTTCGGCTTCGATCACGGCGCGCAGCAGGGGAATTCGCCCCTCTTCGTTGCAGTAAACACCTACACCCAGGTTGACCTTGGTGGTCCGGGTATCGGCGTTGAATGCTTCGTTGAGGCCCAGGATTGGATCGCGGGGTGCCATTTCGACAGCGGAGAACAGGCTCATTATTACGGCGGCTCTGAATGGAGAGTGGAGGGACGTGTCGCGCTCCAGCCGAATGCACTAGAGCGGTGCACAAACGGGGAGCTAGTATAGAGGCCATCACCGAGCAATGGCGACAGGCGATTCAGCTTTTCAAGCAAGTTTTTCCGATTATTTCTTGACCGTTAGTCGATTGACTCTGTCAGAGACTTTACCGGATGTAGGACGTTTGCCTTGAAAGCCGAGGCAATCGGCTCCACATTGAGCACAATCTTCGTTTTTCCTTGGGCGACAACGGTCGTTTGCGGTCATCCCCGCGGTTCGGCTGTTTTCTGCGCGAGCCGCGATCCCAGAGGTGTGTATGTCCGAATTCCAGCTAGTCACCCGCTTCGAGCCTGCCGGCGATCAGCCAGAAGCGATTCGCCAATTGGTCGAGGGCATCGAAGCCGGGCTGGCGCACCAGACGCTGCTCGGTGTGACCGGCTCGGGCAAGACCTTCAGCATCGCCAATGTCATCTCGCAGGTACAGCGCCCGACGCTGGTGCTGGCGCCGAACAAGACCCTCGCCGCGCAGCTGTATGGCGAGTTCAAGGCGTTCTTCCCGAACAACGCCGTCGAATACTTCGTTTCCTATTACGACTACTACCAGCCCGAAGCCTATGTGCCGTCGTCCGACACCTTCATCGAGAAGGACGCGTCGATCAACGACCACATCGAGCAGATGCGCCTTTCCGCGACCAAGGCGTTGCTCGAGCGCAAGGACGCGATCATCGTTACCACGGTGTCGTGCATCTACGGTCTGGGCAGCCCGGAAACCTATCTGAAGATGGTGCTGCACGTCGATCGCGGCGACAAACTCGATCAACGCGCCTTGCTACGGCGTCTGGCCGATCTGCAATACACCCGCAACGACATGGATTTTGCCCGCGCGACGTTCCGCGTGCGCGGCGACGTGATCGACATCTTCCCGGCGGAATCCGATCTGGAAGCGATCCGCATCGAGCTGTTCGACGACGAGGTGGAGAGCATTTCCGCGTTCGATCCGCTGACCGGCGAAGTCATCCGCAAGATGCCGCGCTTCACCTTCTACCCGAAGAGTCACTACGTGACGCCGCGCGAGACCCTGCTCGACGCCATCGAACACATCAAAGTCGAATTGCAGGAACGCCTCGAATACCTGCGCAGCAGCAATAAACTGGTGGAAGCCCAGCGTCTGGAGCAGCGCACCCGTTTCGACCTGGAGATGATCCTCGAGCTGGGTTATTGCAACGGCATCGAAAACTACTCCCGCTACTTGTCCGGGCGTCCGGCCGGTGCCGCGCCGCCGACGCTGTATGACTATCTGCCGGCCGATGCCTTGCTGGTGATCGACGAATCACACGTCAGCGTGCCGCAAGTCGGCGCGATGTATAAGGGCGACCGTTCGCGTAAAGAAACTCTGGTGGAATACGGCTTCCGTCTGCCATCGGCACTGGACAACCGGCCAATGCGTTTTGACGAGTGGGAAGGGGTTAGCCCGCAGACCATTTTCGTCTCGGCGACGCCGGGCAACTACGAGGCCGAGCATGCCGGTCGCGTGGTTGAGCAAGTGGTGCGTCCGACCGGTCTGGTCGACCCGCAGGTTGAAGTGCGTCCGGCGCTGACTCAGGTCGATGACTTGCTCTCGGAAATCACCAAGCGTGTGGCGCTCGAAGAGCGAGTGCTGGTCACCACGCTGACCAAGCGCATGGCCGAAGACCTCACCGATTACCTCGCCGACCACGGCGTGCGCGTGCGTTATCTGCACTCGGACATTGATACTGTCGAGCGGGTCGAGATCATTCGCGACCTGCGCTTGGGCACCTTTGATGTGCTGGTGGGGATCAACCTGCTGCGCGAAGGTCTGGACATGCCGGAAGTGTCGCTGGTGGCGATTCTCGACGCCGACAAGGAAGGCTTCCTGCGCTCCGAGCGCTCGCTGATCCAGACCATCGGCCGGGCCGCGCGGAACCTCAATGGCCGGGCGATTCTCTACGCCGACCGCATCACCGGTTCGATGGAGCGGGCGATTGGTGAGACCGAGCGCCGTCGCGACAAGCAGATCGCCTTCAACCTGGAAAACGGCATCACCCCCAAAGGCGTGTTCAAGGACGTCGCCGACATCATGGAAGGCGCCACCGTGCCCGGCTCGCGCAGCAAGAAGCGCAAGGGCATGGCCAAGGCCGCCGAAGAAAGCGCCAAGTATGAAGCCGAACTGCGCTCGCCGAGCGAAATCACCAAACGCATTCGCGCGCTGGAAGAGAAGATGTACCAGTTGGCGCGGGATCTGGAGTTCGAAGCGGCGGCGCAGATGCGCGATGAGATTGCCAAGTTGCGCGATCGACTTTTGGCGGTTTGAAACCTGACGCTGAACCTGTAGGAGCTGCCGAAGGCTGCGATCTTTTGATCTTGTTTTTGCAATCAAAAGCAAAAGATCGCAGCCTTCGGCAGCTCCTACAGGGTGGTGTTCGGATTAGTGGGCTTCCCCAGCCTTCAAACCCTCCGGCAATTTCTTGGTCAGCAATATCGCCAGCATGCTGATCCCCAGCGCAATCCCGACAAAGTGAAACGCATCGTTGTAAGCCATGATCAACGCCTGCTGATGGACGATCTCGCTCAACTTGCCCAGCGCCGCCGTATCGCTGCCAAACCGGTCCGTCATCGACGTCAGGCGTTCGGCCACTTGCGGATTGGTCGGCACGACCGCTTCACGCAAATAATCGAAGTAGGTCTTGGTCCGTGCATCCAATAGCGTGGCGAGCAGGGCGATACCGATCGCGCCGCCAAGGTTGCGCAGGATGTTGAACAGGCTCGACGCCGACCCCGCGTCCTGCGGCAGGATGTACGCCGTGGCGATCAGCGAAATGGTCACCATGATCAGCGGCTGGCCCAGCGCCCGGATGATCTGGATCTGATTGAACTGCGGCCCGGCGAAATCCGGGTTGAGCACCCCCGACGAAAAACTCGCCAGCCCGAACAGCCCGAAGCCCAGCGTGCACAGCCACTTCGGCGAGACGAATTTCATCAGCTTGGGCACCAGCGGAATCAGGAACAGCTGCGGCACGCCCATCCACATGATCACTTCGCCGATCTGCAGGGCGTTGTAGTTCTGGATCTGCGCCAGGTACAGCGGCAGCAGATAGATTGAGCCATACAGCCCGACGCCCATGCCGAGGCTGGAAATGCTCGACAAACCGAAATTGCGATTGCGCAGGATGCCGAGGTTGATCAGCGGGTTGGGTTTGGAAATCTGCACGATGACGAAGGTGATCAGGCTGAGCAGGGCAATGCTGCCCAGGGTGACGATCAGGTTCGATTCGAGCCAGTCCTTGCGATGGCCTTCTTCAAGAAACACCTGCAGGCAACCGAGGCCGACACCCAGCGTGAGAATCCCGGTGTAGTCGGTGCTTTTCAGCAGTTCCCAGTGCGCTTCCTTCTTCTCCAGCCCGTACATCAGCCCGGCGATCATGATCAGCCCCGGCGGAATGTTGATGTAGAAGATGTATTCCCAGCCCCAGTTTTCCGTGAGCCAGCCGCCGAGGGTCGGGCCGATGGACGGGGCGAAGGTCGCGGTCATGGCGAACATCGCCATGCCCTTGGCGCGGTGGTGTTCGGGGAGTTTGATCAGGGTCAGGGTGAACGCCAGCGGAATCAGCGCGCCGCCGGTGAAGCCTTGCATGGCACGAAAGACGATCATGCTTTCGAGGCTCCAGGCCATCGAACACAGCAAGGACGAAATCAGAAAGCCCAGCGACACCCACACCGCCAGGCGCCGCGCCGAGAGCAGCTGCACCAGCCATGCGGTCAGCGGGATCATGATGATTTCCGCGACCAGATAGGAGGTGGAAATCCACGAGCCTTCTTCCAGCGTCGCCGACAGTGCGCCCTGAATGTCCTTGAGCGAGGAGTTGGTGATCTGGATGTCGAGCACCGCCATGAAGGCGCCGAGCATCACGCTCATCACCGCGATCCAGTCCCGCCGGGTCGGTTCGCCGACCGGGCGGATCAGCGAATCACCGGCCATTGTCTGGGGCGTCTTTGATGTTCACGGTGGCGGTGACCGACATGCCCGGGCGAATTTTGCCGTGCAGCGGGTTGTCGGCCTTGAAGGTGAGTTTCACCGGAATCCGCTGCACGACTTTGGTGAAGTTGCCGGTGGCGTTGTCCGGCGGCAGCAGGCTGAACTGCGCACCGGAGGCGGCGAACAGGCTGTCGACCCGCGCTTCGATCGGCGTGTCGCTGTAGGCATCGAAGGTCAGCTCGGCTTTCTGTCCGGGCTGCATGTGGCCGATCTGGGTTTCCTTGAAGTTGGCCTGCACCCAGATGTCTTCATCCGGGACGATCGACAGCAGATACGCGCCGGCCTGCACCACTTGGCCATTGCGTGCGGCGCGCTGGCCGACCAGGCCGCTGATCGGTGCGTGGATTTCGCTGCGGGTCAGATTGAGTTCAGCCTGGGCGAGGTCGGCGCGGGCGTTGGCGATTTGCGCGTCGAGGCGCTTGATCTCGGCCGTCAGTGCGTTGACTTGCTGACGCTGGCTCTGTGCGTCGGCCTGGGCTTTGGCCACTTGCGAGCGGGCAATGTGCGCGTCAGCGGAGAGGGTGGTCACCCGTTCTTCGGAAACGTAACCGGGTTTGCGCAAGGTCTCTGCCCGCGACAAATCCATCTGCGAACGGCCAAGCGTGGCCTGGGTAGTCGCCACTTGCGCGTCGCTGGCGGCGATCAGGCTTGATTGCTGAGTCAATTTGCTTTGTGCCTGCAAACGCTCGGCTTCGCGGGTGGCGAGGGCGGCATTGGCGCGATCCACGGCCAGACGGAAATCATTGGGTTCAAGGCGTACCAGCAACTGACCTTTTTCCACGTGCTGGTTGTCCTGTACCAGCACGTCGTCGATGCGTGCGCTCAACTGGCTCGATACACGAGTGATTTCGCCCTGGACATAGGCGTTGTCAGTGCTTTCATAAAAGCGGCCCTTGAAAAACCAATGGGCGAAGAAGCCCCCGGCAATCAACAGAACCAGCAGCAGGAAAATGAACAGGCGACGCTTGAGTTGGGCAGGCATGGGCAAACTGTAGTCGAGGAATTGTAAGGAAAGTTATCAGGAGGCGAATCTGTCACGAAGCCGATAAACGGTAAATGCCATCGGCTGATATTCGGCCATTCACCACGCTCTATGGGCGTTCCAGCCGCAAACTTGGCTTAAATGCCCTGCCCGCTGGAGCGGGGCGGGTGTCGCCTGTTACCATTCGCCGCTTGATTGTTTTGCTTTTCATTCTTTTCGAGACATGCCATGACCACCGTCCGCACTCGCATCGCGCCATCGCCTACCGGGGATCCCCACGTAGGTACTGCTTACATCGCATTGTTCAACTACTGCTTTGCCAAGCAGCATGGCGGTGAGTTCATCCTGCGCATCGAAGACACCGACCAGTTGCGTTCGACCCGCGAGTCGGAACAGCAGATCTTCGACGCCCTGCGCTGGCTGGGTATCGACTGGAGCGAAGGCCCGGACGTCGGCGGCCCGCACGGCCCGTACCGGCAGAGCGAGCGCGGCGATATCTATCAGAAGTATTGCCAGCAACTGGTCGACATGGGCCACGCGTTCCCGTGCTTCTGCACCGCAGAAGAGCTGGACCAGATGCGCGCCGAGCAGATGGCGCGCGGCGAAACCCCGCGTTACGACGGCCGCGCGCTGTTGCTGTCCAAGGAAGAAGTCGCGGCCCGTCTGGCCGCCGGCGAACCGCACGTGATCCGCATGAAAGTGCCGACCGAAGGCGTCTGCGTGGTGCCGGACATGCTGCGTGGCGATGTCGAGATCCCGTGGGATCGCATGGACATGCAAGTGCTGATGAAGACCGACGGCCTGCCGACGTACTTCCTTGCCAACGTGGTCGACGACCACCTGATGGGCATCACCCACGTGCTGCGCGGCGAAGAATGGCTGCCATCGGCGCCGAAACTGATCCTGCTCTACGAATACTTCGGCTGGGAACAACCGGAGCTGTGCTACATGCCGCTGCTGCGTAACCCGGACAAGAGCAAGCTGTCCAAGCGCAAGAACCCGACCTCGGTGACCTTCTACGAGCGCATGGGCTTCATGCCTGAAGCGATGCTCAACTACCTGGGCCGCATGGGCTGGTCGATGCCGGACGAGCGCGAGAAGTTCTCGCTGCAGGAAATGGTCGACAACTTCGACCTCAAGCGTGTGTCCCTCGGCGGGCCGATCTTCGACATCGAGAAGCTGTCGTGGCTCAACGGCCAGTGGCTGCGCGATCTGCCGGTGGAAGAGTTCGCCGCGCGTGTGCAGAAGTGGGCGTTCAATTCCGAATACATGATGAAGATTGCGCCGCTGGTACAGGGCCGCGTTGAAACCTTCAGCCAGGTTGCACCGCTGGGTGGCTTCTTCTTTGCCGGTGGCGTGAACCCGGATGCCAAGCTGTTCGAATCGAAAAAACTGTCGGGCGATCAGGTGCGTCAGTTGATGCAATTGATCCTGTGGAAGCTGGAAAGCCTGCGTCAGTGGGAGAAGGACAGCATCACCGCGACGATTCAGGCGGTGGTCGAATCCCTTGAGCTGAAGCTGCGCGATGCGATGCCGCTGATGTTTGCCGCGATCACCGGGCAGGCCAGTTCGGTGTCGGTACTCGATGCGATGGAAATCCTCGGCCCGGACCTGACCCGTTTCCGTCTGCGCCAGGCGATCGACCTGCTGGGCGGCGTGTCGAAGAAAGAAAACAAAGAGTGGGAAAAGCTGCTGGGCGCTATCGCCTAAGCACTTGTGATTCCCTGTAGGAGCTGGCGCAGCCTGCGATCTTTTGCCGTTGTTCTTAAGAAGCAAGAGCAAAAGATCGCAGCCTGCGCCAGCTCCTACAGGTCGCGGTGTGCGAAAACCTCCCGGATTTTCGGGGGGAGGGCGGTAAGTGATTGTAATGCCGACAAAAAATTTTGAAATTTTTCAAAAATAAGTTTGACAGGCTTTCGATACGCCCTTAAGATTCGCCCCGTCCTCAGCGATGACATCAACGATGAGGGGCTATAGCTCAGCTGGGAGAGCGCTTGCATGGCATGCAAGAGGTCGACGGTTCGATCCCGTCTAGCTCCACCAATTTACACTTCGCAGCCTGGCCACACCGGCTTCGAAGCGATCAGTACTCAGCACTGATCAGTTGTATAGAAGGGTTTGCGTCCCCTTCGTCTAGTGGCCTAGGACACCGCCCTTTCACGGCGGTAACAGGGGTTCGAGTCCCCTAGGGGACGCCAGTTTTACAGAAGTGATGTTGCAAGATGTCACTCCGCCGCGAGGCGAAAAATCCGGGGCTATAGCTCAGCTGGGAGAGCGCCTGCATGGCATGCAGGAGGTCAGCGGTTCGATCCCGCTTAGCTCCACCAATTTACACTTCAAGGTCTGGCCACACGGGCCTTGAAGCGATCAGCACTCAGCACTGATCAGTTGTATAGAAGGTTTGTGTCCCCTTCGTCTAGTGGCCTAGGACACCGCCCTTTCACGGCGGTAACAGGGGTTCGAGTCCCCTAGGGGACGCCACGATTACCCGCACTGCGGGATTTTATAAGGGTCATTCAATTATTGAATGGCCCTTTTGTTTATCTGGCGTTTGGCCAAATCTCCTTTTTCCTTACACTGTGCTTCAGACCAGCGGTCATATCCTCGACTTGCAGAATATTATTATGCGAATAATATTCTAGTCGTAATATTCGGAGGCAACGATGAACGATAAAAAAGCTCAAACCCGCGAACGCATCCTCAAGGCTGCCAGCGCCGCACTGATTCAGCGTGGCCCGGCAGATCCCAGCGTGGGCGAAGTGATGGGCGCCGCCGGCCTGACCGTCGGTGGTTTCTATGCGCACTTCGAAAGCAAGGACGCAATGATGCTGGAGGCGTTCAAGCAATTGCTCGGCCGTCGGCGTGATCTGATTGCCGACATGGACTCCGAGCTGACCGGTGAAGAACGTCGTGCGCTGGTGGCTGCGTTTTACCTGTCGCGCAAACACCGGGATTCCAGTGAGTCGGCGTGTCCGATCCCGGCATCCATCGGCGAGCTGGGGCGTTTGCCGGAGTCGTTCCGTCTTGCCCTGAACGAACACCTGGAACTGATGATCGCGCAGTTGGCGTCCAGCCCCGAGGACACCGACAAAGCGTTGGCCGATGTGGCTTTGATGGTAGGTGGTCTGGCGCTGGCAAGAGCGCTGGGCCCTGGCGATTTATCCGATCGATTGCTGCGCGCCGCCAAGTCGGCGGTGCGTTGACCTGAAGGCAACAGGCCTTGGGAGAGAGCGATGAACACGTTGAAGTGGGTTCGTGGCGTTAATGGCACCTTGGGCTGGATTGCACCAAAGCAGGTAGCGAGCAAAATGCGCACAGCGTTCATGACGCCGCGCTCGCTGCCGCTGCGTGATTGGGAGTTGCCGCTGCTGGCGAGTTCCGAACGGATCACCCTGCGTTTTGGCCTGTCGGCGCTGCGCTGGGGGCAGGGACCTGCGGTGCTGCTCATGCACGGCTGGGAGGGGCGGCCTACTCAATTTGCGGCGTTGATCACCGCACTCGTCGAGGCCGGTTACACCGTTGTTGCGCTCGATGGCCCGGCCCATGGTCGTTCGCCGGGGCGAGAAGCCAACGTTGTCCTGTTCGCTCGCGCCATGCTTGAGGCCGCCGCCGAACTGCCGCCGTTGCAAGCCGTCATCGGTCACTCCATGGGCGGCGCCAGTGCCATGCTTGCGGTGCAACTGGGCCTGCGCACCGAAACCCTGGTCAGCATCGCTGCCCCGGCGCGAATTCTCGGCGTGCTACGCGGTTTCGCCCGTTACGTCGGCATGCCGCCGAGGGCGCGTTCAGCGTTCATTCGACAGGTCGAGCAGGACGTTGGCATGCGCGCCGCGACCCTCGATGTCGCGCACTATCAACTGGATATGCCGGGCCTGATCGTGCATGCCGAGGACGATAACTTCGTCTCGGTCAAAGAGTCGCAATTGATTCACGAGTCATGGTTCGACAGCCGTCTGCTGCGCCTGGAAAGCGGCGGCCACCAGCGCGTGCTGGCCGACCCTCGGGTGGTTGATGGCGTGTTATCACTGTTGGCGGGGCGCAGCCTTCAAGCGCGGCAATCGGCCTGACATCCGTTACACTGCCCCGGTTGAATAATCTGACCGGGAGTGGGGCATGGGCTGGGATCGGGCAACGCCGTTCACCATTGATCTGCAAGTAGGCGCCGAGGACATCGACGGGCTGGGCCACGCGAACAACGCGGTGTACGTGACCTGGCTCGAACGCTGCGCCTGGCGCCACTCGCAGCGGCTGGGGCTGGATCTGGTCGAGTACAGGCGCCTGGATAGGGCGATGGCCGTGGTGCGTCACGAAATCGATTATCTGGCGGCGGCCTACGAAGGTGATGAGCTGCAACTGGCGACCTGGATCGTCGATTGGGATCAGCGCCTGAAAATGACCCGGCACTTCCAGCTGATCCGCCCGAGCGACAACGCCACCCTGCTGCGCGCCCAGACCACTTTCGTCTGTATCGAACTGTCCAGCGGCAAGCCCAAGCGCATGCCGGCGGAGTTCATCGAGGGTTATGGCCCGGCAATCCAGTCCCCAGCCTGACCCGATCCCTGTAGGAGCTGCCGCAGGCTGCGATCTTTTGACTTTGATTTTTAAAGATCACAATCAAAAGATCGCAGCCTTCGGCAGCTCCTACAAGGGATCTGCGGATTTGCGCGATATCCAGTAAACTGCCGCACGTTTTTTCTTCCTGAGTAATGTTTCCCCATGCAAATTGCCCTGGCGCCCATGGAGGGGTTGGTCGACGACATCCTGCGCGACGTGCTGACCCGCGTTGGCGGCATCGACTGGTGCGTGACCGAGTTCATCCGGATCAACGATCAGTTGCTCACCCCGGCCTACTTCCACAAGTTCGGCCCGGAGCTGCTCAACGGCGCCCGCACCCGTGCCGGCGTGCCGCTGCGCGTGCAATTGCTCGGCTCTGATCCGGTGTGCCTGGCGGAAAACGCTGCACTGGCCTGCGAGCTCGGCTCGCAAGTCATCGACCTGAACTTCGGCTGCCCGGCCAAAACCGTCAACAAATCCCGGGGCGGGGCGGTGCTGCTCAAGGAGCCGGAGCTGCTCAACACTATCGTCGAGCATGTGCGCCGCGCCGTGCCGGCACACATCCCGGTCACCGCGAAAATGCGCCTGGGTTTCGACAGCCCGGACGGCTCGCTGGTCTGCGCCACCGCGCTGGCCGAGGGCGGCGCCGAGCACATCGTGGTGCATGCCCGGACCAAGGTCGATGGCTACAAGCCGCCGGCGCATTGGGAGTGGATCCCGCGGGTGCAGGACGTGGTCAAGGTGCCGGTGTTCGCCAACGGTGATATCTGGAGCGTCGAAGACTGGCGCCGTTGCCGCGAGATCAGCGGCGTCGAAGACATCATGCTCGGACGCGGTCTGGTGTCACGCCCGGATCTGGCCAAACAGATCGCTGCCGCACGGGCCGGTGAAGAAGTGGTCGAGATGACCTGGAGCGAGCTGCTGCCGCTGATTCAGGACTTCTGGCTGCAAGCCAAGGCGCAGATGACCGCACGCCAGTCGCCGGGCCGTTTGAAGCAATGGCTGGCGATGCTGACGCGCAATTATCCCGAAGCCACCGAGCTGTTTACCGTGCTGCGTCGCGAGACAGAGCCGGATCAGGTCTCGCGTTTACTCGGCTTGCCGGTCGCCGAAGCAGCCTGAAAAAAATCTGCAAATACTCTCTTGAAATCATTTTGGCGGTCCCTATTTAAGGGTTACGCGATGCCGAATTCGGGTCGCGGAGACACAAAAACTTGCTGATTGTTTTCAGGAGATTTGAACCATGAGTACTGCATTTTCCCTGGCACCACTGTTCCGTTCCTCGGTGGGTTTCGACCGTTTCAACGACCTGTTCGAAACCGCTTTGCGCAACGAGCCAGGCAGCACCTACCCACCCTACAACGTGGAAAAACACGGTGACGATCAATACCGCATCGTCGTAGCGGCCGCCGGTTTCCAGGAAGAAGACCTGGAGCTGCAAGTCGAGAAGGGTGTGCTGACCATCAGTGGCGGCAAGCGTGATGCCAACGAAGGCGTGACCTTCCTGCATCAAGGCATTGCCCAGCGGGCTTTCAAGCTGTCCTTCCGCCTGGCCGATCACATCGAGATCAAGGCCGCCGATCTGAGCAACGGTCTGCTGAGCATCGACCTGTTGCGGGTGATCCCGGAAGAAGCGAAAGCCAAGCGCATCCCGATCAACGGGGCGCAGAAGCCGGTTCTGCAATAAAACCGCGCAAGAAAAAAGGGCGCCACTGGCGCCCTTTTTTTGTGCCCGTCATTCGAGCATCTTTTTCAGCTCCTCCAGTGCCACCGGCCGACTGTGCAGGTAACCCTGATACAAATGGCAACCCAGCCCCTGCAGGAACGCCAGTTGTTCCGGCGTCTCGACGCCTTCGGCAATCACCTCCAGTTCCAAGCTGCGGGCCATGGCGACGATAGCGCGGATGATCTCGGCGTCGTTGGGGTCGGTGGTTGCGTCGCGGATGAACGACTGGTCGATTTTCAGGGTGTCCACCGGCAGGCGCTTGAGGTAGGTCAGTGATGAATAGCCGGTGCCAAAGTCGTCCATGGCGAAGCTCACGCCGAGTTTTTTCAGGCGGCGCATTTTGATGATGGTGTCATCCAGGTTCTGGATCACGATGCCTTCGGTGATCTCCAGTTTCAGCAGCGAGCAGGGCAGTCCGTGGCTGGTCATGCTGTGTTCGATGCGTTCGACGAAGTCGTTCTGGCGGAACTGCCGTGGGCTGATGTTCACGCACAGGCTGAAATTGAACGGGTCGACCAGTTTCAGGGCGATCAGTTGTTTGAACGCCTCGCAGGCCTCGTCGAGGATCCAGGTGCCGACTTCCAGAATCAAGCCGCTGTCTTCTAACACCTTGATGAACTCAGTGGGCGATTGCGCGCCGAGTTCCGGGTGATTCCAGCGCACCAGCGCTTCGGCACCGATGATGCGGTTGTCCTGCGCATCCACCTGCGGTTGGTAATGCACGTTGAATTCGCCACGGGACAGGGCCAGACGCAGGTCGGTTTCCATGCGCAGCCGTTCGCTGGCCGCTTTCTGCATGGTGTTGTGGTACATCTGCGTGGTGTTGCGCCCGGAATCCTTGGCTCGATACAGCGCAATGTCGGCGCGCTTGAGCAGGTCGGTCGGGGTCGAACCGTGATCGGGAATCAGTGCCACGCCAATGCTCGGTGTCACTTGCAGGCGCTGGCCGTCGAGGAACATCGGCTCCGAGAGCAATTCGCGAATGGTGTCCGCCAGCTCGCGCACTTGCACGCTGACCTCGTTGCGCGTGCCTTCCAGGCCGCTGAGCAGTACCACGAACTCATCGCCACCCAGGCGCGCAACGGTGTCTTCCATGCGCACGCTGGCTTCGAGCCGCGCGGTGATGATTTTCAGCACCGTGTCGCCGACCGGGTGGCCCAGCGAGTCGTTGATGTGCTTGAAGTGGTCGAGGTCGAGAAACAGCAGCGCGCCACGCAGGTTATGACGTTTGAGCAGGGCGATCTGCTGGCTCAGGCGATCCATCAGCAGCGCGCGGTTGGGCAGGTTGGTCAGCGGGTCGTGATAGGCCAGGTGACGGATCTGCGCTTCGGCATTTTTCAGCAGGCTGACATCGCGAGCCGTCAACAGCAGGCACGCCATTTCGTTGAGGGTGATCGGTTCGACTGACACCTCCACCGTCAGCAATTCGCCGCGCTTGTTGCGCCCAAGCATTTCCTGATGGTGTACGCGGCCCTTGATCTGCAGTTCGGCGAGCAGCGCCGAGCGTTGTTTTTCCTCAGCCCAGATGCCGATCTGGTACACGGTTTTGCCCACCACTTCGTCGGCCCGGTAACCGGTGAGGCGGCAGAAACCGTCGTTGACCTCCAGATAACGCCCGGTGTCGCGCTCGGTAATCGTGATTGCGTCGGGACTTGAGTGAAACGCCTTGGCGAATTTCTCCTCGCTGGCCTTGAGTGCGGCCTCGGAGCGCTGTTGTTGGGTGATGTCGCGCAGGGTGGTGACGATGCACGGCTGATTGCCGACGCTGATCTGCCGGCTGGAAATCACGCAGGTCAGCGACTGGCCGTCCTTGTGCTGAACGATGATCGCCACATTGCTCAGGCCCTGTTCGCGGATCACCCGCTCGATGCGTTGCAGGCTCTTTGCCGAAGCGTCCCACAGCCCGATGTCTTCAGCGGTGCGGCCGATCACGTCGGCGGCGCTCCAGCCGAAGGTCTGGGTGAAGCTGTTGTTGATTTCGATGAACTCGCCGCTGTCCTGACGGGTAACGCAGATCGGGTCCGGGCTGACCTGGAACAGCGTGGCGAATTTCTCTTCCGACGCTACCAGGCGTTGCTCGCGCTCGACCTGATCGGTGATGTCCAGCAGGGTCCCGGCCATGCGCAACGGCGCGCCGTTTTCGTCGCGGTAGAGGCGGGCGCGGCTTTCCAGATAACGCGAACTGCCATCCGCCAGCTGCACGCGATAAGTCAGTTGATAGTTGCCGGCCGGGCCTTCGCGCAGACTGCGGTAGGCGTCGCGCATGCTGTCGCGTTCTTCGCCGGGCACGCCTTCGAAGAATTCCTCGAATGACTCGTGAAACGGGATCGGTTCCAGCCCATGCAATTGAGCCGCCCGCGCCGAGCCGTAAAGCATGCCGCTGGGGATGTGCCAGTCCCAGGTGCCGAGCTGCGCCGAGTCCAGCGCCAGATCGAGACGTTCCTGGCTGTCTTTCAAGGCGTGTTCGGCGGCTTTGCGTTCGGTGGTATCGAGAAACGTGCTCAGCAGATACGGCTGGCCTTCGAGTTCGACCTTTTGCGCACTGAGGATGCCGTCATGAATCTGCCCGTTGCTGGCGCGAAACTGCACTTCCATGCTGATCAGCTCGCCCTTGGCCTTGGTCTTTTTCACCAGTTCTGCGCGTTGCTCGGGGTGTACCCACAGGCCCAGTTCCAGTGTGGTGCGGCCAATGGCGCTCTGTACCGGCCAGCCGAACAGGCTTTCGAAATACTGGTTGGCTTCGCTGATCAGGCCGTCTTCCTGGCGGGTCAGCAGCACCATGTTCGGGCACAGGTGAAAGAGTGTGGCGAAACGTTTCTCGGAGCTGCTGAGGGCCTGTTCGCGCTGACGCTGGTGGGTGATTTCGCGAATCACCCCGATCATTCGGGGGCGGCCGTGTTTGTCCGGCAGCAGGCTGCCGCTGATCTCCAGCCAGTGCAGGCTGCCGTCGGGCCATCGGATGCGGTGGTGCATCGCCTGTTCCAGCGGCGCGCCGGCAATCACTGCGTGGAAGGCGCGCACGGTTTTAGCCCGGTCCTCGGGGGGCAGCAGGTCGAGGTATTCCAGGTCTTGGGGTAACGGTTGCCGTGGATCGAAGCCAAATAGCGCCTGAGTGCCCCGCGACCAGCTGATCTGCCCGCGCTCGATGTCCCAATACCAGGCGCCGAGCCGGGCGCCGTTGAGTGCGGCGAGCAATTGCGGCGCACTCTCCCAGCTCTGCTCGGAACGTCGCGGATCAATGGCCTGAATACGCGGCATCGGCGGAATTCGGTCAACAGATTTCGGCATTGTTAACGGGCCTTGAGCTGATGGTGGCGTTAGGCACAGGGACAGCGGCTCTATAGGAGTAGCACAAGTTAGCCTGGAGTCCCTGGCAGATCGATTTGCGCATCCAGCAAGGCCATGAAAGCCCTTGCCGCATTCGACAGCGTCCGTTCGGTGTGCACGATATAGCCTAGCTGGCGACTGAGCTGTATGCCCGGCAAAGGTACGCGCGCCACCTGTTCATCGAGCATGGTGCGTGGCAGAACACTCCAGGCCAGGCCAATGGACACCATCATCTTGATGGTTTCCAGGTAGTTGGTGCTCATGGCGATGTTCGGCGTCAGCCCTTGGGCTTCGAACAAACGTTGGACAATATGATGAGTAAAGGTGTTGCCTCCGGGAAAAACCGCCGGATGGCCGGCAATGTCCGCCAGGCTCACGGCGCCATTGCTGATCAGCGAATGCTCCGGTGCCACCACGAAATCCAGCGGGTCGTCCCACACCGGCGTGGCTTTGACCAGCGTGTGCGGCTCCGGGGCCAGGGTGATTACCGCCAGTTCGGCGCGGCCATGGAGAATTTCCTCGTAGGCCACTTCCGAATCGAGGAACTGAATATCCAGCGCCACCTGTGGGTAACGACGGGTGAACTCCCTTAACAGCGGCGGCAAACGGTGCAGGCCGATGTGGTGACTGGTGGCCAGGGTCAGCCGGCCGCTGACTTCGCCAGTCAGGTTGGTCAGGGCGCGGCGGGTGTCGTCCAGTACGTTGAGAATCTGGTAGGCCCGGGGCAGCAGGGCGCGCCCGGCCTCGGTCAGACCGACCTCGCGGCCCAGTCGATCGAACAGTCGCACCTTCAACTGTTGCTCCAGCCCGGCGATGCGCTTGCTGATCGCCGGTTGTGTCAGGTGCAGGCGTTCCCCGGCGCCGGAGAAGCTGCCGGTCTCGGCGATGGCGATAAAAGCGTTGAGGTTGGCCAGATCCATGAATCGTATTCCAGTTGGTTATCCAAAGCATAAAAAATATGAATTTGAGTTATTTAATCTAACCCCATAGGATCGGCCTCACAAGCCAAAGGGTTATTGATAAGCCCAGGGCATAGAAACAAGCTGATGAGGAACCGT
>NZ_QAIK01000145.1:80918-93810 GCF_003061005.1 Pseudomonas sp. HMWF021 | reverse complement strand
ATCCACGAAGTGACCTCGCCGCAAGCCTTCGAAGGCCTGCGTCTGGCCGGGCGCAAGCCTTGGCGCATCGATGCCAACATCGCCACCCCGGACCACAACGTACCGACCACGCCGGAGCGCAAGGGCGGCATCGCCGCCATTGCCGACCAGGTCTCGCGTTTGCAGGTTCAGACCCTCGATGACAACTGTGATGAGTACGGCATTGTCGAGTTCAAGATGAACGACATCCGTCAGGGTATCGTCCATGTGATCAGCCCGGAGCAGGGCGCAACCTTGCCGGGCATGACTGTGGTCTGCGGCGACTCGCACACCTCGACCCACGGCGCTTTCGGTGCCTTGGCACACGGGATCGGCACTTCCGAAGTGGAGCACGTGCTCGCCACCCAGTGCCTGGTCGCCAAGAAAATGAAGAACATGCTGGTGCGCGTCGAAGGCCAGTTGCCGTTCGGCGTGACCGCCAAGGACATCGTCCTCGCGGTGATCGGCAAAATCGGCACCGCCGGCGGTAACGGCCACGCCATCGAATTCGCCGGCAGCGCGATTCGCGATCTGTCCGTCGAAGGCCGCATGACCATCTGCAACATGTCCATTGAAGCCGGCGCCCGTGTGGGGCTGGTGGCAGCGGACGAAAAGACCGTCGAGTACGTCAAGGGTCGTCCGTTCGCGCCGAAAGGCGCGCAGTGGGATCAAGCTGTTGAAGCCTGGAAAGATCTGGTCTCCGACGCTGATGCCAAGTTCGACACCGTAGTCGAGCTCGACGCTGCACAGATCAAGCCGCAAGTCAGTTGGGGCACTTCGCCGGAAATGGTCCTGGCCGTTGATCAGAACGTGCCGGATCCGGCCAAAGAGATGGATCTGGTCAAGCGCGACTCGATTGTCCGCGCCTTGAAATACATGGGTTTGAGCGCCAATCAGGCGATCACCGACATTCAACTCGATCGCGTGTTCATCGGCTCTTGCACCAACTCGCGCATCGAAGACTTGCGCGCTGCGGCCGTGATCGCCAAGGGCCGCAAAGTGGCCTCGACGATCAAGCAGGCCATCGTCGTGCCGGGCTCGGGTCTGGTGAAAGCGCAGGCGGAGGCCGAAGGTCTGGACAAGATCTTCCTCGAAGCCGGTTTCGAATGGCGTGAGCCGGGTTGCTCGATGTGCCTGGCGATGAACCCGGATCGTTTGGAGTCCGGCGAGCATTGCGCCTCGACGTCCAACCGCAACTTCGAAGGCCGTCAGGGTGCCGGTGGTCGTACCCACCTCGTGAGCCCGGCCATGGCCGCTGCGGCGGCGGTGAACGGTCGTTTCATCGACGTTCGTGAATTGATCTAAGGAGCGCAGCATGAAAGCTTTTACCCAGCACACTGGTCTTGTCGCGCCTCTGGATCGTGCCAACGTCGACACCGACCAGATCATCCCGAAGCAGTTCTTGAAATCAATCAAGCGCACCGGTTTCGGCCCGAACCTGTTCGACGAGTGGCGTTACCTGGATGTCGGCCAGCCGTATCAGGACAACTCCAAGCGCCCATTGAACAAAGAGTTCGTGCTCAACGCCGAGCGCTATCAAGGCGCCAGCGTATTGCTGGCCCGTGAGAACTTCGGTTGCGGCTCCAGCCGTGAACACGCGCCGTGGGCACTGGAAGAATACGGTTTCCGCAGCATCATCGCGCCGAGCTATGCCGACATCTTCTTCAACAACAGCTTCAAGAACGGCTTGTTGCCGATCATCCTGAGCGACGCTGAAGTCGATGAATTGTTCAAGCAGGTCGAGGCCGAACCGGGCTATCAATTGCAGATCGATCTGCACGAGCAGACCGTGACCAGTCCGAACGGCAAGGTGTACCGCTTCGAAATCGACGCGTTCCGCAAGCATTGCCTGCTCAATGGTCTGGACGACATCGGTCTGACCTTGCAGGACGGTGATGCGATTGCCGCGTTCGAGGCCAAGCATCGTGTGAGCCAGCCGTGGTTGTTCCGCGACGCGTAATGATTTGCGGCGACACGAAAAAGATCGCAGCCTTCGGCAGCTCCTACATAGGGCCGCGTAAACCTGTAGGAGCTGCCGCAGGCTGCGATCTTTTGATCTTGAAAATGAAAGGAAACTGCCATGACCAGCACCGCCCAGCACACTCAGGTTGTACAAAAGCAATTCGGTGAACAGGCTGCCGCCTACCTGAGCAGCGCCGTTCACGCTCAAGGCACCGAATTCGCGCTGCTGCAGGCTGAACTGGCCGGGCAGGGCGCGGCGCGGGTGCTGGACCTGGGCTGCGGCGCCGGTCATGTGAGTTTTCATGTGGCGCCGCTGGTAAAAGAAGTGGTGGCCTACGACCTGTCGCAGCAAATGCTCTATGTGGTCGCCGCTGCAGCGGTTGATCGCGGTTTTGCCAATATCTCTACGGTCAACGGCGCCGCCGAGCGTCTGCCGTTTGCCGATGGCGAATTCGATTTCGTGTTCAGCCGTTATTCGGCCCACCATTGGAGCGACCTCGGGGTGGCCCTGCGCGAAGTGCGTCGGGTGCTGAAACCGGGCGGTGTGGCGGCGTTCATCGACGTGTTGTCACCGGGCAGCCCATTGTTCGACACTTACCTGCAAAGCGTCGAGGTGCTGCGCGACACCAGCCATGTGCGCGATTATTCCGCCGGCGAGTGGTTGCGTCAGGTCAGCGAGGCCGGGCTGCATACCCGCAGCACCACCCGTCAGCGCCTGCGTCTGGAATACAGCAGTTGGGTCGAGCGCATGCGCACGCCCGACGTGATGCGCGCGGCGATCCGCCAGTTGCAGCAGTCGATGGGCAACGAAGTGCGCGAATATTTTGAGATTGATGCCGACGGCTCGTTCAGTACAGATGTGATTGTGCTGATGGCTGAGCGATAAGAATTTTTCCGGGCGCGCCCTGAGTGGCGCACCGATTGAAGACACGAGGAAAGCATGAGCAAGCAGATTCTGATTCTCCCAGGCGACGGTATTGGTCCGGAAATCATGGCCGAAGCGGTCAAGGTGCTGGAGTTGGCGAACGACAAGTACAGCCTGGGCTTCGAGCTGAGCCATGACGTGATCGGTGGCGCCGCCATCGACAAGCACGGCGTGCCGCTGGCCGACGAAACCCTCGAGCGTGCCCGTGCCGCCGACGCAGTATTGCTGGGCGCCGTGGGCGGCCCGAAATGGGACACCATCGAGCGTGACATCCGCCCTGAGCGCGGTCTGCTGAAGATCCGTGCGCAACTGGGCCTGTTCGGCAACCTGCGTCCGGCGATCCTCTACCCGCAACTGGCCGACGCTTCGAGCCTGAAACCGGAAATCGTGGCCGGTCTGGACATCCTGATCGTTCGTGAGCTGACCGGCGGCATCTACTTCGGCGCGCCACGCGGAACCCGTACCCTGGACAACGGTGAGCGTCAGTCCTACGACACCCTGCCGTACAGCGAGAGCGAGATCCGCCGCATCGCCCGCGTCGGTTTCGACATGGCAATGGTTCGCGGCAAGAAGCTGTGCTCGGTGGACAAGGCCAACGTGCTGGCGTCCAGCCAACTGTGGCGTGAAGTGGTCGAGCAGGTCGCCAAGGATTACCCTGAAGTCGAACTGAGCCACATGTACGTCGACAACGCCGCCATGCAACTGGTGCGCGCACCGAAGCAGTTCGACGTGATCGTCACCGACAACATGTTCGGCGACATCCTCTCCGACGAGGCGTCGATGCTCACCGGCTCCATCGGCATGCTGCCATCGGCCTCGCTGGATTCGAACAACAAGGGCATGTACGAGCCTTGCCACGGTTCGGCGCCGGACATCGCGGGCAAGGGCATTGCCAACCCGTTGGCGACCATTCTGTCGGTGTCGATGATGCTGCGTTACAGCTTCAATCTGCACGATGCGGCCGATGCCATCGAGAAAGCCGTCAGCGTGGTGCTGGATCAAGGTCTGCGTACCGGTGATATCCATTCGGCCGGTTTCACTAAAGTCGGAACGCAGGAAATGGGTGACGCAGTAGTCGCCGCGCTGCGGAATCTGTAATCTCTCGGGCCCGCTGCGAAATTCAATACAAAGCAGCGGCCCACTTTTCAAGAAGGTGTAGTTGCGATGAAACGTGTAGGTCTGATCGGTTGGCGCGGCATGGTCGGTTCCGTGCTCATGCAGCGGATGCTGGAAGAGCAGGATTTCGATCTTATCGAGCCGGTGTTTTTCACCACTTCCAATGTCGGTGGCCAAGGCCCGTCCGTGGGCAAGGACATTGCTCCGCTCAAGGACGCTTACAGCATTGAAGAGCTGAAAACCCTCGACGTGATCCTGACCTGCCAGGGCGGCGACTACACCAGCGAAGTGTTCCCGAAGCTGCGCGAGGCCGGCTGGCAGGGCTACTGGATCGACGCGGCTTCCAGCCTGCGCATGAACGATGACGCGGTCATCATTCTCGACCCGGTCAACCGCAAGGTCATCGACCAGCAACTGGACGCGGGCACCAAGAACTACATCGGCGGCAACTGCACCGTCAGCCTGATGCTGATGGGCCTGGGCGGTCTGTTCGAAGCCGGTCTGGTCGAGTGGATGAGCGCCATGACTTATCAGGCGGCCTCCGGTGCCGGCGCGCAGAACATGCGTGAACTGATCAAGCAGATGGGCGCGACTCACGCCGCTGTCGCCGATCAACTGGCCGACCCGGCCAGCGCGATCCTGGACATCGACCGTCGTGTGGCTGAAGCCATGCGCAGCGACGCGTACCCGACCGAGAACTTCGGCGTACCGCTGGCCGGCAGCCTGATCCCGTGGATCGACAAGGAACTGCCGAACGGCCAGAGCCGTGAAGAGTGGAAGGCCCAGGCCGAGACCAACAAGATCCTCGGCCGCTTCAAGAGCCCGATCCCGGTCGACGGCATCTGCGTGCGCATCGGCGCCATGCGTTGCCACAGCCAGGCGCTGACCATCAAGCTGAACAAAGACGTGCCGATTGCCGATATCGAAGGGCTGATCAGCCAGCACAACCCTTGGGTCAAGCTGGTGCCGAACAACCGCGACATCAGCATGCAGGAGCTGAGCCCGACCAAGGTGACCGGCACCCTGAACGTACCGGTGGGGCGTCTGCGCAAGCTGAACATGGGGTCGCAATTCGTCGGTGCCTTCACCGTCGGCGACCAGTTGCTGTGGGGCGCGGCCGAACCGCTGCGCCGCATGCTGCGGATCTTGCTGGAGCGTTGATCGCTTGATGCAATGAAAGAACCCGTGCCTTGTGAGAGGTGCGGGTTTTTTTATGCCTGAGGTTTCCCGGTGTCTGGTCTGGCCTCATCGCTGGCAAGCCAGCTCCCACAGGTTTCAGGTGTGTACAGACATCTGTGTCCCACACCGACCACTGTGGGAGCTGGCTTGCCAGCGATGAGGCCGGTACAGACGCCGCAAATCCCTTACAGAAATTGCCTGCATGCCAGTCACCCGGTAAAGTGCCGCTCCCCCGTTTCGCCAGAGGTAGAACCATGACCCAGACCCTAGATATTGCCGTAATCGGCGCCACCGGTACTGTCGGCGAAACCCTCGTACAGATTCTCGAAGAACGCGACTTCCCGGTTGGTAACCTGCACCTGCTGGCCAGTAGCGAATCCGCCGGCAGCTCGGTGCTGTTTCGCAACAAGAACGTGCGCGTGCGCGAAGTCGACGAGTTCGATTTCAGCAAGGTCAAACTGGTGTTCTTCGCCGCTGGCGCTGCCGTCTCCCTGAGCTACGCGGCGCGTGCTCACGCGGCCGGTTGCTCGCTGATTGACCTGTCTGGCGCCTTGCCAGCCGAGCAGGCGCCGCAAGTGGTGCCGGAAGCCAATGCCGAGGTGATCGCCGGTCTGAAAGCACCGTTCCAGGTCAGCAGCCCAAGCCCTTCGGCCACCGCACTGGCGGTAGTGCTGGCGCCGCTGCTTGAGCTGATCGAGCTGCAATACGTCAACGTCACCGCCAATCTGGCTGTGTCCGCCCAAGGTCGCGAGGCCGTGACCGAGCTGGCGCGGCAGACCGCCGAGCTTTTGAACATGCGTCCGCTGGAGCCGACTTTCTTCGACCGGCAGATGGCCTTCAACCTGCTGGCCCAGGTCGGCACACCCGACGCTCAAGGCCACACGTTGCTGGAAAAACGCCTGGTGCGCGAGTTGCGTCAGGTACTGAAGCAGCCTTTATTAAAGATTTCCGCCACTTGCGTTCAAGCCCCGGTGTTTTTTGGCGATAGCTATAGCGTGACCTTGCAGTCAGCGAGCGCGGTCGACCTGGCAAAAGTCAACGCGGCCCTTGAAGACGCACCGGGCATTGAGCTGGTCGAAGCCGGCGATTATCCGACAGCGGTGGGTGACGCGGTGGGGCAGGACGTTGTCTATGTCGGTCGGGTGCGCAACGGCGTTGACGACATGGCGGAACTTAATCTGTGGCTGACGTCAGATAACGTACGCAAAGGCGCGGCCCTCAATGCTGTGCAGGTCGCTGAATTGTTGATAAAAGACCTGCTGTAAAAGATACTTGGCAACAATTTGTCGACTGATTCTAGGTGAGCGCTATGCTTGCCCGGAGCACTCGATAACGTGTCACCCTCCGGGACTTTCCGGGGCATCAAAGAAATGATCGCGCGCGGCAGTCTGTCGTCGTCGCGCGCAATGCCTTACGGCAGCGGCAATCAATATCTTCTCGCTGGCCGAGGAACGTTCAAACAAAGGATGAGGCTATGGTTCAAGTTCGCAAACTGGTGTTAGCAATAGCGGCCGCCTCGGCGCTGTCCTCCGGTATGGCGCATGCCCTCGGGCTCGGGGAGCTGACCCTGAAGTCGACCCTGAACCAGCCGCTGGTGGCCGAGATCGAGTTGCTCGACGTCAAGGATCTCACCGCTGCCGAAGTGGTGCCGAGCCTGGCTTCACCCGAAGATTTCGCCAAGGCCGGCGTTGATCGCCAGGCCTTCCTCAATGACCTGACGTTCACCCCGGTGCTCAACGCCAACGGCAAAAGCGTGCTGCGCGTGACGTCGAGCAAGCCGCTGTCGGAACCGATGGTGAAATTTCTCGTGCAGGTGATGTGGCCCAATGGTCGTCTGCTGCGCGATTACAGCGTGCTGCTCGATCCGTCGAAGTTCTCGCCGCAGACCGCCGACGCCGCCGCGCAGCCGGCGCCGGCGCAGACCATCACCGCACCGACCACCGGCGCCACGCACCCGAATCAATACACCACCACGCCGCGCGACACCCTGTGGGAAATCGCCGCGAAAGCGCGTACTGGCGGCTCCGTGCAGCAAACCATGCTGGCGATTCAGGCCCTGAACCCGGATGCGTTCATTGACGGCAACATCAACCGGCTGAAAACCGGTCAGGTGCTGCGTCTGCCGGATTCGGTCGAAAGCACTGCGCTGCCGCAGTCCAAAGCCATTGCCGAAGTTGCGGCGCAGAACGAAGCCTGGCGTCAGGGCCGTCGTTATGTCGCCAAGCCAGGCAGCGGTCAGCAGCAGCTCGACGCGACCAAGCGCGGCCGCAGCAATGCCGGCAGCGGCCAGAATGCCAAAGACAACCTGAGCCTGGTCTCCGCCGAGAGCGCCAAGGCGCGTGGCAAAGGTCCGGCCGGCGATGCCAAGGCCTTGAGCAACAAGCTGGCGGTCACTCAGGAAAGCCTCGACACGACCCGTCGTGACAACGAGGAACTGAAAAGCCGCATGGCCGATCTGCAAAGTCAGCTGGACAAGCTGCAACGCCTGATCGAACTGAAGAACAACCAGTTGGCGAAGATGCAGGCCGAAGGGCCGGCCACCGCGCCAGCTGCCACTGCTGCCGTCCCGGCGATCACTGCTGAACTGGCCGCCACCCCGCCAGCCACTCCGCCAGAAGCGGCACCCACGCCAGAGTCGGCGATTGCCCCACCGGTCGATACGCCTGCCGAGACGCCCGTCGTCGCGCCGAAACCGGTTGTGGATGAAGACAAAACCTTCAATGAACTGCTGACCAATCCGATCCTGTTGGGTCTGATCGGTGGCGGTGCCGTGGTGCTGCTGCTTCTGCTGTTGCTGCTGGCCCGTCGCCGCAAAGCCCAGCAGGAAGCCGAGAAACACCTGCGCATGGCCCGAGCCCTGGCGGAAGAGCAAGCGTTCTCTGCCGAGCAGGATCTGCCGGAAAGCAGCTTCGAAGGCCTGGAAACCCCTGCTGCCAGCGTCAAGCTCAACACCCCGGCACCTGCGCCAGCGCCAGCTGCGGTTGTGGCGCCGGTGGTGATGGCCGAGCCGATTGCTGCGCCGCTGGTCGCGCCTGCTGCCGAGCGTTCCGACGACGTGCTGGACAAGGCTCAGTCGCACATCAACGCCGGTCGCCTGAATCAGGCTGCCGCGCTGCTGGAGGAGGGCGTCAGCCTCGAGCCGCAACGCATTGATCTGCGTCTGAAGCTGATGGAAGTCTACGGTCAGCAGGGCGACCGCGATGCATTCGTTGGTCAGGAGCGTCAACTGGTGGCCAACGGCGATAATTTCGCCAAGGTCGAAGAGCTGAAAAAACGCTTCCCGGCCATGGCGGTGGTGGCTGCTGCGGGTCTGGCTGCGGCGGCGGTCGCGGCCGAGCTGGACGCGCAATACGTCAAGGATTTGCTGCTCGACGAGCCTGAGGCGCCTGCTCCTGCGGCGGACGATCTGGACAGCGCGTTCGACCTGAGCCTGGACGATCTCGACAACATCACCCCGGTTGAACCTGCCCCTGTCGTCGCACCTGAAGCGCCGGTAGAGCTGGATGAATTCCCGGCCGACGACGATCTGAGCTTCGAATCGGTGCTGCAACAGCAGACCGAGATCAAAGACAATCTCGACGACCTCTCGGATTTCGACCTGGATCTTGACCTTGGTGCCGAGCCTGCGCCGGCCCCGGCGGCTGACCTGGCGGACGATGACTTCCTGCTGGATCTGGACGAGGGCGTGAAAGACCTGTCGCCGGTCGAGCCTGCAGTGGTGAACGAAGCGCCACAGGACGATCTGGAGCTGCCGGCGGATTTCGATCTGTCCCTGGCTGACGAAATGGACACCAACCCGGCCGAGCCGGACGCGTTCGCCGCCGAGCTGAATGACGTCAATGCCGAGCTGGACCGCCTGTCGCAGAGCATCGCCGAACCGACCTTCACCGAAGCCGATGCGGCCATGGGTGATGATCTGGGTGAAGACGATTTCGACTTCCTCGCCGGCACCGACGAAGCCGCCACCAAACTCGATCTGGCCCAGGCCTACATCGACATGGGCGACAACGATGGCGCGCGCGACATCCTCAACGAAGTGTTGACCGAGGGTGACGAGAAGCAGCGGGGCGAAGCCAAGGAAATGCTTTCGCATCTGGCTTGATTCGGCGGTAAACAAAACGGCAGCCCGTTGAGGCTGCCGTTTTTGTTTGTTTTTTTTAAAATCAAAAGATCGCAGCCTGCGGCAGCTCCTACATGAGATTGCGTTCCTCTGTAGGAGCTGCCGCAGGCTGCGATCTTTTGATCTCGAAACTGGCATCCCCGACTCACAGCCTTATAATGCCCGCCTTTGTACCTCAGCAGGCTGTCCCACCTTGGCAAACATAGATAACCCGGTCGCCGAAATGGCGCCTGAAGGCTTTTACCGCGTGGCACTGGGCGTCGAGTACAAAGGCTCGCGCTACAGCGGCTGGCAGCGTCAGTTGACGGGTGTCGCCACCGTGCAGGAAGAGCTTGAAAAAGCCTTGTCGAAAGTCGCCAATTCGCCGGTCTCCCTGCAATGCGCCGGTCGCACTGACGCCGGGGTGCATGCCTGCGGGCAGGTGGTGCATTTCGACACGCAGGTCGATCGTTCGCTGAAAGCCTGGGTCATGGGTGCCAACATCAATCTGCCCCACGACATCAGTGTCAGTTGGGCGCGGGTGATGCCGGCGCATTTTCATGCGCGCTTCAAGGCAATCGCCCGGCGTTATCGCTACGTGATCTATAACGATCAGATTCGTCCTGCCCATCTCAACGAAGAAATCACCTGGAACCACCGCCCGCTGGACGTCGAGCGCATGGCTGAAGCGGCGCAATACCTGATCGGCACCCACGACTTCAGTGCGTTTCGTGCCGGCCAGTGCCAGGCCAAGTCGCCGATCAAAAAGATGCACCACCTGCGCGTGACCCGTCACGGCAAGATGATCGTGCTCGATATCCGTGCCAATGCATTCCTGCACCACATGGTGCGCAACATTGCCGGCGTACTGATGACGATTGGCGCCGGCGAGCGCCCGGTGGAGTGGATGAAGGAAGTGCTGGAAAGCCGCGAACGCCGTTCCGGTGGTGTCACCGCGCATCCGTACGGGCTGTATCTGGTGCAGGTCGAGTATCACGACGAGTTTCCGTTGCCCGAGCGTTTCATCGGGCCACATTTCCTTACGGGTTTCTCGGGCCTTGACGGCTGACGCCCTCGGAAGCTTTTGTTACCATCCGGGACTTTCCCGGTGTTTACCCTGAGGTTTTTATCGACATGTCAGCCGTTCGCAGCAAGATTTGCGGGATTACCCGCTTAGAAGATGCGTTGGCAGCGGTCGAAGCCGGGGCCGATGCGATCGGTTTCGTTTTTTACGCCAAGAGCCCACGGGCAGTGAGCGTGCAGCAGGCGAGGGCGATCATCCGCGCGTTGCCGCCGTTCGTGACCACCGTTGGCCTGTTCGTCAACGCCAGCCGCTGCGAACTGGGGGAAATCCTCGATGCCGTGCCGCTGGATCTGTTGCAGTTTCACGGCGACGAAACCGCTGAACAGTGCGAAGGCTGGCACCGTCCGTACATCAAGGCGCTGCGGGTCAAGGCCGGCGACGACATCGCTGCTGCCGTCGATGCCTATCCGAGTGCCAGCGGCGTGCTGCTCGACACCTATGTCGAAGGCGTGCCTGGCGGAACCGGCGAGGCGTTCGACTGGTCATTGATACCGCAGCAGTTGAGCAAGCCGCTGATCCTGGCCGGTGGCCTGACGCCGGAAAACGTCGCCGACGCCGTGGCCCGGGTCAAACCGTACGCCGTCGATGTCAGTGGCGGGGTAGAGGCGAGCAAGGGCATCAAGGATCACGCAAAAATTCAAGCGTTCTTAAGAGCCATCAAGAACGCCGGGAGCCTGTAGGAGCTGACGAGTGCAACGAGGCTGCGATCTTTTGATCTTGCTTTTACAACATCAACACCAAAAGATCGCAGCCTGGTTGCGCACTCACTAGCTCCTGCAAGAGTATCGGGTCCGATATTGATGTGACGGCTGGCAGTCTGCCGCCGTCCATCAATGCACTTGCACAAAGCAGGCGAGGCTGAGGGTTTCTGGAGTTGCACGCAGGTCATGTTTCGCGCTGACCGCGGGGTTCCACCGACCATCGCCACACACATGAATTTAGCTGAAGGGCATACGCGGGGCTGCGAACCAGAGCGTTCGGGCCGCCGGTACTGGAGAAAGAAAGCATGAGCAACTGGTTAGTAGACAAACTGATCCCTTCGATCATGCGTTCGGAGGTCAAGAAGAGCTCGGTGCCTGAAGGTCTGTGGCACAAATGCCCGTCCTGCGAGGCTGTGCTGTATCGCCCTGAGCTGGAAAAGACCCTGGACGTTTGCCCAAAGTGCAACCACCACATGCGCATCGGCGCACGGGCACGTATCGACATCTTCCTGGATGCCGAAGGTCGCAACGAGCTGGGTGCAGACCTGGAGCCGGTTGACCGTCTGAAATTCCGCGACGGCAAGAAGTACAAGGACCGCCTGGTCGCTGCACAGAAGCAGACCGGCGAAAAAGATGCGCTGATCTCGGTCAGTGGCACCCTGCTGGGCATGCCGGTGGTGGTTTCGGCATTCGAATTCAACTTCATGGGCGGTTCCATGGGTGCCATCGTCGGTGAGCGCTTCGTTCGCGCCGCCAACTACGCCCTGGAAAACCGTTGCCCGATGATCTGCTTTGCCGCTTCCGGCGGTGCGCGCATGCAGGAAGCGCTGATCTCGCTGATGCAGATGGCCAAGACGTCGGCTGTGCTGGCACGACTGCGTGAAGAAGGCATTCCGTTCATCTCGGTGCTGACCGATCCGGTCTACGGCGGCGTTTCCGCCAGCCTGGCAATGCTCGGCGACGTGATCGTCGGTGAGCCGAAAGCCCTGATCGGCTTCGCCGGCCCGCGCGTGATCGAGCAGACCGTGCGGGAAAAACTGCCGGAAGGTTTCCAGCGCAGCGAATTCCTGCTGGAGCATGGCGCGATCGACCTGATCATTGATCGTCGTGAATTGCGTCCACGCCTGGGCAACCTGCTGGCACAACTGACCGGCCAGCCGACACCGACCTACGTCGCCGCTCCTGTCGAGCCAATCGTCGTTCCACCGGTGCCTGCCAACGTATGACCGAGCGTACCCTTGGCGAGTGGCTCGCCTACCTTGAACAGTTGCATCCATCGGCCATCGACATGGGGCTGGAGCGTTCGCAACAGGTAGCGTCCCGCATGGGACTGGGCCAGCCGGCGCCTCGGGTGATTACGGTCACCGGCACCAACGGCAAGGGTTCGACCTGCGCTTTCGTGGCATCATTGCTGCGGGCGCAGGGCCTGAGCGTGGGTGTCTACAATTCTCCGCACCTGCTGCGTTACAACGAGCGGGTGCAGCTCAATGGCGTCGAGGCCACTGATGCGCAACTGTGCGAAGCCTTCGCGGCGGTCGAGGCCGGGCGTGGCGACACGTCCCTGACTTACTTCGAAATGGGCACCCTGGCGGCGTTCTGGCTGTTTCAGCAGGCGAAACTTGACGCTGTGGTGCTGGAAGTCGGTCTGGGCGGGCGTCTGGACACGGTCAATGTGGTGGATGCCGACATCGCGCTGGTTACCAGCATTGGTGTCGATCATGCTGAATACCTGGGCAATACCCGCGAGTCCGTGGCTTTCGAAAAGGCCGGGATTTTCCGTCAGGGCAAGCCTGCCTTGTGCGGCGATC
>NZ_QAIK01000145.1:80271-80908 GCF_003061005.1 Pseudomonas sp. HMWF021 | reverse complement strand
CTTCGATCTGGGAATCACCGATCACAACTGGCAATGGCGCGGCACTGACGCGCAAGGTCAGCCTGTCGAGCTGCATGATTTGCCGCTGCTCGACCTGCCGATGGAAAACGCTGCGCTGGCATTGCAGGCGTATCTGCTGTTCGGTTTGCCGTGGAATCGGTCGCAAATTGTTGCTGCCTTGCAGGCCGCTCGCGTGGTCGGGCGTCTGGATCGCCGTTCGTTCGAGTTCAACGGCAAGCGCCTGAACCTGCTGCTGGACGTAGGGCATAACCCGCACGCCGCGCAGTATCTGGCGCGGCGTCTGGCCAGTCGGCCGCCGGCGGGCAAGCGCCTGGCGGTGTTCGGCTTGTTGGCGGACAAGGATCTGGATGGTGTTGTCGGCGAATTGAATGCTAGTGTCCAGCACTGGGCGGTAGCGCCGCTGGATTCGCCGCGCGCACGTCCGGTCGCTGAGTTACATGCGGCACTGCAGAACCTTGGCGCCTCCGTCACGTCTTATGGCAGTGTCGCGGCGGCGCTGGAAGGGCAGTGCGCAGCGGCCACCAGCGACGACGAGATTCTGTTGTTCGGATCATTTTATTGTGTCGCCGAGGCCCTTGAATGGCTGGCCCGGCGCTCCACGGAGGAAGCAGCAAAT
>NZ_QAIK01000145.1:78999-80258 GCF_003061005.1 Pseudomonas sp. HMWF021 | reverse complement strand
AACTTGAACCGGTCGCCGTGCCCGAGCCGCAAACGCTGCCGCAAGAGCCGGTGCCGAGTGATGACGAGGTGGCCGAGCGATCGGCGCCGGAGATGCCGATTGCACCGGCTCCAGCGCCTGCTCCTGTCGCCAAACCGGTTGCTCCAGCACCGGCGCCAGCGGCCAAGCCGACAACCGCACCGGCTCAGCCGATCGCGGCGGCCCCAACCAAGCCTGACACCACGCAAAGTCGTGTCGATGCCAACGGCCTGTCGGTCAGCTGGTCGGTGCAACTGGCCAGCCTGTCGAGTCGTGCCAGCGCCGAAAGCCTGCAGAAAACCCTGCGCAGTCAGGGCTATAACGCCTATATCCGTTCCGCCGACGGCAAGAACCGGGTGTTTGTCGGTCCGCTGATCGAGCGTGCCGAGGCCGATCGTTTGCGTGATGTCTTGAGCCGCCAGCAGAACCTCAAGGGGTTTGTCGTGCGTTTTCAGCCTGAGCGTGGCTAAAAACTATCGCCCGGATTGAAATGCACTGACAATCGCAGCTTACCGACAGCGGTGCGCTCTGCTAAAATGCGCCGCCTTATCCGTCTGTAGGCTGCACTGTGCCATTTACCCTGGTTGACTGGGCGATCGTTGCAATCATCGCCATCTCCGCTTTGATCAGTTTGAGCCGCGGCTTCGTCAAGGAAGCATTATCGCTGGTGACCTGGATCATCGCAGGAGCCGTTGCCTGGATGTTCGGTGGCTCACTGTCCGAGTACCTCGCCGGATACATCGAAACCCCATCGGCTCGCGTGATCGCGGGCTGTGCCATCATGTTTGTCGCCACACTGATCGTGGGCGCAATGATCAATTATCTTATCGGCGAGTTGGTGCGCGTGACCGGGTTGTCCGGCACCGACCGATTCCTGGGCATGGCCTTCGGCGCGGCGCGTGGCGTGTTGCTGGTGGTCGTGGCAGTCGGGCTGTTGAGCCTGGGGCCGGTACAGCAGGACGGGTGGTGGAAAGAATCACAGCTCGTGCCAAAGTTTCTATTGGTCGCCGACTGGTCCAAAAACCTGATTCTCGGGTGGAGCAGTCAGTGGCTTGCCAGCGGAATCAGCGTACCCGCTGATATTCCGTTCAAGGAGCAACTCTTGCCGTCGGCCAAAACGCCACAGTGAGTGTTGTTCAGTTCAGATCCATTAAGTAGGGGTTGCGTCGCATGTGTGGCATCGTCGGTATCGTCGGTAAGTCGAACGTCAATCAGGCGCTGTATGACGCGCTAACCGTGCT
>NZ_QAIK01000145.1:27007-78989 GCF_003061005.1 Pseudomonas sp. HMWF021 | reverse complement strand
AGCCATGATGGCCGGTTGTTCCTGCGCAAGGACAATGGTCTGGTGCGTGACGTGTTTCAGCAGCGTCACATGCAACGCCTGGTCGGCCACATGGGTATCGGCCACGTCCGTTATCCGACCGCCGGCAGCTCGACCTCGGCCGAAGCGCAGCCGTTTTACGTCAACTCGCCTTACGGCATCACCCTGGCGCACAACGGCAACCTGACCAACGTTGAACAGTTGGCCAAGGAGATCTACGAATCCGATCTGCGCCACGTCAACACCAGTTCCGACTCGGAAGTGCTGCTCAACGTGTTCGCCCATGAGCTGGCCCAGCGCGGCAAGCTGCAGCCGACCGAAGAAGACGTGTTTGCCGCCGTGACCGACGTGCACAACCGTTGTGTCGGCGGTTACGCGGTGGTGGCGATGGTCACCGGTTACGGCATCGTTGGTTTCCGTGACCCGCACGGCATTCGTCCGATCGTGTTCGGCCAGCGTCACACCGACGAAGGCGTCGAGTACATGATCGCTTCCGAAAGCGTCTCGCTGGACGTGCTCGGGTTCACCCTGATTCGCGACCTGGCCCCGGGTGAAGCGGTCTACATCACCGAAGACGGCAAGCTGCACACCCGTCAGTGCGCAACCAACCCGTCGCTGACCCCGTGCATTTTCGAACACGTCTACCTGGCGCGTCCGGATTCGATCATCGACGGCGTGTCGGTTTACAAGGCGCGTCTGCGCATGGGCGAGAAGCTCGCCGAGAAGATCCTGCGCGAGCGTCCGGAGCACGACATCGACGTGGTCATCCCGATTCCGGACACCAGCCGCACCGCTGCGCTGGAACTGGCGAACCACCTGGGCGTGAAATTCCGCGAAGGCTTCGTCAAGAACCGTTACATCGGCCGGACCTTCATCATGCCGGGCCAGGCGGCGCGCAAGAAGTCGGTTCGCCAGAAGCTCAACGCCATCGAACTGGAATTCCGCGGCAAAAACGTGATGCTGGTCGACGACTCGATCGTGCGCGGCACCACCTGCAAGCAGATCATCCAGATGGCTCGCGAAGCCGGCGCGAAAAACGTCTACTTCTGCTCAGCGGCTCCGGCCGTGCGCTTCCCGAACGTTTACGGTATCGACATGCCGAGCGCTCACGAACTGATTGCACACAATCGTTCGACTCAGGATGTGGCGGATCTGATCGGCGCGGACTGGCTGATCTATCAGGACCTGCCTGACTTGATCGAAGCGGTCGGTGGCGGCAAGATCAAGATCGAACACTTCGATTGCGCGGTGTTCGACGGCAAGTACGTCACTGGCGACGTCGACGAGGCTTACCTGAACAAGATCGAGCAGGCACGCAACGATGCCTCCAAGGTCAAGACCCAGGCGGTCAGTGCGATCATCGATCTGTACAACAACTGAGTTTCTACCGGCCCTGAGGGGCCGGTTTTGTATCTGACTTTTAATTTTCGTGAACAGGGCAAGGAGTGACAGCATGAGTCAGGAATGGGATGCCGGTCGGCTGGACAGCGACCTCGAAGGCGTAGCGTTCGATACCCTGGCCGTACGTGCCGGTCAGCACCGTACGCCGGAAGGTGAGCACGGTGATCCGATGTTCTTCACTTCCAGCTACGTGTTCCGCACCGCCGCCGACGCGGCTGCGCGGTTTGCCGGGGAAGTGCCGGGCAACGTTTACTCGCGCTACACCAATCCGACCGTGCGCGCGTTCGAAGAGCGTATTGCCGCGCTGGAAAGCGCCGAGCAGGCCGTTGCCACCGCAACAGGTATGGCCGCGATCATGGCGGTGGTGATGAGCCTGTGCAGCGCCGGCGATCACGTGCTGGTGTCGCGCAGCGTGTTCGGTTCGACCATCAGCCTGTTCGAGAAGTACTTCAAGCGTTTCGGCGTGCAAGTCGATTACGTGCCATTGGCTGATCTTTCGGCGTGGGACGCGGCGATCAAGCCGAACACCAGGCTGCTGTTCGTCGAGTCGCCGTCCAACCCACTGGCCGAGCTGGTCGACATCACCGCGCTGGCAGAAATTGCTCACGCCAAAGGCGCGATGCTGGTGGTCGACAACTGCTTCTGCACGCCTGCGCTGCAGCAGCCGCTGAAAATGGGTGCGGACATCGTCGTGCACTCGGCAACCAAGTTCATCGACGGCCAGGGCCGTTGCATGGGCGGTGTAGTGGCCGGTCGCAGTGAGCAGATGAAAGAAGTCGTCGGCTTCCTGCGCACCGCCGGGCCAACCCTGAGCCCGTTCAACGCGTGGATCTTCCTCAAAGGTCTGGAAACCCTCAACCTGCGGATGAAGGCGCACTGCGCCAACGCTCAGCAACTGGCTGAGTGGCTGGAGCAGCAGGACGGCATCGAGAAAGTCCATTACGCCGGTCTCAAGAGTCATCCACAGCACGAACTGGCCCAGCGTCAGCAGAAAGGCTTCGGTGCGGTGGTGAGTTTTGAGGTCAAGGGCGGCAAAGAGGGCGCGTGGCGCTTTATCGACGCCACCCGCTTGATTTCGATCACTGCCAACCTCGGTGACAGCAAAACCACCATCACACACCCGAGCACCACCTCCCATGGCCGTCTGGCGCCGCAGGAGCGGGAAGCAGCAGGGATTCGTGACAGCCTGATCCGCATCGCGGTCGGCCTGGAAGACGTGGCGGACCTGCAGGCCGATCTGCTGCGCGGTCTGGCGGCGTTGTGATCGAGTTGTCTACTCCGACCGCTGGCACCCATGGCCGCGTGGCGCTGGTCACCGGTGCTGCGCGCGGCATCGGTCTGGGCATCGCGGCCTGGTTGATCAGCGAAGGCTGGCAAGTGGTGCTGACCGATCTTGATCGTGTGCGCGGTTCGAAAGTGGCGAAGGTGCTGGGCGAAAATGCCTGGTTCATTGCCATGGACGTTGCGGATGAGGGGCAGGTCGCGCTGGGTGTCGCCGAGGTGTTGGGGCAGTTCGGTCGCCTCGATGCGCTGGTGTGCAACGCGGCGGTGGCCGATCCGCACAACATCACGCTGGAAAGTCTCGATCTGGCGTACTGGAATCGGGTCCTGGCGGTGAACCTCAGCGGGCCGATGCTGCTGGCCAAGCACTGTGCGCCGTATCTGCGCGCGCACAACGGTTCGATCGTCAATCTGGCCTCGACCCGTGCTCGGCAATCGGAGGCCGATTCCGAGGCGTATGCGGCGAGCAAGGGTGGTTTGTTGGCGCTCACGCATGCGCTGGCGATCAGCCTTGGGCCGGAGATTCGGGTCAATGCGGTCAGCCCGGGCTGGATCGATGCACGGGATCCTTCTGCGCGACGTGCCGAGCCATTGGCCGATGCCGATCATGCGCAGCATCCGGCGGGCAGGGTAGGGACGGTCGAGGACGTCGCGGCGATGGTGGCGTGGCTGCTGTCGCGCAATGCCGGGTTTGTGACCGGGCAGGAATTCGTCGTGGATGGTGGCATGACGAAAAAGATGATCTATAGCGAGTAGATCACCTTTTTCTTCTGAATTTGCGTTGAATGAACTGACGTCTTCGCGGGCAAGCCCGCTCCCACATTTGGAATGCATTTCCCTGTGGGAGCGGGCTTGCTCGCGAAAGCGGTGTCGCGGGGATGACTCAATTTTGTCTTTTTCAGAAAAACTTCAATCCTGCTATTGACTTAGGTTCGCTACCTGCGTAAATTTCGCGGCCTCGGAGATGCAAACGGGTGATTAGCTCAGCTGGGAGAGCGTCTGCCTTACAAGCAGAATGTCGGCGGTTCGATCCCGTCATCACCCACCACTCCCCGAGAGACTTGCGAAAGCAAGAGCGTAGGCTGAAAGTGCCTGCACCGACGCGCAGCGGTAGTTCAGTCGGTTAGAATACCGGCCTGTCACGCCGGGGGTCGCGGGTTCGAGTCCCGTCCGCTGCGCCATATTTTACGAGTCAGGCAATGTCTGGTTCGCGATTGCAAAGCACCGAAGCTTTCAATCAAAACGAGTTACTTGAGCGCAAGCTCAAAGCGATACGCAGCGGTAGTTCAGTCGGTTAGAATACCGGCCTGTCACGCCGGGGGTCGCGGGTTCGAGTCCCGTCCGCTGCGCCATATCTGTTTCAAGGACCACTGAACGCCTTGAAACACCGAAAGCAACCGCTGGTTGGTTCGGAATCGATAGCAAAGACCCTGGTCGAAAGACCGGGGTTTTTTGTGTCTGAAATTTGACCCTCTCTCCCTTCATTACCCAGCCCTGCACAAATCCCCGTAGGAGCTGCAGCACGCTGCGATCTTTTGATTTTGATCGTAGAAGCAGGATCAAAAGATCGCAGCCTCGTTTCACTCGACAGCTCCTACATGGAAGGGGGAGTTGCATGTAGATGGCGGGTGGTCGATTGACGCCATGCGGTGCCACGTCGCATTGATTTTTTGATTCTTTAGTCAAATTTTTGTAACTGGTTGTTTGCTGCGAGCCCAGAAACCTTTAAAGTTAACCTTTCGGTCAGCTTTGCACTGTCAACACGCCCTTTGTTTAGCCAAAAAGGGCTTCTGCAAGACTCGAGATTCCCAGTAGATAACCAGAAGGGCGGACACATAACCGCCCAGAGGATGATCCATGTCCAACCGTGATATATCCCGGCGCTCGTTCCTTCAGGGCGGGCTGGTGGCGGGTGTGAGCGTCACGCTCACGCCGCTCAGCAGTCAGGCGCTGGCTGCCTTGATGGAAAACAGCGTAACCGTGCCGTCCGAGAAGTGGCTCGGCAACAACGGCAAGGCACGCCAACGTAACGATGCCCTGTCCAAGGTCTGCGGCAGCAAAGTCTTTGCCCGCGACATTCGCTCCAAGGACATGCCGGGCTGGCCTGAACAGCAAGGCCACGCCATGCTGCTGAAAACCATCAAGGCCGACCGTATCTACGCCGGCTACGATCTGTCGTGGCTCGGTGCCGACTTGCAGCCTGACCGCATCGTCACCGCAGCTGACCTGGACAAGGACGGTATCGTCTTCCCCGAAGAGCACGCGCCGAACCCCTTGCTGCCGGAAGGCAAAGTGCCGATGTTCATCGGCCACCCGGTAGCGATCCTGATCTGGAACGACTTCGAGCGTTTCCGCCAGGCCAAGAACAAACTCAAATTCAACGACAAGGCGATTCGTTACGGTGCACAAGTGCCGTACTACGAAGGCGACCCCTATGGCAGCTTCCGCTACGTGCGCGTGGGTGGCGCGACCTCGGCCGACGAAGACGAATTCGCCAGCCTGAAGGACTCGATCCTGTTCCCGATGCTGAAAAACCGGCGTCCGGTGTGGAATTCCCAGCCGAACCTGCACGGCAACCTGACCGAGCGCGGTCTGTTCTATGCCGATCGCATGAAGCAGCAGATCGACACGCCGCCGGAGAACTGGCTGGTGTTCGATGAGCGCTACAAGACCCCGTCGATCGAACCGGCCGCCATGGAGCCGGACAACGGCAACGGCTGGTACGACCCGAAAACCAAGACCCTGCACTTCGTGGTCGCCACCCAGTGCCCGCTGGAAGCGGCGACCGAGACCGCGAAAATGATCGCGCCGTCGCGCTTCGGCCTGGACAACCTGAACATGCACCCGGGTTACACCGTGGGCTACGGTTCCAAAGACCACAACATCTTCGTCTACTACGCGGCCCTCGCTGCACTGTATGGCGCCGGTGTGCCGATCCGTCTGGCTAACGACCGCTACGAGCAGTTCCAGAGCGGCATCAAGCGCCACCCGTTCGATATCCGCTACCAACTGGCGGTGGACAAGAACGACTACAGCTTCAAGATTTTCCGCGCAGAAATGAGCGTCGATGGCGGCGGTCGCATCAACTACAGCCCGTCGGTGGCTGCGGTGGGTGCCACGGCGGCGCAGTCGATCTACTACATGCCGCAGAACGATCTGCAGGTCACCGCTTACCACTCCCGTGGCGTTGAAGCGGGTTCGATGCGCGGTTACGGCACTCTGCAAAGCATGGCCTCGACCGAAATGATGGTCGACGAAATCGCCAATCGCCTTGGTGTTGACGCGATTGATCTGCGCCGCAAGAACGCCTTGCGTTCCGGCATGAAAAACACTCAGGGTGCGATCCCGGCGGGTGCTTTGCGTCTGCACGAAATTCTCGACAAGGCCTCGGTGCACGAAGTCTGGAAAAACCGCGACGCGATCAAGAAACAGCGCGAAGCCGCCGATCCGGACAACTGGTATGGCGTCGGTTTTGCCATTTGCCAGAAAGACTTCGGCACCGGTTCCGAAGCGCCGATGGCCAGCATCGAATTCACCGCTGAAGGGCGCATCACCCTGCGCCACATCGGTATCGAAATAGGCACCGGCATGTCCACTTCGCAAGCACTGGTCGTCGCCGATTTCCTCGGTAGCCCGGCGCATGACGTGAAGACCGGCGAAACCGAATGGAAGGAAATGCAACTGATCACCAGCGGCAACCCTTACATCATGAGCCAGGCCGAGCAGGACAATCTGCTGCGCAACCCGCGTTGGGTCGGCAAGCTGGCCTCCGCTTCGTCCGCCACCAACTCGGCCTACTACTTCAGTCACGCCACCCGTGAAGCGGCGCGCGTGCTGTTCAACAACGGCTTGTGGCCGGCGGCCATGGAAATCTGGCGTCAGGGCCCTTACGGCGGTCAAGCCAACCCTTACGTGGTGCGTCGTGAAGATGCGCATTGGGTCGACGGCAAGCTCACTGCCAACGGTATGCAGCCACTGACTTTTGAAGAGCTGGCCAAGCGCGCTCACGAACGTGGTCTGGTCACCGGCGCCACCGTTCACGCGTTCAACCGCTGGAGCTGGGCTGAAGCCGAATACAGCATCGACGGCGTGCGCGAGCGTCTGCCGCTCGACGGTCTGGCGGTGAAGTACGGCGATGGTGCGCCGAAGGCGAAGAAAGCGCTGATGAGCACTGCAGGTTTCCACCTGCTGGATCGCCAGAACATCAACTACCCGGTTGTCCAGTTGAACAACGCCGCGGTGACTTACTACAGCCCGGTCGCGACGCTGGTGGAACTGAAGGTCAACAAAGGCTCGGCGGAAGTCGAAGTGCTCAACCACCATTCGTGGGTCGAGTGCGGTCGGGTGCTGGTCGAAGAACTGGTCAAGGGTCAGCTCGAAGGCGGGATCGCCATGGGCATCGGTCACGCGCTGATGGAAGAGATGCCGCTGTACGAAGGAGGGCCGGGGGAGGGTGACTGGAACTTCAACCGTTATCGCCTGCCGATGGCCCGGCACGTGGCGGTGTGGAAGCAGACCGCGGAAATTCTGCCACCGCTGTCACCAAGCGATCCGTCCAAAGGCATCGCCGAAGTGGTGATGATCCCGGTGGTCGGTGCCATCGGTAACGCCGTGGCGCACGCCATCGGTAAACGTGTTCGCGATCTGCCAATCACTGCTGCGCGCATCAAGGAGGCCCTCAATGGCTAACCGTCCGCTTCAACTGACCCTCAATGGTCAATCCGTCGGCCCGGTGGACATCCCTGATGACCTGCCGATGATCGACTATCTGCACGAATACAAGAACCTCACCGGCTCGCGCCTGGGCTGCGGCCAGGGCATCTGCCGCGCCTGCGTGGTGATCGTCGACAACCCGGACGGCACCAGCGAAGAAGTGCGCACCTGCATCACCGGCGCGCATTACTTCGAGGGCAAGAAAGTGCGCACCATCGAAGCCCACGCCAAGCGCGATGAGAGCGGTCAGGTTACTGAGCTGAACCCGATCCAGCAGCGCTTCGTCGACGAATTCGCCTTCCAGTGCAGCTACTGCGCACCGGGCTTCGTCAACGCCGCGACGGTGCTGGTGGAGAAGCTGCAGCGCCAGCCGATCGCCAAAAGCAAACTGGAACAGGTCATCGAGGACAGCCTTGGCCATCACGTCTGCCGTTGCACCGGGTACGTGCGTTACTACAACGCCACCCGCAACGTGCTGACCGATCTCGGCCTGGTCAAGGAGGGTTGAGCATGAAGCATCTACTGACCCGCCTGACCCTGGCGGTCGGGCTGGCTGCGCCGCTGTTGTCGGCCCACGCCGACGATCAGGTCAAGCGCGGCGAATACCTCGCCCGCGCGGCCGACTGCATGGCGTGCCACACCGCACCGGGCGGCGCGCCGTTTGCCGGCGGGCTGCCGATCGTGTCGCCGTTCGGCACGATCTACGGCACCAACATCACCCCGAGCAAAGAGCACGGCATCGGCCAGTACAGCGATGACGAGTTCTTCGCTGCGCTGACCGAGGGCAAGCGTCGTGACGGCGCCAATCTGTACCCGGCGATGCCGTACACCTCGTATCACCTGATGCCTCGGGAAGATTCGGATGCGATTCATGCGTACCTGAAAACCATCGAGCCGATCGAGCGCGCCGCGCCGGTCACCAGTTTGAGCTTTCCGTTCAACGTGCGTCCGGGCCTGATCGCCTGGAACATGATGTACGGCAAAGCTCTGAAGCTGGAGCCGGCCGAAGGCAAAAGCGAGGCCTGGAAGCGCGGCCAGTACATGGTCGAAGTGCTCGGTCACTGCGGCGAATGCCACACACCTCGCGGTCTGCCGGGCGCGATGCAACTGGACAAGCGCCTGACCGGCGGCATCCTCAACGGGTATCTGGCACCGAGTCTGCTCGCCACCGATCTGGCGGCGCGCGGCTGGAATCAGCAGGACCTCGGCACGTTCCTCAAGCACGGCATGAGCGCGCAGGGCACGATGTTCAACGAGATGTTTCCGGTGTTCCACAACAGCACTCAGGGCCTGAACGATCAGGATCTGGCGGCGATGGCGACCTTCCTGCTTGGCGACAAGCCACCAGCGGCAAAAGAGCTGAGCGAAGTGCCAGTGGAAAAGCTCAGTGCCAGTGCGCAACGCGGCCGTCAGGAATATCTGAACGTCTGCGCCGGTTGCCACGCTGCCGGTGGCGAAGGCAAACCGCACATCGCCGTAGCCATGCGCGGCAACACCACGCTGCGTCTGGAGGATCCGCGCAACCTGGTGCGGGTGATCGAGGACGGTATCGGTGAACAGAAATTCGCCGGGTTCGAACACATGCAGCCGATGCCGGGTTTCGCCGACAAACTCAGTGCTGAGCAACTGACCGATCTGCTGAACTACCTGCGTCAAGGCTGGGGCGGTCAATCGGCGGAGCTGGCGGTGAGCGACGTGCAGAAACTGCAGGCTGACGCTCCGGCCGTCGAGCACAAGGCGCACTGACATGCAGCATCTCGATCTACAGGTTATACGGCGGGCGCTGGAGTGGTCGGTGTCGGGGCAGCGCATCTGGCTGTGCACCGTGTTGACTACCTACGGCTCGGCGCCCCGCGCGCCGGGTTCGTTGCTGGCAGTGAACGATGCAGGCCTGTGGATCGGGTCGCTGTCCGGTGGTTGTGTCGAGGAAGATTTTCTCGAGCGCGTGGCTGAAGGTGCGTTTCTCGATGCGGTCAACGTGGTGCGCTACGGCGAAGGTGATGATCCGCGTTCGCGCGTCAGCCTGCCCTGTGGCGGCATTCTCGATGTACTGGTTGAGAAATTTGACGCCGGTTGCGAGGTGCAGGCGCATCTGCGTGAACTCGAATCGGCGTTGCTCGGCCAACGTCGCTTGATTCGCGAAGTCGATCTGGCCAGTGGTGCGCGCAGTCTGTTCGCTGATCGCGAGCAGGGCGCGCGCATCGAGCGCGAGATTGATCGGGTGCGGATTCGCGTGGGTGCCGCCCAGCGCTTGCTGTTGGCGGGTTACTCCAGTGTGGCGCAGGCCTGTGCCGAGTTCGCGGTAGGTCTGGGTTTCGAGGTGATTCTCTGTGATCCGCGTGATGAAGTGCTCGAAGGCGCGGTGCTGGATGGTGTGGAGATTCGTCGGCAATTGCCATCGGTGTTCATCGCCGATGGCGGTTGTCATCGCGATACCGCCGTGGTGGCGTTGACTCACGATCCGCGCATCGACGATCTGGCAATGATGGAAGCGGTGCGCACCGAGGCGTTTTACATCGGCGTCATGGGCTCGCAGCAGACCTCACAGAAACGCTTCGAGCGCCTGCGCAGGATTGGTGGGCTGGGGGAGGTTGAACTGGCGCGGATTCATGCGCCGATCGGCTTGAACCTGGGCAGCAAGACGCCGGCCGAAATCGCCTTGGCGGTACTGGCGGATATCTTGCGGATTCGTAGCGGGATCGCCCGAGACCAGCTCTGATCTGAATTTTGCAAATATTTGTGGCGAGGGAACTTGCTCCCGCTGGACTGCGCAGCAGGCCTTCTTTCCTGGATGAAAGAGGGGTCGCTGCGTGACCCGGCGGGAGCAAGCTCCCTCGCCACAGTTGTTTGTCAGTCAAGAAAACTGATCAGAAACCCAGTTTGTCACGCAGTCCGTAATACCACGCACCCAGCGCCGCAAACGGCGTGCGCAACATCTGCCCGCCCGGGAACGGGTAGTGCGGCAAATCGGCAAACGCATCAAAACGCTCAGCCTGACCACGCAATGCCTCGGCCAGCACCTTGCCGGCCAGGTGCGTGTAGGTCACGCCGTGGCCGCTGCAACCTTGCGAGTAATAGATGTTGTCGCCCAATCGCCCAACCTGCGGCAGACGCGACAGGGTCAACAGGAAATTGCCCGTCCAGGCGTAGTCGATCTTCACGTCCTTCAGTTGCGGGAAGGCCTTGAGCATTTTCGGGCGGATGATCGCTTCGATGTTCGCCGGATCCCGCGCGCCGTAAACCACACCACCACCGAAGATCAGGCGCTTGTCGCCGGTCAGTCGGTAGTAGTCGAGCAGGTAATTGCAGTCTTCGACGCAGTAGTCTTGCGGCAACAGAGTTTTCGCCAGCTCATCGCCCAGCGGTTCGGTGGTGATCACCTGGGTGCCGCACGGCATCGATTTCGCCGCCAGCTCCGGCACCAGGTTGCCGAGGTAAGCGTTGCCAGCGACGATGATGAATTTGGCCCTGACCTTGCCTTGGGGCGTGTGCACCACCGGGTTGGCGCCACGCTCGATGCGCACGGCTGGCGATTGCTCATAGATCGTGCCGCCGAGGGACTCGACCGCCGCGGCTTCGCCGAGCGCCAGGTTCAGCGGATGAATGTGGCCGCCGCTCATGTCGAGCATGCCGCCAACATATTGATCACACGCCACCACTTCGCGAATACGGCGCTGGTCGAGCAGTTCCAGTTGGGTATGGCCGAAGCGCTCCCACAGGCGCCTCTGCGACTCAAGGTGACCCATCTGCTTGGCGGAGAGGGCGGCGAATACGCCGCCGTCCTTCAGGTCGCACTGGATATCGTATTTGGCGACGCGCTCGCGAATGATCCGGCCGCCCTCGAAGGCCATCTGCCCGAGCAGTTGCGCCTGCTTGGGGCCGACGGTGCGTTCGATGACGTCGATGTCACGGCTATAGCTGTTGACGATCTGCCCGCCATTACGTCCCGAGGCGCCAAATCCAACCTTGGCCGCCTCCAGAACCGTAACCCGAAAACCGTTCTCCAGCAGGAACAGCGCCGACGACAGCCCGGTGTACCCGGCGCCGATCACACAGACATCCGTCTCCACATCATCTTGCAAGGCCGGACGTGGCGGTACGGCGTTGGCCGACGCAGCGTAATAAGACTCTGGGTAAGGGGTGTTCGCCATCCTGCAGCCTCTGTTTAATATATTTTACGAGTGCGCCGATGCTACCCGAGTTGAAAAACCTCCGCCAGCCACCGGAAAAATCTTCTTCACTGGCCCGAAATTAAATATTTTGCATATTCATAGGGTTAGGTGAAAAAAAGGTGTTGACACCCCTCCGGAATTCCGTAGAATGCCGCCTCACAGCAGGCACGTAGCTCAGTTGGTTAGAGCACCACCTTGACATGGTGGGGGTCGTTGGTTCGAGTCCAATCGCGCCTACCAAACAAAATCCGCTCTGCTGGGCGGTCTGGAAGGGCTCACCGAAAGGTGAGCCCTTTTTTGTTGTCTGCGATTTATCAAAACCTAGTTCCAGACGCTCCTCTCAATACCTTTGCCTCTTTCGTTACCGTAAACGCTTAGCGTGTTTCGAAATAACACATCCCGCTTATATGATTTTCCGTCTGTTTTTGGATCCGTCGAAAAAGTGTGGATATTGAAGGGGTTACCGGCATTTTTAACCGACCGGTTATCAAAAAAATGTTGTTGCTGTTGGTGAACTTCAGTAACATTCGCCCCGCGTTCACCACCACGGTTTATGCATTTTTAAATCCCAAGCTTCCATCAGCTGCTTGGGATTTTTTTTGCCTGCGATTTGGGTTTGCCTGTTTTCCCGCTTTGCGAAGGCGTCTCTCGCGTTTAATCCGAAAAGCGGATTCCACTCTTTTCGACTACTACTGTCTGGCTGGTTCTCAACTCGGCCTGACAGGAGTGCGTCCATGCTTTTTCATTGGTTTCTTGCGGCGATTCATCTATTGGCGTTTGCGTTGGGCTTCTGGGCTGTGCTGACCCGAGGTGCGGCGTTGCGTACCCTGGCGGCCGGGGCAGGTGATGTCCGGCGGGTTTTGCTTGCGGACAACCTTTGGGGGATTTCAGCGCTGATTCTGTTGGTCACGGGCGCAATGCGTGCTTTTGGCGGGTATGAAAAAGGCACCGACTATTACCTGCACCAGCCGTTGTTTCATCTGAAGATGACTTTGTTCGTACTGATTCTGCTTATCGAGCTTGCGCCAATGGTCACGTTGATCAAATGGCGAATTGCGTCAGCGCGCGGGACGGCTATCGATAGGGGGCGTGCGAAGCTGTACGCACGGTTCAGTCATGTCGAGGCGTTATTGCTGGTGTTGATGATCGTGGCGGCTACGGGGATGGCGCGTGGGGTGACATTTGGCTAGCGTGACGTAATTTCCTGCTCTCTATCAGAAACGTCCGACAGCCAGGCATTCGAATGGCAGGTAATATCGACGGAAACAGCCAGAGCGGGTGTAAGCAGGGGGAGGGTGTGTCAGGCGCCGTGACCAACGAGAAGGAGAGTGGAAAAACGGCGCATACATCTCTAGCCAGTCGTCATGCGGGAGCAAACAAACTGGCTACTGACTGCGATGAGGCTCAGGGCGTCTGTGGCTTGTCCGGAGCGGTCAGGCCAGCCTGGATACGCTGATAAATCTCTTCGCGATGCACCGCAACGTTTTTCGGAGCGTTGATGCCGATGCGAACCTGTTGGCCGCTTACGCCCAGAATGGTGATGGTGATGTCATCACCAATGTTTATGCTTTCACCGACTTTGCGGGTGAGTATCAGCATGGTCTTCTCCTTGATTGCTTTGTAGGGCACCTGATTCAGACAGTGCAGAGGTCGGTGTTATGTATAGATTAGTGCGAAGTCTCACGGTTTGGGTGCCTCTTTCTGACGCGCAGATGCTGCATTAATTCCCAGGGCGTAACTATACAGAGGCTGTAATCATCAATCTCGTTGTTTCGTGCCCATTTTGCGGGCCTCGCGAAGTATTTATGAATGTTAAGATCGCCGCTTTGAGATTTTCGAGGAAAGCGTTGTGCGCAAATTGGTCTGGATGGTCGCGGCACTGGCATTGGCAGGATGTGGTGAAGGCAAAAGTGTAGACGTGCAAAAGCCGAAAACAACCGTCGCCGCGCCTTCGTCGGTATCCGCTCCCCAGTGGGATCTCGAAGTGCGTGGCGAAACGCCCCAGGCTGTCAGTGACCTGAGCGGCTGGTTGATTGAGCATGCGTTTGTGCCGACCGTCATCAAGGACAGCAGCGGCAAGACGCGGATCCTGATTGGCCCGTTCAACTCCCAGGCCGACGCGCAAGCTCGCAAGGTCGAGGTGGATGCAGCATTGGTGAAGGCCAAGAAGCAGAACGTCGAATCAGTGATCGTCGAGCATCCGCTCGCGCCTTAATCAGCACTTTCAGCGGAGCGACCTAAAGGACATCGCAGTCGACTCGTCTTATATGAGTCAATCACGATTCTCGAAGGAGCTCCGCATGGCCTCCGCCGCTCCCTATACGCTTTTCAATGCGGTTCTGCGCCGTAAGACGCTGGTGAGTCCGCACATGATGCGGATCACGCTCGCCGACCCTTCACTAGGTGTCATGGCCACCTGGGCGCCGGACCAGCGCGTCAAATTGTTCTTCCCCGCCGAAGATGGATCGCCCGCAAATCTCGTACAGGAGGAGGGCTGGTACGCGCGTTTTCGTTCGATGCTGGCGAACCGTCGACCAGCAATGCGCACTTACACCATTCGTCATTTGCGCGCTGATCAAGGCGAGGTCGACATCGACTTTGTCCTGCATGGCGAGACCGGTCCCGCGTCGCGCTGGGCGCTGCATGCTCAGCCGGGAGCATCGATGCAGATTCTCGCTCCCGACAGCGGTTTTTCCGCGCAGGACGCCTGAGGGTTCGAGTGGAAACCGCCGCAACTGCTCAAGGAGGTTCTGCTGGTGGCGGATGCCACGGCATTACCGGCCGCCATGGGCATTCTTGACGAGTTGGCTGCCATGGCCGAGCCGCCCGGAACTCAGGCGTTCTTTGAAGTGGATAGCGTCCAAGACATGCTCCCGGTGCCGGACTGGCCTGGGCTTTCGGTGCAGTGGCTGGTTCGCGATCAGGCGCCAGAAGTAGCAGCAGGGGTGTTGATGGTAGAGGCAGTGCAGCAGGCGTTCCTGCCGGCAGAGGACTCCTCGGTCGGGCAAGCTGCTGAGCTTGCCGAAGTCGATATCGACGAAGACATACTCTGGGAGATCGCCAACACGGCCCCTGAAGGATTCTATGGCTGGATTGCCGGAGAAAGCGCTGCCGTCATGCGCCTGCGCAAATACCTGATCAAGGAATGCGGTATCCCCCGCGAGTCACTCAATCTAATGGGCTACTGGCGCTACAACAAGGCCGGCAGCTAAAAACAAAAAAGGCCTCGAACATCACGTTCGAGGCCTTTTCTTTTGCGCTGAAGAATCAGCCGCAGGCTTTCAGGTTCACCGGGCCGACAAACTCATTGCCGCGTCCCATCACGCACGCCACGCTCTGATTGCGCTGGCGCTCCCAGTCTTGCACCGGGTAAGTCTTGTCCCACGCCTCGTAAAGCTGTCGATCCTGTTTCGACAAGCGCAAGCCGTACTGCTTGCTCATGTAGAAGTAGGTGCGCGCGATCATGCCGCGAATCGACGGACGCGGCATGACCTTCTTGGCCTTGAAGTCGACTTGAGTCAGACACGAGCCGTACTGCCCGGATTGCACCGGAAGCCAGCCATAACTGAAGTTGCTGCGATCACCGTTGACCTCGCCGATGCTTGGCACCAGGTTGTGCAGGTCGGCTTCGGCCTTCTGATAGCTCGGGTCGTAGCGGGTGCAGTTCTTGCGTCCGCCCGATTGCCAGCATTGACGCTGATGGCCGAACTCCCATGCCGGTACGATGTGCTCCCACTCGATGCGTGAAGCGCGCTTGGCATTCTTGCGTGGCACGTAGCCGCAAGCTTTCAAATCGACTTTGTTGCCGGTGTATTTGCACCCGCAATAAAACTCCGTGGACTGCGGAGCGTAGAGTTTCCAGGCGGCCTTTTTGGCCTCGGTAAAGGTGCGGGGCGCGCCGGCTTGAGCGCCACACGCGATAAACAGCAACAGCAAAGCAAAACAGCGGACACTCATTGAATCAATCTTCCTTCGGCACAACCCAAAAAATCTGCACGCCGCCATCATCGCGATAGGCGAGTGTGACGTTGTCGTTCTCGTCGATTTCCTCGAGTAGCCGTTCCCAGGCATCCATCGGCTCGTCCGGCAGACGGAAGATCAAAGCGGCTTTGGCTTTTTGTGCAGTAGGAGAATTGATGATTTTCTGAACGCGCATGCCCATGCGTTCGTAAGCGTCAGGAGCATCAGGAGAGGTGGCCACGAGGTTATCCTTATTAAGCTGTACGTGCATACAGTATTTAACTGTAAGCATTTTCGCAACTGCTTAAAATTCAAGAAAATCCTCTGACAGCGCTTTTCCGATTTTGGTGTAAGTCTGGTCGATTATTTTGTGCGAAAAAGGCGTGCTGAGCGTAGGTCGCTGCACCACCCGCCGCGCGGCGAGTGGTGAGCAGGTTGCCCGGCCCGGAAAGGGTCAGGCGAGGGGCAATCAGTATTCCCAGAACATCCGTTGCAGCTCTTTGCTGTCGTTGGTTTTGGTCAGGGCGACCATGGCCAGGATGCGAGCCTTTTGTGGATTCAGGTCGTGAGCGACCACCCAGTCGTACTTGTCGTCAGGCTGTTCGGCGTTGCGCAGGACGAAGCCGCCGGCGTTGACGTGGGACGAACGGATGATCTGCACGCCGTCTTTACGCAAGGCTTGCAGGCTCGGTACTACGCGCGAAGACACCGAACCATTGCCGGTGCCAGCGTGGATGATGGCCTTGGCGCCGGCCTGGGCCAGAGCCTTGTAGGCCGTGTCGTCGACGTTGCCGTAGGAATAGGCGATTTCTACGTCAGGCAGGCTCTTGATGTTCTTGATGTCGAATTCCGAATCCATCGTGTGACGCTTGGCCGGCAAGCGGAACCAGTAGGATTTGCCTTCAACCACCATGCCCAGCGGACCCCAAGGGCTTTTGAACGCCTCGGTCTTGATGTTGATCATCTTGCTGACGTCGCGGCCGGACTGGATCTCATCGTTCATGGTCACCAGCACGCCTTTGCCGCGCGCGTCTTTGCTGCTGGCCACGGCGACGGCGTTGTACAGGTTGAGCATGCCGTCCGCCGACATGGCGGTGCCCGGACGCATCGAGCCAACCACGATGATCGGCTTGTCGGTTTTTTCCACCAGGTTCAGGAAGTACGCGGTTTCTTCCAGGGTATCGGTGCCGTGGGTGATGACGATGCCATCGACGTCTTTGCTGTCGGCCAGTTCGGACACGCGGCGACCCAGTTGCAGCAGGTTGTCGTTGGTGATGCTTTCCGAAGCGATCTGCATGACTTGTTCGCCGCGCACGTTCGCCAGTTTGTTCAGCTCGGGGATGCCGGCGATCAGTTGTTCAATACCGACCTTGGCCGCCTGGTAGGTGGCGCTGTTGGCTGCGCTGGCACCTGCGCCGGCAATGGTGCCGCCAGTGGCGAGTACCACGACGTTGGCGAGTTTGGTCTGGGTTTCGACTTCTTTTGCCTGAAGGGCGGAAGGCAGGAGCAGGAGGAGGGCCAAAGCGCCCGGAACCAAGGTGTTGAAAGCAGATTTCATTATTTTTCTCTCTAGTAGTGAGACGGTGCTGATGCAGGTTCATCTAGATGCGCCCCGGGTCGATCTGATGCCCGAGGTACAGGCTAGGGAGCAGGATCTGTACCAGCCGTACTTTGCTTTAGAGAAATGTTTAACTACATGATTTATATCAATAATTTATGAATTAGCAAAACTCGCGATCAGTCGGCTATCCGGGTTTCCGAACATTGGAAGCTTTAGCGTTCGGCTCACCGAAAGGGCGCGGGTCGTGGCGACCGAAACGGCTGGCCGGTTTCAGGTTTTCTGCTAAAGAAACCCGCCAGCAGGCCGATGGGTGTTCAAGGAAACGCTTATTTAGGGAGTTCACATGTCACTGACGATCGGCTTTTCAAATCCCGGTTCAGTCACCATCGGCGGTAAGACCGCAGCGACGATCAATGCGATGAACAAAGCGGAGGCGGATGCCTCTGATGAGGCGCTGGGCGTCGAAAAGGAACCGAGCAATCAGGTCAGAACCGGTGGTCCCGCGCAAGAAGCCAGCCAGGCCGACAGCGCCGACAGCGGCGATAACCTGAGCGTCACGGTGAAAATGCTGTTGAAGCGCATGCAGGAATTGCAGAAGCAACTGCAGGAGCAGCAACAGCAACTGGCGGCGGCCCAGGCGGCGAGCTATCCGACACCGGAGGCCAAGTCGCAGGCGGTCATGTCCGTTCAGGGGCAGATCGCGCAAACCAGCGGCGAGCTGATGCAAGTGGCGGCGGCACTGGTCAAGGAAATGACCAAGGACTCCACCAGCGGCAATCTGGTCAGCACTACGGCGTAAGCCGTGAAGGGCGACTCAGCAGATTCGCCCTACAATAAATGACGATTTCTGATTGTTGACAAATGTCGGCGGGATTCGCATAGTTCGGTCTACGCAAACGTTTGCGCGGCTTTTCCGGTGCGCTATTGGCCGGAACAAGCGATCAAGCTTACGCCAGCGCGAGCGTTGCTCACAATAATCATAAGATCGGAGTGAACCCATGAAGCTGCCATTCGCTGGACGTCTTCTTGCTGTCGCTATGCTGGCTGCCGCAGCCGCCGCACTACCTGTCTCTTCGGCGTTCGCCGAGTCCCCGGAAAAACCTAAAGTCGCGCTGGTCATGAAGTCTCTGGCCAACGAATTCTTCCTGACCATGGAAGACGGCGCCAAGGCCTACCAGAAAGAACACTCCGCCGATTTCGACCTGATCTCCAATGGCATCAAGGACGAGACCGATACCGCCGGCCAGACCCGCATCGTCGAGCAGATGATTCTGGCGAAGGTCAATGCGCTGGTTATCGCGCCTTCCGATTCCAAAGCCATGGTGCCGGTGATCAAGAAAGCCGTCGATGCCGGTATCACCGTGATCAACATCGACAACCAGCTCGATCCGCAAATTGTCAAAAGCAAGAACATCAGCGTGCCCTTCGTAGGCCCGGACAACCGCAAGGGTGCACGTCTGGTCGGCGAGTATCTGGCCAAGCAACTGAAGGCTGGTGACGAAGTCGGCATCATCGAAGGCGTGTCCACCACTACCAACGCCCAGCAGCGCACTGCCGGCTTCAAGGATGCGATGGACGCGGCGCAGATCAAGGTGGTCTCGTTGCAATCGGGTGACTGGGAAATCGACAAGGGCAACAAGGTCGCCGCGTCGATTCTCAGCGAATACCCGGACGTGAAAGCCTTGCTGGCGGGTAACGACAGCATGGCCGTCGGCGCTGTTTCTGCTGTGCGTGCTGCCGGCAAGGCGGGGCAGGTACAGGTTGTCGGTTATGACAATATCAACGCCATCAAACCGATGCTCAAGGATGGCCGCGTGCTGGCGACTGCCGATCAGTTCGCTGCCAGGCAAGCGGTGTTCGGCATCGAGACGGCGCTGAAAATCCTCAAGGGCGAAAAAGTCGACAGCGGTGCCAACGGCGTGATCGAAACGCCGGTCGAGCTGGTCACCAAGTAAGTCCTCTGGCGACACAACGGCGCTCGTCCGTCCGGGCGAGCGCATGGAGAGTTTTTTATGTCAGTTTCCGCCCCGAACGCTGTCCTCTCGGTCAGCGGTATCGGTAAGACCTATGCGCAACCGGTGCTCACAGGCATCGACTTGACGCTGATGCGCGGTGAAGTGCTGGCGCTGACCGGCGAGAATGGTGCCGGTAAAAGCACGCTGTCCAAGATCATTGGTGGTCTGGTCACGCCGACCACGGGCCAGATGCAGTTTCAGGGCAAGGACTACCGCCCGGGCAGCCGCACCCAGGCCGAAGAGCTCGGCGTACGCATGGTCATGCAAGAACTCAATCTGTTGCCGACCCTGTCGGTGGCGGAAAACCTGTTTCTCGACAACCTGCCAAGCAATGGCGGCTGGATCAGTCGCAAGCAATTGCGCAAAGCCGCGATCGAGGCCATGGCGCAGGTTGGCCTCGATGCCATTGACCCCGACACCCTGGTCGGCGAGTTGGGCATCGGCCATCAACAGATGGTCGAAATCGCACGCAACCTGATCGGCGATTGCCATGTGCTGATTCTCGATGAACCGACCGCGATGCTCACTGCCCGTGAAGTGGAAATGCTCTTCGAGCAGATCACTCGCCTGCAGGCGCGTGGTGTGGCGATCATTTATATCTCGCACCGCCTCGAAGAGCTGGCCCGGGTTGCGCAGCGCATTGCCGTGTTGCGTGACGGCAATCTGGTCTGCGTCGAGCCGATGGCCAATTACAACAGTGAGCAGCTGGTCACCTTGATGGTCGGTCGCGAGCTGGGCGAACACATCGACATGGGGCCACGCAAGATTGGTGCGCCAGCCCTGACGGTCAAGAGCCTCACCCGCTCGGACAAGGTGCGCGACGTTTCCTTCGAAGTGCGTGCCGGCGAGATCTTCGGGATTTCCGGACTGATCGGGGCCGGGCGTACAGAGTTGCTGCGACTGATTTTCGGCGCCGATACGGCCGACAGCGGCACCATTGCGCTGGGTTCGCCGGCACGGGTGGTCAGCGTGCGCTCCCCGGTTGATGCAGTGAACAACGGCATTGCCCTGATTACCGAAGACCGCAAGGGCGAGGGCCTGCTGCTCAGCCAGTCGATCAGCGCCAACATCGCCTTGGGCAACATGCCGGAAATTTCCAGTGGCGGTGTCGTCAATAACAGCGATGAAATCGCCTTGGCAAAGCGTCAGATCGACGCGATGCGCATCCGCAGTTCGAGCCCGACACAATTGGTCTCCGAGCTGTCCGGCGGCAATCAGCAGAAAGTCGTCATTGGTCGCTGGCTGGAGCGCGATTGCTCGGTGCTGCTTTTCGATGAGCCGACCCGGGGCATCGATGTTGGAGCCAAATTCGATATCTATGCATTGCTCGGCGAACTGACGCGTCAGGGCAAGGCGCTGGTGGTGGTTTCCAGTGACCTGCGTGAATTGATGCTGATCTGCGACCGGATCGGTGTGTTGTCGGCAGGGCGTTTGATCGACACCTTCGAACGCGACAGCTGGACCCAGGATGACTTGCTTGCCGCCGCATTCGCCGGCTACCAAAAACGTGATGCGTTGCTCAATGAAGCGGCGCCAAGGGAACTCCCATGAAAACTGCATCTTCTGCCGGCAAACGTAGTGGCAATTTTTACGGGCTGGGCACCTATCTGGGCCTGGCCGGTGCCTTGTTGGCGATGGTGGCGCTGTTCTCGGTGATGAGCAGCCACTTTCTGTCCTATAACACCTTCAGCACTCTGGCTAACCAGATCCCCGATCTGATGGTGCTGGCGGTGGGCATGACTTTCGTGCTGATCATCGGCGGCATCGACCTGTCGGTGGGGTCGGTGCTGGCGCTTGCCGCCTCGACGGTCAGTGTGGCGATTCTAGGCTGGGGCTGGAGCGTGTTGCCGGCCGCATTGCTCGGTATGGCGGTGGCGGCACTGGCCGGCACGGTCACGGGGTCGATCACCGTGGCGTGGCGCATTCCGTCGTTCATCGTTTCGCTGGGTGTGCTGGAAATGGCGCGTGGTCTGGCGTACCAGATGACCGGTTCGCGTACTGCCTACATCGGTGACTCGTTTGCCTGGTTGTCGAACCCGATCGCCTTCGGCATTTCGCCCTCGTTCATCATTGCCTTGCTGGTGATCTTCATCGCGCAAGCTGTGCTGACCCGCACCGTGTTCGGCCGCTACCTGATCGGTATCGGCACCAACGAGGAAGCGGTGCGTCTGGCCGGGATCAATCCAAAACCGTACAAGATTCTGGTGTTCAGCCTGATGGGGCTGCTGGCCGGTATCGCGGCGCTGTTCCAGATTTCCCGATTGGAAGCAGCGGATCCGAATGCCGGCTCCGGCCTGGAACTGCAAGTGATTGCTGCCGTGGTGATCGGTGGTACGAGCCTGATGGGTGGGCGCGGTTCGGTGATCAGTACGTTCTTCGGTGTGTTGATCATCTCGGTGCTGGCCGCCGGTCTGGCGCAGATCGGTGCGACCGAGCCGACCAAGCGCATCATTACCGGCGCGGTGATTGTCATCGCGGTGGTACTCGATACCTATCGCAGTCAACGCGCCAGTCGACGGGGCTAAGTCATGGCAACGATCAAGGATGTGGCGGCGCTCGCGGGGATTTCCTACACAACCGTCTCCCATGTGGTGAACAAGACGCGCCCGGTCAGCCAAGAAGTGCGGGTAAAGGTCGAGGCGGCCATCAAAAGCCTCGACTACGTGCCCAGTGCGGTGGCGCGCTCGCTGAAGGCCAAGACCACTGCGACTATTGGCTTATTGGTGCCGAACAGCCTCAACCCGTATTTTGCCGAGTTGGCGCGGGGCATCGAGGATTATTGCGAGCGTAACGGTTACTGCGTAATCCTCTGCAACTCTGACGACAACCCGGAAAAACAGCGCAGCTATTTGCGTGTGCTGCTGGAAAAGCGCATCGACGGCCTGATTGTCGCCTCGGCAGGTGGCGATAGCGGGTTGGCGCAAGGGCTGGCTGGCGTGAAAACGCCGATGGTCATTGTCGACCGGGGGCTGGATGGCGTGGATGCGGATCTGGTGCGCATCGACCATGAATATGGCGCTTATCTGGCAACTCGGCATCTGCTGGAGCTGGGGCATCGCGACATCGCCACCATCGGCGGCCCGTCGAGTACCAGCGTGGCGCAAATGCGTCAGGCCGGTTTTTGTCGGGCGTTGCAGGAGGCGGGTATCAAGGTGCGCCCCGAGCGCATGCTGGAAAGCGATTTCACCAGCACCGGTGGCTACAGCGCAGCAGCGATTCTGCTCGAAAGCAATCCGCCGAGCGCGATTTTCGCCGGTAACGACATGATCGGTATCGGCGTGCTGCGTGCGGCGGCCGAGCGCAATGTGCGGGTGCCGAGCGAGCTGTCGGTGATCGGCTTCGACGATATCCAGATGAGCCGTTATGTGTACCCGGCGCTAACCACCGTCGGTCAATCGATCCTGCAGTTGGGCGAGATGGCTGCCGAAGTGTTGCTGCGAAGGATTGCCACCCCGGGCCTGGTGACCGATCAACGGATCGTGACCCCGAGTATTGTCCTGCGCGAATCGACTGCGCCGCTGTCCGGCGTGTTTACCGAGTACCGCTGAAACCGAATTGACGAGTAGCGATGTATGCCAGCAAATGTAGTGGTAATAGGCAGCCTGAACATGGACCTGGTGACCCGGGCGCCACGGCTGCCCAAGGGCGGAGAAACGCTGATCGGTCATTCCTTTGCCACCGTGTCCGGCGGCAAGGGCGCCAATCAGGCTGTCGCTGCTGCGCGCCTGGGTGCACAGGTCGCCATGGTTGGCTGCGTTGGCAACGATGACTACGGTGTGCAATTGCGCGACGCATTGCTGGCCGAGCAGATCGATTGTCAGGCTGTGAGTACCGTGGAAGATTCCAGTGGAGTGGCGCTGATCGTCGTCGATGACAACAGTCAGAACGCCATCGTCATCGTCGCCGGTGCCAACGGTGCCATGACCCCGGCGGTAATTGATCGCTTTGATGCGGTGCTGCAGGCCGCCGATGTCGTGATCTGCCAGCTCGAGATTCCGGATGCCACCGTGGGGCATGCACTCAAGCGTGCCCGTGCGTTGGGCAAGACGGTGATCCTCAATCCGGCACCCGCCAGTCGTCCGTTGCCGGCAGACTGGTTTGCGGCCATCGACTATCTGATCCCCAACGAAAGTGAAGCGGCCGCGTTGAGCGGGATGTCGGTCGATTCGCTGGACACCGCAGAAAGTGCCGCCGGCCAGCTGATCGCCATGGGCGCAGGCAAGGTCATCATCACCCTCGGTGCGCAAGGTTCGCTGTTCGCCAATGGTCAGGGTTTCGAGCATTTCCCGGCGCCGAAAGTGAAAGCGGTCGATACCACGGCAGCGGGCGATACCTTCGTTGGTGGATTTGCCGCCGCGCTCGCCAGTGGCAAGTCCGAAGCCGAGGCCATCCGATACGGGCAGATTGCCGCGGCGCTGTCTGTGACTCGCGCCGGCGCACAACCTTCCATTCCAACCATGTCAGACGTACAGGCGTTCAAAATCGCATGAAAAAGACTCCTCTGCTCAACATCGCGTTGTCGCGGCTGATCGCTTCCCTGGGGCATGGCGACATGGTGGTCATTGGTGATGCCGGGCTACCGGTGCCGCCGGGTGTCGAATTGATCGATCTGGCGCTGACCCACGGCGTTCCGGATTTCGTCAGCACCCTGAAAGTAGTGCTCAGCGAGATGCAGGTGGAAAGCCATGTGCTGGCCGATGAAATCCTCGACAAGCAGCCGACAGCACTGGTCGCGCTGAATGAGTTGAAAGAAGAGGGCGCCCTCGGTCGGCGCGACATGCTGACTCATGAGCAATTCAAGGTTCTCAGCCGACAGGCGCGGGCGATTGTTCGTACAGGCGAATGTCAGCCGTACTGCAACATCGTGCTGGTGGCCGGCGTGACGTTCTAACCGGGTTTTCGACCCTTTCATTTATACAAGCACAAGGAATGCGCCATGCACCGCTATGCTCAAAAACTCCATCAATTGCTTCGGAGTCTGCTGCTTTTGTCTTTTATCTCCGCCACCGGCGCTCAGGCCGCTGAAAAGATCGACCTGATCATCGACACCGACCCCGGTGCTGACGACGTGGTTGCGTTGCTGTTTGCGCTGGCCTCGCCGGATGAGTTGAACATCCGTGCATTGACCACCGTCGCCGGCAACGTGCGCCTCGACAAGACTTCGCGCAACGCGCGTCTGGCTCGCGAGTGGGCAGGACGCGAGGACGTTCCGGTGTACGCCGGTGCGCCGAAGCCTTTGATGCGCACGCCGATCTATGCCGAGAACATCCATGGCAAGGAAGGCCTGTCGGGTGTCACCGTGCATGAGCCGAAAAAAGGTCTGGCCGAAGGCAATGCGGTCAACTACCTGATCGACACCCTGAAAAAAGCCAAGCCGCACAGCATCACCATCGCCATGCTCGGTCCGCAGACCAACCTTGCGCTGGCGCTGATTCAGGAGCCGGAGATCGTCAACGGCATCAAGGAAGTGGTGATCATGGGCGGTGCGCACTTCAATGGTGGCAACATCACACCGGTGGCCGAATTCAACCTGTTCGCTGATCCGCAGGCGGCGGAAGTGGTACTCAAGAGTGGCGTGAAACTGACTTACCTGCCGCTGGACGTGACCCACAAGATCCTCACCAGCGATGCACGCCTGAAGCAGATTGCTGCGCTCAACAACAACGCGAGCAAGATCGTTGGCGACATCCTCAACGAGTACATCAAGGGTGACATGGAGCACTACGGCATCCCGGGTGGCCCGGTGCATGACGCTACCGTCATCGCTTACCTGCTCAAGCCAGAACTGTTTACCGGTCGTTCGGTGAACGTGGCCATCGATAGCCGTGAAGGCATCACCTTCGGCCAGACTGTCGTTGACTGGTACGACGGCCTCAAGCAGCCGAAAAACGCATTCTGGGTCGAGAATGGCGACGCCCAGGGCTTCTTCGATCTGCTGACCGAGCGCCTGAAACGCTTGAAGTAAGGCCAGGACCCGCAGGTGCCAGCCTGCGGGTCGTTACTCCCTCTCGGCGTCCTGCGAACCCTTGTTCTCGTGCTGATAGCGTTCGAAAACCTGGGCAATAAACGTCTGCGCACCCTGGGTTCCCATCGTCTTGACCAGCAGGTCGATGCTGATCAATGCCAGCTCCTCCGAACTGCCCGGGCTGTACGAACTGTGCCCCTTCGGCCACAGGACCTTGATGTCGGCAGTGATGCTTACAGTGCTCATAAATGCGCTCGAAAAGTCGGGAATGTCTGAGGGCGAGTTAACCACTTTGTCGAGCGTTTGGCACTGCGACTTAGGCATGAACGCGATGCTATGCGACACTTGGTCTTTTCAGGCAGATCCAGGGGATGCGCTGTGCAGATTGATTTGAACACTCCTGATGGCCTGACACTCGAGGCTGTGCGTCAGTTGCTGGCCTCGGCCAGCGATGACGTGCACACGCAATTGCGCGTGACCAAGGGTGGGATCGCCTATATTTCTTCTGGCGTGACGGGTGGGCAGGACATAGATGGCCTTCTGTTTCGGCTGGAGACCTGGGCCAAGGGTTCCGGTTATGTCGGCAACGTCGCGGCCAGTGACGAAGTCTGGGTCATGCAGATATTCAATGCGCTCAAGGATAACTGGCCAAATCCGCCGCACGATTACATCGACATCTACTGAGCTTCGTTAATATTCGGTGACGATTGTCTGCGGATGCGTGGTCTGTTATCAGGCAGACTCGGCGTTTTTCCGGATCGTGGGGCAGGTGATGGCACTTGCAGTGAAACCAAACGCCGGATTGGCGGTCGCACGATCTCAGCTTAACCATTTGAAAGAAGGAGGCTTCATGCCTTTGAAGTTCGCGTCTCTGGGTGCACTTATGGCCGTTGCCATGTTGGCCGGTTGCAGCACAACCTCCAGCGAGTCGGCAAAGGATCCTGTGGCGACCGATGCCGGTCATAGCCGCTGTGAAGCAACGGCAGCGGAATTTGCCATCGGTAAAAAGGCTTCGCCTGAGCTGCTCGATCAGGCCCGTGCCAAGGCTGGCGCGCAAAATGCCCGTTTCCTCAAGCCAACCGACATGATCACTCTCGAGTATCGTTCCGATCGCTTGAATCTGAACACCGACAACAACCTGGTGGTTACTCGCGTCAGCTGCGGCTGATCGCAGGGCGCTATTGTTGCAGGCATAAAAAACCCCGTCACATGGACGGGGTTTTTTTAGTGCGCCGGGAAATTACTCTGGGCGAACTTGTGCAGCTTGCATACCCTTTTGGCCTTTCTCAGCCACGAAGGAAACGGTCTGGCCTTCTTTCAGGCTTTTGAAACCGTCGGATTCGATAGCTTTGAAGTGTACGAACAGGTCGTCACCGCCACCTTGAGGAGTGATGAAGCCGAAGCCTTTTTCATCGTTGAACCATTTAACGGTGCCGGTTTGGCGATTAGACATGGTGTATCTCCAAGAAACATATATTTTCAGTAGTACTGTGCTGCTCAGGCCAACTGGGCACACCGGAGTATCATAGTCGAAATGTTCGCTTTGGTAGCCCCCCGGACGTGCTGTTTGCTTTCATATTGCGTTCATTTCAACTTCTAAAATGTCTGCAGGCCCCGGTTTCAGTGGCTTTCGGCCGAAAATTCAGGGCGTAAAAAAAGCTATAAAACCTGCGTAAATTATCCAGATCGGGGTCTTTTCGGCAGTTTTCAGCCTGCTGGGCGCCCGAAAAAGCATTCGTCAGCGCTTATTTCTGCACTCGGCAAACCGAGATTTCTTTCAGCGCGCGCTGGCCCAGTTCACCGCTTGGCGGGGTGTTCTTGTCCATCAGTTGCGCGATCTCTTGCGTGGTGAATTTCTTCTCCAATACGTCGGCACCGCAAGCACAGTGCTTGTTGGCTTCGGCCGGGTTGACGCTTTTGCTGGCTGCAGCGGTGCAGTCGTTCATGTACTGGGCTTTGACGCCGGCAGGCCAGGCCGCATTGGCACTCAGCGGCAGGAGCAGGGCCAGTGGGGCCGCGAAAGCAAAAAGACGGATAAGGCGCATGTCTGAAACTCCTTGGTTTGATATCGGCGACGATTCTCAGCCTATTTGAGGCAAAGCGTATATCCCAAGTTCACTTTGCGCCGCAAAAATGCACAAATCTTCAGCACCGCAAATCCTTGGAGTCGATGACCGCTCATCTGTGCTAGCATGCCGGGCTCAAGCGTTCTCAGGCTCCGGATGGCCTTCAGCCCCGGCAGCGGTCAGCGTGCGAATATTCTGATTTGAATCCCAGTCACTCTGGTTCGGTTTTCCGGTTGGCCGCAAGGCTCCTGCCGCTGTAAGGCAGGCGTTCGTCATTGAATGGCCTGGATCGGATCTTGTACTGGCTCATCCCAACCCACGTGACCTTTGGTAGGGGTCACCACTAGGAGAGGAGGCGCCATGCCAACTATTACTCTTCCCGACGGCAGTCAACGTTCATTCGATCACCCGGTTTCCGTAGCCGAGGTCGCTGCATCCATTGGTGCAGGCCTGGCCAAGGCCACCGTGGCCGGCAAGGTCAACGGCAAGCTGGTCGACGCCTGCGACATCATCGACAGCGACGCGACGCTGCAAATCATCACGCCAAAGGATGAAGAGGGGCTGGAGATCATTCGCCACTCTTGCGCGCACCTGGTCGGCCATGCGGTCAAGCAGCTGTACCCGACTGCGAAAATGGTCATCGGTCCGGTCATCGACGAAGGCTTCTATTACGACATCGCCTTCGAGCGTCCTTTCACTCCGGACGACATGGCCGCCATCGAACAGCGCATGCATCAGCTGATCGACAAGGATTACGACGTCATCAAGAAGGTCACTCCGCGCGCCGAAGTGATCGAAGTGTTCAAGGCCCGGGGCGAAGACTACAAGCTGCGTCTGGTCGAGGACATGCCGAACGAGCAGGCCATGGGCCTGTATTACCACGAAGAATACGTCGACATGTGCCGTGGTCCGCACGTGCCGAACACCCGCTTCCTGAAATCCTTCAAGTTGACCAAGTTGTCCGGCGCCTACTGGCGCGGTGATGCCAAAAACGAGCAACTGCAGCGCGTTTACGGTACTGCCTGGGCAGACAAGAAGCAGCTGGCGGCTTACGTCCAGCGCATCGAAGAAGCGGAAAAGCGCGATCACCGCAAGATCGGCAAGCGCCTGGGCCTGTTCCACACCCAGGAAGAAGCGCCGGGCATGGTGTTCTGGCACCCGAATGGCTGGACCCTGTATCAGGTGCTCGAGCAGTACATGCGCAAGGTGCAGCGCGACAACGGCTACCTCGAGATCAAGACCCCGCAAGTGGTCGATCGCAGCCTGTGGGAGAAATCCGGGCACTGGGCCAACTACGCCGACAACATGTTCACCACCGAGTCGGAAAGCCGCGACTACGCCATCAAGCCGATGAACTGCCCGTGCCACGTGCAGGTGTTCAACCAGGGCCTGAAGAGCTACCGCGAACTGCCGATGCGTCTGGCCGAGTTTGGTGCCTGCCACCGTAACGAGCCATCGGGTGCGCTGCACGGCATCATGCGTGTACGTGCGTTCACTCAGGACGATGCCCACATTTTCTGCACCGAAGAGCAGATGCAGGCTGAATCCGCAGCGTTCATCAAGCTGACCATGGACGTCTATCGCGACTTCGGTTTTACCGATGTCGAGATGAAGCTGTCCACTCGTCCGGAAAAGCGCGTGGGTTCCGATGAGTTGTGGGATCGCGCCGAAGCGGCACTGGCTGCAGCCCTTGATTCTGCCGGCCTGCCGTACGATCTGCAGCCGGGTGAAGGTGCGTTCTACGGTCCGAAGATCGAGTTCTCGCTGAAAGATTGTCTCGGTCGCGTGTGGCAGTGTGGTACTTTGCAGCTCGATTTCAACCTGCCTGTCCGTCTCGGTGCCGAATACGTCTCCGAAGACAACAGCCGCAAGCATCCTGTGATGTTGCACCGTGCCATCCTCGGTTCCTTCGAGCGTTTCGTCGGGATTCTGATCGAGCACTACGAAGGTGCATTCCCTGCGTGGCTCGCGCCGACCCAGGCAGTGATCATGAATATCACTGATAAACAGGCAGATTTTGTCGCTCAGGTTGAAAAAACTCTCAACGAAAGCGGATTTCGTGCCAAGTCCGACTTGAGAAATGAAAAGATCGGCTTTAAAATCCGCGAGCATACTTTGCTCAAGGTTCCCTATCTTTTGGTTATCGGAGATAAGGAAGTCGAGATGCAGACTGTCGCTGTGCGTACTCGTGAAGGTGCTGACCTGGGCTCGATGCCCGTCGCCCAGTTCGCTGAGTTTCTCGCGCAAGCGGTTTCCCGGCGTGGTCGCCCAGATTCGGAGTAATTATTATTAAGCGTGAAATGAGACAAGATAAACGAGCTGCACCGAAAGCCCCGATCAACGAGAATATCTCGGCACGCGAGGTTCGGTTAATTGGCGCTGATGGCGAGCAGATTGGCATCGTCTCGATTGATGAAGCGCTTCGTATTGCTGAAGAAGCAAAGCTTGATCTGGTAGAAATCTCTGCTGACGCAGTCCCACCGGTTTGCCGGGTGATGGACTACGGCAAATCGATCTTCGAAAAGAAGAAGCAGATTGCAGCAGCGAAGAAAAACCAGAAGCAGATTCAGGTAAAAGAAATCAAGTTTCGTCCAGGGACGGAGGAAGGGGATTACCAGGTAAAACTGCGCAACCTGGTACGTTTCCTGAGTGACGGGGACAGGGCCAAGGTATCCTTGCGATTCCGCGGCCGTGAGATGGCCCACCAGGAGCTGGGGATGGAACTCCTCAAGCGGGTTGAAGCTGACCTGCTCGAGTACGGTTCGGTCGAACAGCATCCTAAGATGGAAGGACGCCAGCTGATCATGGTCATCGCCCCGAAAAAGAAGAAGTAATCAACAGGGCACGGCAGGCCTTCTGATTATGTTTATCAACTGAATGCGGAGTATCCGAACATGCCAAAAATGAAAACCAAAAGTGGTGCTGCTAAGCGGTTTCTGAAAACTGCTAACGGTATCAAGCACAAGCACGCTTTCAAGAGCCACATCCTGACCAAAATGTCGACCAAGCGTAAGCGTCAACTGCGCGGTAGCAGCTTGCTGCATCCGTCTGACGTGGCAAAAGTCGAGCGCATGCTGCGCCTTCGTTAATTTTAGTCAAGAATAGAGGAAGTAACTCATGGCTCGTGTAAAGCGTGGCGTCATTGCCCGTAAGCGTCACAAAAAAATTCTGAAACTTGCTAAAGGCTACTACGGCGCACGCTCCCGCGTATTCCGTGTTGCCAAGCAAGCGGTAATCAAGGCAGGCCAATACGCCTACCGTGACCGTCGTCAGAAAAAACGTCAGTTCCGCGCTCTGTGGATCGCTCGTATCAACGCTGGTGCTCGTGTTAACGGTCTGTCCTACAGCCGTTTCATCGCTGGCCTGAAAAAAGCGTCCATCGAGATCGACCGTAAGGTTCTGGCTGATCTGGCAGTGAACGAAAAAGCGGCGTTTGCTGCGATTGTCGAGAAAGCTAAAGCCACCTTGGCTTAAGTACCCCCGACAGTCACCCGGCCTCACCTCTGTGGGGCCAGGTGTTAAACGTCATAAATAGGGGAAGAGCCTTCAAGCTCTTCCCCTATTTTGTATCTGGAGTCTGTACATGGAAAACCTGGATGCGCTGGTCTCTCAAGCACTAGAGGCTGTGCAAAGCGCTGAAGATATCAATGCCCTGGAGCAAATCCGGGTTCAATACCTTGGCAAAAAGGGTGAATTGACTCAGGTGATGAAGACCCTGGGGAATTTGCCGGCAGAGGAGCGTCCGCAAGTCGGCGCCCTGATCAACGTTGCCAAGGAACGTGTCACAGGCGTTCTCAATGCGCGCATGGCTCTGTTTGAAGAAGCCGAACTGGCTGCCAAACTGTCTGCCGAATCCATTGATGTGACGTTGCCGGGCCGTGGCCAGACCTCCGGTGGTCTGCATCCGGTGACCCGGACTCTGGAGCGAGTCGAACAGTTCTTCACCCGCATCGGCTACGGCATCGCCGAAGGCCCTGAGGTCGAAGACGACTATCACAACTTTGAGGCGCTCAACATCCCAGGCCATCACCCGGCCCGGTCGATGCATGACACCTTCTATTTCAATGCGAACATGTTGCTGCGCACCCATACCTCGCCGGTACAGGTCCGCACCATGGAATCGAAGCAGCCGCCGATCCGCATCGTCTGCCCAGGTCGCGTCTATCGCAGCGACTCCGATATCACCCATTCGCCGATGTTCCACCAGGTCGAAGGCCTGCTAGTCGATCGCGACATCAATTTTGCCGATCTCAAAGGCACCATCGAAGAATTCCTGCGGGTGTTCTTCGAGAAAGAACTGGCCGTACGTTTCCGTCCTTCGTACTTCCCGTTCACCGAGCCATCCGCTGAAGTCGATATGGAATGCGTGATGTGCAGCGGTAATGGCTGCCGTGTCTGCAAACAGACCGGCTGGCTGGAAGTCATGGGCTGCGGCATGGTCCACCCGAACGTGCTGCGCATGTCCGGCATTGATCCGGAAGAGTTCTCCGGTTTTGCCTTCGGCATGGGCGTCGAGCGTCTGGCGATGCTCCGTTACGGCGTGAACGACTTGCGTCTGTTCTTCGACAACGACTTGCGGTTCCTCGCGCAATTTCGCTAGTCGTAACGAATTCTTAGGAGAGCAGGATGAAATTCAGTGAACAATGGCTGCGTGGCTGGGTTAGCCCGCAGGTAAGTCGCGACGAGCTGGTTGCTCGTCTGTCGATGGCAGGTCTGGAGGTCGATAGCGTGACCCCGGCCGCCGGTGTATTCAGCGGCGTGGTCGTGGGCGAGGTGCTGAGCACCGAGCAGCATCCTGACGCCGACAAATTGCGTGTGTGCCAGGTCAGCAATGGCGCGGAAACCTTCCAGGTCGTGTGCGGTGCGCCTAACGTGCGTCCGGGCCTGAAGATTCCGTTCGCCATGATCGGTGCCGAACTGCCAGGCGACTTCAAGATCAAGAAGGCCAAGCTGCGCGGTGTCGAGTCCAACGGCATGCTGTGCTCGCAAGCCGAGCTGCAGGTTGGTGAAGGCAACGACGGTCTGATGGAGCTGCCGGCCGATGCGCCGGTGGGCGAGGATTTCCGTGTGTATCTGGATCTGGAAGACGCCAGTATCGAGGTCGACCTGACCCCGAACCGTGGCGACTGCCTGTCGCTGGCCGGTCTGGCCCGTGAAGTGGGCGCGCTGTATGCCGCTCCGGTCACCCGTCCAGTAGTTATGGTTATTCCAGCGGTGCACGACGAAGTGCGTCCGGTAGAAGTATTGGCGCCTGCCGCCTGCCCGCGTTATCTGGGCCGAGTTATCCGCAACGTAGACCTGTCCAAGCCAACCCCGCTGTGGATGGTTGAGCGTCTGCGCCGCGCCGATGTGCGCAGCATCGACGCTGCCGTCGACATTACCAACTACGTGATGCTCGAGCTGGGTCAGCCGTTGCACGCCTTCGATCTCGCCGAAATCAATGGCGGTATCCGTGTGCGTATGGCGGAAGAGGGCGAGAAGCTGGTTTTGCTCGACGGTCAGGAAGTCAGTCTGCGCAGCGATACGCTGGTGATCGCCGACCACACTCGCGCACTGGCGATTGCCGGCGTGATGGGTGGTGAGCACAGCGGTGTGTCCGCGACCACTCGCGACGTGTTTCTGGAAAGTGCTTTCTTCGACCAGATCGCTGTGGCGGGCAAGGCCCGTTCCTATGGCCTGCACACCGACGCGTCGCACCGTTACGAGCGTGGCGTGGACTGGCAACTGGCCCGTGAAGCCATGGAGCGCGCCACTGGCCTGCTGCTGGAAATCACCGGCGGCGAAGCCGGCCCGATCATCGAGACCGTGAGCGAGCAACACCTGCCGTCGATCGCACCGATCACCCTGCGGGCGCAACGCATCACCCAGATGCTGGGGATGGAAATGGATTCGGCGCAGGTCGAGCGTCTGCTCAGCGCGCTGGGTCTGAACATTTCTGCCGATGGCACAGGGCAGTGGCGCGTAGAAGTACCGAGCCACCGCTTCGATATCAGCCTGGAAGTCGATCTGATCGAAGAGCTGGCACGTCTGTACGGCTACAACCGTCTGCCGGTTCGTTACCCGCAAGCGCGTCTGGCGCCGCAAGCCAAAGCTGAAGCGCGCAGCGAATTGCCTGAACTGCGTCGTCTGCTGGTAGCCCGTGGTTATCAGGAAGCGATCACTTACAGCTTCATCGATCCGAAACAGTTCGAACTGTTCAATCCGGGCGTTGAGCCGCTATTGCTGGCCAACCCGATTTCCAACGACATGGCCGCCATGCGTTCTTCGCTGTGGCCGGGCCTGGTCAAGGCGTTGCAGCACAACCTGAACCGTCAGCAAGATCGCGTGCGTCTGTTCGAAAGCGGTCTGCGCTTTGTCGGTCAGCTGGAAGGTCTGAAGCAGGAGCCGATGCTTGCGGGTGTTGTTTGCGGCAGCCGCTTGCCGGAAGGTTGGGCACAGGGTCGCGACACCGTCGATTTCTTCGACGTGAAAGCTGACGTTGAAGCGGTGCTGGGCTTTGCCGGTGCGCTGGATACCTTCACTTTCGCTCCGGGCAAACACCCGGCGCTGCACCCGGGTCAAACCGCGCGCATCGAGCGTGACGGGCGTGAAGTCGGCTTTATTGGCGCGATCCACCCTGAATTGTCCAAGGCCTTGGGTCTGGACCGTCCGGTCTTCGTCTTCGAGCTGGTTCTGGCGGAAGTGGCGTCCGGAAAAATGCCGCAATTCCATGAGTTGTCGCGTTTTCCTGAAGTGCGTCGTGACCTTGCACTGATTGCGCACAAAGACGTCGCAGCCTCGGCTGTATTGGACGTAATCCGTGAAAATGCAGGCGAATGGCTCACGGATCTCAGGCTGTTTGACGTGTATCAGGGTAAAGGTATTGATCCTGATAGAAAAAGCCTCGCAGTTGGCTTGACCTGGCAGCATCCATCGCGCACTCTTAATGACGATGAGGTGAATTCGACGACGCAAAATATCCTCACCTCGCTCGAACAAAGGTTGAACGCCACGTTAAGGAAGTGACGTATGGGGGCTTTGACGAAAGCTGAGATGGCGGAACGTCTGTATGAAGAGCTGGGCCTGAACAAGCGGGAAGCCAAGGAATTGGTCGAACTGTTTTTTGAGGAAATCAGGCACGCTCTTGAAGACAACGAGCAGGTCAAATTGTCCGGTTTCGGCAATTTCGACCTTCGGGACAAGCGCCAGCGGCCTGGCCGCAACCCGAAAACGGGGGAAGAAATCCCGATCACGGCTCGCCGTGTGGTCACCTTTCGTCCAGGGCAGAAGTTGAAGGCCCGAGTTGAGGCTTATGCTGGAACCAAGTCATAACGACGAACTACCCGTCATCCCGGGCAAACGCTACTTCACCATTGGTGAAGTCAGCGAGCTGTGTGCGGTAAAACCACACGTGCTGCGCTACTGGGAGCAGGAGTTTCCTCAGCTCAACCCCGTCAAACGCCGCGGAAACCGCCGGTATTATCAGCGCCAGGATGTGCTGATGATCCGGCAGATCCGCGCGCTCCTTTATGATCAAGGGTTCACCATCGGCGGCGCCCGCCTGCGGTTGTCCGGTGATGAAGCCAAAGATGACACCACCCAATACAAGCAGATGATCCGCCAGATGATTGCCGAGCTTGAAGATGTGCTGGTGGTACTCAAGAAATAAAAAGCTGCGTTTGAATACTTCCAGTTTTCAAACGCTTGCGATATATTCTTGAGCGCTCTTCGAGAAGAAGGGCAGGTTTCAAACCAGTCGGGGCGTAGCGCAGTCCGGTAGCGCACTAGCATGGGGTGCTAGGGGTCGAGTGTTCGAATCACTCCGTCCCGACCATATTTCCTGAGTAAATTCAGACAGTTAAGCCGATCAGATAGATCGGCTTTTTTGTGCCTGCGCAAATCCCGCGCAAAACTACGCGGTGATTTCTCTGATATTGATGTCAGGGATCGCCCTGACCAGACGATCTCGGCATGATCCTTCTGGTAGTTCTTCGTCATGTTTTTACTGGCGTGGCCGGCGATCTTCTGACCTTCCTTTCCGGCTTTCCGGTGCAGGTGCAGGTGCAAGTGCAAGTGCAGGTGCAGCGACAATGCCCGCACTTCATGGAAGCCAGACATTTCTTCTTTCCATCCCTTGTAACAGCCCGCCGCTTCCAGGGCCTTTTTGAAGGCTCGCGTCAAATATCGCTATTTGATCTGCGTCCAGTTGCCCTTCATCTGCGCCTGCTACTGCTTTTGCGGTTTGGCTGGCGATGAATAAGGTAAGGCGAGACGATGTCATCCAGGCACCGACTAAAAACAGCTTGGAGTGCTTCTGTCATTTTGAACGGGATCCATTACGCATTACCGTTGAGCGCGGAGGAGTTCAATCGCAATTAGGCGGAAGATTGACAACTGGCTGCGCGGACTCAACGGGGCAGACCACGCAGAAAAAGCCCGCAAGAGAAACAGGCTTCAGGGGGCGGATTTCAGAGGCAGTCAGACTTGTCTATCTCAAACTCGACTATCGCAGAGCTGGTGGAGTCTTTGTAAAGGAGGTTAATGGAAAGACCCGATTGCACGAATTGGCCTAAACCTTTTTCATTACAGAATGCAGAAGCTGCAAGCGCTCTTGCGTCCTTGGTGAACTCATTGGCGTCGATTTCGTTTTTCGCAACTTTTGTGAGTGTGTAAGAGATACGCATGACCTCATCGCTATAGGTCACCGAATCGATGCGAGTTGAATCATCAGATATTTGTCCGGACTGAACACTCATGATGAGTGCGAGACCTTTGAGCTGGCGTTCTCGCTCCTGCTTTTTCTCCTCGGGAGCAGATTGTGTATGCCATGCCTGTACCAGGATAAAGAGCAAAATCATTGCCGAAAAGAAAATGATTATTCCACGATTCTGTTTCAATTGAGATTACCGTAGCAAAAGGCCATTATTTATTTGACCATGCCGGTAGCATCATCTCAAGCCGAGGGGGGCTTCTTGATAACCCCAAAGCTCGATACACCTCTGCGCTCCGATGACTGTCGTCGGGCTTTCAGAGACGTGCATTCGGGTGGGCAGGAGAGAAAACGGAGTAGCTGGGCAAAGGAGGCCGGCGGTGAAGTGAAAGTTCAGCCGCCGGCAATGAGCACGTCATTCCACGATGCAGATCCAGCGGTGGTTTTGCCGGTATGGCGCACGAGTGAAGTGAACATCTGACACCATATTCATGCCTCGCTCTTGGAGCGCCTCGGTAAGTTGCGCAAGTGTCTCTGCTTGGATAGTCATTGCTGTCACCTCGTCAGATTTTCCGTATTCATAATTCTCGACCGGGCGGATAACTGGCTAATTCAATTTTTCTACTTGGCCGATTTGCTGGCTTCACACCGCAGAGCGTCCCCTGACCTCACATCCATTCAAAATTTGGGCAAGAGGAGCCACTAAGAGCGGCGGGTCTATTCATCTCCTTCGCAGTGGACGATCCTGGCAGTGGTAGCTGCCGTGTCGTACTACTTGTTTTCAGATGCATGCCCGACGGCCAAAGTCTCGACTGGATATCCATTTTCTTTGGCTCACGCAAACGGCAGGGCGCCATGCTCGCTTCATCGATTGTCATCCGTATCTACGTTCGCGGGATGAAGCTTGTGCGGATCGGTTCTCACTATTGGTTTGGCTTTTTCTCTATATCCTTTGAATCGCTGGAAGTGGCTGCATCTTTTGCCGTTTCGTGCGGCTCTGCGCCAGAATTGGAGCCTGATGCCTCCTCGCCTTTCTTGTTGGCTTTTTCATCATTTGATTCTGTGTTACTGGACTGATTGACCCCAGGGATCGCGGTGGGCGGCGCGGCAGACTTTTCAGCGGCAACGGTCAGCAGAGGGGCCATTGTGAGCAGGCTGACAAGCGACAGGGCAGTAATCTTCATGGTCATGATTCAGGCCTTCCAAGCGGGGTATATAGTTTGGAAGGAAGTCTCGCCGGAATGTGCCCGGTGTCTGACGAGCGGCAAGCCGAGGTTACCGCCTTTGCGATCCACCAGGCTGCGCGCCGCCGGTCGCCATCGAGTGTTCGCAGGAAGCCACCGACTGCATGCGGGTAGAAATCCGGACAATCGAGTGAAAGCGGCAATTTGCTGGCCCCCGAACCTTTATTTCATCGGCAAAATCGCCTTTTTTCAAAAGGTTAGGTTGCCCTTATGCGGACGATTGTCATCACCGTTGCAACGCTTTCACTGGCGGTCTTTGCCTGGGGAGTCCAGGCGAAAGAGTTGAGCAAGAGTCACCGGTTTGCCTGCACCTGGGGCTCGGACATCGCCGCCGGTGCGCAACAGTCCAAGCTGACGGGGATCTCGTTGTACAGCGCGCGCAGGCAGCTGCAGGTGCGCAGGTTCCAGCAACCGTGGATGCGCATGACGGCCATGGGTATTACTGAGCAGACCTACAACAGCAGCTCCCGACTCAAGCCCGCGGCGGTGAAACAGACCTATTACGAACAATGCGTCAGGCACGAACTGGCGCAGCGCTGAAAGAGAAGCCCAACCTGAACAGGCTGGGCTTTTTCATGCCTGCTTGAAACGCAGGCCTACTTGTCGGTTTGGCAATTGACCATCCATGACACGCCGAAGCGATCCACCAGCATGCCGAAACGTGCAGCCCAGAAAGTCGCCTCCAGGGGCATGTCGACACGACCGTCGGCGGACAAGGCATTAAAAAACCGTTCGGCCTCGGCAATGCTGTCAACGTTCAGCGAAATCGAGCAGCCGCTCATGCCGTTGACGGGACGGTCGGGCGTGGTATCGGAAGCCATGATCATTTCATCGCCGACCCTGAGGCAGGTATGAATGATCAGGCTATGGTGCTCTTTGGGTACGTGTTCGGCGGCAGGCGTTTCGCCAAATGTCATCATGGCTTCCAGCTTGCCCTGCAAGGCCTGTTCATAAAAGGTGAAGGCGGCACGACAGTCGCCGTTGAAGATCAGGTACGGGTTGATTTTCATGACTCTGCTCCCGGCAGTAAGGCGGTGAAGGCGGTTGTCCGCCCGGCTCCGCAGTGGGCGTTTAAAACATAGCAGAGCTTTGTGCGCAGGGCCGGCCAGATTCTTTCCAGATGTTTTCCCGTACAGGCAATCACCCGCCAGATTGGCTCTGTTGTCGGAAAAATCTGATTGAAGCGTAGTTTGATGATTTACCGGCCAGCTCACGTTAGAGTCGATCCGGCCATCGATGTCGGCACCGCTGGCAATATCAAAAGACTGCTCAACGGAAGGGGCAAAACAACGTGAGTGAAATCGAGAAGTTCGATTCTGAGGCTGCACAACCGGTCGTCAATCGCTACCGGCAGTTGAGCGAGTTGCTTTACTGGTCGAATGAGCGTGCCTGGCCACTCGGTGTCGGACTTCTGCTGACCGCCGGGCTCTATCTTTACCAATACATTCAGTCCGAAAAAATTCCTCTGAGTATCACGTCCTCGGCTGTCATCACTGCGCTGCCGGCAATGTCGGCGATATTGATCGTTATCGTGTTGGCAATGTTGCTGTTTCTGCTGCTGCCCACGTTTATCCTGTTTCACAAGCTCGACGCGTCAGGGCCTCGGCTGAGTGATGACCTGCGTTTCGGCAAAAACGATCCGCGATCAACGGCGCGCCATCGTCAGGTCATCATGCGCTGGGCAGGCGGCTTGCTGGTCATGGGGGGGTATTGTCTGCTCGTCGGTGTGGCGGGGGCGAGCCTGCACGACAGCCGATGGTGGGGACCCACAATGCTGATCGGTGCGTTACTGACGATTGCCGCCTATGTGTACTTCATCGTCCGCGGACTGGGCGTCAAGGTTTCAACGGATTTCAAATTCGCCTGCGTGATGTCCGCCGTCAGCCAGGTCATTGTGATACAGGCGGTGACTTCTGCGTTGTTGCGCATCGCCGGTGCCTATGTAGAAAACATCTGGTGGATCGTGCCGCTGGTGCTGTGCGAGCTGTCGGTACTTTGGACCATCCAGTTGTTATCGGCGATGTTCGTGATCAAATTGCTGCGCCACGAAAATCCCGTCGGCCTTGCGACAGTGGTTACGGTCATCATCATAGTGCTCGTAGGTTTGTTCCCGCCAACCGGTGCCAGGCTCGGTGGGGTGGCCTTTCAGTATTCCGCGTCCGGCGCGCGAAATTGTACGGTGTTGCACTTCAACTCCGACAGCAAGGGTTTCGATGCCATGATGGATCCTTCCCGCCCCGGATTCAGCCGGCCGGTACGGGTGATTGCCGAAGTCGATGGCGTCTATTTTGTACGTCCCTGGAAATCGCTCTCCAAAGCGGTGGAGTTCGTGCCCCGTACAACTCTGGCCGGTGTTGACGGTTGTGATCCTGAACTCCATACATCGACGTCCAGTCCACCCTGAGCGCCGGTGAAAACTTCCGATATCTGATGTCATGTACCTTTTAGGCTGATATTCAATGCCCACGTTTATCCGTTTCAATTCGCTGCTCGACCAGGCACAGAAGGCCTTACTGCTGGTATGGGGCACATCGCGCGGATTAATGCTGGGCCTTGTGTTGGCGACCCTGATGGCCGGTGTGCTTCCGGCACTGGCCGCGTGGCTGGGTCAGCGAATTGTCGACGCGGTAGTAGCCGCCATGCAGTTGCACGCGCAGCAGGGAAGTGCACCGTTGTGGCCGGTGTTGCGTTACGTCTTGCTGGAGGCGGGGGTGCTGGCACTGTTATCCGGCGCGCAGCGAGCCTTGTCGGTCCAGCAATCACTGTTGCGGGTGCAACTGGGGCAAAAGGTCAACACGCTCATTCTGGAAAAGGCCCAGACCCTGTCGCTGATGCAGTTCGAGAACTCCGAGTTCTACGACAAACTGGTGCGCGTGCGGCGCGAAGCTTCGACCCGGCCGTTGGGGCTGGTGATGAAGTCATTGGGGCTGATCCAGAACCTGATCATGCTGATCAGTTTCGGGGTATTGCTGCTGCATTTTTCGCCTTGGGCACTGGTGCTGCTGGTGGTCGGGGCATTGCCGGTGTTTTTCGCGGAAGCGCATTTTTCCGGCGACGCTTTTCGCCTGTTTACCCGGCGGGCACCGGAGAGCCGGCAACAGAACTACATCGAGACCCTGTTATCCCACGAGGCCTACATCAAAGAGGTCAAGCTGTTCGGTATCGCCCCTCTGTTATTAAAGCGTTACCGCGATACCTTTGCGCGGTTGTACGCACAGGATCGAGACTTGACCCTGCGCCGCGATGGTTGGGGATTTGTTCTTGGTTTATTGGGTACGGCGGCGTTCTATCTGGCTTACGCCTGGGTAGTGCTTGACGCCATACACGGTCAGATCAGCCTTGGCCAGATGACCATGTATCTGGTGCTGTTCAAGCAAGGGCAAAGCGCAGTGAGCAGCAGTCTCGGCGCGATCAGTGGCTTGTATGAGGACGGGTTGTACCTGTCGAGCCTTTACGAGTATCTCGCCGAACCAGTGCACACGGACACCGGTCACCTGACTGCAGGTGAACAGCCAGGCGATGGTTTGCGCTTTCAGAATGTCGGCTTCCGTTATCCCGGTGCCAGCCATGCTGCACTCGAAGGCATTGACCTGCATCTGATGCCCGGGCGCAGTCTGGCACTGGTCGGACAAAACGGCTCGGGCAAGACCACGCTGATCAAATTGCTGACCCGGCTTTATCGGCCCGATCATGGGCGCATTCTTCTCGATGGCAGCGATTTGCAGGAGTGGCAGGAAGCCGCTTTGCGTCAGCGCATCGGGGTGATTTTTCAGGATTACATCCGCTATCAATTTACTGTCGGGGAAAACATCGGCGTCGGCGATACCCGGGCGTTCAATGATGAGCGGCGCTGGAAAGAGGCGGCCGATGAGGGGATGGCCGCGCCTTTCATTGAGGGGCTTGATCGCGGTTACGCTACGCAACTCGGCCGCTGGTTTGCGGGCGGCCAGGAGTTATCTGGCGGGCAGTGGCAGAAAATCGCCTTGTCACGCGCCTACATGCGCCGTGACGCGGACATTCTGATTCTCGATGAGCCAACTTCCGCGCTTGACCCGGCAGCGGAGGCTGCGGTGTTCGAGCATTTCAGCCAGCACGCCGAAGGGCGCATGACCCTGCTGATCTCCCATCGTTTCTCCAGCGTGCGCAATGCCGATCACATCATCGTGCTGGAGCGCGGGCGCATTCTGGAGCAGGGTGGCCACAGCGATCTGATCGCCTCAAACGGACACTATGCAAAGTTGTTCGATTTGCAGGCTCGCGGTTATCGCTAGGAGTCTCCTGCACTGCTGACAACCGCCGGCCCGGCCACGTGCGCAGGGGATCTGGTCTGCATCAAGGCTTTGATCGCCTTCAGATAATTTTGCCCACCGAGGGCCATGCTGTTGTTGTGGGTCGCGCCCGGCACCAGCAGCAGATGTTTCGGTTGCCGGGCAGCGTTGAACAATTGCTCGCTGAAACGCGGCGGAACAAAAGCATCGGCCAGGCCGTGCACGATCAGCAGCGGCATATGGATGTCGGCAATCTTGTCGATTGAGTCGAATTTCTGCGACAGCACCCAGCGTACGGGCAGCGAAGTGTTCGCCACCGCTGCGGCAACATCCGCAAGGGATGTGAACGTTGATTCGATGACCAGCCCGCGCACCGGCAGAGGGGTGTGATCACGTGCGGCTTTCTGACCAAGTTCCGCCGCGAGATCGATCGCTACAGCGCCACCGAGCGAGTGACCGTAAATCAGGCGTTTGGCGGGGTCGGGCTGCAACAGCTGGAAGCGATCCCACGCCACGCGCGCATCTTCGTAAACGCTGCTTTCCGACGGCAGGTCGCCGTGACTCTGGCCGAAACCGCGGTAATCGATGGCCAGTACCGAATATCCCGCCGCACGCAGTTGTTCGATGCGAAACAACTGCCCGGTCAGATTCCAGCGCACGCCGTGCAAGTACAGGATGGCCGGTGCGTTCGGCCGTTCCGCCGGCCACCACCAGGCATGAATGTTCTGCCCGGCCTTGAAGCTCTTGGGCTGCAGATCAAGTTCCTGCACACTGCCCGGCAAACCGTGATACCAGCCGGCGGTCCCCGGTTCGATACGGAACAGCAGTTTACGCTCGGTGTGTTCCAGCACGGCGCAACTCGCTGGCACGCCAATGATCAGCGCGGCCATGCAGGCGAACGCCAGACGGCGTCGACGTAGTCGGGTCATGAAGGACAGGAACATTAAACGTTTCACCACTGCCGGGACAAAGAACGCTTTTTACCAGATGCCCGGCTCCGCGCGTGACATTTTCGACCACCGCCTGCGTGCAAAGATTACAAAATGCTGCGGGTCAAGCGACCCGCAGTACGATCTTGCCAATGTGATCGCCACTTTCCATATACGCATGGGCCTGAGCAGCCTCGTTGAGCGCGTACACCTTGTCGATGATCGGCAGGCAACGACCCGCAGCCAACACCGGCCAGACGTGCTCAAGCAGTTGCTCGGCAATTTCCGCTTTCTCTGCGCTGGTGCGCGCGCGTAGCAGTGAGCCGGTGACAACTGCGCGCTTGCCGAGAATTGCCAGCAAGTCGACGTCGTTGGCCCGACTACCTCCCAGAAAGCCAAGCATGACCAGGCGCCCGTCCATCGCCAGCGCGCTGACGTTACCGTTGAGATACGAGGCGCCCATGATGTCGAGAACCGCATTGACGCCCTGACCGGCAGTTTTTTCAGCGATGACTTTGGCGAAATCTTCTTCACGATAGTTGATTGGCTGACCGCCCAGTTCAGCGATGACTGCGCACTTGTCTGCGCTGCCGGCGGTGGCGAAAGTCTCGATGCCGAATTCGCGACAGAGCATCAAAGCGGTGGTGCCGATGCCGCTGGTGCCACCATGGATCAACACGCGATGACCTCGACGGGCACCGCCAAGGCCGAACAGATTGGCCCACACGGTGAAGAAGGTTTCGGGTATGGCGGCAGCCTGCACCCAGTCCAGCCCTTGGGGAATCGGCAAAGTCTGCCCGGCCGGGACGGCGCAGTATTCGGCATAGCCGCCGCCGTTGGTCAACGCACAGACCTTTTCACCCACGACAAACTGATCAACACCAGCGCCGAGCGCCACCACCTCACCGGCAATTTCCAGACCCGGGATCGGATTCATGCCCGGTCTCATCGGGTATTTTCCTGCACGCTGCAAGGCATCCGGCCGGTTAATACCGGCGGCATGTACGCGTATCAGCACTTCGCCCTCGGCAGCGACCGGAAGCGCTACTCGCTTGGGTTGCAGAACTTCAGGGGCGCCGGGTTCGGTGATTTCGATTCGGGTCATTTCTTCTGGCAGGTTCATGAGGTTTCCTCCTGACTAGGGACTGAATAATTGGGAGCGTTACAAGGGTGGAATGATTCCCGTCAATTAGCCCGGCAACGTTGAGCGACAGGACAGGTCAGCAGCCTCCCGGTCCTGGTTCGCACAGTGGCGGGCGAAGTTCGGTCAGGGGGTACGCATGGCGCCAAATCCTGCACGGGGGTTTATGGCGCTCAGCATATCGATTACCGTCGCTGCATCAGTGCAGCGATTTGGCGACGCCATGATGCGAAATTGCATCAGGAGAGGACGAGATGAATTGGGATGATGCGCGCGTGTTTTTGGCTGTTTGCCGCGAATCGACATTGCGCGGCGCGGCTCGGGTACTGGGTGTCGATCAGGCAACCGTCGGACGGCGGGTCACGGCGCTGGAGAAGTCCTTGAACGCAACCCTGTTTCTGCGTACTTCCGACGGGTACGCAGTTACCGCGCTTGGTGAGGCGGCGCTCCAGGCGGTGGAAAAAATGGAACATTCAGCGCTCGAGCTGGAGCGCCGTATTCAGGGCCTGGACGATCGACTGACAGGCACTGTGCGCGTCAGCACTACCGATTCGCTGGCGATTGATTTCCTGATTCCGGCCATCGCCCGCCTGCATGAACAACACCCGGACGTGCGCGTGCAACTGGATGCCTCGACACAAATGCTCAGCCTGGCCAAACGCGAAGCGGACATCGCTGTACGCAATGCCCGGCCGGACAATCCAGACCTGATTGCCCGGCGACTGGCGCGCTGGCCGGTAGGCCTGTTCGCTTCGCAGGCTTACATCGACGCCAGAGGTGTACCCGAACAGGGAAGTGCATTCGAAGGTCATGACCTGGTGGTCTACCAGCCGTATTTGCAAGGTAACAAGGAAGTGACCCTGGTTGGCGAGCCGATCAGTCGTGGGCGGATCGTCGCCAGTCTTGGCTCCAGCCTGTTGCTGCGTCGCTCCATCGCCGCTGGATTGGGTGTAGGAGAAATGACCGTGCCTATGGGGGAGCGCGATGGTCTGGTGCGACTCTGGCCAGAGCGCAGCCGCCCGCAAACTTACGAGGTCTGGCTGGTCACCCACGCAGATCTGCGCCACACCGCCCGGGTTCGGGCGGTGATCGAGCAGATCGTCGAGGCCTTCGAAACGGAGCAAAAATGACTGAGCGAACCTGATTGACTGGCGCACATTGTCTGACGAATTTGCCTACGGACTTAGCAGAATGCGCTGGCTTGTGGGCAGTAGGGCAAGGGCCTATCGTTGGAACAGCTCAAGGCGAGGCACAGCGCCTGCAATCACGTGACATGCCACGGAAGGTATCGGTAACCCAGGAAGGTGTTGAATTGGAAGCCAGGGATTTCAGTCATTATCAGAGCAGTGATACAACGCACAAAGGTCGAGATGCTCAAGCCATGAACGCCATCAGTCGTGAAGAATTCAACGCCAGGATCGAGACCATCGAAGTAAGGATGGATGCGCGTATTGACGCCGTGTCGGCAAAAATCGACGGGTTTCTTTCCGCACAGGCAGAACGAGACAAAATCCAGATCGAACGCGACAACACCCGGGCCGAACGAGACAACACCCAAGCCGAACGAGACAAAACCCAGGCCGAACGAGACAAACGCTACGACCTGATTACGCAAGAGATGCGCAAGATTGCCGAGGGCGCGCAGGAAGCGGCGAGACAGGGGGCAACCGTGAAGGCCAATGTCTGGGCTGCGACGGCTGTCCAGCTCATTGGAGTCGTCGCCATCGTGGTAGGGGCTTATTACGCCAATCAGGCCAACATGTACGTAGCCATTCAAACCACCCTAGCCGCAGTTCAGGCAGGCAAGGACATCCATGTACCAAAACCTGCCGCATTGCCATCGCCAATACCGATCGAATAAAAACGGCCTTCAATGAAGGCCGTTTTTGTGGGCATTGAAACACCGCTTTACGGCATTTGCGGCAACTCCTGCGGCCGCAGATCGAACACCAGCACTTCGGCATCCACACCGTTGCTCAAGGTCAGGGCCTGTTCTTCGCGAACCCGCACGCCATCCCCTTCCTGCAATTGCACTCCGTTGAGTACGACGCTTCCGCGGGCGACATGCACATAAGCATAACGATTGGCCGGTAACTCCAGCGTCGTACTTTCATTGCCGTCGAACAGTCCGGCAAACACTCGCGCGTCCTGCAGAACTTTCAGCGAGCCATCACGGCCGTCTGGTGAAATGATCAGTTGCAAGCGACCGCGTTTTTTCTCGGGGCTGAAATGCTCTTGCTGATAACGTGGTTTGGCGCCGCTGACTTGAGGCACGATCCAGATCTGCAGGAAGTGCACCGGTTGGCTCGCCGAGTGGTTGAACTCGCTATGAGCCACGCCATTACCGGCACTCATCAATTGCACGTCGCCTGGACGGATCACCGAACCGGTGCCCAAAGTGTCTTTGTGTTCCAGTGCGCCTTCGAGCACATAGGAAAAAATTTCCATGTCGCGGTGCGGGTGCTGGCCGAAACCCTTGCCGGCGGCGACGCGGTCATCATTGATTACCAGCAGGTCGGAGAACCCTTGTTCACGCGGGTCGCGGTAGCTGGCGAAGGAAAAGGTGTGGAAAGATTTCAGCCAGCCATGATTGGCGAGTCCACGGTCGGAAGCTTTGCGCAGAGTCAGCATGATCGAATCTCCTTTCAGGACGTTGATTCGTCCGAGTGAGGAGAAGGTTACTGTTAACTCCTCGGTGCAATAAGTAGGTGAATATTGAAACACTGTCCGGTTCAGGTTGACAGTTTTGCGCAGCCGATCACGGTTTCTTTTCCGCCGTGTAAAACGTACTTGGCCATAATGCAGCGTCAGTCTGTTCTCTTCTTATTTTCAGTGAAGTTGTTTACCCATGAAAACCGTGGCAATGGTGCTGTTTCCCGACTTTCTTCTGCTCGACATGGCCGGACCTATGGAGGTGTTTTCGGTTGCCAATCGCTACCTGAAACCGGACGACCATTATCAGTTGATCACCGTCGGTACCGAGCACGGCCCATTACTGGCCTCCAATGGCGTGCGGGTGCTGCCGGATCGTCACATTGATGAATCTTCCCCGGATTACGATCTGTTGCTGGTGCCGGGCGGGCCGGGCGCCTACAACGAAAAGCACCCACCATTGCTGACCTGGTTGCAGGATGCTGTTCGCCGCGCCGAACGCTACGGTTCGATCTGCACCGGCGCATTCGTTCTCGGCCATGCCGGCTTGCTCGATGGCTACCGGGTCACCACGCACTGGAACTACCTTGAGCGCTTGATCAGGGCTTTCCCTTTGGCGCAGGTGGAATCTGACCGGATTTACACCGAAGACCGCAACCTGATCACTTCCGGCGGGGTGACTGCCGGCATCGATCTGGCGTTGGCGGTGGTGGCTCAGGATCACGGTAAAAAAGTTGCCCAGGACGTGGCGAAAGTGTTGTTGGTGGTGATGAAACGCCAGGGTGGGCAGGCGCAGTTCAGTCCTCTGATGGCGGCAGTGGCGCCCCATGAAACCCCGATCACCCGGGTGCAGAATTTCGTGCTGGAGCATCTGGACCAAGCGTTTACCGTCCAGGACATGGCCGCTCTGGCGAACATGAGCGCGCGGCATTTTGCCCGTGTGTTCCTGCGTGAGGTGAACATGACGCCCATGGAGTTCCTGCAGCGTGCGCGGGTTGATCAGGCACGTAATCTGCTGGAAACCACTGAACTGCCGCTCAAGACCGTGGCTTACAAAAGCGGGTTTGGCAGCGTGCGTCATATGCGGATTTTGTTCGCGCAAAAACTCGGCCTGACCCCGGCACAGTACCGTGAACAGTTCAGCTAGAGCGGTTGTGTCCGTTTTGCGCACACGGATGTCCGTGCTGGGTCCTGTGCAAGTGTTGTATCGCCATTCATGCCTGCCAAGATGAATACAACGCTTGGAAGGGAGAGGCACGCAATGCTGTGGGCATGAAGTTCACGGTGTGGCGGTGTGTGAAAGGCATGTATAGCCAAAATGATCTGAATGGCGCGTCGGTGCTGTATTTCGGTCCGTTCGCGTTTCATTTGCGCCAACGCCTGATTCTCGACGGGGATCGGCAGCTGCGCATGGGCGGCCGGGCGCTGGATATCCTGCAGGTGCTGGTCGAGCATGCCGGCCGGGTGGTGAGCAAGGAAAAGTTGATCGCCAGGGTCTGGCCGACGTCGGTGGTCGAGGAGATCAACCTGCGGGTGCATATCGCGGCGCTGCGTCGGACACTGGGCGATGGCGAAAATGGCCAGCGCTATATCGTCAACGTGCCGCAATGCGGTTATTGCTTCATCGCCCCGGTACATACCGACAGCGTTGCCCAAGTGGTCTTCGAAACCCTGCAAGCGCCTCAACACAACTTGCCCGGGCGCTTGACTCCGGTCACCGGCCGCGACTCACTGGTGGGCAGCCTCGTGCGGAAAATGCCCTTGTGCCGGCTGATGACCGTGACCGGGCCGGCCGGCGTCGGCAAGTCAACAGTGGCCCTGCGTGTGGCGGAATTGCTGCTGCAGCATTATCGCGACGGCATTTGGCAGTTCGACCTGTCGGCCATCGACGATGCAACGCCGTTGCTCGATCACCTGCTGCAGCATCTTGGCACTCCATTCGAAACGCTGACGACCTGGCATGCCTTGCTGGTGCTGGACAACTGCGAACATCGACGCGATACCTGCCGCGCGCTGGCCGAACGATTGCTCGAGGCGGCTCCCCGCCTGACATTGCTGGTCACCAGTCGCGAGCCGTTACAGGTCAGCCTCGAGTCCGTGCAGCAGCTCGCGCCCCTGACGATCCCCAAGGCTTCGGCGCTGCACAGTGTCGAGGAGGTCATGGGTTATTCGGCGGTGCAGTTGCTGGTTAGCCGGGCCCGTGCGCGCCAGCACGATTTCCGTTTGCGTATGCAGGATCTGCCGTTTGTGCGTGAGATTTGCCGGCGGCTTGACGGCTTGCCCCTGGCGATAGAACTGGCGGCAGCGCAGATCGATGCGCTGGCCCTGGTCGGTTTGCAGGCGCAACTCGATAACGGCCTGCACTGGCTCGGTCACGGGCGGCGCAGGGCCGTGGCGCGTCATCGCTCCATGGGCGCGGCGCTGGACTGGAGTTATCAACGCTTGAGCGCGAGCGAGCAGCGGATTCTGCAACGGCTGTCGGTGTTCAGGACGAGCTTCACCCTCGAGGTTGCACTGACCGTCATCCACTGCCAGTACATGTCGCCGCCAACCGTGGTGGCGATCATCGAGGGGCTCGCAGCCAAGTCCTTGCTGACGGTAGAGCGGGGCGCTGATCCGTTGCGTTACCGGATGCTCAATACCACCCGCTATTACGCCCGTGAGCAGTGGGAACACAGTGGCGATCTCGATGACATCGTGCATCGTCATGCCCTTTACAACGCCTGCAAACGATCAGTGTCAGATCTGCACATGACGGCGCAATTGTTCGAGCATTAGCCGCACTTTGTGCAGGTCCGGCGTGGCGTAGCCCTCGGTGAATCGCTGGTGAATCGGCGCGAGCAACGCCAACGCCTCGTGATAGCGCGATTGCTGCTGCCATAGCCGGGCCAGCGTGGTCGCGCTGCGCAACTCCCAGGCAAGGGCGCCTTGATCTCGGGCAATACCAATAGCTTGCTGCAGGATGTTCTCGGCTTGCTGTTCAGTGTCGCAGCGAGCCTGATCGCGAGTGTGTCCTTCAGGGCAACCGTGCGCTTCGCTCAGCAACCGCTCGGCCTGCGCCCGCAGAATTTCTGCAGTGCTCCAGCCCGCTGCGCCGCTCTGCGCGCGCTCAAGCAAGGCGTCATCGATAAAGCGGCTGTCGAGCGTGACCATCAGTTCCCTGACCAGCCCACTGTCCGCTGCCACCACCGGCCGCTTTTCGCCGACCTCGATGACCTGTGCATAGTGCCGCGCCCACGTATGGAACAGCAGCACCGAATGCTTCTGTGCCTGCTCCAACAACAGTTGCAACAGCGCGCGAGCGTTCTTTCGGTCGCCGTTGTAATGGGCGATCAAGCAACTGGCCAGCGCCAGGGTGTAGCAGATCGAGGTGCCGTGGTTGATCTGCAGCGCAATGTCCAGCGCCTGTCGCGCGGTGTGCCACGCCTGATCGGCGAAACCTTGCAGCCACAGCACGCGCGCCAGGATGGTCAACGAGGCGACGCTCTGGTCATATTGCACGCCGAAGCCATGGGTGAAGCGGTTGCGATGGCCGCTGTGAGCCATGCGCTGGATCACTTGCTCGGCGCTGATGCGAGCCTGTGGCTGATTGCCGGCAAAGTGCAGCGCCAGCACACGCAAACGGTGGGTGCTCAGCGCCAGTAAGGGATCGCCATGCGCGCCGAGCCGGTCGAACTGTTTGCTCTGCGCCAGCGCAGCCTGGTAATGACCGCAACTGAGATTGACTGCCAGGTGCCCCGACACCGCGCGCAGCTGTCCGGCGACATCGCCATGTTGCTGCGCCAGTACCTGCGCACGGGTGAACGCGGCAATGGTTTCGGGCGTGCCACCCCAGGTGTGATAGCAGGCGCTGCCGAGTGCCAGGCGCAGGGTTATTTCCAGTTGGGGACAGGGTTGCGCTCCCGCTTCGAGTACGGCCAGCGCCTGGCGCACATACCCGCCGTATTCCTTGAGCAGCGACAGTTCCTGCCATAACGCCGCCGAAGTCGCCGTCAGACGCACTCCCAACGCCCTGGACCCCGCACCGTTCAAACTCCAGTCAACCGCTGCGCGCAGATCCTCGATACCCCGGGCGTAGCGCTCGATCCATTGCGTGGTCGGCGTTGTTTCCCACTGGCTGTGCGCCTGTTGCATCAGCACCAGACACCGTTGCGCGTGGCGTTGGCGAGTGGCCTCAAGTTCGCCGCCATGCTCGAGCTTTTCCAGGGCGTAGTGCCGAGTGGTGTCGAGCAGACGATAAAACACCTCTTCATCGCCGACCTCGACATTGAGCAGCGATTTGGCCACCAGTTGTGTGACTGAGGCGAGCACCTCGCCAGGTTCTATATGTTCGCCGACGATGACCGCAGCGGCGGAATCCAGATTAAAGCTGCCGCGAAATACGCCGAGGCGGCGCAGGCAGGTTTGCTCGCAGGGGGTGAGCAGATTGAAGCTCCAGTCCAGCGTGGCTCGCAGTGTCTGGTGCCGGGCATGACCTTCGCAATTGCCGGACGCAAGCGGATGCAGGGCGCCTTGCCATTGCTGCAATAACGCACTCAGACCCAGGCTGGAAACCTGCGCCGCTGCCAGTTCCAGCGCCAGTGGAATACCGTCCAGCCGACGGCAGATTTCGCTGGCCAGCGGCAGCTCGGCATCGCTCAATTCAAAGTGTTCACAGGCGCTCATCACGCGCTCGACGAACAGTTGCAAGGCCGGGAAACCCAAGGCCTGGACCCGGTCGCAGACCAGCGTTGCAGGCGGGCAGTCCAGCGACTCCAGGCGCTGCACAAACTCGCCCTCGGCGCGCAGGCTTTCACGGCTGGTGGCCAGAATGTGAACCTGCGGCGCGCCGCGCAGGATACTTTCGCTGAGCAGCGCCACCGCATCGATCAAGTGCTCGCAGTTGTCGAGCACCAGCAACATCTGCCTTTCGTGCAGACCATTGACCACACAAGACAAAGGATCACCGTCAGGCGATGCCAGATCGAGCAGGGTGGCCAGGTGTGAAAAAATCGATCCGGGATCGTTCAGCGGCGCCAGATCCAGCAGGCGAATGCCGTCGCGGTAGCGCCCGATCAGTTGTTCGGCGACGCGCAGCGCCACAGTCGTTTTGCCGATGCCGCCGGGGCCGACCAGAGTGATGCAACGCTGGCGCGGCAACTGCTGCATCAAGTTGTCGACCAGCGCCTGGCGGCCGATCATCCGCGTGCGCCGCACAGGCAGGTTGTGCCGCGCGGGCGCCTGTGCGGCAGGCCGTTTCTCGTTGCTCTGCACCTGAAGCGGTGCCACAAAACTGTAACCACGCTGGGCCACGGTGACGATGTAGCGCTGCCCGGCCTGACCGTCGCCCAGCGCCTTGCGCAGCGCCGCCATGTGTACCCGCAAATTGATGTCTTCGACGACGCTGTCCGGCCACACCGCTGCCATCAATTGCTGTTTGCTCACCACTTCGCCGGCGTGAGCCAGCAGAATCAGCAGAATGTCCATGGCACGCCGCCCCAGACGCAACGGCTGCTCGCCCTCCATGACCAACCGCTGCCCGGTATAGATCCGATAAGGGCCGAAGCCAATGGCCTGATTCGGTGAAAGACTCAACAGCTCACTCCTGCGCTGATGCGGCGATCCTGACACATGAAGCGGGCGCGGTAATGCAACCCTTCCATGGCAGGGGATCGAGGCATGTTCCTCAGGTTTGAGCGTCAGTGCAATGGGTGGCTTCGCTGCGCAGCTCACAAGGTTGTGGGCCGCATCGTACGTTCCTTCGGCTCGCGCATGACCTGACAGCGCCAGGCGAACGGGTTGATCCCTTCGCTGCGGGTGAACATGTGACAGAAATGCGCCTGGTCGCAGAAGCCGCACTCCAGGCTGATCTGCGTCAGACTCAGGTCGGTGTGGCGGATCAGCAGCTTGGCGCGAGCGATGCGCTGC
>NZ_QAIK01000145.1:20006-26991 GCF_003061005.1 Pseudomonas sp. HMWF021 | reverse complement strand
GCTGACTTCGAGGCTTTCGCCCAAACGTTCGAGGATCAGTTGTTTGACCCGGCGCTCGCGCTGCGGGCTGAGACCGCCGATGGCTGGCTTGCGCGGTTCGCTGGCAGAGTGCAGGGCGACGCTATGCTGTGGGTGAGCCATGGCCAGGGTCCGTGTCGGGAGGGAACACTCGTTCGGCGTGTTCCCGCGGGTCGAAAAAACTACGCTGCGCAGAGACAACCATTTTTAGAACGGGTGGCGCGGGCTGACGAGTTAATCGTTGTTAATTCGCCTGTCCGCCCCGGCGGCAAACCGGCGTTGTTCGCGTAAAGTGCTCGGCACATGCGTCTGCCTGGCCATAGAAGGAGTTGAGCCCTTGAACCGTAACGATCTGCGTCGCGTCGACATGAACCTGCTGGTGATCTTCGAAGCGTTGATGTTCGAAAAGAACCTGACCCGAGTCGCCGAAAAACTGTTCATGGGGCAACCGGCAGTCAGCGCTGCCTTGGGACGTTTGCGCGATTTGTTCGACGATCCGTTGCTGCTGCGCAACGGTCGCAGCATGGAGCCGACCGCCCGTGCGCTGGCGATTCTGCAAGAGCTGCAACCGGCGATGGATGTGATCAGCGGCGCGGTCAGCCGGGCCAAGGAATTTGATCCGGCCACCAGTTGCGACGTGTTTCGCATCGGCCTGTCGGACGATGCCGAGTTCGGCCTGTTCCCGCCGCTGCTGCGAAAGCTTCAGCAGGAAGCTCCGGGAATCGTCGTGGTGGTGCGCCGCGCCAACTATCTGTTGATGCCGTCGTTGCTCGCGTCCGGGGAAATCTCCGTCGGCGTGAGTTACACCACGGATCTGCCGGCCAACGCCAAACGCAAGAAGCTGCGCGACATTCCCTGCAAAGTGCTGCGAGGTGATGATCGCCCCGGGCCGCTGACGCTGGACGAATACTGCGAGCGCCCGCACGCGATGGTCTCGTTTTCCGGCGACCTGAGCGGCAACATCGATCTGGATCTGGCCAAGCTCGGTCGTTCGCGCCGCGTGGTGCTCGGTGTGCCGCAGTTCAGCGGTCTGCGCGCGCTGCTGGCCGGCACTGAAATGATCGCCACCGTTCCGGACTACGCCGCGTGTGCGCTGGTTGAGGGCTGCAAACTGCGCGCCGAAGATCCACCGTTCCCGATTGAAGCCGCGCAACTGTCGATGGCCTGGAGCGGGGTGCATGACAACGATCCGGCAGAGAAATGGCTGCGCTCGCGGATCAGTCAGTTCATGTCGGTGTCGCTGGATATTCCAGTGGTGTGAGTGGCCGTTCGTCTAAAACCGCGTTTACCCTGTTAGTTCTGACAGTGGTGCGTGCTCGCCTTCCCGTGTTTGATGGGCCAATGCCGAAACGGCAAACCCTCGAGGGAAGAAACTATGGACATGCCGATTCCTGCGCTCAAACGTGACGATCTGCCCCCACTGGCAATTAAAGAAAGTTCGAATGGTTTCCTGGTGCCAGCGGCCGCTCGGTACAACCTGACGGTAACAGTCGACTTCCCCTGGTTGCCAGGAGACTTCATTACCTTCACGTGGGCCGGGACTCCAGGTTCCGGTTCCTATACGACGCCGCGCATACCGATCAGCGGATTTAACCGCCCTTTCACGACCCACATTGACAACATACTGGTGGCTCTGAATCTCGGGCTCACCGTCATCGCCTTTTACACGCTTTACCGTGGCACTGAACCGCCAGTGAAATCACAACTTTTGCCGCTTTACATACCGCTCATCAATCAACTTGATCTGCCCCTGCCGGTGATCAAGGAGGCAAGCGTCGAAGGTGAGGGCCGTGACCTGGATGTGAGCGAGCGGACTGAGGTTACATTGCGCATCCGGTCATGGCTGTTCAGCAGACGCGAACAGTTCTTCTGGCTCCAGCTCACAGGTGTGAAGGCCGACGGCAGTGTCTGGGAGGCCTGGTATTGGCAAGCACCGGGGAATATCGTCGGTAATGGATTCAGTCTCGGGTATTACGAACAAAAGATCCCTGCTGCACCGCTGCAAGGTCTGCAAAATGGCAGCGTGCTGACGATGAGATTCTGGGCCGGGCTGCAAAACAGTCCGGATCTATCCGAGGCCCAGGCATTTGCCCATCGAAACTACATCGTGAAGACAATTGGAACCAATACGCCCGGCATATCGTCGGTCACCGATGCCGAGGGTGAAGTCGCCGATGGCGCAGACACCCGCTACACCCGTGTCACTCTGAGCGGTAAAGGCTTCGGTGCAATCGATGTGTTCGATGGGACAACCCGTCTCGACTCGGTTCAGGGCGTAGCCGGTATCTGGACCTATGTGGCAGATGAACTGACGGGGGGGGCTGCATTCGTTCACCGTCCGGCTGGCGGATGGCAGCGGGGGAACGTCCAGTCCGAGGCGCATCAATGTCGTCCCTCAAAACCTGGAAGTGACGATTGCCGAGGCGCCCGATAATGGCAATGTTGATCCTCTGGCGGTACTGACCAGTCTGACGGCTGTCGTGGATTACGACATGCAGCCCAACGACCGGATCAGAGTCCGCTGGACTGCTGCGCCGGGAACCCCGGCGGCGGGCTCATTCACTACCAATACCCTCACGGCCGGTGCCACACGTCCCAGAAGAGTCCCGTTGCCGCTTACGCTGGTGGCGTTCAGCCTGGGCAAGCAGGTCACGGTCAGCGCCGAATATGATCGCGGCACGGCTCAGCCTGTGCCTTTGGGGCCTATTCATCTGAATGTGGGAATGATCCCGGCGGACCGGTTCATTCCTCCCGTCTTCCTTGAAGCCAATGGCACGTCGGACCTGATCCTGGCCAATGTGCAAGGTGGTGCAACCTTGCGCTTTGGTACATGGCCGCATATCGCACGGTTGCAGGCACTGTGGCTCGATCTGGAGGGGGAAGACATCAACGGCGCCCCCCACAATCTCGCGATGTGGACTGGCAGTGTCACCGTCCACCAGAGCTGGGTCTCCAACAGCGGTTACAGCGTCACTGTCTTGTTCAGTTATTTGAAGGATTTACGCCCCGGGAGCACGCTGACCGTGCGTTTCAGGGTCAACCTGGACACCGTCGCGAATTCGTCAACGGCTCAGGCTTTTGTCCTTCGCCAATACACGATCCGGTAGCGCTGACGGTTCGACACCTTGACGCGCGAACGATCAACGAGACGCTTGAAAAGAGAGCACACCCATCCAATTTCCCCCCGATCAATCGTTGCACCATTGCCTGCAATGATTGATCAAGGGTGGACCCATGAACGCTGTACAACGCAATGACCAGGCGCAAGACCTCGGCCTGCTGTTCCTGCGGGTCACCGGCGGGTTGTTTCTGCTGTTTGTCCACGGCTTGCCCAAGCTGCTGGACTTCACTGCGCAGCTGCAGCTGATTGAAGACCCGTTCCACCTCGGCGCCCACCTCACGCTCAGCCTGGCGATCTTCGCTGAAGTCCTGTGTCCGTTACTGATCGTCGGCGGGGTGCTGGCGCGATTGGCCTGCTTGCCTATTCTCTTTGTTCTGCTGGTGGCGCTACTGGTCGTGCATCCGCAATGGAGTGTGGCCGAAGGGCAGTTCGGCTGGTTGCTGTTGATCCTGTTCGCCACTGTGTTCATCGCCGGGCCGGGACGGCTGGCGCTCAATGTCCGTTTGCCCGGAGTGCTGCGTTATGCCTGAAGCCCTGAATCAAAAAGCACCGGGGGCCGATGAGACCGTGACCCTGATCGTCAAGCACCGGGTCAAGGCCGGGTTCGAGCAGCCCTATGAGGCGTGGCTGCGCAATATCGTCCGGGTCGCCGGGCAGCGCGAAGGCCACCTCGGGGTGGATGTCGTGCGCGGCAAGCTGGCCGGTCTCGATACCTACACCTGCGTGCTGCGCTTTTGCTCCACCGAGGCCATGCAGCTGTGGCTGGAATCGCCGCAGCGTCAGGCGCTGGTGGATGAAGCGGCGCCGATGCTGGCCGATGGCGACCAGACCGAAGTCGCGCCGGTCAACGAGTTCTGGTTCGCCCCGCTGGCCGATGCCGCGAAGCCGCCGCCGCGCTGGAAGCAAGCGGTGATCACGTTGTTGGTGATCCTGCCGCACACGCTGCTGGTGCCGCTGATCTGGGGGCCGCTGCTCAAGCTGCATCCGCTGCTTTCCAACTACGTGGTCGCCACGTTTCTGATCACCCTGACCATCGTCCTGTCGGTGGTGTACGTGTTCATGCCCCGCGTGACCCGGTTGTTCGCGCCGTGGCTGGAAGCCGGTCAGGCCCATGCCCACCTCGAACCGGCGAAACAGCCGTCACGCTGAACCCATTCATCTACTCGAAAGGAACTGCGATGAACGCCGATCTGATTCTGTTCAATGGCCAATTTCATACCGTCGACCGCAGCAAACCGCTGGCCAGTGCGGTAGCGATCAAGGACGGCCGTTTTGTCGTCGTTGGCAATGACACCCAGGCCATGGCCCTGCGCGGTGCAGGCACGCAAGTGATCGACCTGCACGGGCGCTGCGTGATCCCCGGCCTCAACGACTCGCACCTGCACCTGATCCGTGGCGGCCTCAACTACAACCTCGAACTGCGCTGGGAAGGCGTGCCGTCGCTGGCCGATGCGTTGCGCATGCTCAAGGAACAGGCCGACCGCACGCCGACCCCGCAATGGGTGCGCGTGGTCGGTGGCTGGAACGAGTTCCAGTTCGCCGAAAAACGCATGCCGACTCTTGAAGAACTCAATCAGGCGGCGCCGGACACCCCGGTGTTCGTCCTGCACCTGTACGACCGCGCGCTGCTCAACCGCGCCGCCCTGCGCGTCGCCGGTTACACCCGCGACACGCCGAACCCGCCGGGCGGCGAGATCGTCCGCGATGCCAATGGCAACCCGACCGGGATGCTGGTGGCGCGGCCGAACGCGATGATTCTGTACTCGACGCTGGCCAAGGGGCCGAAGCTGCCGCTGGAGTATCAGGTCAACTCGACCCGCCAGTTCATGCGTGAACTCAATCGCCTCGGCCTGACCAGCGCGATCGACGCCGGTGGCGGTTTCCAGAACTATCCCGACGACTATCAGGTGATCGAGCAACTGGCCAAGGACGACCAGTTGACCGTGCGCATCGCCTACAACCTGTTCACCCAGAAGCCGAAAGAAGAGCTGAGCGACTTCCAGAACTGGACCGGCAGCGTCCAGTTGCACCAGGGCGACGATTACCTGCGGCACAACGGCGCCGGCGAGATGCTGGTGTTCTCCGCCGCCGACTTCGAAGACTTCCTCGAACCGCGTCCGGACTTGCCGCAGACCATGGAGCAGGAGCTGGAGCCGGTGGTGCGCCATCTGGTCGAGCAGCGCTGGCCGTTCCGCTTGCACGCCACGTACAACGAGTCGATCAGCCGCATGCTCGACGTGTTCGAAAAGGTCAATCGCGACATTCCGTTCAATGGCTTGCCGTGGTTCTTCGACCACGCCGAAACCATCACCCCGCAGAACATCGAGCGGGTGAGGGCGCTGGGCGGCGGCATCGCGATTCAGGATCGCATGGCGTTCCAGGGCGAATACTTCGTCGACCGTTACGGCGCGAAAGCCGCCGAAGCCACGCCGCCGATCAAACGCATGCTCGCCGAAGGCGTGCCGGTCGGCGCCGGCACCGATGCCACGCGGGTTTCCAGCTACAACCCGTGGACGTCGCTGTACTGGATGGTCAGCGGTCGCACTGTCGGCGGTCTGGCCTTGTACGAAGAAGGACTGCCACGCACCACCGCACTGGAACTGTTCACCCACGGCAGCGCCTGGTTCTCGTCGGAACAGGGCAAGAAGGGCCAGATCAAGGTCGGGCAACTAGCGGATCTGGCGGCGCTGAGCGCGGACTTCTTCCACGTCGAGGAAGAAGCGATCAAGTGGATCGAGTCGGTGCTGACCGTGGTCGGCGGCAAGATCGTTTACGCCGCCGGCGATTTCGAAGACCTCGGCCCACGCTCGATCCCCGTGCTGCCGGACTGGTCGCCGGTGGTCAAGGTGCCGGGCCACTGGCGCCCGAACTCGCCTTTGCAGGCGCAAGTGCACCAGTGCGTCGGTGCCTGCGCAGTGCACTCGCACAGCCATGAAAAAGCCCGACTGTCGACCGCACCGGTCAGCGACTTCGCCGGTTTCTGGGGCGCGTTCGGCTGTTCCTGCTTCGCTTTCTGATCACTACAAAAAGGCGCCGGCCATCCGGCACGGCGCTTCCTGCAACATCCACCCAAGGAGTTTCCCCATGAGCGTTCCCTACAAGCGTCTGAACAAAGATGATGCGGTCGTGCTGCTGGTCGACCACCAGACCGGCCTGATCTCGCTGGTACAGGATTTCACCCCCAACGAGTTCAAGAACAACGTGCTGGCGCTGGGTGACATCGCCAAGTTCTTCAAACTGCCGACCATCCTCACCACCAGTTTCGACGCCGGCCCCAACGGCCCGATCGTGCCAGAGCTGCGCGAGCAATTCCCGGATGCACCGTTCATTCAGCGCCCTGGCCAGATCAACGCCTGGGACAACGAAGATTTCGTCAAGGCAATCAAGGCCACCGGCCGCAAGCAACTGATCATCGCCGGTGTGGTGACGGACGTCTGTGTGGCGTTCCCGACCCTGTCGGCCATCGCCGAAGGTTATGAAGTGTTCGTGGTGACCGATTCGTCCGGCACCTTCAACACCACCGTGCAACAAGCGGCGTGGGCGCGGATGTCGGCTGCCGGTGCGCAACTGTTGAACTGGTTCTCGGTGGCCTGCGAGCTGCAAGGCGACTGGCGTAACGACATGGAAGGTCTGGCGCATCTGCTGTCCGAGCGCCTGCCGAACTACCGCAACCTGATCAACAGCTACACCAAGTTCACTGCCAAGTAAGAAGATCAAAAGATCGCAACCTGCGGCAGCTCCTACAGAAGAACGCGTTCCAATGTAGGAGCTGCCGCAGGCTGCGATCTTTTGCTTTTAGCGCTTCTGCAACCAGCCGAGAAAACCACCCTTGCGCACCGCCACCGG
>NZ_QAIK01000145.1:10895-19975 GCF_003061005.1 Pseudomonas sp. HMWF021 | reverse complement strand
CACCGCCTGCAATTTGTTCAGCGCCTGGCCGACTTCGCTGCGCTGCGCCATGCACTGGCGGGTCAGGACTTTGTCGAGGCGGTAGATGATGCTCGACGTCAGCGCGGTGAACGTCGCTTGCGACGGGGTATCGGCGAGGATGCTCTGTTCGCCCATGACCTCGCTCGGCCCCATGCGTCCGGCCTCGGTCTGGCCGTTGCCGTCGGGCACGGTCGCACTGACCACGCCAGTGGCGATGACAAACAGACTGTCGGGCACTTCATCCAGATCCAGCACCACCTGACCGGCCGCGTACTGCTGCGCGACCATCGATTCGGCGAGGCGATCACGTTCCTCATGACTCAGCGAGCGGAAAACTTTCACTTCATCGAGCAACGCCCGGGCGCGGGTCGAGGGTTCGATCACGCCATCGGGATGCCGGGAAATACCTGCCGCTTCGAGATGCCGGTGGGCGAGGTCGAACAGTTGATTGCGTACTTCGCTTTTCTTGCCCAGTTCACTGATGAAGCCGCTGGCAACGTATTCGGACATCTCTTCACCGGCCTCTTTCAACACGGCTTTGGGCGGCGGATTGAGCAGCAGACTGCTGCTGCCCTGCAGGGTGCGGTCGAGGGCGTCGAGCACCCGCCGCGGGCGAATGTGATTCGGCACCTTGATGCTGATCGAAACGCCGTGCAGGTTGGTCGGGCGACTCAGATTGACGATCTTCGCCCTGGCCGCCACCGAGTTCGGCACCACGGCCAGGGTGCCGCTGCTGGTCAGCAAGTGCGTGGCGCGCCAGTCGATGTCGATGACCTTGCCCTCGACGCCGTCGATCACCACGAAGTCGTCCACCTGATACGGCTTGGTGGTGTTGAGCACGATCCCCGAAAACACGTCACTCAAGGTGCTTTGCAACGCCAGACCAACGACGATCGCCACCACTCCGGAAGTCGCCAGCAAGCCTTTGACCGGCAGCTCCAGCACATAACCGGCGGCCGCCACGATCGCCGCCAGAAACACCAGCGCACCGATCACGTCCTGCAACAGCCGACCGCTGTGGCCGATGCGCCGCATCAGTGCCAGACCGACCACCTCGGTCAGCACCCGCGCGGCGTACAGCCACCAGACAATCCCCAGGGCCGTCGCGCCCAGTTGCATCACCCGGTCATCGGCGAACAGCGGCGCCTGCAAGGGGCTGATGTCGGCGTTGATGATCAGTGCGCTGAACGCCAGAAACAGCGCCAGACGAATGCCGACTCTCGGTGCGCGGTGCTTGAACGGGTCGAGGTGCCAGAGCAACGCGTCGAGGAGCAGCAGGGCGGCGCTCCAGGACAGGGGGTGGTTGAGGAGCAAGGGCATGGTCGGTATTCCGCAGTGTCAGGGAGAAAAAAGATCGCAGCCTGCGGCAGCTCCTACAGGGAAATGCATTCCAGGGTAGGAGCTGCCGCAGGCTGCGATCTTTTGCTTTTACTGGTTCAGATGCGTCTTCAGCTCAGCCGCGGCCTGGCGCACGGCTGCTTTCACTTCTGCAATCTGACTCAGCGGGTTAAGCAGGCCAAAGTCATGAATCATCCCGTTGTAACGCACCGAGGTCACCGGCACCCCGGCCGCATCCAGATGCCGCGCGTAGCCTTCACCTTCGTCACGCAACACGTCGAACTCGGCGGTCTGCACCAGCGCGGCGGGCAGGCCTTTGAGCTGTTCGGCACTGGCGTTGAGCGGCGAGGCGTGGATCTGCGCACGCTCGGCCGGGTTGGTGGTGTAGTTGTCCCAGAACCACTGCATCATGCCTTTGGTGAGGAAATGGCCCTCGGCAAACTGCTGGTACGACGCATCGTCGAATTGCGCGTTGGTCACCGGCCACATCAGCAGTTGGAAGCGCAGGGCCGGGGTTTGCTTTTCTTTGGCCATCAGCGCCACGACCGCCGCCATGTTGCCGCCGACGCTGTTGCCGGCCACCGCCAGACGCTTGCCGTCGACGCCGATCTGCCTGCCGTTTTCCGCGACCCATTTGGTCGCCGCATAGGCCTGGTTGATCGCCGTCGGGTACTGCGCTTCCGGCGACGGCGTGTAATCGACGTACACCGCCACCGCACCCGAGCCGACCACCAGATCACGAATCAGGCGCTGGTGGGTCGGGTAATCACCCAACACCCAACCGCCACCGTGGAAGAACATGAACACCGGCAATTCACCTTTGACCTTGGCCGGACGCACCACTTTGAGGTTGATCGTCTGGCCATCGATGGAGATCGCCTTGTCGCTGACTTCAACCCCGGACAGGTCGACTTTTACCGAAGCCTGAGCACCGGTCAGCACCGCACGGGCATCCTTGGGGCTCAGTTGTTCCAGTGGCTTGCCACCACCGGCGGCGAGGGCGTCAAGGAAGGCCTGTGTCTGGTGCTCAACTCCCGGGCTGCCGGCAGCGAAAGCGTTGCCGATGGACAGGGCGAGGAAGGATGCGGTCAGGGTTTTCTTGATGTTCATGCTCAATTCCATTTTCGATTGTTTGAGTGCCCTGTAGGAGCTGCCGAAGGCTGCGATCTTTTGATCTTTAAAAGATCGCAGCCTGCGGCAGCTCCTACCGGTTTGGGGTGGGTTTCAACACCGTGGGCACAGATTAATGAGCTGTCGAAAAGTGAAAAAGCGGCTATAAAGCGTTTGACTGTCTACCAGAGAGTGACAATGAACCCGTTCGAAGACATGCGTATTTTTTGCCAGGTCATGGACTCCGGCAGCTTCACCGCCGCCGCCGATCAGTTGGGCCTGTCCAAACAGTTCGTCAGCCGCCGTTTGATGCAGCTCGAAGAGCGCCTCGGTGTGCGCTTGTTGAATCGCTCCACCCGGCGCCTCGACGTCACGCCACTGGGCCAGAGCTACTACGAGTCGGCGTTGCGTCTGCTGGGCGAAGTCGAGCAGGTCGAGCAGGGCATCGCCGGGCAGACCGCCGAGCCACGCGGGACGATTCGCGTCAGTGCGCCGTTGTCGTTTGCCGTGGCGCATCTGGGATGCCTGCTGCCGCTGTTCCTGCAGCGCTATCGCGATGTCACCGTGGAGGTGGACTTGAGCGACCGCCCGGTGGACCTGCTGGGTGAAGGCTATGACCTGGCCTTGCGCATCGGCGTGCTGGAAGACTCGACGCTGATTGCACGGCGCATCGCCGCCATCGAACGGGTGTATTGCGCCAGCCCCGCGTACCTGGCCGAACGCGGCACACCGCTCAATCCCGAAGACCTGCACAGTCACGACTGTCTGCCATACGGCCACGGGCGTTCGGTGCAGTGGCGCTTCAACGCGGGGCAGGGCAAGCCGCTACTGGTCAACGTCACCGGGCGCATGCGGGTGAACAATGGCGAGCTGCTGCGCGATGCGGCGGTGCAGGGGATGGGGATTACCTATCTGCCGACGTTCATTGTGGGCGCGGCGCTGAAGGACGGGCGACTGGTGCCGGTGCTCGACGACTACCGCCCCGAACCGCTGACCCTGTCGGCGGTGTATCCACAACATCGCCAGGCTTCGCGCCCGGTACAGGCGCTGGTCGAATTCCTGCGCGAACGCCTGAACCCGACAACCACCAACTCCCTGTAGGAGCTGCCGCAGGCTGCGATCTTTTAACTTTGTTTTTTAAAGCAAGATCAAAAGATCGCCGCCTGCGGCAGCTCCTACACGGGTGTATTTCAATTCGGTTACGGTGAACAGGGCGCTGGATAACGTCGAACTGCCCGCATAACCCGTGTAGGAGTGAGCCTGCTCGCGATAGCGGTGGTTCAGGCACTGACGATGTTGGTTGTGCCGGCGCCATCGCTAGCAGGCTAGCTCCCACAGATTCTTGTGGATGGGCAAAAATTCTGCGCACAACTTGAAATCCTGTGGGAGCTGGCTTGCCAGCGAAGGCGTCAGCAGGGTCTCAAGTCTGGCTGAAAGAATCAGAACCAACTTCGCCCATTTGATCCTTCTGAATGTTCGAGCAAGCCTGCGCCACATAGCCGATGGCTCGAAGCAACTCTTCATCGTCGTCATCACTTAGCACTTGTTTCAGATATTCACGAATTGCCACGACATCAACGAGCAATGACGGCAACTCCAGGCTGGTGAGTTTGTAGCTCAACGTTCTGCTCCCTTGTGTTTTTTCACCAATTTACTTGATCACGCCATTGGGAGCAGTCAGGCCTGGCCTTCAGGGAAGGAGGGCGATTCTTTTTCGGGTGTGGGCAAAGTCCTGTGTTACGCGATCCACTGTGGGAGCGAGCCTGCTCGCGATGGCGGCCGAATGACCGCCATGTCTTTCACGTCTGAATCACGCCTGCGCCGCCGCACTCACCACCGGCCGTCCGGGTTTGCGCAGGGGTTCCAGGCGTGAGCCTTGATAGCGGGTTTCGCGGTAGAAGCGCCAGCGGCCGAACAGGCCGTAGACATGGGTGACGCGGCCCTGTTCGTGGTAGCCCATGCGGATGTGCAGTTTCAGCGCCGGGATGTTGTGGGTTTCGCAGACGTCGACGACTTTGTCGCAGCCTTGGGCCGCCATCGCTTCCCACAGCGCGACTTGCACGTCCACTGACAGGCTGGTGCCGAAATACGGCCGGGCCATTTCGCCGCCGAATTCGAAGAACTCGCCCGGTTTGACCGGGAACCAGCAGCCGTAATAGTGGCGGTCGTGATAGTCACGAATACTGCCCCAGATGAACGCCACCGCGTGGCCGTCGGCATCCAGGTACATGTGCCCGGTGTGGCCCTCGGCGGCAAGTTCGGCCATGGTCTCGACGCGGTCGCCGAAGTGTTTGGCGAAGGCGCCGGTGTTGAGCTGGGTGATATCGACTTTGCGCAAACCTTCGTACGGACGCAGCTTGTGCGGTGGCACCGGGGAGACCAGATCGCGCTCCATCCACAGCAGCTCCCAGTGGAAGAACACGTAGCGTTTCCACAGGGTGGCGAAGAGACGGCCGAGGCCCTTTTGACGAATGCGTTCGCGCAGTTTTTCGATAACACTCATGTTGCCCTCCGTGGCCGAGGCCCGGTGTGGTGGATGTTGCTTTTGTGGGTATAGATCACACCTGCAACGCCGTTTCGAAGTGTCATCTTCGAAAGTATTGCAAGTTATGTAGGTCAATCGAGTGCCGCGGCACCGCGTAGAAAATCCTTGTTCAGATCGGCATAGGAAACCCGTGGAACGCCCGTCAGCCGCTGCTCTAGCACGCGGCTCAGGGATTCTCCGGGGTTGAGGTAGGCATCCCCGAAATCGCTCCCGAGCTGATTGGGGTGGGCAACGATTTCCAGTACACCGTCGGTCGGCGCGGGATCGTTGCGCAGGTCCACCGGCGTGCACACATAGTCCGCCGTCGCTGCGGCCAGACGCTGCAAACGCCAGTTGAGCAGACCTTTGAACACGCGTTTGGGCAGGCTGAGGTTCTGCCCCAGGTTGCGCGCCAGGCGAATCGGCACGCCTTGCTGAGCGGCAAACCGCGCGACGATTTCACCGATCGGCCAGATGTTGTGTACGTGCTGATGCGAGTCGATATGGCTCGGCCGCACGTCATGTTCGACGCAGCGCTGCCACTGCGCCTGCAACTCTTCACGCACCGCGTCGCGATCTTCGTGACTGAGCCAAAAGCTGTGCCGTGGCAGGCTCAGATCGAACACGCCGTGGCCGTCGCAGAAGGTTCGGCTGCGCAGGATCGAGCGGCTTAGCGGCCGCCCGTAAGTCAGGTTGAAGTGCAACCCGACCCGACCCTGCAGCGAAGGATGCCGGGCCATGGCGCAGGCCGCTTCGAACGCCGGCATGTTGGCCATGGCCGTGGCGCTACTGATAACCCCGGCCTGGAACGCGGCGAAGATCACCGCGTTTTCATTCGGGCTCAAACCGAAATCGTCAGCGTTGACTATGACTTGGCGAGGCATGATCGCCCTCCGTGGTGATGACGACAGGTGTGGACACAGGGGCAGGTTTGGCCGCGCGTCGCGCCCGCCATTGCTGCACCGTCGGTTTGATTTGATGCCAGAGTCGCAAGCCAAGCCCCAACAGGATCCCGCTGGGGCGCCAGGAATAGAAACTCCAGCGCCAGTGTTCGAGTTGGCCGGTCATGCGCTCGTGCAACTGATGGCTGGAGTTCTCCAGGCTCACCCGCGAGGCATCGATCCAGCGCCAGTGTTCGTCCAGCCCCCAGCGAATCCATTCCTCCAGCAGCACCCGGCCGCTGCCCAGATCGGCGTATTGCGGCAGGAAGGCGAGGTTGTAATCGTAGAGTCGGCCTTGTTCGAGCAGGCCGAGGCGATAACTGATGCAGCGCCCGTTGAGCTCCAGCGTCACCACGCGCACCAGGCCTTGGGCGGCGAGGGCGGTGAATGCACTTTCGATGCATTGGCGACTGCGTTCGCTGGCAAAAATCCCTACGCCTTCGTCGCCTTTCCAGCTCACTGCTTCGACTTCGCTGATTGCCTGCAACAGCGGACCCATGCTCAGCGCGTCCGGGGTGACGCGCCGCACCTGCGCCCCACACGCGGCAATCCGTTTGCGCGCCCGCCGCAGCTTGTAGCGCGGGTCACCCGAGACTTCTTGATGATCGGCGTCGCTGATCAGGTGCACCGGCACCCGACAGCTCAGGCGTCGCTCGCCGGTAGAACTGGCGGCCATCCACGAGGTGAGGGCGCTTTCTTCCCCGGCCGGTTCGGACAACTCGTTGAGTTGCAGCAGCGCGTGGGGCAGCCGTTGGCGGATCAGCCGCAACGCCTTGAGCATGTCGTCGCTATCGAGCAGCGACAGCAGCGCCAGGCGGTCGGCCAGCGGATAACCCAGATGATGCACCACCCGCAGAGGCACCCCGGCAAAGCGTTCATGGCCCGTCACCAGCGGCAGGCACAGGCGCAATTCGTCGGCTTCCCAACCCAGCAGAATGTGCAACCGTTCTCCCTCACCCAGGGTCAACTGCGCAGCGCGCAACCAGCCCAGGTTGTTGAACGGTGTGTGGTCCGTCACCCGCAGGCGCAGCGCTTCATATGCTGCTGCCGGGAAGTCGGCGGCGCACAATGAAGTGCGCCATTCGAATTGCGCCGCCATAGGCTCAGACCGCCGTTGCTGTGACAGGTGGACGGGACGGTTTGCGCAGCGCATCCAGACGCGAACCGCTGTAGCGGGTTTCGCGGTAGAAGCGCCAGCGACCGAACAGGGTGTAGACGTTCATGATCCGGCCCTGCTCGGTGTACCCCATGCGCAGGTGCAGCTTGAGCGCCGGGATGTTGTGGAACTCGCAGACGTCCACCACCTTGTCGCAGCCCTGGGCCGCCATGGCTTTCCACAGTTCCAGTTGCAGGTCCACCGACAGTTCGCTGCCCCAGTAAGCGCGGGTCAGTTCGCCGCCGAACTCGAAGAATTCGCCGGGTTTGACCGGGAACAGGCAGCCGTAGTAATGCCGGTCGAAGTAGTCCCGCGCGCTGCCCCAGATGAACGCCACGGCATCGCCCTGATCGTCCAGGTGCATGTGCCCGGTGTGGCCTTCGTTGGCCAGCTCGGCCATGGTCCCGACACGGTCGCCGAAGTAGCGGGCGAAGGCGCTGGCGTTGTCGGCGGTGATCTTCACCACCCGCAGCGGCGGATACGGTTTGAGGCTGTGCGGTGGCACCGGACTGACCAGATCGCGCTCCATCCACAGCAGTTCCTGATGGAAAAACACGTAATGCTTCCACGCCTTGGCGAGGGTGGCGCGCAGACCTTTTTGTTTGATGTGCTGGCTGAGTTTGCTGACGGTACCCATTGTGCGTACTCCTGAACTCTTTGGCGTGGCGAACCCTTGTGGTGAGGGAATTCCTGTAGTGAGGGGATTTATCCCCGATGGGCTGCGAAGCGGCCCCAGTTTTTCAAGATGAAAAGCGGCGATTGCTGCGCAATCGATCGGGGATAAATCCCCTCACCACAGGTTGTGTTCGCCTTGCGTTTTGCAATATTCGGGATCGGGTTCATGACGCCCTCCAGCTCAACGCGAACAGGGTTTGCCCTGGCAAGTCGAAGCTGACGCGTCCGTCGCGGCAGGCAAATGGCGCGTCGCGGCTGCGGTTGTCTGCGCCGAAGTAACGCAACGCGCCGTTGTTCAGCGGGCACCTGGCGCCGCTCAGGTCGACACGCTGCAACCGCGTCCCTTTGTTCACGCCGAGCAGGCCACGCTGGTCGTCGCCGGCCATCGCCAGCACATCGACTTCAAAGGCATCGTTCTCCAGCCACAACACCTGATGCAGCCAGTGCTGCGCAATGAACTGCTGGGCCAGACCCACCGGTTTCAGCTCGAAACGCTCATCGCCAAAAACCCGGATCATGCCCTTGGGGTACTGCGGTTCATCGGCGGCCTGAAACCAGTTGAGCATCGTCAGCAAACCGTCCTGCGAAGCGTTGATCACCACCGAGGCCCACCACAGCGAGGCGTAGTGGGTTTCCTGATCGTAAGGGCTGAGGCTGGAGCCGCTGGACATGTTGGTCTGGTCCAGCAGCAAGGCCTTGCGCGGTTGACCGTGGCCGTCGAGGCCAACCAGCTCGGCGGCGCGGCGCACGCTGTCGCGGTAGACCCGGGTGGCGAGCAGGTCGCGGATCATCCATTCGTGCCACGCCAGTGCGTCGATCTGCTCGGCAGATTCGTCGAGCAGGCGCCGCGCCCAATCGATGCCGCGTTTATTCGCTGCGTTCTCAGCGAATGGCCCGTTGACCAGCCGCGAACTGGCCGGCATGACGATGCGCACGCCGGCCTTGGCGTTCGCCGGATCGCTGCGTACCTGTCTGGCCATGCTGGCGAAAATTGCCCGGTATTGCTCGAAGCTCGAATAGTTGAGATTCGGCTCATCAGCGAAGCCGATGTAGTGCGTGCCCTTGCCGCCGAGCGCCCGGGTGCCGGCCAGCCACGCGTCGAGCCCGCCATTGCTTTGCACATCGGCGCGCAGATCCGCCTGACGCTGGCTGCCGGCGAGCAGGGTAATGTCCTGACGGATACCGAAGCGCTCCTGATAAGCCAGGCGAAACGCGTCTTCAAAGTGCGGATTCTTCGCCGTGACATCAACAAAACTGTAGTAGCTGGCGGCGGTCGGTTTCAGCGCATCAAGGGCAGCGTGGCTGGCGGTTGGCG
>NZ_QAIK01000145.1:0-10885 GCF_003061005.1 Pseudomonas sp. HMWF021 | reverse complement strand
ACATAGGGCATGGCGATGCCCAGATCCGGGGTGCGCCCGAGCACTTTGTCGTGCAGGGTCAGACGCGTCTGCCCGGCGTCCTCGCGCAGGGGTTTGAGTTGCTGCGGATTCTGCGCAAACAGGTTGGCCGTGCCATCGAGCCAGAACGCCGCTTTGCCGCTGCCTTGCAGGCGCAGGCGCCAGATCTGTTCGCGTTCGCTGACCGGCAATGCCAGTTGATCGAACTGCCAATAGGCGCGATAGGGTTTGAGCGCCAGTGTCAGCGGCCGATCATCGCCCACCCGTTGCGCTTGCAGGGCATTCACCCCGCCATGAAACTTGCCGGCGAGGACTGCGTGTTCCCCCGGCGCCACCTTGAAAAACAGTTCATCGCCATTTTGCGCCTGCGCGCTGAAATGCACCTTGGCCGGCGCGAATAGCGCCACGGTGTGCTCATCGTGTTCGACCCGGTAATTGCGAAAGCTGTAGCCGGGAATTTCCAGACGATAACTGGCGGCGCCCGGCAGCAACGGCCAGCTCTGAGTGCCACGGGTTTCGCTGGCCTTGATCAAGCGCTCGCCCTGCAACTTGCCCCGGCCATCGAGCAGGTACAAATGCTCTTCGTTGGCATCGGCCTGCCACGCCGGGGACCAGCGGATGGTCACGCTGTCCGGGCGATCGGTTTGCAGATACAGGCTGCCGTCGCGGATTTCGCCCCAGCGCATCGACGCGGCAAAGGCGTCCAGCGACAGGCCGAGACCGAGCAGCAGGAGCAGGCGTTTCATGCGGCCTTCCGTTGCAGCATCTGCCACATGGGCGCGACGTCGCTGGGCAGGATGATCAGGGTTTGCCAGAACGCCACGCCGCTCAAACGGCAGTACAACACCAGCATCGCCACGGTGACGGCCAGATAGGCAATCGACGAAGCCGCTGCTGCGCCGACGATGCCGTAAGCCGGAATCAACAGCAGGTTCAGCGCCAGATTGAGCAGGGCGCCGAGGCCCATCAGCAGCGACACGGTGCCGGGGCGGTTTTTGCCCAGCAGGTCCAGGCGCAGGATGCTCGCATAGCACAGCCCCAGCAGCCCCGGCAGCAAGGCGAGCAGCGCCGGATACGCCGGTTGGTAGGCAATGCCGAACAGGGTGACGATCAACCAGTTGCCGATCACTGCCATGCACAGGCACGCGCCGAGCATCACCGTGGCGGTCAGGCGCAGGGCCAGCGGGGTGACCTTGTCCATGCCTTCGTCCTGTTGCAGCAGGCGTTTCATCAGCGGCGTGGTCACCGCTTCCGGGACGATCAGCAGCAGTTCGGCGGCGGCACTGGCCATGGCGTAATGACCCAGCGCGGTGCTGCCGAGCAGGGCGCCGATGAACAGGTAATCCGAGCGCAGGATCACTTGCTGGAACAGCAGATCCGGATGACTGCGGGCGCTGTAGCGCAGCAGTTCGTTCTGGCTGGCGCGATCCCATTGCAGGTGCAGCGATTGCGCGCGTTTGAGCCAGACCCAACCGGCCAGCACCACCAGGCTGATCCCGGCCAGCCAACTGATCAGCGCCGCTTCCAGCGCCGCGCTTTTCCACATCCAGAACAGGGCGAGAAACAGCAGCAACGGCGCCAGCGATTCGGTCAGGCGCAAGGCGTTGAACGCGACCACGCCACCGGAGGCGTTGTGCAGGGTCAGCAGGCCGCTTTTCAGCACGGTCAGCGGCACCGCCAGCAGCAACAGCCAGGCCAGCAGACCGAGCTGCACGGTGACATCCAGCTCACCGCCGAACTCGCGCACCAGCGCCACCACCAGCAGGGTCAGCAGACCGGCGAGCAGGCAACCGAATACCAGCACCTGACTCAACAGCAGGCCCATGGGCCGTTGTTTGGCGGCCTGATAACCGACGGCTGAATTCAACCCGCCACTGGTCGCGGCGCTGATCAGATCGGGCAAGGTGCTGAGCAGCGCGAACAACCCGCGTTCACTCGGCCCGAGGATCCGCGCCAGCAACACGTTACGCAGCAAACGCAGGGCGATCATCGCCAGTTTGGTGCCCATGCTTAGCGCCAGATGCTTGAGGTAATGGCTGCGGCTCATGGCCGGTTTCCGCGAAAGATGCGCCACGACAACAACTCGGGATTGCGTGCGGTGCGCTGGCTGACGCCAAAGCGCGGCAGGTTCAGCGGATCACCTTCGCCGCGATAGATGCCGGTGCCGGTGCCCAGGGCGAAAGGGTAATCGTGCGCGGCAATCTGCTTGCGCACGCGCTCGTCGTTGTTGCCGTTGGGGTAGCAATACACCGGCAGCGGCCGGTTGCAGCCGTTGTACAAGGCATCGCGGCTGCGGCTGATTTCTTCGTTCAGGCGCACATCGTCCAGTTCAGTGAGGATCGCGTGGCTGGCGCCGTGCGGGCCGAAACGCACCAGCCCGGAAGCTTCCATTGCGCGCACCTGATGCCAGTCCAGCGCTTGTGGCTGTGCTTCGGGCGGACATTCGTCGGTGAGGCGTTCGAGCATCGCAGGTCCGAGGGTTTTCAGGCCTTGCAGGTAATGCAGCAGCGACAGGCTGCGCCGGTCGACGTCGATGTCGTCGACCAGCACCGGCACCGGGTGATGAATCGCATGCAGGCATTCGATCAAGTGCATGCGGGCCTTTTCGCCGTGGCTGCCCCACAGGGTTTCGCCGAGGGTTTCCCACCAGAAGCGCTGACGGCTGCCGATGAAATCGGTGGAGAGGAAAATGCTCGCCGGCACCTGATGTTTTTGCAGCAACGGGAAGGCGTTGACCGCGTTGTCGCGCCAGCCGTCGTCGAAGGTCAGCGCCACCCGTGGGCGTTCGCTGCGCAGGGACGTGGGCGTCAGGATGTCCATCAGCGGCACGCAATCGAAATGCCGGCGCAGCCACACCAGCAAATGTTCGAAGGCTTTTGGCCCGACGCACAGTTCATTGCGGTGCGGCAGGTCGGCGGCGCGGTCGTTGGACAGTACCCGGTGCAACATCAGGATCACTCCGGCACCGTGCAACTGGTTTCGTCCCACGGAGGAGTTGAGGTAAAGCCAGCCACTGGTGCGTTTTATCAATTGTTTGATCGCCATGGCTTCGGTCCTCTCAACGGTTTTGTTCAGGGTTCCACTGGGCGTAACGGTGGCCGCGCAGGAACTGCCACAGGCCGATGCTCATGCCTGCCAGCGTCACCAGCAGGAATGCCGCCAGGCGGAACGGTTTGGGTAACCGGTGTTGTGAATCCAGCAGCCCGGCGATCGCGATGGCGTAGCCGAACAGTTGCGTGATCAGGGCCAGTCGATAGAAGCCGTGGTCGTCCCACAGCCAGAAGTTGCTCAGCAGCAACGGCAGCAGGAGGATCGGTGCCAGGCGGCGGATCAGTTTGTGGCTGATCAGCGCGATCGAATACAGGCCATGCTTGAGCGGGTTGAGCAGCTCACTGCGCTGGGCGAGGCTTTGCAGGCCACCGACGGTGACGCGTTGACGGCGGCGGAATTGTTTGTCCGCTTCGTCGACACCGTGGTCGATCACTTGCGCCTCGGGCACATACACGATGCGCTTGAAGGCCACCGGTGCGCAGGTGCTGAGAAAGAAGTCGTCGTTGACCTCCGCCGGCACGCTCTGGAACAGCTCGCGGCGCAGCGCGAGCAGGGCGCCGTCGGCCGAGACCATGCAACCGGTGCGGTTCTCGACCCGGCGCAGCCAGCCTTCGTAATGCCGGTACAGGCTGTCGCCGACGCTCAGGCCGCCGCCGGTCACCGGAATCACCATGTGCCCGGCGCAGGCACCGACGCTCGGGTCACTCAATGGGGCGAGCAGGTAGCCAAGGGTTTCCCGCGACCATTGGTTGTCGGCATCGGTGAACACCAGAATATCGCCAGTCGCCAGCGCCACGCCGGCGTTGAGCGTCGCCGCTTTGCCCTGGCGCGGCAGATCAAGCACGGTGATGCGCGCATCGACCACCTTGTGCGCGCAGGCCACGGTGTCGTCAGTGGAGCCGTCGCTGGCAAGAATGATCTGCAGCGTCGCCGGTTGATAATCCTGCGCCAGCAGCGTGCGCAACTTGTGCTCGATATGCCGCGCCTCGTTGTGCGCGGCGATCACGATGCTGATGTTCAGCGGCGGCGCCGGGCTGTGGCGCCAGGCCGGGAACAGCGGCGCCAGCACGGTCAGCAGCAGCGGGTAACCCAGGTAGGCGTACACCGGCAGCAGCAGGCACAGCCAGAAAATGAATTCAGCCACGGGCAGGCCTCCTGGCGTTCCAATGACACAGACTGAGAATGAATGCCGCCCCGGCCAGATGCAGACGCAGCCAGTGCAGGCCCCACAGTTGCAGGGTCAGGGCCACGTCGTGATGGCGTGAACTCTGACGAATGCTCAGCACCAGCGCCGGAATCAGGGTCAGCGACACCATGATTGCCGCGTGATGCGGAAAACCGTTGAGCAGCGCGGATATCGCCAGCAGGTCCAGCAGCCAGGCCAGCAGCGACAGCAGCGGAAAGCGCAACAGCCGCAGACTGAAACCGTGGGTGCGCAGCAGTTGCAGATGACTGCCCTGACGCCACATTTCCTTGCCCATCCACTCGCGCCAGTTCATCTCGTAGCCCCAGTGCAGGGCCACGTTGTTGTTCACCGAGAGCAGCCGTGCGCCTTGTTCGTGCAGGCGCAGGGTGAACTCCTTGTCCTCGCCGGTGCGCAGGTGTTCGTTGAAGCCGCCGACCTTTTTGAACCAGCGTCGGCGCATCAGCAGGTTGGAGCTGGGCAGCCAGTCCACTGCGTGCGACGCCTGACTCGTCGGGCTCAGCGTGCGCCGTTGCCAGGCAGCGGCGTACCACGGCGCGGCGGCGGGGGTTTGCAGGTCGAGGCCGAACACGTCGGCCTGCGCGCTGGCCTCCAGTTCGAACAAGGGCTTGAGCCAGTCTTCGGGCATTTCGACGTCGGCATCGATGAACGCGATCCACTCGCCACCGGCCAGCAGCGCGCCGCGATTGCGCAGAGCGCCGATCAGCAGGCCGGGCAGCACCAGCACCTGCGCGCCGAACTGGCGGGCGATGTGCGGGCCATCGTCATTGGAGCCGTTGTCGACCACGATCAACTCGCATTCGACATTGGCCGCGTGCGCGGCTTTTTGCGCGGCCAGCAGCGTGCGGCCAATGTGCCGGGCCTCGTTGTACATCGGGATAACGATACTGATCCGGTTCATACCCGGGCCTCCGTCGATGGCGCTTGCTCGGCCTTGAGGCGCAGCACACTGGTCAGCGCGAGCATGATCCACACGTATTTCTGGTTCGGTGCGCTGAGGAACATCAGGAACAGGGTCAGCGACAGGAAGCTCACCCCGAGGTGGGTCATCAGGTCCGCCTGTTGCCAGTCGCGCCGCAGCATCCACGCAGCACGGGCGCGGATCAGGTTGTACAGACCCAGGCCAAGCATGCCGACAAACAGCAGGCCGGCGGGAATCCCCAGTTCACTGAAGATTTCCAGATAAGTGTTGTGGGCGCGGCGGTACAGGTCGCCGATCTTGCGGTTGGCGGAAAACGCCTTGGCGTAGCCGGTGGTCGCGTAGTGCAACGGGAAGGTGCCGGGGCCGGAGCCGAGCAGCGGGTTCTCGCGGATCATCTGCCCGCCGACCACGATGTACGAGGCGCGCCGGCCGAGGGATTCGTCGTCGTGACCCTTGGCCCCGGCGCTCAACACGCTCAGGGACTGAATGCGCGCGAGGTAACCGGCGGGCATTGCGTAGATCGCCAGCGGAATCACGATGGCCGCGCCGAGCATGGCAAAGCCCAGGTGCCGTGGACGAATGCGCGTCAGTTGCGTGCGGTAGTGCCAGCAGCCGATCAGCAGACTCAAGGCCACCACCACCAGCCCCGAGCGCGACTCGGTCTTGGTCATGCCGCCCAGCAGCAACAGGCAGCAGGCGCCCCAGAACAAGCGGTGCAGCAGATTCGGTCCGCGAATCACCAGCAGCAGCGCCAGCGGAATGGCGAAGGCGATCAGCAGGGCGAAGGCGTTGGGGTCTTCCAGCAGCCCGGCCGCGCGGCCCTGATCCTGGAATTTGGTCGAGAACATCGCCATGGCGCAGGTGGCGCTGACGCTCAGGGTCACCAGGCGGGCGAACAGGTCGAGGTTCAGTTCGCGGCCTATCAGCAGGGTGATGACAAACAGGATCAGCCCGACGCTCAGTTCACGCACATGCCCCAGCGACATGCCCATGTCGTCGGTGTTGAACAGGCTGAGGAAATACAGCACCAGAAACCACAGCAGAAACCGCCAGATATTGCTGCGCAGACGCTCGGACGGAATCTGGTGCATGGCCAGTTGCAGCATCAGGATCACCGCCAGCGAGGCGCCGATCAGTTTGCTTCCGGACAGCGCGCTGTCCTTGAAGAAACCTTCGAACGGCACCAGCGCGGCAATGCCCAGCAGGCCCCAGGTCGGCTTGCGGTACAACACCGTGAACGCCACCAGACCAATGACCGCGCCGGGTGCCAGAAACGGATAAGGGCTGGCGAGCAGACCGATGCACACCATGCCGAGCAGCGTGACGATCGAGAGCGGGAAAATCATGCGCGTGCCTCCCGTGCCGTGCGGATGTACAGCTGCGACCAGCGTTCGGCCAGGGCCTTGAGGTCGTAGCGATCCTGTTGCGTACGCTTTGCGTTGTCGCACAAATGCCGGGCCAGTTTCGGCTCGTTCAGCAGGTTGTCGAGCTGACGGGCGAGGGCGGCGCTGTCCAGAGGTGTCGCCAGCAGACCGTTGTGCCGGTGCTCGAGCACATCGGGAATGCCACCGACGGCGAACGCCACCACCGGTACGCCGGCCTGCATCGCTTCAAGCAGAATCATCGGCGTGCCTTCGGTGCGTGAGCTGATCACCAGCGCATCCAGTTGCTGCCACCACGGCTGCATGGCGGTCTGGTAACCGGGCAGACGAATCCGCTGGGTCAGATCGGCGGCGTCGATTCGCGCTTGCAGCACTTCGCGCTCCGGGCCGTCGCCGAGCATCACTGCATCCAGTTGCGGATGCTGGTGACACAACGGGATCAGCGCATCGAGAAACAGGTCCGGGCCTTTCTCGCTACTCAGGCGTCCGACGTAACCGGCCAGCCAGCGCTGGCTGTCAGTGGTGCTGATCAGCGCGTCGGCGGCGGGCAATCCGTTGGGAATCACCTGAAGTTTGTCCGCCTGCACGCTGGCCTGACGATGCAGCACCGCGATGCTCTCGGCCACGCACACCACCCGATCCACCGACGCAGTGCGGCACAACTGCAGACTCAGCCAGGTGTAGAACTTCTGTTTGCGGCTGCGCGGGGTGAAGCCGTGTTGAGTGATGACCAGCGGCAAACGCAACAGCGTCGCCGCGACCCAACCGAACAACAGCCCTTTGAAATTGTGCGTATTGATCAGCGGCTGTTCGCTGCGCCGCGCCCGCAGGTGGCGCAACAACTCGCCGAGCCCGGAGCAGCCACGGCAGTCCACCCCGGCCTCGCGAAAGCGCGCGATCAATGCCGGCGGCGCATCGAGAAACAGCACCTGGTGCTGCCCCGGTGTCGCCAGACAGTGATCGAGCAACATGCGCTCGGCCCCATAGAAGCCGCCGCTGCTGAGCAAATGAATGATCGGCAGCGCGGCATTCGGGGTGGAGGGCGTGTTCAATTGCGCACCCAGTGCACGAAGCTTGGCACGGTCCAGTTCTTGTGCGGATTGCGTGGCAGCACGTTTTCGTCGTTGATCACCAGCAACACCGGCAGGCCCAGTTCGTGGGTGATTTGCGCCGGATGCTTGAAGCGGTGATCGAAGAACTCACGCACATAGACCAGGGCAATGGCCAGCAGCAGACCGGTGAACAAGCCGAACGGGATGATCAGCAGCGGTTTGGGGAACGCCGGCTCGCTTGGCTCGATGGGTGGACTGAGCACTTTGGCGTTCGACAGGTCGTCGTTGATCGAGCCAACGGTACTGCTTTCGGCAAAGCGTTGCGCGTAGGTCGAAAACGCCGTGTGCAGCGCATCGATTTCCGTGTCCATCTGCCGCAGCTTGCTCTGGGTCTGTTGCAGGGTGTGGATGCGGTTCTTGAACTCGGCGATGCGCGCGGTTTTCTGATCGATCACCTGTTGCACCACGGCCAGGTCGTTGGTGCGTTCCTGAATGCGGTTGCTCACCACTTTGAGGAACTGCTGACGGGTGCGGGCGATCTGCTCGCGGGTCAGCAGCATCGGCTCGCTGCCGGGCTGGAACACCGCCAGGTCATTCATGTAGCGGCTGACCTGCGTGGTCAGTTGCTCGCCCAGCTGTTTCACTTCCCGATCCTCGAATGCCACGTTGTCGACGGTGGTGGTGAAGGTGTAGGGGAAGGTGTAGTCGTTGAGCTTGTTGGTGCTGGCGGCGGCCAGCGCGGTTTTCAGGTATTCGAGCCAGCGCTGGCTCTGCAACAGGCGATCCTGGTACAGGTTCAGGGCTTGCTCTTCGGTGTTGATCGCGTTCAGACGGAAAGTGATTTCTTCCTTCGGATCGGACGAACCGACACTTTCCAGCAACGCCTGGCGATTGCCTTCCAGCCCGTCGAGACGCACCTGATACAGATGCTTCTTGGTTTCATAGAAGGACTGCGGCAGGTCGATCGATTGCAGCGCCTGGCGGCTGACCAGATAGTTCTGCAGCAGGGCGGCGACAAACGTCGTGCCCTGGTGCGGATCCGGGAAGCTGTAGATGATCGAGATCACGTTGGAACCGGGCAGGGTCTCGATTTTCAGGCTGTTGATCGCATCCTGAGTCAAGCCGTCGAGCACGGTGTCACGTACCGGATCGGTTTGCAGCCCGAGCATGTTGCGCAGCGGGTTGATCAGGTACTGGCGCAGCGGCGACGTGACGTAGCGCCGGAACGGCTCGCCCACCAGTTTGGCGAACACGCCCACCGGCGGGTTGTACTCGCCCTTGTCGCGCAGTTCACTGATGGTCTGGCGGATCAGCGCCGGCGACCGCAGGATGTTGCTTTCGGTTTCCATGTCCGCCAGCGACGGCGGAATGAAGGTGGCGTTATCGACCGTCAGTGACGTGGTGGCGTCACCCTGGGAGAGTTTTTTCGACTGCACGATCACCTGGGCGGTGATATCGAAGCTCTGTTTGAGCACCAGCGGCAGTACCAACGCGATGACTGCAAAGATCAGGAAGACCCGTTTCACCAGTTGCTTGTTGGCGAAGAAGATCCTGAAGAACTCATGCAGGTAGTTTTCCTTTGGATTCATGATCGGTCACCTGAGAGTCAGTTACTGCTGCTGCTTTTGTTGTCGACGCGGTAGCCGAAGCTGAAACCCACGCCCTGGAACAACACCACGTCCGCCAATTGCCGGGCCAGATCGCCGGCACTCGCCAGTTTGGTTTTCGGCACGAACAGCATGTCGTCCGGTTGCAGGTAGGCGATCTGCGACGCGTCGCCCGACAGGGCTTTTTCCACGTCGTAGTGCACGGCCTGCACCTGGTTGCCGTTGCGGCGCATGATCACCACCGAGTCCAGACGTGCCTTGACGTTGGTGCCGCGTGCCAGGGTCAGCGCTTCAAGCACCGAGACCGGACGGCGGATCGGGTAGGAACCCGGTTGGCCGACCTCGCCGAGCACGTAGATCTCGTTGCCGGCGGTGGACTTGAGCATCACATCGACGCTCATCCGCCCCGGCAGTTGTGCGTACTTCTGGTTAAGGAAGGTTTCCAGTTGATTGATGGTCATGCCTTGCAGCGGCACGGCGCCGATTTCCGGAAAGCTCGCATAACCGTCGTTGCCCACGGTGATCTCGCGGCTCATGCCGGTGGCGGGGTGATTCAGCGCGCTTTTGAGGTTCTGCTCATTGGTCAGCGGGCTGATGACTTGCACCGTCAGCTGATTGCGGTTGGGCTGGAACAGTTGCTTGCGCTGATAGGCGCGCTGGATTTCTTCGCGTGCCTCGTCGGCAGTCAGGCCGGCGATTTTCACCGAGGTGTTGGCGCCCGGCAGGTTGATGGTGCCGTCAGGCAGCACCAACTGGTTGCCGTTGAGCTGGCTGGCGGCGGTGAAGTTCAGGCCGATCTGGTCACCCGACTGCACGCGGTAGGCGTCGGAGCCGCTGGTGCTGATGTGGAAGATCACATCCAGCACATCCTGCGGACGCAGGGTCTGCTCGATCTTCGGCATGTCGGTGGCCTGGGCGTTGGCCGGGGTGGCGGTGAGAATGTTCACCGGCATGTTCTGGGTCTCGGAAGTGCTGGAGCAGCCTGCAAGCGGCAGCATCAGCAGAACAAGTATCTTGGCGTTCATGGCGTCATCCTTCGCGTTTGCTTACAGGTTTTTGTAGAGCCACTTGGGCATGTAGTACTTGCGCCGGTTAAACACGCTGCCGACCACTTTTGCCCCGGCCTGGCTCAGGCGTTGCACGGCGGCCTGGGCAACTTCCCAGCGGGTGTCCTCGGCGCGCACCACGAACACCACGCCGTCGACCTGAGTGGCGAGCACCAGCGTGTCGGCGGCCGAATACACCGCGTCGCCGTCGATCACCACGAAGCGGTACTGGCTGCCCAGTTGATCGAGCAACGGGCTCAGGCGCTCGGCGGTCAGGTGCTCCAGGGTGCGGATCGGCCGGCCGTTGGGCAGCACGTGAAACGGCAGGCTCGAGACCTGCACCACGCAGTCCTGCAACAGTGGCGGGTTGTCCGGGTTGAACAGCAGGTCGCGCAGGCCGCGCTCCTTGCTCAGGTTCAATTGCTGGGTGAGGTTGCTCGCCGACTGGCTGGCGTCGACCAGCAGCACCTGGCCGCTGCTCATCTGCGCCAGCTGGCTGGCCAGCGCCAGCGCGCTGGTGGTGGTGCCGGCGCCGGGGTTGGCGGCGGTCAGGAACAGGATCCGCAGATCCAGATCCAGCACGGTCGAGATCAGGTTCGATTC
>NZ_QAIK01000144.1:47435-48540 GCF_003061005.1 Pseudomonas sp. HMWF021 | reverse complement strand
TCGCCGATGGTAGTGTGGGGTTTCCCCATGTGAGAGTAGGTCATCGTCAAGATTAAATTCCGAAACCCCAATTGCGAAAGCAGTTGGGGTTTTGTTTTTAGTAGAAGTCACCGATTTTGCTGGCACGTTACCGTGTTGACGGGCCAGATACAGAATTTCTTGACGACCATAGAGCGTTGGAACCACCTGATCCCATCCCGAACTCAGAAGTGAAACGATGCATCGCCGATGGTAGTGTGGGGTTTCCCCATGTGAGAGTAGGTCATCGTCAAGATTAAATTTCAAAACCCCTGTCTGCTAACGCAGACAGGGGTTTTGTCGTTTCAGCATTCCCGAATATCAGGCCGTTCTACGAGCCTTGCTGAGGCGCCGAGCCTGCCATTTACGCCACCAGATATACACGCCAGTCCCTGACAGTCCCGCGATCATTACACCTAATACCGCAATGATCACTTGCCCGGTGAAGCCAATGATCCGGCCGCCATGTATCGGTAACTGCAATCGGTAGAACTGCTCCCCCAACGTGCCTTGCCCGGCGATTTCCTGTCCCAATAATCGTCCGTCACTACCATGGAAGAACAACCAGGATTTGCCATGGGCTTCAGTGTCATGCTGGCCGAATCCTGCGCCGTAGAAGTTGTATTCAAAGCTGTAATACAACTCCCCGATCGCCGCTGTCAGCCCTAACCTCTTTCCCTCCTGCAATGCCCTTTCGTACGCCTGTTGATAACTCAACTGCGTAACCCCCAGCTCGGAATGAGGCATTCGACCACGAGCCTCATACACGCTCGGTTCAATGGGTGAAAACAACGACACCGCCGGTTTGAATACCTGACTCGGCAGGTTCATTGCGACACTGCTGACTGCAATCGGTAGCAACAATAACCACAGCCACAATCCCCCGGCCCGATGCAGATCGAAATTGAGTCGATAAGCGTGCCCGCCCTTGATCTTCCATGCCACAGACCACTTCTTCCAGAACGGTTTGCCACGAGGAAACGTCAGCCACAGCGCGATGAAGCAATCGATCACCCAAGCAATGGCAACCAACCCCATCAATAACAATCCCCAGTTTCCGGGTAACGTCAGGTTGTAATGAAACTCG
>NZ_QAIK01000144.1:36133-47363 GCF_003061005.1 Pseudomonas sp. HMWF021 | reverse complement strand
GACCGCCGCCAATAACGCGGTATGCCCAACTTCCTCCGGATACTCCATGTACCAGACCTGCAACTTCGGATGCGCAGTCTGCACAGCATCGACCAACGTCCCGGGAGGCAATCGCTGACCCTCTGCGGACGCCGCATAAAATTGCGGATTCAGCCACTCATCCAGCTCATGGTTGAACGCCAGAATGCTTCCGGTGATTCCTGCCAGCAGCAAAAAAATCGCCGTCGCCAAGCCGATGTAGCGGTGCAACAACACTAACAATGCGCGCATGAAAAATTCCCTGCAGAGACGACAAAGCCAGCCCCTGAATAATCAGGGGCTGGCTTTTTTATGCACAATTCAAAGGCTTAGAACTGGTAGCTGACTGTGGCGGCGACGTTGCGCTCTTCGCCCATGTAGCAGAAGTTCAGACTCGCGCAGGAGGCGACGTAGGATTCGTTGGTCAGGTTGTTCGCGTTCAGGCGCACGTCGACGCCCTTCAAGCCAACCTTGCCCAGGTCATAACCGATCGATGCGTCGAACAAGGTGTAGGACGGCACCTTCAGCGTGTTTTCCGCATCCGCCCAACTGTAGCCGACATAACGCACACCACCGCCCAGACGCAGGCCATCGAGTGCCGCGCTGTCGAATTTGTAGTCCGCCCACAGCGACGCCATGTGCCGCGGTGCCTGAGTCGGCGAATTGCCTTTGTTCTCGATCACATCGGTCGGTGTGCTCAAGGTGCTGACCATCGACTTCGAGTACTCGATATCGGTGAAGGTGTAGCTGCCGAGCACTTTCAGGTTGTCGGTCACCTGCATGTGGGCTTCCAGTTCCAGACCTTGCGAACGGACAGCGCCTACCGCGCGGTAGAAGTTTTCCTGCGGCAGTTTGGTCGCCAGGTTCTCCTGGTCGATGCGGAACAGCGAGGCAGTGAACAGATTGTCGGTGCCCGGCGGCTGGTACTTCAGGCCGACTTCCCATTGCGTCCCGTCAGTTGGCGGCAGCGGATTGCCAGCGCTGTCGGCATACGAGTTCGGGTTAAACGACTCGGAATAGCTGATGTACGGCGCCAGGCCGTTATCGAAAAGGTACAGCGCACCGGCGCGGCCGGTCAGTTTGGTGCGTCGGTCATTGATTTCCGTACCCTGCGGGCGCCCTGCTTCGGCGATACGGTTTTCATCGGATGTCTCGACCCAATCCTGACGCAAGCCCAGCGAGAAGCGCCATTGGTCCATCTCGATCAGATCCTGCAAGTACACGCCGGTCTGCTCCAGGCGTCGCAGGTAACTGGTCTCGCCGTACAGGTCGATCGCCGAGTTGCCGTAGACCGGATTGAAGGCGTTGATCGGCGCCAGACCGCCACTGGTCCAGTCAACCACCGTCTTGCGCCGTTGATAATCTGCGCCCATCAACACGGTGTGCTTGGTGGCACCGGTGAAGAATTCGGCCTGCAGCATGTTGTCGACGATGAAGGCATGCAGGCGCTCATCGCCGCCGGTGTAGTAGCGGTTCAGTTCGTTGCTGGTGGGTGTCGTCCAGCCATAAGCGTAGACCTGATCCATGTTCACTTTGGAGTCGAGGTAACGGAAGTTCTGCCGCGCCGTAAAGACGTCGTTGAAGCGATGTTCGAACTGATAGCCGAACGACTGCTGATCCCGCGAGTAACCATCAATCCCCGGCTCACCTTCGAAGAAATGCGGCGAGATACGGTTGCCGTTGCGCTGATGAATCGTGCCATCCGCCGGCACGCCACCGTGGTAGCCGCCATCCGGATCGTGCTGCAGATACGCCTGCAGCGTCAGCGAGGTGTCTTCGCTGAAGTCGATGCTCAGGGTCGGCGCGAGCGCGAAGCGCTTTTCCTTGTTGTGGTCGAATTGCGTGTCGGACTGATCGGTCAAACCGGTCAGACGATAGGCAACACGCTTGTCGTCATCGACCGGACCACTGAAGTCAAAACCGACCCCGCGCTGACCCTGAGTGCCGACCGTGGCCTGGACCTGATGATAGGCCTCGTACAACGGCTTTTTGCTGGTCAGCGCCACCAGGCCACCGGGCGAACTGCGGCCGTACAACACCGACGATGGACCTTTGAGAATATCCACGCGCTCAAGGAAATACGGATCGACCTGCATGGTGCTGTAGGTCCCGCTGTCGCCCATCGACTTGAGGCCATCGAGATAGATGTTGTCCACCGAGCCGTCGTTGAAACCGCGCATCGCCACGTAGTCGTAACGATGGGTTGCGCCGTATGGGTTGGTCAGCACGCCGGGGGTATAGCGCATTGCCTGGGAGACAGTCTGTGAGCCCTGGTCGTCCATTTGCTCGCGAGTGACCACGGACACGCTTTGCGAGGTTTCCAGCAACGCGGTGCTGGTCTTGGTGGCGATCTGGCTGTGGATGGCGTTGTAGCCCTCCATGCTGCCCAGTGCATTGCCGAGGGCGAAGCCTTTGATATCAGTGGTCGGCAGTGCCAGTGCGGCGCTGTCGCTGACTGAATGCAGGATGTAGCTGCTGCCGTCCTGGCTGACCGCTTCCAGACCCGAGCCACCCAGCAAATGGCTTAGCGCCTGATCGGTCGAATATTCGCCCTGCACGCCCGGTGACTGTCGCCCCTGCGTTTGCTGAGGTGTCATCGACAAGGTGATGCCGGCCTGGCGCGCAAACTGGTTCAGTGCTTCGCCCAGCGGGCCGGCGGCGATGCTGTAGCGATGACTGCTCGCTTCACTGGCATTGGCGGCGAGGCTCAGGCCAGGCAAGACACCGGCGCCCAAAACCGTGGAAAGCAGGGCGGCGCGAATGGCGTGGCGCAGCAGGCCCGATTCGGCAGCGAAATTCAGAGAGTTCTTACAGGTGATGCGGACAGTCATTGTAGGTTTCCGTGGCAAGTCGCAAAGGCTGAGTTGAAGTGCTTACTGATCAAGCCGGACTTGCCGCGAAAACCCGCCAAAATTTTTTTAAACCACTCGCTCCAGTGTCACCCACCACCGCGTGCGATAGCGCAGTTGTACCGGCAGGGTCTGCGGAAGAATCGCCAGCAGTTTGTCCGTGTCGTGCAGGCGAAACACCCCGGAAAGCCGTAAATCGGCGACGTCCGACGCACACGTCAGAAATCCCTGACGGTATCGCCCGACTTCGCTGAGGAAATCCCCCAGACGCATGTTGCGCGTAACGATCAGACCGTCGACCCAGGCGCCGGCATCCATGTCCATAGGCGGCGCCGGACGTACCTGGTGGTGATCGACCAGATAGGTCTGCCCGGCGAGCGCCTCAACAGAGATGCCAGCGGTGTGGATGGCAACGCGCCCGGCGGTAACGCTCAGTCGCGTGCAATCGCTTTCCTGGCGGAGGATGAAGCGGGCATCGACCGGTTCATAGAGACCGTGACGACTTTGCACGCGAAGCACTCGGTTGAACGCCGCGCCTTGATCGTTACCGCCGCAGGTGACGATGATTTCGCCGCGTGTGAGTTTGATCAGCCGTTGCTGCGCGGTGTAATCCAGATCCACCGCGCTGGCGGTGTTCAACTCGATCCGCGTGCCGTCGGATAACTGGAAGCCTCGGCGTTCACCGGTCGCGGTTGCGTAGTCAGCGCTCCACTGCTGCCAGGTCGAGGTGTCTTTGGCCAACCACGCGGCAGAGCCCATCAACACTGCGCCGGACAGCAGCTTCAAGGCCTGTCGCCGGCCCAGTCCCTGCGCACTGTTCTCCAGCGTGTTCAGTGCCACTTGAGCACCGGGCACGGCGCGCAGGTTATGGCTCAGTTCGGCCTGCAGCGACTGCACGCGCTGCCAGGCCAGTTCATGCTCGTGATGTTCGGCGCGCCACGCTTCGCATTGGCGACTCAGGCGCGCATTGCCATGGTTGTTGCGCAGCCGCAGCAGCCAGTGAATGGCTTGTTTGACCACCTGTTGCGGCGGTTCGGCACGACGTCCGGTCGAGAGGTTATCCACAGGCATCAGTTTGCGTACCGCAACACGTAGCAGTGATACAGCGCATCGGCGACGTAACGCTCCACTGAGCGCAAAGACAAGCCCATCTGCGTGGCGATCTGCTTGTGAGTCAGACCTTCGCACTGCGCCAGCAGAAATGCCTGACGGACTTTCGGCCGCAATCCTTCGAGCATGCGCGCGATGCTTTCGAGCAACTCGATCACCAACGCGCGGGCTTCGGCGCTCGGGGTTTCGGCTTCGGGCAAGTGGGCGATGGTTTCGAGATAGGCGCGTTCGATTTCTTCACGGCGCCAATGGTCGATCACCAGACCACGGGCGATGGTGCGCAAAAAAGCCCGAGGCGTCTTGATTTCCAGGCGTTCGCTGCGCTGCAACAGGCGCACGAAAGTGTCCTGGGCCAGATCCGCCGCATCCGCGGCATTGCCCAGCCGCGCCCGCAGCCAGGCGTTGAGCCAGCCGTGATGACTCCTGTAAAGCGCCTGCACTGCAAACTCAGGTGAGGACATGAACGCGACAGCCCGAACGTCACAAATGATAATTAGTCGCATTTTTATCAAGGGCTGTGAATTTTGCAACCTCCTGTCGAAAGAACGTCCCGAAAAAAACTGAAGCGAACGCTCTGGCACGCCGTTCGGCGGGAATCTGACAGAAATGCAGGGCATTTCCCACGCAGCCCTAAGATTTCCGCGAACGGTGCCGACAGACTGGTGAGACATGCGTGCACCAAAGTAGAGCGGCCATCAGAACGCCGCCTGCCAGCTATTGGACATTTGGAGCTACATGGAATGTTGCATCCCCGAACGCATACCCACTTTTGCATAAGAAGTCCCATGAAATGAATCTCAAGTTCAGCCATAAAATCCTGTTGGCCGCCTCGGGCGTCGTGGTCCTGGCTTTCGCTTTGTTCACCCTCTACAACGACTATCTGCAGCGCAACACCATTGCCCAGAACCTCCAGTCGTCCGTGCAGCAGGCCGGCGATCTGACCGCCAGCAGCGTGCAGAACTGGATGAGCGGGCGAATTCTGGTGCTGGAAAACCTCGCACAGAACGTTGCCCATCAGGGCAAGGACGCCGACTTCCCGGGGCTGGTCGATCAACCGGCCTTCACCTCGAACTTCCAGTTCACCTACGTCGGCCAGGCGAACGGTGTGTTCACCCAACGCCCGGACGCGAAAATGCCGGACGGCTACGATCCGCGTCAGCGCCCTTGGTACAAGCAGGCAGTCGCTGCTGACAAAACCATGCTGACCCCGCCGTACATGGCCGCAGTCGGTGGTCTGGTGGTGACCATCGCCATGCCGGTGAAAAAAAATGGCGAGCTGCTGGGTGTGGTTGGTGGTGACCTGAGCCTGGAAACCCTGGTGAAGATCATCAACTCGGTGGACTTCGGTGGCCTGGGCCACGCGTTCCTGGTCAGCGGTGACGGCCAAGTGATCGTCAGCCCGGACAAAGACCAGGTGATGAAGAATCTCAAGGACATCTACCCGAACGCCGGCGTGCGCATCGAGAAAGGCAACCAGAACGTGGTGCTCAACGGCCAGGAACGCATCCTGTCGTTCACCCCGGTCAGCGATTTGCCGAATGCCGACTGGTACATCGGTCTGTCGATCGATCGTGACAAGGCCTACGCCGCCCTCAGCCAGTTCCGTACTTCGGCGCTGATCGCGATGTTCGTTGCGGTCGCTGCGATTGCGCTGCTTCTGAGTCTGCTGATCAACGTCCTGATGCGTCCACTGACCACCATGGGCCGCGCGATGCGGGACATCGCCCAGGGCGAAGGTGACCTGACCCGTCGTCTGGTCGTGGAAGGCAAGGATGAGTTCGCTGAACTGGGCAGCTCGTTCAACCAGTTCGTCGAGCGCATTCACGCGTCGATTTCCGAAGTGTCGTCGGCTACCCGTCACGTGCACGACCTGTCGCAACGCGTAATGGCCTCGTCCAACGCCTCGATCATCGGTTCCGACGAACAAAGCGCGCGCACCAACAGTGTGGCCGCAGCGATCAACCAGTTGGGCGCCGCCACTCAGGAAATCGCCCGCAATGCTGCCGATGCTTCGCAGCACGCCAGCGGCGCGAGCGAGCAGGCCGATGACGGTCGTCAGGTGGTCGAGCAGACCATTCAGGCGATGACCGAGCTGTCGCAGAAGATCAGCCTGTCGTGCACCCAGATCGAAACCCTGAACGCCAGCACCGACAACATCGGCCACATCCTCGATGTGATCAAAGGCATCTCGCAGCAGACCAACCTGCTGGCGCTCAACGCGGCCATCGAAGCGGCCCGTGCCGGTGAAGCCGGACGTGGTTTTGCGGTGGTGGCGGACGAAGTGCGCAACCTCGCGCATCGCACCCAGGAGTCGGCGGAAGAGATCCACAAGATGATCACCTCCCTGCAGGTCGGTTCCCGTGAAGCGGTGACGACCATGAACGCCAGTCAGGCGTCCAGCGAAGAGAGCGTGGAAGTGGCCAATCAGGCCGGTCTGCGCCTGGTCAGCGTGACCCAGCGCATTGGCGAAATCGACGGCATGAACCAGTCGGTGGCCGCAGCCACCGAAGAGCAGACCGCGGTGGTGGAAACCCTCAACGTCGACGTCAACCAGATCAACCTGCTGAACCAGCAAAGCGTGGCCAACCTCAATGAAACGTTGAAGGATTGCGATGCGTTGTCGCAGCAGGCCAATCGCCTGAAGCAGTTGGTGGATAGCTTCAAGATCTGACGTCTGGCAGACCGCGTTATCGTTCATCGCGGGCAAGCCCGCTCCCACAGGATTTCTGGCGAACACAACATCTGTGACAGACCTGGAACCTGTGGGAGCTGGCTTGCCAGCGATAGCGGCGGTGCAATCACCGCAAATCCGAAGCCTTATACGAACAGCTTCAGCACATTCCCCATCGCATCATCGGCAAACCCCTGCACGAAATCCTTGAATCCCGGCAGCGTTTCCTCCCCACCTGATGCCGGTTCGGCAATGATCGTCCAGGTCGCCCGCGACTTGCCCGCCCCCAAAGATTCCACGTTCATCGCCGCCCACAAATTCGCCACGCCCAGCGTGTTGTAAATCGTGGTCCAGGTCATGGCGCGCGCCAGCTCATCGCGGGAGTTGAGTTGCTCGACCACCACGTTGCCGTCCTTGAAGAATTTCTTGCGCAGCGAGGTCACGCCCTCGCCGGTCATTTCGATGTGCGACAGCGCCGGAATAAAGCGCTCGAAACCGGCGAAATTGCCGACCACCGCCCAGACCTGCGCCGCGTCCGCCGGCACTTCCACCGACGACACAACGTGGCAGCCGTGCGGGTTTTTGATCAGGGTGTCGGGTTGCAGATTGCTCATGGTGTTGCTCCTTCTTGATGAGTTAGATGAAGTTGATCTGTTTCAGGTAATCGCAGCCGCGACGCAGCAGCGCCGGGGATTTTTCCGGGTATTGCGCGCCCATCTGCTGCACCCCGGCCGCGGCGTTGGCGTGGCCGATCAGGGAGATGTCGCCGATGTCTTCCTCGAAGCCGTTGAGGTAGAAACCGAGCACGCCGAACAGCGCGTTGTCGGCGTCGACCCGGCCCAGTTGCTGCTGCCAGTCGGCGACGCTCACCAGCGAGAACTCGCTGCCGGTTTCGCGAAACGAGGCGACGTAGGCATCCCAGCTCAGTGGCTTGGGGTTGTGCAGGTTGAACACCGCTCGCTCGGGCGAATAACGGCTGGCGTGAAAGGCGATGAAGCGGGCGAGAAAATCCACCGGCATCAGGTCGAAGTTCAGCGCAAAGGCGGGCATCTGACCCAACTGAATCGAACCCTTGAGCATCAGCATCAAACGGTTTTTATGCGGCTGACAGACACCGCTCAGGCTGTTGAAACTGATGTTCCCTGGTCGATACAGGTTGACCCACACCCCACGCTCTCTGGCCCGTTCGAGGATGCGCTCACCGACCCACTTCGACAGGTTGTAGCCGTTGCGGATGTAGATCGGTGGGGTCAATGCGGCGGGCAGTTCGAGCACGCGGCCTTCGTTATCGACGGTGCTTGAAGCGGACAGCGTCGAGACAAAGTTGAAGACCTTTTTGCTACGCCCTTCACACAGACGCAGCAGCTCGAAAATCGGCTCGACGTTATCCGCTGCCAGCGACTCGTAATCGAGTACGTGGTTGACGTTGGCGGCGTTGTGCACCAATGCGCCGAACTCGCGATCCAGGCGCTGATAATCGTCGTCGGCCAGGCCCAGTTGCGGGCGGGTGATGTCTGCCGAGTAGATTCGCACCCGACTCAGGTCCAGATGCTCCAGACGGTTCTCGCGCAACGCCTGGGCAAAGCGCTGCGCCGCGGTTTGCCCGCCGCCGTCACGCACCAGGCAGGCCACTTCGCTGGCGCCCCAACCGAGCAGCGCTTCGACGATGTGCACACCCACAAAGCTGTTGGCACCAGTGACGATCACCTTGTGCACATCGCCCAGACGGCTGATCGGCAACGGCTCGATGTTCAGCGCACGCTCGGCGTCGGCCATGGCCTGGGCGCTGAGCACCGCGCTGTCATCAGTACCGCGCACCAGCGTGGCGAGCTTGATGATGGTCGGCAGTTCGATGAAACGGTTGATCGAGATGCTGCGCCCGAATTCCTCACGCAAGCGCAGCAACATCCGCGACAGCAGGATCGAATGCCCACCGAGATTGAAGAAGCTTTCGTCGGTGGAAATATCGCTGGTGGGCAGCTCTAGCAGTTCCGCCCAGATCTCCAGCAACAGCGCTTCGTCGGCGTTCGCCGGCAGGCATTTCGGGCCGCTGTCCTGCACGCTCACGGGCAGCTCGTGCAATGCCTTGCGATCGACCTTGCCGTTGCTGGCGAAGGGCATGTGCGCCAGTTCAGTCCACGCCACCGGTTGCATGTAGTCCGGCAGAAACTGCTGGGCATGCGCCCTCAATTGATCGCGGGCAGCGTCCGACTGTGGCTGGGCGAGGAACGCCAGAATACGCCGCTGACTGTCGATCACCACCGCCACCTGACGGTACAACTGGCTCTCGCGCAGGCAGCGCTCGATCTCTTCCGGCTCGACCCGGAAACCACGGATCTTCACCTGATTGTCACGCCGTCCGCACAGTTCGATCCCATATTCGCCCCACTTGGCCATGTCGCCGCTGCGGTACGCACGCAAGGTCTCGCCGTGCGGCAGTTGCAGGGTCAGATAGCGCTCGGCAGTCTGCTGCGGATTGTTCAGATAGCCCAAGCAGACGCCGGGGCCGACGATGAACAATTCGCCAACGGTGTTATCCGGCACCGGTTGTAAGTCGTCATCGAGAATCAGCACCTGACTGTTGGCAATCGGTGCGCCGAGGGTGCGGTTGCTGTCACCGGGTTTGAGTTGCCGGGCGGTGATCAGCACTGTGGCCTCGGTGGGGCCGTAGAGGTTGTGCAGCTTGCCCTGACGGGTCAGTTGCTCGATGACGAAAGGCTCGCAGACGTCGCCACCGGTCATCACCTCCACGCCTTGCAGTTGCTCCAGCGGCAGGATGCTCAGCAGCGCCGGCGGCAGGAACGCGTGGGTCAGTTGCCGGCGGCGGATCAGCGCCACCAGTTGCAGCGGATCGCGCCGTTGCGTGTCGTCGGGCACCACCAGTTCCGCACCCTGCAGCAGGCTCGGAAAGATATCGATCAGCGAAGAATCGAAACTCAGCGAAGAGAACTGCAACACCCGGCTCTCGGCGCGCAACTGCACGTAATCGGCGTACCACGCCGTGAAGTGCGCAAGGTTCGCCTGGCTCAGCAGCACACCCTTCGGATGGCCGGTGGTGCCTGAGGTGTAGAGCGCCATGCACGGTGCGTCGAGCGGCGGACGCAGGCGCATCAGCGGTTGGCCGAGATCTGCATCGGCGCTGTCGATACGACTGACATCCAGCCCCGGCATCGACGCACTGAGCGGATGCTCACCGTCATGCAGCAACAACACCGCGCCGGCGTTTTGCAGGATGTACTGCTGGCGCTGCAGCGGATGGCTCGGCTCCAGCGGCAGGTACACCGCGCCACTGCCGAGCACCGCCAGAATCGAGGCGAACAGCGCCGGACTTTTCGGCTGGCAGATACCCACAATCCACGGCTGCGGATGTTGCTCGAGCAACGGTTGCAGACGTTGCTGGATCGCCCGGCTGTGAGCATGTAGCTGACGATAGCTGAGCGACTGCTCGGCCAGGTGCAGCGCCGGTCGCTCGGCGTGTTCGATCAGGCTCTGTTGCAAGCGCTCGATCAGCGGGATCTGCGCCTGCTTCAGCAGGACCGGACTGGCCGTGTCGTTGAGGCGATGGACGTAAGCCAGGCTGTCGAGAAACCGCAGGTCTTCCACCTGTTCGAAGTCCGGCGCCGTGGCGGGCGCCGCCTGCTGGAAATACTCGGCATCGCGGGAGAAGCGACTGACCAGCAGCGCGACTTCGTCGACCACATGCGTCAGAACCCGCTGGTGCAGAGCCTGACCATTGCCGGACGGCTCAGCACCGATCGGCACGCGGCTGATCAGTGACGAGCCGAGGAAGCACAGCAGGTCGAGCGTCGGCAAACCGCCGAGGCTCTGCGCACCGATACCCAGGCGCAAATGCAGGTGCGGGATGGCGCAGAAATCGCCGGCGCCGATGAAGCCATCATCGATGATCAGATCCACCGGCGATTGCGTCGCGCCGCTAATCCGTAAGGAGTGACCGTGTTGTTCGAGTTCCTGCGCCAGGTCGGTCATGGCCTGGCTGGCGCCAATCAGCAAAATGTCGAGACGTCTCATGTCGGCCTCCTCATCAAACCAGATAGTCACGCAGGGCGTGCTGCACGCAGGACGTGTCGAGCAGTGAGCTGCTGTGGAAAAACCGCACGATGTTGCCCACCAGCGGATGGTGGCGATTGATCGGGAAGGCCAGTCCGGCCATCTCGTCCCTGAGCGAGCGGCGGATCGCATCACTGACCGGCAAGGCGTCGATCAGGCGCAGATCGAAGGACTTCTGGATGTCGTTGGTCAGGTAATGGCCGATAAACACCGGCAGGATCTGCGCGATGGTTTCCCGGTCCGCGTCATTGGCGGTATGCCAATAGATGCGCACCATGCGCGCCCAGAAGCTGGAGTGCCGGCCCTCGTCGAGCAAGTGATCGGCCATCAGGCCCTTGATCGAAGGTTTGACCGTGTCGTCCCGGGCGAACGCCGCGACGTCGCCGGTCACGGTGTTCTCGGCGATGGCCACGCAGATCAGCTCCACCGCGCTGCGCAGGTGCTCCGGCGCCAGTGCCACAGCGGCCGGAATCGCCCGGCTCAGCTCGATTTCAGCGGGCAGTTCGATCGGCTC
>NZ_QAIK01000144.1:30211-36122 GCF_003061005.1 Pseudomonas sp. HMWF021 | reverse complement strand
GGTCTGCTGCATGAAATCCATCGCCACCAGTGCGTGGTAATCCTCGTCCACCACCACCGTCATGGCGTCGTAGCGGCAGGCGAACGGGAAGGGCACGGCAAAGCGATTCTTGGCGATGGCGCGGGCGGTCTTGTCGACGATCTCGGTTTCGAAAATCACCACATCGTTGATGAACTTGTACAGCGTCTGCACCAACGCAAAATCTCGCGCCTGCGGGCATTCACGCAGGAAGGTTTCGCTGAGCACCAGGGGCTGGCGGCTCAACGGATAGATCAGGCGCTCATCGTCTTCGAGCACGCGCCGAGGCCGGGTGCGGATGGTGGCGCGGGTTTCCCAGGCGTCGGCGAAGGATTGATAGTCGGCGGCGTTCATTGGGCCACCTCCGCCAAAGGCTCGCGCATGCTCAGGCGCAGGCCGTCCCACAGGGCGATGCGGCTTTCCACCGCCGCGATGGCACTGGCGTAGACCTCGGCTTCACGCTGCGGATCGCCGTCGACCAGGCGCTCCAGCAGTTGCTCTGCCGCCGGGCCGTGATCTTCCGAGTCGACCTCGATGTGGCGCTCCAGGTAATAGCGAAAGGTCGGTGCCTGTTCGATGCCGATCCCCCAGTCATCGAGGATGCGCTGGAACATCGGCGGGATCACGCTTTCGCGGCCATGCAGGAACGCGGCGGCGACGCTGTGGCCCGGTGCATGCAGCGCGGTGTGCAGGGTCTCGCGGACAAATGTCGCCGCTGCCGGATCCACCTCGACGCTTTGCAGCGCCACGTCGTAGCTCACCCCTTCCTGTTGCAGCGCAACAAACCGTTCGACCGCCGTGGTGCTCGCCCCGACTTCACGCATGGCATCCAGGTACAGCTCGAAATGGCTGTAATGGCCGTGAGCGGGACGATCATCCGACTCTTCGCCGAGCACGATTTCATTGATCAGGCGTGCGGCATGCGGGTCGCGTGGCGGCAACCAGGGCAGGCGGGTGCAGGTCAGTTCCTGTTGCAGGCGTTTGGTCAGGGACATGAAATCCCACACGGCGAACACGTGGGATTCCATGAAGCGGCGCAGTACCGATATCGAATCGATCTCAGTGAAGATCGGGTGAACGCTCAATTGAGCTTTTTTCAGGGCGAGTTGTTCTTTAGTTGGCATCATGGCGAACCTCGATGTTATTGGAATAGAGGGAGTTGCTCGTACAGTTGCATCAACGCGGACATATCAAGTCTGAAGTGTTTTTATTGGCGAGCGCTGGCCTCATTCGGGTTGATGAAAGTTTGAAAAATGCATGAAAGGCTCTGGGCTATAGCCTTGGCGGTAATGGATCAAGGCTATGGCCGTACTGCGGAGCTGCGCCGTGTTTGCGGGATTGATCCTGCTCGGCGAGGAAAAGCTAATACATCGTTAAATAACTTAACAAGTTTATTTTTAATTATTTTTAGTTTGCTGTTTTTCAAGTATGAGTCGGCCCGGTAAAACTTTTTATTTAAGTTTTACTTGGGCGCAGTTGCTCCTTTCGGCAAATAATGGCCAAAATTTATTAAAAGAGTGAATGCCTCACTCAAAGCAACTTTCCGATGCAGAGATTGAAGTGGTGTATAGGAATGAAAGTGGGCTGGAAACGGCGCCGTAACTTCCCTTTTCCCGTGGCAAGGCTCCTTCCGTAGGTTCCTGGTGCGGGGACTGCGCCGACGGTGCGGTGCGTCACCCGTTCTTCATGGGTTGGCCGTTTAAGAGTGCGGGTAAATTGACGAGACGGCTATGACCGATTCGTCCACGCCGAGCCGCAATGGCGGGCATGCGAGCGCTGGGAGGTTAGAGTGAACACGAGGATCCGCCACCAGAATTGCGGAGGACCTTGGAGAGGATTTGTAAGCGGGTTATTCGCCGGCCAGGCGCGAAGGCCAGACGCCGGCGTGGAGGGGATCAGCGTTCGGTTTTGCGATGTTGTCCGGCAGGGCTGGCGAGGAAACGGGTGATCACGTCGACACCACGGTTGAGGTGCTGCGCAAGCAGCTTCACCGAACGCTCGACATCGCGCTCGATCACGGCCTGGAGCATGGCGCGGTGATCTTCCTGGGACAACTTGCCCAGACCCATGGCTTCGAGGTTGAAACGCAGAAAGCGTTCCTCCTCGTTCAGTCCGTCTTCGACCAGTCGCAGCAGACGCCGATTCGGCGCCTTGCTGTACAAGGCCATGTGAAACAGGCGATTGAGTCGCCCGATTTCGCTGTAGTCGTGCTGGGTTTCGAGTTCTTCGATATAGCCGGCGGCGTGCGCATGATCGGCGCTGGTCAGCAGCGGGATCGACTGGCGCATGGCTTCGGATTCGAGGAGGATCCGCAACTCGTAGGTTTCGGTGGCGTCGCCCTGAATCAGCGGTGCGACCACGGCGCCCTTGTGAGTGGTAACGCTCAGCAGCTCCTGGGCTTCCAGCTGACGCAATGCCTCACGCACCGGCATGCGGCTGACCCCGAACAGGTCGGCCAGATCCTGCTGGCGCAGGGCGGTGCCGCACGGCAGGCGACCGTCGAGGATCGCCGAGCGCAGGGTCTCTTCGATAATCGAGCGGGCGAGGTGTGCGGGGATCGGCCCTTCGACCTTGATGCTGTGCAGCGGATTGGGCTTCTGTGTCACGACTACTCACCCTGAATGACGACGTAATTTGGATCCAAAGACACTAGTGACTGCTCTACAGGTTGTCAAACCGTGTAAAGGATTGCGCGTGCATGAATTCTAGCGCGATGGCGATGATCTCAGGGTGCCATTGTTTTTTGCCGGGCTAAGCTTCACCATCAAACGCTTTCCTTCCTGCCCCCTGGAAACCTGCTGTGGCGGTACGTTTCGCGATCCCCCGGACGCTGCGCTGGCTAGGCTGCGCACTGTTGCTGGCCGGCGTCATGCTGGGCGGCCTGCATGCCGATTGGGATTTTTCCGCGATCAGCCGCAAAGCCACGGCGTTGTACGGACCACTGGGCGCGGGACAGCAGCGGATCGATGCCTGGCAAAATCTGCTGGCCACACAGAAACAGGTCAGCGAGATGGAAAAGCTCAAAGTGGTGAACCTGTTCTTCAACAAACAGGTGCGGTATGTAGAGGACATCGATCTGTGGGGTCAGGTCGATTATTGGGAGACGCCCATCGAAGCGTTGTGGAAAGGTGCCGGTGACTGCGAAGACTACGCGATCGCCAAGTATTTCAGCCTGCGCCATCTCGGGGTCTCCAGTGACAAGCTGCGCATCACCTACGTCAAGGCACTGCGCCAGAATCGCGCGCACATGGTACTGACTTACTACGCCACCCCCGATGCCATGCCGCTGGTGCTCGACAGCCTGATCGACCCGATTCAGCCGGCGTCCCAGCGAACCGATTTGTTGCCGGTCTACTCTTTCAATGCCGAAGGTCTGTACCTGCCGGGGGCCAAGGGCAACAAAAAGGTCAGTGACACCAAACGCCTGTCGCGCTGGCAGGATGTGCTGAAGAAAATGCAGGCCGAAGGTTTCCCGGTCGAAACGACTAACTAGGAGCACGCGCTCAGATGTCCTTGTTCAAACAGCTGTTGATCGCTATCTGTCTGTTCCTGGTGGTCGCCTTCACCGGCAGCTTCATGGTCAGTCTGGAGAGCTCGCGCACCCAGTACGTCAACCAGCTGCGCTCCCATGCCCAGGACGCCGCGACGGCGCTGGCGCTGTCGCTGACGCCGAATATCGACGACCCGGCGATGGTCGAGCTGCTGGTCAGTTCGATTTTCGACAGCGGTTACTACGCGAGCATCCGCGTGGTCGATCTCAAGACCGACCAGACCATCGTCGAGCGTAGCGGGATTCCGGCGGTCAGCAATGTGCCTGACTGGTTCGTCAAACTGATCGGCCTGGAACCGGCCGGTGGCGACGCGCTGGTCAGCCGTGGCTGGGAGCAGGCGGCGCGGGTCGAGGTGGTCAGCCACCCGATGTTTGCCGTGGCCAAGCTGTGGCAGAGCGCGTTGGGCAGCCTCGGCTGGCTGCTGCTGTGTGGCGCGGTCAGTGCGGTACTCGGCGCGCTGCTGCTGCGCCGACAACTGCGCCCGCTCGATTACATGGTCAAGCAGTCCCACGCCATCGCCCGCCGCGAATTCCTCAGCCTGCCGGAGCTGCCGCGCACCCCTGAACTGCGGCGCGTGGTGCAGGCGATGAACCAGATGGTCGAGAAGCTCAAGGCGCTGTTTCAGGAGCAGGCCGAGCGCAGCGAAAAACTGCGTGCCGAGTCTTATCAGGACAACCTTACCGGGCTGGCGAACCGACGCTATTTCGAGATGCAGTTGCACAATCGGGTGAGCAACCCCGAGCAGGCCAGTTCCGGTTACCTGCTGTTGTTGCGGGTCAAGGATCTGGCCGGGCTCAACCAGCGTCTGGGCGGGCAGCGCACCGATGAACTATTGAAAGCCGTGGGCCAGCAGTTGTCCCGCGAGTGCGCCAAATACCCGGAAACCCAGAACCTCGTCACCCGGATTCGCGGCGGTGAGTTCGCCGTGCTGGCGCCGGGGCTGGTGCGCGAAGAAGCGCTGCAACTGGCGCAGAACCTCGACAGTGCGCTGAGCAGCCTGCACGCCACCGGCGCCACCGATGTGCCGGCCGTGGCCTCCATTGGCCTCGCCCCATTTGCCCACGGTGATTCGCCGCAAACGGTCCTCACGTTGGGCGATCAGGCGCTGGCGCAGGCCGAGGGGCAGGGCGAGCAGAACTGGGCGTGCATCGATCAGAGCCTGGTGGCGGACGTCGGTGACGATCACCACGCCTGGCATCGCTTGCTCGATCAGGCGCTGAATCAGCAGCGTTTCGAGCTCTACTTCCAACCGGTGGTGGCTGCGCAGGACACGCAACTGGTGCTGCATTACAAAGTGCTGTCGCGGCTACTGGATGAGCAGGGCCAGACGATTCCAGCCGGGCGTTTCCTGCCGTGGCTTGAGCGTTTCGGCTGGACAGCGCGGCTGGATCGCTTGATGCTCGAGCGTGTGCTGGAGCAGATGAAAGCGCATGAGGATTCGCTGGCGTTGAACCTGTCTTCGGCAACGTTGGCCGACCCGCACGCGCTGAACAAAGTCTTCGAGATCCTGCGTGCACATTCCAATCTCGGTGCGCGTCTGACGCTGGAAATCGGCGAAGAACAGTTGCCGGAACAAGCGGTACTGGAGCAGTTGACCCGGCGCCTGCGTGAACTCGGTTTCTCCCTGAGCCTGCAGCGCTTTGGTGGGCGCTTCAGCATGATCGGCAACCTGGCACGGCTGGGGCTGGCGTACTTGAAGATCGATGGCAGCTACATTCGTGCAATCGATCAGGAGGGCGACAAGCGCCTGTTCATCGAGGCGATCCAGCGTGCGGCGCACAGCATTGATCTGCCGCTGATTGCCGAGCGAGTTGAAACCGAAGGGGAGTTGTCGGTGATTCGCGAGATGGGTTTGTACGGGGTGCAGGGGCAGTTGTTTGGTGAGCCCAAGCCCTGGAGCTGAGCCCTTTCCGTGTGGCGTCAGTGATGCCGCCATCGCGGGCAAGCCCGCTCCCACAGGATTTTGTGTCGTTCACATAACTGCGGTAACCCATCCCATTGTGGGAGCGGGCTTGCCCGCGATGACGCCAGATCAGTCAACGAAGATTCGGGATCAGATCAGCCCGCCTTCATCTTCATCGATCAACTGGCTCAACCCGCCCAGCGCCTCACGTGCCTGGGTCCGGTCCATCAGCTTGGCCTGGGCCGCCGGCGGCAGGTCGGTGACGCGGATCACGCCCTTCTGGGTCAGCACCTGAATCAGGTCGTCGAGTACCCGAATCATTTCAAAGTCGCTCTGCTTGAGCTGTTTGAGGCTGTTTTCCACGGCCGCGTTGGCGAACCAGGCCTGGATTTCGTGGTGGTCGGCCGGCAGCGTTTCCGTGGCCTCGGCGTAGGCCGCA
>NZ_QAIK01000144.1:18648-30201 GCF_003061005.1 Pseudomonas sp. HMWF021 | reverse complement strand
TCCGTGGCCTCGGCGTAGGCCGCAGCTTCCACGCGAATCAACTGACCTTGCGCATCGCGTTGCACGTAAAACATTGAGCATCCCTCAGAAAGAACCAGCGTCATGCTGTCAGCAGCATAGGCCAACTGCGCGCGAGTATGCGGTGCGGCGACGAAATCGTCACCGGTGCGATAGCTGCAAACGTGACGGCCGCCCCAAGGGGCGGCCGTTTTGCTCTCGCGTCAGCTGTTGTTGTGGTCGACCTTGATGGTCGGGTCGCTGCCGGCAATCAGGTTGTGAATGTTGGCGGTTGACCAGTTGTTGCCTTCCAGTTTGATCGTCACGTCCGGCGTGGCGGCCGCCGCGTCACCGGAGTTGAACTTGCCGCCGGAGCTGACTTGCAGCGACGACACACCGTCGACCGTGGAGATCTTCAGGAAGTTGTCGATGGTGCTGCCGGTCTCGCCCTGCAGCAGATCGCGCAGGTCGATGCGGTCACCTTCGCTGGCATTGAAGTCCTTGATCACGTCGTTGCCGGTGTCGCCTGCTTTCCAGACGAAAGTGTCGGCACCGGAACCCCCGATCAGGATGTCGTTGCCCTGGCCACCGATCAGCGTGTCGTTGCCGGTGCCGCCGAGCAGGATGTCATTGCCTTTGCCGCCATCGAGCAGGTCATTGCCGCCCGAGCCGAACAGGATGTCATTGCCCGCGCCGCCCAGCAGGGTGTCGTTGCCATCATGCGCGCCGGACACATCGAACGCCTGATAGTGCTCGGTAATGTACTGGTGCACGTTGCTGGTGGTGACCTTGCTGACGTCGACGCCGGTCTGCTGTGCCACGAACGCCTGCATCGCCTGATAACCCTCGCCGGCAATGCCGTTGAAGCTCACCAGATCGCCGAACAGGATGTCGTTGCCGTCGCCACCGCTGACAGTGTCGTTGCCCGGCATTGTCGCTTCGGTGTGGCCGATGATCGAGTTCGCCAGATCCTTCGGGTCGATGTTGGTTTGCGGCGAGTGATCCGAGTCATACGGTTTCAGGTCGTTGAGGCTGACCCCGCTGTTGATACCGATTGCCTCGACATTCGACAGACCGCTGAGCAAGGCGAAGCTGCTGGTCGAGTTATTGGTGGTGGCCGAGCTGGTGCTGCTGCCGGAGCCCGCCAGGCTCGACAGCTCGTAAGTGCCGTCGCCCTGGGCGTGAACGGTACCCAGGCTGTTCCAGTCCCAGCTGCCGTTTTTATACGTTTGCAGAACAGCAGCACCGGCGGCACTGATGGTCAGGTAGTGCGTGCTATCGATGTAAGTGGCGAACGTATCGCCCAGCTTGTAGTTGCTGGTCGTCACCACACTGTCGAACTTCACGCTGCCGTACAGCGTCGGGTTGGTCTGCTCGCCGCTCTGGTAGTAGGTCGGTTGGCCGTCAGTGATGAAGTAGGTGAGGTTTTTCGCCCCGGTGTTCGCGACAGCTTCCGCGCTCTGGAAGAAGTTCGCCGTGGTCTTGAACACGTCTTCGTAGTTGGTCCCGCCGCCGGAGGTCATCGAGTCGAGTACGGCTTTGAGCTTGGCCAGTGCGTTCGAGTCGTTGAGGTTCACCGACACCGACTTGTTGACCTGTGTATCGAAGTCCACCAGGAAGATGTTCACCGTGCCCGAGTTGCTGCCGCCCAGGCTTTGCTTGAGGGTGTTGAACACCGAAGTCAGCGAGTCCTTGGCGGCGTTGATCGACGAAGTGCTCATGCTGCCCGAGCTGTCGACCATGAACGCGATGTTGTAGTTGGTGCCCGGCACCACGGTGAGACCGCCGATGTCGGCGACCATGATGTCGTTGCCATCGGTGCCGTTGAAGGTGTCATCGCCAGAAGTACCGACCACCGCGTTGTACACCGCCGGCACCACGGTGACCGGAATCGTCGCGGTGCTGCTGGCCGAACCGCCAACCATTTCAGTGGAGGTCGAAGTCACGGTCAGGTTGAACTGGCCGTTGTAGTAGGTCGGCGGGGTTACGGTCAGGCTGCCCAGGTTCCAGCCGGTGACGTTGGCTTCGCCGTTGCTGGCGGTGACTGTGAAGGTGTGACCGTTGCCGTCGGAGAGAACCGAGCCGACCGGCGCGCCACTGATCTTGACGCTCAGGGTTTCCGAGCCGTCGGTATCGGTCAGCGCGGTATTGATCGCCGACAGTTTCACCGTGGTGCCTTCGGCGCCGGTGTTGAGCTTGTAGCCGTCGTAATAGCCTTCGCCGTTAGTGCCGTGCAGATCGGAGACAGTCACTCCGGCGTTCACCAGATCCTGCACGCCGGTGTAGATCGGCACGCCGGCGCTGCTCAGGTCGATTGGCGTACTGCCGTTGACCGACAGGTTCACGTCATAGCTGCCCGGGCCGCTCTGGTTGTGGTGGTAGATGTCCAGGGTGTAGTAGCCGCTGGTGGTCGGGGTGAACGAACCACTGATCGCGCCGCCCGCGCCCCAGGTACCCGACGCCACGCTCTTGCCGCCAATGGTGATCAGCAGGCTGTCGTCAGCCACGCCGCTGAAGCTGTAGGTCTTGCCGGCTTCCAGATAGATCAGGCCCGAGGTTTTCGACGCAGTGCCTGCCGCGACGCTGCCGTCGGACTGCACGTTGGTCACGTTGGTGCTGGAGTTCGGGGTGCCGGCGCCGTCGATCACGTTTTTCAGCGTGGTCGAGTCAGCGCCGTTGCCGCTGGTGCCCAGGCCCGACAGGCCGGTCCAGACCTCCTTGACCAGTCCGGTGGACTTCACGCTGTTGTCGGCCACGCTCACGGTCGGTGCATCCGCCACTGGCGTGATGTCGATCTTCACGGTGCCGGTGTTGCCCAGCAATTGGCCGTCGGTTGGCTGGAACTTGATCTGTGCGTAGTCGGCCTGGTTGTTGCCCATGCCGGTGCCGCCGTAACCGTTGACGCCCGATTCGTTGGCATCCGGCATGAAGCGCAGTTTGCCGGCGTCGATGTCAGCCTTGCTGAAGGTCTGGTTGTTGGCGACGTCTTTCCAGGTCGAACCGTCCAGATACTGCAGTTTGCCTTCGCCCGGCAGCTGAGTGATTTTGATGCCCAGGCTGCTGGCCGGGCTGTCCACGTCAGTCACGCCGAAGGTCGACCAGCCGAGGATCAGCGGCGTGTCTTCGGTGCCGGTGACGTTGACCGGCGCTGCAACCGGTGCATCGTTGACCGCTACCACGTTGACCGTGGTGGTCGCGGTGTTGGAGTAGTTGCCGCCATCGGTCACGGTCACGGTGATGATCCGCGGCACGGTGCTCGGGTTTTCACTGCCGTTGGTGAAGGTGATGTTCTTGATCGCCTGCATGTAGTCGGCCAGCGTCGCGTTACCCGACAGGGTCAGGGTCACGGTGCCGTTGGTGCTGTTGGCATTGATGGTGATGCCGTTGACGCTGTTGCCCAGGTTCAGCGCATCGCCGTCCTGACGGTTGGTCAGGACGATGGTTGCACCGGTCAGCATGGTGCTGTCCGGGTCGGTGATCGTTAGGTCCATGTCGGCAATCGACACGCCGGCGCCCGGGGTGTTTTCGGTGAACGTCACCTTGTAGTCGGCACCGGTGGCGCCGCTGGAGTTGTTGGCATCCAGGTCGATGACCGGTGGCGCATCGTTGTCGATGATCGAGGTGCTGACGCTGCCGTTGGTGCTGCTGACGGCGAGGTTCTCGAAGTTGCCGCCAGTGGCCGAGTCGATCTTGACCACGAAGTTCTCGGTGCCTTCGGCGATCTTGTCATCGATGGTGGCGACGTTGAACTGCGCGCTGCTGGCGCCCGCCGGGATTTTCACGGTGTACACGCCAGTGAAGTCCGAACCGTCGGCGGCGGTGCCGCTGTAGACGATTTTCAGGGTCACGTCGGTTTGCGCTGGGTGCGTCAGGCTGACGGTGTAGCTGGCGGTCTGGCCTTCGGTCACCGAGGTGCTGCCGGTAATGCTGACGGTGGTGGTGTCGATGGTGTCAGTGACACTGGTCACCGCTGGCGCGGTGTTGGTCACCAGGTTTTCGAAATTGCCACCGCTGGCATTGGTGATCGTTGCCTGCACGTTGCCGGCATCTTTGTAGACGTCATCGGCTGGCGCTGGAACGGTCACGGTGCCGGTGGTTTTGCCGGCGTCGATGGTGATCACCGAGCCGTTGCTCAAAGTCACGGTTACCGGGGAACCGGCGGCGTTGCTCAGGGTGGCGGTGTAGGTGATCTGGCCACCCTCGTTCACCGCCGGGGTCGCGGACAGCGACAGGTTGGTGGTGTCGATGGTGTCGGTCACGGTGGTGCTGACCGGTGTTTTGTCGGCTACGAGGTTTTCGTAGTTGCCGCCGGTCACGTTGGTGATCGAGTTGGTCAGCGGCGCATGGCCGGTCAGCGCATCGTTCGGCGCGATGCTGGTCACGGTGCCGGTGGTTTTACCGATGTCGATGGTGATGGTCTGGCCGTTGGCCAGGGCCACCGTAACAGGTGAGCCAGTGACTGGCGCACCGACGGTGGCGGTGTAAGTGACGGTGCCACCCTCGGCCACGGTACCAGTGGCGGTGAGTTTCACGCCAGTGGTGTCGATGGTGTCGGTGACGCTTGTTACGGCTGGCGTGGTGCTTGGTACCAGGTTTTCGAAGCTGCCACCGGTCGCCGACTTGATGGTCGCCTGCACGGTGCCGGCGTCTTTGTAGACGTCGTCGGCCGGGGCAGGAACGGTCACGGTGCCGGTGGTTTTACCGGCCTCGATGGTGATCACAGCACCGTTCGACAGAGTCACGGTGACTGGCGAGCCAGCCGCGTTGGTCAGTGTCGCGGTGTAGATGATCGAACCACCCTCGGCGACCGTGTTGGTGGCGCTGAGGCTCAGGTCGGTGGTGTCGACGGTATCGGTCACGGTGGTGCTGACCGGCGTCTTGTCGGCCACCAGATTTTCGTAGTTGCCACCGGTCACGTTAGTGATCGAGTTGGTCAACGGCGCGTGGCCGGTCAGCACGTCGTTCGGCGCGATGCTGGTCACGGTGCCGGTGGTTTTACCGATGTCGATGGTGATGGTCTGACCGTTGGCCAGGGTCACGACCACAGGCGAACCGGTAACTGGCGCACCAACGGTAGCGGTGTAGGTGACGGTGCCACCTTCGGCCACGGTGCCCGTGGCGGTGAGTTTCACACCAGTAGTGTCGATGGTGTCGGTGACGCTGGTCACCGCTGGTGTGGTGCTTGGCACCAGATTTTCGAAGCTGCCACCGGTCGCCGACTTGATGGTCGCCTGTACGGTGCCGGCGTCTTTGTAGACGTCGTCAGCCGGAGCAGGAACGGTGACGGTTCCGGTGGTTTTGCCCGCATCGATGGTGATCACGGCGCCGTTGCTCAACGTCACGGTGACTGGCGAGCCGGCAGCGTTGGTCAGCGTTGCGGTGTAAACGATCGACCCACCTTCGGCCACGGTGCCGGTCGCGCTGAGCGACAGGTTGGTGGTGTCGATGGTGTCGGTGACCGTGGTGCTGACCGGGGTCTTGTCGGCCACCAGATTCTCGTAGTTGCCACCGCTGACGTTGGTGATGGCGTTGGTCAATGGTGCATGACCGGTCAACACGTCGTTCGGTGCGGTAGTGGTCACGGTACCGGTGGTTTTACCCACTTCGATGGTGATGTTCTGGCCGTTGGCGAGAGTCACGGTCACTGGCGAACCGGTTACCGGTGCACCGACGGTCGCGGTGTAGGTGACGGTGCCACCTTCAGCAGCAGACTCGGTCGCGGTCAGTTTGACCGTGGTGGTGTCGATGGTGTCGGTGACGCTGGTCACGGCCGGGGTGTTGCTGGTCACCAGGTTTTCGAAATTGCCGCCAGTCGCGGTCTTGATCGTGGCCTCAACGGTGCCGGCGTCTTTGTACACGTCATCGGCAGGAGCCGGAACGGTCACGGTGCCAGTGGTTTTACCGGCCTCGATGGTGATCACAGCACCGTTCGACAGAGTCACGGTCACTGGCGAGCCAGCCGCGTTGGTCAGCGTCGCGGTGTAGATGATCGAGCCGCCTTCAGCCACGGTACCTGTAGCGGACAGCGACAGGTTGGTGGTGTCGACGGTGTCGGTGACCGTGGTGTTGACCGGGGTCTTGTCGGCAACGAGGTTTTCATAGTTGCCACCGCTGACGTTGGTGATCGCGTTGGTCAACGGCGCATGGCCGGTCAGCGCATCGTTCGGTGCGGTGGTAGTGACGGTGCCGGTGGTTTTGCCCACTTCGATGGTGATGTTCTGACCGTTGGCCAGAGTGACGGTCACTGGCGAACCAGTTACCGGCGCACCGACGGTTGCGGTGTAGGTGACGGTGCCACCCTCAGCCGCAGACTCGGTCGCGGTCAGCTTGACCGTGGTGGTATCGATGGTGTCGGTGACCTGAGTTACAGCCGGCACGGTGCTCGATACCAGGTTTTCGAAGCTGCCACCGGTAGCGTTGGTGATCGTTGCTTGAACGGTGCCGGCGTCTTTGTACACGTCATCGGCAGGTGCCGGAACGGTCACAGTGCCAGTGGTTTTACCGGCTTCGATGGTGATCACAGCGCCGTTGCTCAACGTCACGGTGACTGGCGAGCCAGCGGCGTTGGTCAAGGTCGCGGTGTAGATGATCGAACCACCCTCGGCGACCGAGTTGGTTGCGCTCAGGGACAGGTTGGTGGTGTCGACTGTATCGGTAACGGTGGTCGAAACCGGGGTTTTGTCGGCGACCAGATTCTCGTAATTGCCACCGGTCACGTTAGTGATGGCGTTGGTCAACGGCGCATGGCCGGTCAGCGCGTCGTTCGGCGCTGTGGTGGTTACGGTACCGGTGGTTTTACCCACTTCGATGGTGATGTTCTGGCCGTTGGCGAGAGTCACGGTCACTGGCGAACCGGTTACCGGTGCACCGACGGTTGCGGTGTAGGTGACGGTGCCACCTTCGGCAGCAGACTCGGTCGCGGTCAGTTTGACCGTGGTGGTGTCGATGGTGTCGGTGACGCTGGTCACGGCCGGGGTGTTGCTGGTCACCAGGTTTTCGAAGTTGCCACCGGTGGCGGTCGAAATGGTCGCTTCGACTTTGCCTGCGTCCTTGTAAACGTCGTCCGCCGGCGCTGGAACAGTCACGGTGCCGGTGGTTTTACCCGCGTCGATGGTGATCACCGCGCCATTGCTCAATGTCACGGTGACTGGCGAGCCTGCAGCGTTGGTCAGCGTCGCGGTGTAAACGATCGAGCCGCCTTCGGCCACGGTACCGGTCGCGGACAGCGACAGGTTGGTGGTGTCGACGGTATCGGTGACGTTAGTGCTGACCGGGGTTTTGTCAGCCACGAGGTTTTCGTAGTTGCCACCGGTCACACCGGTGATCGAATTGGTCAGAGGCGCATGGCCGGTCAGCGCATCGTTCGGTGCGGTGCTGGTCACGGTGCCAGTGGTCTTGCCGACTTCGATGGTGATGTTCTGGCCGTTGGCCAGGGTCACCACAACCGGAGAACCGGTGACTGGTGCGCCGACAGTGGCGGTATAGGTGACGGTGCCGCCTTCGGCGACCGAGGTGTCGGCGGTCAGTTTGACGGTCGAGGTGTCGATGGTGTCGGTGACTTCGGTGACAGCCGGCACGGTACTCGGCACCAGGTTCTCGAAGTTGCCACCGGTGGCGGTCGAAATGGTTGCTTCGACTTTACCGGCGTCTTTGTAGACGTCATCGGCTGGCGCTGGAACGGTCACGGTGCCGGTGGTTTTGCCGGCGTCGATGGTGATCACGGCGCCGTTGCTCAATGTCACGGTGACGGGTGAGCCTGCAGCGTTGGTCAGGGTTGCGGTGTAAACGATCGAGCCGCCTTCAGCGACGGTGCCAGTGGCACTGAGCGACAGGTTGGTGGTGTCGACGGTGTCGGTGACATTGGTCGAAACCGGCGTTTTATCCGCCACGAGGTTTTCGTAGTTACCGCCGCTCACGTCGGTGATCGCGTTGGTCAGCGGTGCATGACCGGTCAGCGCATCGTTCGGTGCGGTGGTAGTCACGGTGCCAGTGGTCTTGCCGACTTCGATGGTGATGTTCTGACCGTTGGCCAGGGTCACGACCACAGGCGAACCGGTTACCGGAGCACCAACAGTCGCGGTGTAGGTGACGGTGCCACCTTCCGCAGCAGACTCGGTCGCGGTCAGTTTCACTGTGGTGGTGTCGATGGTATCGGTGACGTTGGTGATGGCTGGAACAGTACTCGGCACCAGATTCTCGAAGTTGCCACCGGTGGCGGTCGAAATGGTCGCTTCGACTTTGCCTGCGTCTTTGTAAACGTCGTCGGCTGGTGCTGGAACAGTCACGGTGCCAGTGGTTTTACCCGCATCGATGGTGATCACAGCGCCGTTCGACAGGGTCACGGTGACTGGCGAACCAGCCGCGTTGGTCAGAGTCGCGGTGTAAACGATCGAACCGCCCTCGGCCACGGTGCCGGTTGCACTGAGCGACAGGTTAGTGGTGTCGACAGTGTCGGTAACAGTGGTCGAAACCGGCGTCTTGTCAGCCACCAGATTTTCGTAGTTACCGCCGCTCACGTCGGTGATCGCGTTGGTCAGCGGTGCATGACCGGTCAGCGCATCGTTCGGTGCGGTGGTAGTCACGGTGCCGGTGGTTTTGCCGACTTCGATGGTGATGTTCTGACCATTGGCCAAGGTCACTACCACAGGCGAGCCGGTTACCGGAGCACCGACAGTCGCGGTGTAGGTGACGGTGCCACCTTCAGCGGCGGACTCGGTCGCAGTCAGTTTCACCGTCGTGGTATCGATGGTGTCGGTGACGTTGGTGACGGCCGGAACAGTGCTCGGCACCAGGTTCTCGAAGTTGCCACCGGTGGCGCTGGAAATGGTCGCTTCGACTTTGCCGGCATCTTTGTACACGTCATCGGCAGGGGCCGGCACGGTCACGGTGCCAGTGGTTTTACCCGCTTCAATAGTGATCACCGCGCCGTTGGACAGAGTCACAGTCACCGGAGTGCCGGCCGGATTGGTCAGGGTCGCGGTGTAAACGATCGAACCACCTTCCGCCACCGAGTCGCTGGCGGTCAGGTTCAGGTTGGTGGTGTCGACGGTGTCCGACACCGAGGTGTTTGCCGGTGTCTTGTCGGCCACCAGGTTTTCATAGTTGCCGCCGGCAACCTTGTCGATGGCGACGCTCAACGAACTGCCGCCCGCCAATGGGCTGTTCGGTGCAACGAAGTTCACGCTGCCGGTGGTTTCACCGACGGCGATGGTGATGGTCTGGCCGTTGGACAGGGTGACCACAACCGGCGAGCCGGTTACTGGTGCGGTCACGCTCGCGGTGTAAACCACGGTTTCGCCTTCGGCGACGTTGGCGGTGGCGGTCAGCGACACGGTGGACGTGTCGATGGTGTCGTTGACGGTGGTCACAGCCGGGGTGTTGCTGGTCACCAGGTTTTCGAAGTCGCCACCGGTTGCGCCCTTGATGGTCGCTTCAACGGTGCCGGCGTCCTTGTAGACGTCATCCTTCGGCGCATCGACGGTCACGGTGCCAGAAGTTTTGCCGGCCTCGATGGTGATCACCGCGCCATTGCTCAACGTCACGGTCACCGGGGTGCCGGCGGCGTTGGTCAGGGTCGCGGTGTAGGTGATCTGGCCACCTTCGTTCACCGCCGGCGTCGCGCTCAGCGACAGGTTGGTGGTGTCGACGGTGTCGGTCACGGTGGTGCTGACCGGCGTCTTGTCGGCAACGAGGTTTTCGTAGTTGCCGCCGCTGACGTCGGTGATCGAGTTGTTCAGCGGCTCATGACCGTTCAGCGCATCGTTCGGTGCGGTGGTCGTCACGGTGCCGGTAGTTTTGCCGATGTCGATGGTGATGGTCTGGCCGTTGGCCAGGGTCACAACAACAGGTGCGCCAGTCACTGGAGCGCCAACAGTCGCGGTGTAAGTGACAGTGCCGCCTTCAGCCACCGAAGTATCGGCGCTCAGCTTCACGGTCGAGGTGTCGATGGTGTCGGTGACTTCGGTAACGGCCGCAACGGTGCTTGGCACCAGGTTTTCGAAGTTGCCGCCCGCAGCATCCTTGATCGTGACTTCGACCTTGCCGGCGTCTTTGTAGACGTCATCGGCAGGTGCTGGAACAGTCACGGTGCCGGTGGTTTTGCCCGCGTCGATGGTGATCACGGCGCCGTTCGACAGGGTCACGGTGACTGGCGAGCCGGCAGCGTTTGTCAGGGTAGCGGTGTAAACGATCGAGCCGCCTTCGGCCACGGTGCCGGTCGCGCTCAGCGACAGGTTGGTGGTGTCGATAGTGTCAGTCACGGTGGTGCTGACCGGGGTTTTGTCGGCAACCAGATTCTCGTAATTGCCGCCGCTCACGTCGGTGATGGCGTTGGTCAACGGCGCATGACCGGTCAACGCATCGTTTGGCGCGGTGGTGGTGACGGTGCCGGTGGTTTTGCCCACTTCGATGGTGATGTTCTGACCGTTAGCCAGGGTCACGACCACAGGCGAACCGGTTACCGGAGCGCCGACGGTGGCGGTGTAGGTGACCGTGCCACCTTCAGCAGCAGACTCGGTTGCGGTCAGTTTCACCGACGTGGTGTCGATGGTGTCAGTGACTTCAGTCACTGCCGGAACAGTGCTCGGAACGAGGTTCTCGAAGTTGCCGCCGGTTGCACCGTTGATGGTGACTTCGACTTTGCCGGCATCTTTGTAGACGTCATCGGCAGGCGCTGGAACGGTCACGGTGCCGGTGGTCTTGCCCGCTTCGATGGTAATCACCGAACCGTTGGACAGGGTCACGGTGACTGGCGAGCCAGCAGCGTTGGTCAGGGTCGCGGTGTAGGTGATCGAACCACCCTCGGCGACCGAGTTGGTGGCGCTGAGCGACAGATTCGTCGTGTCCACGGTGTCAGTGACGGTGGTGCTGACCGGGGTTTTGTCAGCGACCAGATTTTCGTAGTTGCCGCCGGTGACGCCGGTGATCGAGTTGATCAGCGGTTCGTGACCCGTCAGCGCATCGTTTGGCGCGGTGGTGGTGACGGTGCCGGTGGTCTTGCCGACTTCAATGGTGATGTTCTGACCATTGGCCAGGGTCACCACGACTGGCGAACCGGTGACGGGTGCGCCAACTGTTGCGGTGTAGGTGACCGTGCCGCCTTCAGCAGCGGACTCGGTCGCGGTCAATTTCACCGAGGTGGTGTCGATGGTGTCGTTGACTTCGGTGACGGCTGGAACGGTGCTCGGCACCAGGTTCTCGAAGTTGCCGCCGGTTGCACCGTTGATGGTCACTTCAACCTTGCCGGCGTCCTTGTAGACGTCATCGGCAGGCGCCGGAACGGTCACCGTGCCGGTGGTTTTGCCGGCGTCGATGGTGATGACGGAGCCGTTGCTCAACGTCACGGTCACCGGAGTACCGGCCGGGTTAGTCAGGGTCGCGGTGTAAACGATCGAACCGCCTTCGGCCACGGTACCGGTGGCGCTCAGGGTCAGGTTGGTGGTGTCGACGGTATCGGTGACGGTGGTCGAAACCGGGGTTGTGTCCGCCACCAGATTTTCGTAGTTGCCGCCGGTCACGCCGGTGATCGAGTTGGTCAGCGGTTCGTGACCGTTCAGA
>NZ_QAIK01000144.1:18051-18638 GCF_003061005.1 Pseudomonas sp. HMWF021 | reverse complement strand
TGTAAACGATCGAACCGCCTTCGGCCACGGTACCGGTGGCGCTCAGGGTCAGGTTGGTGGTGTCGACGGTATCGGTGACGGTGGTCGAAACCGGGGTTTTGTCAGCCACGAGATTTTCGTAGTTGCCGCCCGTTACGCCGGTAATCGAGTTGCTCAGCGGCTCATGACCATTCAACGCGTCATTTGGCGCGGTGGTAGTCACGGTGCCAGTGGTTTTGCCCACTTCGATGGTGATGGTCTGGCCGTTGGCCAACGTGACGGTCACTGGCGAGCCGGTGACCGGTGCACCGACGGTGGCGGTGTAAGTGACAGTGCCGCCTTCAGCCACCGAAGTATCGGCCGTGAGTTTCACGGTCGAGGTGTCGATGGTGTCAGTGACTTCGGTCACGGCCGGAACGGTGCTCGGAACGAGGTTTTCGAAGTTACCGCCGGACGCATCCTTGATTGTGACTTCGACTTTGCCGGCGTCCTTGTAGACGTCATCGGCTGGCGCTGGAACGGTCACGGTGCCAGTGGTTTTGCCGGCGTCGATGGTGATGACGGAGCCGTTGCTCAAGGTCACGGTCACCGGAGTGCCGGCCGGGTTG
>NZ_QAIK01000144.1:10948-18041 GCF_003061005.1 Pseudomonas sp. HMWF021 | reverse complement strand
TTCACGGTCGAGGTGTCGATGGTGTCAGTCACTTCAGTGACCGCAGGGACAGTGCTCGGCACCAGGTTCTCGAAATTGCCGCCGGTTGTTCCGGTAATGCTGACTTCCACTTTGCCGGCGTCTTTGTAGACATCATCGGCAGGTGCTGGAACCGTTACGGTACCGGTGGTCTTACCGGCCTCGATGGTGATGACGGAGCCGTTGCTCAACGTCACGGTCACCGGGGTGCCGGCCGGGTTGGTCAGGGTTGCGGTGTAGACGATCGAACCGCCTTCCGCCACGGTGCCGGTCGCCGTCAGCGACAGGTTGGTGGTGTCGACGGTATCGGTGACGGTGGTCGAAACCGGGGTTTTGTCCGCCACCAGATTCTCGTAGTTGCCCCCGCTCACGTCAGTGATCGCGTTGGTCAGCGGCTCGTGACCGTTCAACGCATCGTTCGGTGCAGTGGTGGTGACGGTGCCGGTGGTTTTGCCGACTTCGATGGTGATGGTCTGACCGTTGGCCAGGGTCACAACAACCGGCGAGCCAGTCACCGGTGCACCGACGGTGGCGGTGTAAGTGACGGTGCCGCCCTCAGCGACCGAAGTATCGGCGCTCAGCTTCACGGTCGAGGTATCGATGGTGTCAGTCACTTCAGTGACCGCAGGAACGGTGCTCGGAACGAGGTTCTCGAAGTTGCCGCCGGTGGTGCCGGTGATGCTGACTTCAACCTTGCCGGCGTCTTTATAGACGTCATCGGCCGGGGCCGGAACGGTCACGGTACCGGTGGTCTTACCGGCCTCGATGGTGATGATCGAGCCATTGCTCAAGGTCACGGTTACCGGTGTGCCGGCCGGATTGGTCAGAGTCGCGGTGTAAACGATCGATCCACCCTCAGCGACGGTGCCGGTGGCACTCAGCGACAGGTTGGTGGTGTCGACGGTGTCTGTCACGTTAGTGCTGACCGGCGTCTTGTCGGCGACCAGATTTTCGTAGTTGCCACCGCTCACGCCAGTGATCGAGTTGCTCAGCGGCGCCTGGCCGTTCAGCACGTCGTTCGGTGCGGTGGTGGTCACGGTGCCAGTGGTTTTGCCCACTTCGATGGTGATGGACTGACCGTTGGCCAGGGTCACGACAACTGGCGAGCCAGTCACAGGCGCACCGACCGTCGCGGTGTAAGTGACGGTGCCGCCTTCGGCGACCGAGGTGTCAGCGGAGAGTTTGACCGTCGAGGTGTCGATGGTGTCGGTGACTTCGGTCACTGCAGGGACAGTGCTTGGCACCAGATTTTCGAAGTTGCCGCCGGTTGCACCGTTGATGGTGACTTCGACTTTGCCGGCGTCTTTGTAAACGTCGTCGGCAGGCGCCGGAACGGTCACGGTGCCAGTGGTTTTGCCGGCCTCGATGGTGATCACTGCGCCGTTGCTCAGGGTCACGGTGACTGGCGAGCCGGCAGCGTTGGTCAGCGTCGCGGTGTATTCGATCGAGCCGCCCTCGGCCACGGTGCCGGTCGCCGTCAGCGACAGGTTGGTGGTGTCGACGGTATCGGTCACGGTGGTGGACACCGGGGTCTTGTCCGCTACGAGGTTCTCGTAGTTACCACCACTCACATTGGTGATCGAGTTGGTCAGCGGCGGATTGCCGGTCAGCGCATCGTTCGGCGCGGTGGTGGTCACGGTGCCGGTGGTCTTGCCGACTTCGATGGTGATGGTCTGGCCGTTCGCCAGAGTCACAACAACCGGGGTGCCGGTCACAGGCGCACCGACAGTCGCGGTGTAAGTGACGGTGCCACCCTCGGCGACCGAAGTGTCAGCGGACAGTTTGACGGTCGAGGTATCGATGGTGTCAGTGACTTCGGTGACCGCTGGAACGGTACTCGGCACCAGGTTCTCGAAATTGCCACCGGTAGTGCCGGTGATGCTGACTTCAACCTTGCCGGCGTCTTTGTAGACGTCATCGGCTGGTGCCGGAACGGTGACGGTGCCGGTGGTCTTGCCGGCTTCGATGGTGATGACGGAGCCGTTGCTCAACGTCACGGTCACCGGGGTGCCGGCCGGGTTGGTCAGGGTTGCGGTGTAAACGATCGAACCGCCCTCAGCCACGGTGCCGGTGGCACTCAGCGACAGGTTGGTGGTGTCGATGGAGTCGGTCACGGTGGTGGTGGCCGGCGTGGTGTTCGGCACCAGGTTCTCGAAGTTGCCGCCGGTTGCGCCGGTAATCGTGGTGCTGACGGTGCCGCCGTTGTTGTAGACGTCGTTCGGCGTGGTCGGCACGTTGACGGTGCCAGTGGTCTTGCCGGCTTCGATGGTGATGGTCGAGCCGTTGGACAGGGTGACGGTGACCGGCGTCTGCGCCGGGTTGGTCAGGGTCGCGGTGTAGGTGATCTGACCACCTTCGACCACGGTGCCGGTGGCAGTCAGGGTCAGGTTGGTGGTGTCGATCGAATCGACGATGTTCGTGACGGCTGGCGTCGTGTTCGGCACCAGATTCTCGAAGTTGCCACCGCTGGCGCCGGTAATCGTAGTGGTGACGGTGCTGCCGTTGTTATAGACGTCGTTCGGCGGGGTCGGCACGTTGACGGTGCCTGTGGTCTGGCCGGCTTCGATGGTGATGGTCGAGCCATTGGACAGAGTGACGGTGACCGGTGTCTGCGCCGGGTTGGTCAGTGTCGCGGTGTAGGTGATCTGGCCACCTTCGGTGACGCTGTTGCCCGCCGTCAGGGTGACGGTGGTGGTGTCGATGGTGTCGGTGACCTGGGTCGTGGCCGGGGTAGTCGGCGGAGTCACGGTAATGCCGTTGCCACCGGTGGTGCCGGTGACGGTCACGTCGATCTGGCTCGGGTCGTTATAAACGGTGTCGTTCGGCGCCAGCGGCACGTTGACGGTGCCGGTGGTGGTGCCGGCCGGAATCACGATCACCGAGCCGTTGGACAGAGTGATGGTCAGGTCGGTCAGCGGCGCCTGGGTCAGCGTCGCGGTGTACACCAGCACGCCGCCGGCTTCGGTGATGGTCGGCGTGGCGCTGAGGCTCAGGGTCGATTCACGCAGGGCGTTGGTGGTGGTGTCGGTGGTCTGGCCGCCGGTGATGTTCTGCGCCGCTTGTGCACCGGAGTTGATGCCTGCAGTCGGGAAGCCGATGGTCGGGTCGACGCGGCCAGCGGTGGCGTCGAGCATCACGAAACTGTGGCCGCCGCCTGCCGCGCCGCCAGTGCCTGCGGCGGTGGCGCCGGCAGCGGTGGCTTCAAGGGCTGTGGTCGGGTCGGCACCGGCGGCGATGGCCTGCTGTAGCTCGGCTACAGAGGGCGCGGCCTGCGCAGTGGCCTCGGCCAGGTCAGTGCTGGAGTCAGGCGCGTTGGCGCTCCATTGGGTTTCACGGCCCAGATCGAGGGTGCGGCCATCCGCCAGTTCCAGCGATACCGCGCCGGAGAGGCCGGTGTCGATCTGGTCGCCGACATACAGGCGATCGCCTTCAACGAGTACGCGACGTACACCCTCTGGGGAGACTACGAATACCTGACCGACAATGCTTTTGACGATGGCAACAACACTGCTCATTGAAGACTCTCCGGGTGTCACGTTCAGTTGACTTCCATAGCCTGACGGCTTCAGCGCCGATTCAGTCTGGACGTACTTTAAAAATTTGCGAATCAAGTTTGACGCTGTTTTTCGTCAATATTTTGGCTAGATTCTTTCGCTATTAACTTTATGCCAAACTATTGACCTTCTGGGTGCCATCCTAAACAATCGCTCCACTAATGTCACATTGATATTTCCGCGGCGACCTGTCCCTCAGCGTGTGATCCAGTTCCTATTTTGAACTTTCCGACATACGGTCATTCCGGTTGCCAATCATCCGACGCAGCAGCACGTTTTGCTGTGATTCAAGACAAGAAGTCCTGGGAAATCTTTACCATGCGTTTGCACTTGTTCAAGGCTCTACCGTTCGCCCTCGCCGCCTCTTTCGTCCAAGCACAAACCTTACCGGAAGCCATGCAACAGGCACTGGATGTCCATCCGGAAATCCAGGCAGGGGTCAACAGTCGTTTGGCCGCGGATTATCAATTAAAGGCAGCCAAAGGTGGATACCTGCCCAAGGTCGATCTGCTGGGCGGTTATGGCCGTGAGGGCACCGACAGCGTGACCACCCGCGCCAACGGTGGTGGCAACCACTGGGAAACGTTGAACCGCAGCGAGTCAAGTTTACGTCTCTCGCAAATGGTTTTTGACGGTTTTGCCACATCCAGTGAAGTCGGGCGTCAACAAGCCACCGTCAACTCCCGCGCCTACTCGCTGCTCGGCACTTCCGAGCGCACCGCACTGACCGTTGCCCAGGTCTATCTGGACGTGCTGACCCGCCGCGAGTTCGTGCGTCTGGCCGAAGAAAACCTCAAAAGCCACCAGCGCATCTACGACCAGATCCAGCTGCGCACCCAGCGCGGCGTCGGCAGCGGCGCTGACCTCGATCAAGCCGAAGCGCGGATGGCTCAGGCGCGCAACAACCTGATCACCGAACAGACCAACCTCGCCGACTCCGAAACCAACTTCCTCAGCGCCGTCGGCCAGATGCCTGACCAGTTGGAGCGTCCGGCGCCGTTCATGGCGATGATGCCGGCCAACCTCAATGAGGCGCGCCAGCAGATGCTGGAAAACAGCCCGATCCTGCGTTCGGCCGAGTCCGATATCGCCGCTGCCGAGAAGCAGTACGAAACCGCCAAGTCGACCTTCTACCCGCGTTTCGACGCCGAGCTGGGCCGCACCGCCGACAACGATCTGGACGGTCAGAACGGTCACAACAACGAGTGGCAGGCCATGCTGCGCATGCGCTTCAACCTGTATTCGGGTGGCAGCAACAAGGCTGATCTGGAATCCAAGTCGTACCTGTCGAACCAGGCGCTGGACATCCGCAACAACGCCCTGCGTCAGTTGAACGAAGAACTGGGCCTGGCCTGGAACGCCCTGAACAACGCCAACGCCCAGGTGCCGATCGCGCAGCAGTACGTTGATCACAGCACCGCGGTGCGTACTGCCTACCAGCGTCAATTCAGCCTCGGCGAGCGCACCCTGCTCGATTTGCTCGACAGTGAAAACGAGTTGTTCACCGCTTCGCGCCGTCTGGCCGAAATCAAGAACATTCAGTTATTTACTCAGTATCGAATCAAGGCGACCATGGGCGAGTTGCTCAAGAGCCAGGGAGTGGTCGCACCGTTGGCATCCGTCGTGCAGAACGATGTGAAGCCGAAGGTCCAACTGCCGGGTATGAATTGAGCAGAACCTTCATTGTTCAATTGTTAGCCAAGAGTGCCGAGCGTGGAATCAGAAGTCAGTCGAGTTCAACTCATTCATGATCCGCGCGCGATGCACGACGATCCGTTGCTGGATGGTCTGCTCGCTCTGTGCATGCTGCACCAGAAACCCGCCAGCGCGGCGATGCTGACCACCGGTCTGCCGCTGCCCAAACAACGCCTGAGTGTCGAGTTGCTGCCCCGCGCAGCCGCTCGCGCCGGGCTGCAGGGCCGGGTGCTGCAACGCAAGCTGGAAGAGATTCCGGCGATTGCCATGCCGGCGCTGTTGCTGCTCAAGGATGGCCGCAGTGCCGTCCTGCTTGGCTGGCAAGGCGAGAACGACGCCCGGGTGCTGCTCAGCGAAAGCGATGGCGGCGAATCGGTGGTCAGCCGCGAATTGCTGGCCGACGACTACACCGGCAAAGTGTTCTTCGCCCAGCCGCAGCACAAATTCGACGTCAACCACGGCACGCTGATCCCGCGTGCGCGCTCGTGGTTTCGCGACACCCTCAAGCGCTCGCGCTGGCTGTATGCCGATGCGATTGCCGCCAGTTTCCTGATCAACATCATCGCCATGGCCGCGCCGCTGTTCGTGATGAACGTCTACGACCGCGTGGTGCCGAACCAGGCCGAAGCAACCTTGTGGGTGCTGGCGCTGGGCATCACGGGTGCCTATATCTTCGACCTGATTCTCAAGAGCCTGCGCAGCCTGTGCCTGGATCTGGCCGGCAAGAAAACCGACCTGATCATCTCCGCTACGCTGTTCGAGCGCATCGTCGGCATGGCCATGAAGTACCGCCCGGCACGGGTCGGCAGCTTTGCGCAGAACATTCATGAGTTTCAGAGCCTGCGCGATTTTCTCGCGTCGCTGACCCTGACCAGCCTGATCGACCTGCCGTTCACCATTCTGATTTTCATCGTCATTGCCATTCTCGGCGGGCATCTGGTGTGGATTCCGGTGCTGGCGTTCCCGATTGCGCTGCTGATCGGCTATGCGCTGCAAAAACCGTTGATAGCGACCATGGAACGCACCATGGCCCTCGGCGCCGAGCGTCAGTCGAGCCTGATTGAAACCCTGGCCGGCCTCGATGCGGTCAAGGTCAACAACGCCGAAAGCGAACGTCAGTACCAGTGGGAACAGACCATCGGCACCCTCAGCCGCCTCGAGCTGCGAGTGAAAATGCTCTCCGGTCTGGCGATGAACATCACCTTGCTGATCCAGCAACTGGCCGGGGTGATCATGATCGTCTTCGGCGTGTACCAGATCATCGCCGGCAATCTGAGCATGGGCGGTCTGATTGCCTGCTACATGCTCAGTGGCCGCGCGCTCAGCCCGCTGGCGTCGCTGTCCGGGCTGCTGACCCGTTACCAGCAGGCGCGCGTGACCATGACGTCGGTCGACCAGATGATGGAGCTGCCGCAGGAGCGCAATTTCGAAGAACGACCACTGAGCCGCAAGGTGCTGCAGGGTGCGATCGAGTGCCGTCAGCTGAGCTTCACCTACCCGGAGCAACAGAACCCGGCGCTGAAGAACATCAACCTGGTGATCCGTCCCGGCGAAAAGATCGGCATCATCGGCCGCAGCGGTTCGGGCAAGAGTTCGCTGGCAAAATTGCTGGTGGGCCTGTACCAGCCGGACGACGGCGCGTTGCTGGTGGACGGTGTGGATATCCGCCAGATCGACGTCAGCGAGCTGCGCTACAACATCGGCTACGTGCCCCAGGACATCCAGCTATTGGCCGGCACCCTGCGTGACAACCTGATCTCCGGCGCGCGTTACGTCGAAGACGAGCTGGTGCTGCAAGCCGCCGAACTGGCCGGCGTCCACGAATT
>NZ_QAIK01000144.1:3845-10938 GCF_003061005.1 Pseudomonas sp. HMWF021 | reverse complement strand
CTGCAAGTCGGCGAGCGCGGGCAGAACCTGTCCGGCGGCCAACGGCAGAACGTTGCACTGGCGCGGGCACTGCTGCTCAACCCGCCGATCCTGCTGCTCGACGAACCGACCAGCGCCATGGACAACACCGGCGAAGAACGCCTCAAGCAACGTCTGGCCGCCGTGGTTGAAAACAAGACCGTGGTGCTGGTGACGCACCGGGCCTCGCTGCTGTCGCTGGTCGACCGGCTGCTGGTGGTCGACCGTGGACAGATTCTCGCCGATGGCCCGAAAGCCGCCGTGATGGAAGCGTTGAAGAAGGGGCAGATCAGTGTTGCTTAAGTCGGGTGTCAAAGAGTCGATCCGTCGCTACTTCAAGGGTTCTGCCTCGCTGCAGGGCCAGCCGCTGCCGGAGGTCAACAAGGCGCTGATCGAGGACGCCCCGCGCGTCGTGCGCCTGACCATCTGGGCAATCATCGGCTTCTTCCTGTTCCTGCTGCTGTGGGCCAACTTCGCCGTGATCGACGAAGTGACCAAGGGCGACGGCAAGGCGATTCCGTCGTCGAAGATCCAGAAAATCCAGAACCTGGAGGGCGGGATCGTCTCGGAAATGTTCGTCAAGGAAGGTCAGATCGTCGAGGCCGGCGCACCGCTGATTCGTCTGGACGACACGCGTTTTGCCTCCAACGTTGGCGAAACCGAGGCTGATCGGCTGTCGATGCTGTTACGCGTCGAACGCCTGAGCGCCGAGGTTGATGACCGTCCGCTGAATTTCCCCGAGGATGTGCTCAAAGCCGTTCCGGGTCAGGCGAAAAGCGAAGAATCGTTGTACATCAGCCGCCGTCAGCAACTGCACGATGAGATCGGTGGTTTGCAGGAGCAGTTGATCCAGCGGCAGCAAGAGCTGCGCGAGTTCAGCTCCAAGCAGGCGCAGTATCGCCAGCAACTGGGATTGCAGCGCCAGGAAATCAACATGTCCGAGCCGCTGGTGGCGCAGGGCGCGGTGTCGCCGGTGGAAGTGCTGCGACTCAAGCGTGCCGAGGTGGAAACCCGTGGGCAACTGGATGCGACCACGCTGGCGATCCCGCGCGCCGAATCGGCCATCAAGGAAGTCCAGCGCAAGATTGACGAGACGCGCGGCAAATTCCGCAGTGAGGCGCTGACCCAGCTCAACGAAGCCCGCACCGACCTGAACAAGGCCCAGGCTACCGGCAAGGCGCTGGAAGACCGAGTCAGCCGGACGCTGGTCACCTCGCCGGTACGCGGCATCGTCAACAAGTTGCTGGTCAACACCATCGGCGGCGTTATCCAGCCGGGCAGCGACATGGTGGAAATCGTGCCGCTGGACGACACCTTGCTGGTCGAAGCCAAGATCCGTCCGCAGGACATTGCCTTCCTGCACCCGGGGCAGGAGGCGATCGTCAAATTCACCGCGTACGACTACACCATTTACGGCGGGCTCAAAGCCAAGCTGGAGCAGATCGGTGCCGACACCATCACCGACGAAGACAAGAAAACCACCTACTACATCATCAAGGTACGCACCGAGCGCAGCCACCTGGGCACCGATGACAAGCCATTGCTGATCATTCCGGGGATGGTCGCGTCGGTGGATATCATCACCGGCAAGAAATCGGTGTTGAGTTATCTGCTCAAACCGATCATCCGGGCGCGGGCCGAGGCACTGCACGAACGTTAGATTTGCAGCGCGGCGGATGGCCTCTTCGCGAGCAAGCCCGCTCCCACAGGCTTATGTTCCAGCCATGAACCTGTAGGAGCTGCGGCACGCTGCGATCTTTTGATTCTGATTTTAAAAACAAGATCAAAAGATCGCAGCGTGCCGCAGCTCCTACATGGACATCATTAAATCGCCACTTAGTGACACAAATGGTCACTCACCAGCCAGTCCATTCCTCACCATCCGCCATATCGTTATTCATTAACGGTATTTAATTTCCTCTTCTTATAGCTTTAAAGTCATCCCCCTGCGTACCTGCCGACCAATCGGCGCGCCGCACGACCTGAACCGACACGCAATCCAGCGTGAGTGTCTGATCGACGTGCGCGCCCGTGAGCGCGCCGTGCGTGGGAGATTGAAAGATGTCCGCAGCTACTGCCACCCCAAGCGCCGCGACTGCCGCGCCGCAAGCCTTTGAAATCCGCCCGTTCAGCGGTGCCGTCGGTGCCGAAATCATCGGCCTGGACCTGACCCGACCGGTCAACGACCAGGACTTCGCCCGCATCCACCGCGCCCACCTGGATCACCACGTCGTGGTCTTTCGCGACCAGCGCATCACCCCGCAACAGCAAATCGATTTCAGCCGCCGTTTTGGTGTGTTGCAGATCCACGTGCTCAAGCAGTTCCTACTGGCCAATCACCCGGAAATCCTCATCGTTTCCAACATCGTCGAGAATGGCCAGAACATCGGCCTCGGCGATGCCGGCAAGTTCTGGCATTCGGATCTTTCCTATAAGGAGCTGCCGAGTCTCGGCTCGATGCTGCATGCCCAGGAGTTGCCGTCCGAGGGCGGTGACACCCTGTTTGCCGACATGCACAAAGCCTGGGACAACCTGCCCGACGCGCTGCGCAAAGCCGTGGAAGGACGATCGGCCGCGCATTCCTACACCGCGCGTTACAGCGAAACCAAATTCGAAGGCAACTGGCGCCCGACCCTGACCCCGGAACAACTGGCGCAGGTCGCCGAAGTGGTGCATCCGATCGTCCGCACTCACCCGGAAAACGGCCGCAAGGCGTTGTTCGTCAGCGAAGGCTTCACCACCCGCATCGTCGGCCTGCCGGAGGATGAGAGCAAACAACTGCTGGCCGAGCTCTACGCCCACAGCGTGTTGCCGCAAAACATCTACCGCCATCAGTGGCAGCCCCACGACATGGTGTTCTGGGACAACCGTTCGCTGATCCACCTTGCCGCCGGCTGCCCTGCGCACCTGCGCCGCAAGCTGTATCGCACGACCATTCAGGGCGACGCGCCTTTCTGATTTGCCGGAGATTCGATCATGTCCAAACGTCTTCCATTTGCACCGCTGGCGGCGGCCATTGGCCTGGGTTTCAGCCTGATAGCCGGCAGCCTGGTGGCGCCGACCGTGGCCCATGCCGAAGGTGAAATCCGCATCGCCGAACAGTTCGGGATTGTCTATTTATTGCTCAACGTGGTGCGCGATCAGGGCCTGATCGAGAAGTACGGCAAGCAGGAAGGCCTCGACATCAAGGTCGACTGGACGCAGCTCTCGGGCGGCGCGGCGGTCAACGATGCGCTGTTGTCCGGTTCCATCGACATTGCCGGCGCCGGCGTCGGTCCGTTGCTGACCATCTGGGATCGCACCCACGGCAAGCAGAACGTCAAGGCCGTCGCCTCGCTCGGCAACTTTCCGTACTACCTGGTGAGCAATAATCCCAAGGTCAAAACCATTGCCGATTTCACCGAGAAGGACCGCATTGCGGTGCCGGCGGTGGGCGTGTCGGTGCAGTCGCGCTTCCTGCAATACGCCGCAGCCAAACAATGGGGTGACAAGGAATTCAATCGCCTCGACAAGTACACCATCGCTGTACCGCACCCTGATGCGACCGCTGCGTTGATCGCCGGCGGCACCGAGCTGACCGGGCACTTCTCCAACCCGCCATTCCAGGATCAGGCGCTGCAGAACCCGAACGTGCACGTGGTGCTCAACTCCTACGACATCCTCGGCCCGAATTCGCCAACCGTGCTGTTCGCCACCGAGAAATTCCGCAACGAGAACCCGAAAACCTACAAAGCCTTCGTCGAAGCGCTGACCGAAGCCGCACAATTTGCCCAGAACGATAAGGGCGCGGCGGCGGACACCTACATCCGCGTGACCAAGGCCAGGATAGACCGCGCCGAGTTGCTGAAAATCATCGACAACCCGCAATTCGAGTTCAGCGTCACGCCGAAAAACACCTATCCGCTGGCCGAATTCCTCTACCGCGTCGGCGCGATCAAGAACAAACCGGAATCGTGGAAGGACTACTTCTTCCAGGACGCCAAACCGCTGCAGGGGAGCTGATCGAGATGAACGCCCCTTTGCAAGGCCACGCGGCCAGCAACCCGGTCGCCAGTACACAAGCGCTGCTGGCAGTGGATAACGTCAGCCTCGAATACCGCACCCCGCAACGGGTGGTGCGGGCCACGCATCAGGTCAGTTTCGAAATCGATCCGGCGGACCGCTTCGTGCTGCTCGGCCCGTCCGGCTGCGGCAAGTCGACTTTGCTCAAGGCGGCCGCTGGTTTCATTGCACCGAGTGAAGGTGAGATTCGCCTGCAAGGGCAGCGGGTCGAGGGGCCGGGGCCGGACCGGATCGTGGTGTTCCAGGAGTTCGATCAACTGCCGCCGTGGAAAACCGTGAAACAGAACGTGATGTTTCCGCTGCTGGCCTCGCGCACGCTGAAGAAAAAAGACGCCGAAGAACGTGCGCTGCACTATCTGGAAAAAGTCGGTCTGGCGGCGTTCGCCGACGCTTATCCACACACCTTGTCCGGCGGCATGAAGGCGCGGGTGGCGATTGCCCGGGCACTGGCGATGCAGCCGAAAATTCTTCTGATGGACGAGCCGTTCGCCGCGCTGGACGCCCTGACCCGGCGCAAGATGCAGGAAGAATTGCTGCTGCTCTGGGAAGAAGTGCGCTTCACCTTGCTGTTTGTCACCCACTCGATTGAAGAGGCGCTGGTGGTCGGCAATCGCATCCTGCTGCTGTCGCCACATCCGGGGCGGGTACGCGCCGAAGTGCACAGCCATCAATACGATCTGCAAAGCCTCGGCGGCGTGGCGTTTCAGGAGTCGGCGCGGCGCATTCACCGTTTGCTGTTCGATGAAGGCCAGTCACCGGAAACCGAGCGCGACCATGACTTCAACGACATTCGTATCGCTTATTGAGCGTTCTGGAGGATTGCCCGATGAGCCAACCATCGTCCGTACGACACGAGTTTGAAACCGTCCTTGAACCACTGACCAGCGTGCCGCTGGAGCGCGAATTGCCTTTAGGCCAACGCCTGTGGCAACAGGGCTGGTTGCGTAAGAGTGTGATCCTGGTTCTGCTGGCGATTCTCTGGGAAGTGATCGCCCGGGTGCAGAACAACGACTTGCTGCTGCCGAGTTTCCTGCAGACCGGTCATGCGCTGTACGACGGCCTGCTCAGCGGTGAGCTGCTGGGCAAGGTGTGGATATCGCTGGTGGTGCTGATCAAGGGTTACCTGATCGGTATCGTGCTGGCGTTTGCCCTGACCACGCTGGCGGTCTCGACCCAGTTTGGTCGCGATCTGCTGAGCACCCTGACTTCGATGTTCAACCCGTTGCCGGCAATTGCCTTGCTGCCACTGGCCTTGCTCTGGTTCGGCCTGGGGCAGAACAGCCTGATCTTCGTGCTGGTACATTCGGTGTTGTGGGCGCTGGCGTTGAACACTTATGCAGGTTTTCTCGGGGTCTCGGAAACCCTGCGCATGGCCGGGCGCAACTATGGGCTGAAGGGCATGCGTTTTGTGTTGTTCATCCTGATCCCGGCGGCGCTGCCGTCGATACTCGCCGGGCTGAAAATCGGCTGGGCGTTTGCCTGGCGCACCTTGATCGCCGCCGAACTGGTGTTCGGTGCGACCAGTGGCAAGGGAGGGTTGGGCTGGTACATTTTTCAGAATCGCAATGAGCTGTACACCGACAAGGTGTTTGCCGGGTTGGCGGTGGTGATCCTGATCGGGTTGCTGGTGGAGAATCTGGTGTTCGATACGCTGGAGCGGGTGACAGTGAAACGTTGGGGCATGCAGCGCTGATGTGTATTGACTGAGCTGGCCCCATCGCTGGCAAGCCAGCTCCCACAGGAATTGTGGCGTCCACTCATTCTGTGACTGCTGAAAATCCTGTGGGAGCTGGCTTGCCAGCGATGGCGTCCTTACAGCCGCCGCGAAGTTGAGGGATGTTTGCTAGCATTGCACCCGGATCAATCCAGATCAGCCACGAGTGCTCTGCATGCAACTCCCGGACATGAACCTCCTGGTCGCCCTCGATGCCCTGCTCGACGAAGGCAGCGTGGTCGGCGCCGCACGGCGCATGAACCTCAGCCCCGCCGCCATGAGCCGCACCCTGACGCGCATTCGCGAAGCCATTGGCGACCCGATCCTGGTGCGCGCTGGCCGTGGCCTGGTGCCGACCCCCAAAGCCCTCGAATTGCGCGAGCAGGTGCGCGAGGTGGTCGAGCAGGCGGCGCTGCTGTTTCGCTCCGCCGACAGCGTGGAACTGGGCACTTTGCGGCGGCGTTTCAGCATCCGCGCCAATGACTTTTTCATCGGTGTGTACGGCGGCAAGCTGTTCGACACCCTTGACCAGCAGGCGCCGCATTGCGAATTGCGCTTCGTCCCCGAGGGCGATGGCGACGATGAGGCGTTGCGCGAAGGGCGGATTGATCTGAGTGTCAGCAACACCCGTCCGGTGACTCCGGAAGTCAAAGTGCAGAACCTGTTTTCCACGCATTTCGTCGGCCTGGTGCGTGAGGATCATCCACTGCTCGACGGCGAAATCACTGCCGAGCGCTATGCCGGTTACTCGCACATCAGCATGTCGCGCCGTGGCATTGCTCGCGGCCCGATTGATACCGCGTTGAATGCCTTGGGCCTGGAGCGGCGGGTGGCGGTGATTGCGCCAAGCTTCCACGCGGCGATGTTTGCCTTGCCCGATTCCGACCTGATCCTGCCGGTGCCCAAGGAAGCGTTGCTCAGTGTGCGGCGGCTGGGCCTGAAGCTGCGCTCGTTCAATCTGCCGATCCCGTTGCCGACGCTGATGCTGACCCAGGCCTGGCACCCGCGCTTCGACAAGGACCCGGCGCACCGCTGGCTGCGCGAAACGCTGAAGGCCTGTTGCGATGAGACGTGGCTGGCCGCGCAGCCCTGAAGGGCCAAAAGATCGCAGCCTTCGGCAGCTCCTACACGGGAACGCAATCTGTAGGAGCTGCCGAAGGCTGCGATCTTTTGCTTTAAACAGTTGTGTCTGACGCACTTATAACCTGCCAATAAGTCAATTTTCGTCAGCACTAAGCCCGACTAAGATGCTCCGGTATTTTTCCCTCCGGAGCGTGCATTCATGACATCCCTGACCGT
>NZ_QAIK01000144.1:0-3832 GCF_003061005.1 Pseudomonas sp. HMWF021 | reverse complement strand
CACCGGTATTCGGCGCGCGGATCATCACCGGCCTGGTTGGTGTGCTGCTGGCGGTGCTGGTCTCGGGCCTCAACGAGATGGTGACCAAAGTCGCTTTGGCCGACATCCGTGGCGCGCTGAATATCGGTTACGACGAAGGCACCTGGCTGGTGTCCTGTTACGCCGCGACCTCGGTGGCGGCGATGGCGTTTGCACCGTGGTGCTCGGTGACCTTTTCGCTGCGCCGTTTCACCCTCTGCGCGATCAGCCTGTTCACGCTGCTCGGCGTGCTGTGCCCGTTCGCCCCCAATTACGAAAGTCTGCTGCTGATGCGCACCCTTCAAGGGCTGGCCGGCGGTGCGCTACCGCCGATGCTGATGACCGTCGCGCTGCGTTTTCTGCCAGCCAATTTCAAACTCTATGGCCTGGCCGGTTATGCGCTGACGGCGACGTTCGGCCCCGGGCTGGGCACGCCGCTGGCCGGTTTGTGGAGTGAATACGTCGGCTGGCAGTGGACGTTCTGGCAAATCATCGTGCCGTGCCTGATCGCCATGGCGATGGTCGCCTGGGGCATTCCGCAGGATCCGCTGCGCCTGGAGCGCCTCAAGACGTTCAACTGGAAGGGCCTGCTGCTGGGCTTCCCGGCGATCTGCATGCTGGTGATCGGCGTGCTGCAGGGCAATCGGCTGGACTGGTTCGAATCGAATCTGATCTGCGCGTTGCTTGGTGCCGGCTCGCTGTTGCTGCTGGCGTTTCTGTTCAATGAGTGGTCGCAGCCGATTCCGTTTTTCAAGCTGCAGATGCTCGGCATCCGCAATCTGTCGTTCGCACTGATGACTCTGGCTGGGGTGTTGGTGGTGTTGCAAGCAGTGGTGCTGATTCCGTCGAGCTATCTGGCGCAAGTGCAGGGTTATCGCCCGGTGCAGACCGCGCCGATCATGCTGATCGCCGCATTGCCGCAGTTGATCGCACTGCCTCTGGTGGCGGCGCTGTGCAACCTGCGCTGGGTCGATTGCCGCTGGGTGCTGGGCATCGGCTTGAGCATGTTGACGCTGTCCTGCCTGGGCGGCTCGCTGCTGACTTCGGAATGGATCCGCGACAACTTCTACGTCCTGCAATGGTTGCAGATTTTCGGTCAGCCGATGTCGGTGCTGCCGTTGTTGATGTTGTCCACCGGCAGCATTCAGCCGCAGGACGGGCCGTTTGCCTCCGCGTGGTTCAACACGGTGAAAGGCCTGGCGGCGGTGATCGCCACCGGCGTCATCGAAGCGCTGACCACCGCGCGCCTGCATTTCCATTCGACCATGTTGATCGACAGTCTCGGCAATTCACCGTTGGCTGATCACAGCGATCCGGGCCTTGCCCATCGCCTGCACGAACAGGCCGTGGTGCTGACTTCCTCTGATCTCTATGTGTGCATGGCCGGCGTTGCGGTGATGCTGATCCTGCTGATTTTCTGGCTGCCGACGCGGATCTTTCCGCCGCGCGCGCCGACCTGATTGCTTCACTGACACCGAAGGTTTTTATGACGACTCAAGCAAAGCAAAAACTCGCGGTAGCCGTGGCCGCCGCACTGGCGGTCGGCGTGTTGCTGTACCTGGCGGTGCCGGGACTGTTCGGCAAACGAACTCAGCAAAACACCAACGATGCGTTCGTCTCTGCCGACTACACGTTGGTGGTGCCGCGCGTGGCCGGGTTCATCAAGGAAGTGCTGGTGGAAGACAACCAGCAAGTGAAGGCCGGGCAATTGCTGGCGTTGATTGATGATCGCGATCTGCGTGCGGCCGCTGAAGCCGCCGATGCACAGACTCTGGTCGCCCGCGCTCAGCTGCAAAACGCCAAGGCCACGCTGGAGCGGCAGACCTCGGTGATCGCTCAGGCGCAGGCCTCGGTGGTCTCGGCCAAGGCAGAAATGGCGTTCGCCCAGCAGGAACTCAATCGCTACAACCACCTCGCTGGCGTCGGCGCCGGCACGGTACAGAACGCGCAACAGGCCCGCACGCGCATCGACCAGGCGAGCGCAAGGCTCGATACCGCCAGCGCGAAACTGGCGGCCGAGCGCAAGCAGGTGGAAATCCTCACGGCGCAGCGCGATGCCGCTGAAGGTAATCTGAAGCACGCGCAGGCGGCGCTGGAAATTGTCAGTTTCGAGCTGTCCTATACGCGCATCACTGCGCCGCAGGACGGCATGGTCGGCGAGCGCGCGGTGCGTGTCGGCGCTTATGTCACGCCGGGCAGCAAGCTGCTGGCGGTGGTGCCGTTGCGTCAGGCCTATGTGATCGCCAACTTTCAGGAAACCCAACTCACCGACGTGCAGCCGGGGCAAGGCGTTCAGGTACGCGTCGACAGCCTCGGCGGTGAGGCCTTGAGCGGTCGCGTCGAAAGCATCGCCCCGGCCACCGGCGTGACCTTCGCCGCTGTGAAGCCGGACAACGCCACCGGTAATTTCACCAAGGTCGTGCAGCGGATTCCGGTGAAGATCATGCTCGAACCGGGTCAGCCGTTGGCCGAGCGTTTGCGGGTGGGCATGTCGGTGGAGGCGAGCATCGATACCCGCAGTCCGGCGGCGTCGGAGCGTGAGGTGACTCAGCGATGAACAGCGTTGATAGAACTGACGCCTTCGCGAGCAAGCCCGCTCCCACAGGGATCTCCGTTTGGAACAAAGATCTCCAGCAACCTGCCAATCACCCGGGGGAGCGGGCTTGCTCGCGAAGAGGCCAGTGGCAGCAACTCGCACTCGGTGCCTTGCTCGCTCTTGGCCTCAGCGCCTGCACCGTCGGCCCGGACTTCCAAAAGCCCGAATCCACGCAGATCGCCGACTGGGCCAAACCCGCCAAATCCGCCCCCGGCCAGGCAGTCAGCGAACCGCTGAGCGAACGCTGGTGGGAGGTTTTCCATGATGCGCAACTCTCGGCCCTGACCCAGCGGGCGATGAGCAGCAACCTCGACCTGCAACTGGCCAGCAGCCGCTTGCAACAGAGCCGCGCCGCACGCCAGGTGATCACCGCGGATCGTTATCCGACCACTGCGGCGACCGGCAGTTACGCCCGCCAACGCAACAGCGGCAAAGGCTTGAACGATCCGTCCGGGCATAACGGCGATTCCGCCTTCAACCTGTGGGACGCGGGCTTCTCCGCTTCGTGGGAGCTGGATTTCTGGGGCCGCGTGCGCCGGGAAACCGAGGCCGCCGATGCCAACCTCGAAGTCGCCGAGAACGATCGTCGCGGCGTGTTGCTGGCGGTTCTGGCCGACACCGCGCAGAACTACATTCAGCTTCGCGGTGTGCAGAACACTCGTTCGGTCACCGAGCAGAACCTTGACGTTGCCCGGCACAGCCTCAAGCTCTCGCAGTTGCGCCTCAACGATGGTGTGGCGACCGATCTGGATGTCGCCGAAGCCGCCGCACAGGTTGCGGCCATCGAATCGCGTCTGCCGGCGCTCGAACAACGCCAGTCGCAACTGATCAACGCGATCAGCCTGTTGATGGGTGAAGCGCCCCAGGCGCTGGCCAAAGAGTTATCCACAGATGCCGCCGTGCCGCAGTCACCGCTGCAAGTCGCCATCGGCCTGCCGTCGCAACTGGCCGAACGCCGCCCGGACATCCGACAGGCCGAGGCGCGCCTGCACGCCGCCACCGCCAACATCGGCGTGGCCAAGGGCGATTTCTATCCGCGCATCACCTTGTCCGGCAACCTCGGCTCGCAAGCGATGCAACTGAGCGATTTCGGCTCCTGGGGCTCGCGCGCTTTCGGTATCGGCCCGCAATTGAGCCTGCCGCTGTTCGACGGCGGACGCCTGCGCGGCATGCTGCAACTGCGTGAAGCCCAGCAACAGGAAGCGGCCATCGCCTATC
>NZ_QAIK01000018.1:13667-18119 GCF_003061005.1 Pseudomonas sp. HMWF021 | reverse complement strand
CGACTGCTGGACAGGCTGCGCTTGCCGCAGTAATCGCTGGTAACCGCGTGCAACGCCAAATCAAAAAAAACCGGATAGCTCTCACTACCCGGTTTTTTTGTTATCACCCACTCAATGCGTATTCCGAGAATGAGCCAGCCAGTTAATCAAAGGTCGTCGAGGTCGGGATAGATGACTTTTCCCACAACCCATGGCTCAACGATCTCGCAATGCACCGTGCGCAGAAATGAACCCCACTCACCCCGGTTATGGGCATCCGGGCCAGTGATTGTCAGCAAAAGGTATTCATCCCGGAAAGCGTCGTAGGCGTAGATAAGCCAGAAGTCGTTGTCAGGATCGTCAACCAATGCGGTTCGATAATACTGGCGGTCTATTTTTGCCCACCTTGACTGGGTCGCATGGGTGCTGGCCAGGTGGATGTGGTGCATATCGCTGAGGTCGAGTCGTTCGTCTCGACCAAAAATTGCGGGTAGTTCACCGCACACTTTGTAGTTATAAAAATGAGCGGCGAAGTTTTTCCAATTGTTGATTTGTTCGAAAAGCGCAGAGATTTTGACTGCTGGCATCTATGGCTACTTTGTTATGGGTAGCTTGCCAGTGATCACATATTTATCGAACGCTTTCTGCCCATCACGCGCGGCTTGCCGGACATCAAGAAAAGTCAGTTCATCGCGAATGACTTTTTTAACCGGCTTGTCGATCTTTCTGGTGGTGGCCATCGGAGCCTCCAAAGGAGATGTATTCATACTGACCAGCTTAGGGGATTGGGTTTCTATCGGCAAACGATAGGACCAACCCAAAAAGCGAACCAGTCAGCGGATTCTGGCGTGCTTGTAGGGCATGGCGCCCCTATGTGTAGTCACGCCGTAAGCCACAACAAAAAACCCGGAAGCTCGCGCTATCCGGGTTTTTCGTATTACCAACCCAATCAGCGGTTAAACCGCTCTACCAACGAATATTGCGTGTTGGCAGTCTTGGTCAGCTCTTCACTCAGCAACGCCGAGTTATGCGCCTGTTCCGAGGTCTGGTCCGCCAGTTCCGAAATGTTGCTGATGTTGCGGCTGATTTCCTCAGCCACTGCACTTTGCTCTTCGGTCGCGGCGGCGATCTGCGTGGTCATGTCGGTGATGTTGGCGACCGCTTCGCTGATGCCGACCAGTGCCTGATCCGCTTCCAGCACCCGCGCCACACCTTCTTCCGCCTGGCGATGCCCGGCTTCCATGGTCTGTACGGCGCTGGATGCAGTCTGTTGCAGCTTGGCGATCAGGGCGTGGATCTGGCCGGTGGATTCGCTGGTGCGTTGCGCCAGTTGGCGGACTTCGTCGGCGACCACGGCAAAACCACGGCCCATCTCGCCGGCGCGGGCGGCTTCGATGGCGGCGTTGAGCGCGAGCAGGTTGGTCTGGTCGGCGATGCCTTTGATCACGTCGACCACACCACCGATTTCGTCGCTGTCTTTAGCCAGTTGGGTGACGGTCAGGCCGGTTTCACCGACCACAACGGACAAGCGCTGAATGGCTTCGCGGGTTTCCCCGGCGATGTCGCGGCCACGACCGGTCAGGCGATTGGCTTCCTGAGTCGCGTCAGCAGTGCGCTGTACGTGGCTCGCCACTTCCTGGGTGGTGGCGGCCATCTGGTTGACGGCGGTGGCGACCTGTTCGGTTTCCACGCGCTGGCGTTCCAGACCGCTGGAGCTGTTGTGCGCCAAAGCGTCGGATTGCTTGGCCTGATCGGTCAGGTGCTCGGCGGTGTCCTGCAGACGGGTCAGGCAGGTTTTCAAGCGCGCTTCCTGGCTGAGGATCGACATTTCCAGACGCGCCTGCGCGCCACGGCTGTCGGTGTACATCTGCGCGATCAGCGGGTCGGAAGTGGTCTGCTCGGCCAGACGCAGCAGGCGTTTGAGCCCGCGTTGCTGCCATTGCAGGCCCATCAGGCCCAGCGGCACCGACAAACCGGCAGCAAGGGCGAAGCCCCAGTGCGAGTTCAGGGTCGCGCCGATCACGAAGCTCAGTTGGCTGACCAGAATGAACGGCAGCCAGTCCTGCAACACCGGCAGCCATTTGTCGCTGGAAGGGATTGCTGACTTGCCCTGGTTGATGCGTTGGTAGAGCGCTTCGGCACGGCGGATCTGTTCGGCGGTGGGTTTGATCCGCACCGACTCGTAACCGACCACCTGATTGCCGTCGAACACCGGTGTCACGTAGGCGTTAACCCAATAATGGTCACCGGATTTGCAGCGATTCTTGACAATGCCCATCCATGGCAAGCCTTGTTTCAGTGTGCCCCACATGTGCGAAAACACCGCCGCCGGCACGTCGGGGTGACGGACCAGGTTGTGCGGCGCACGGATCAGCTCTTCACGCGAAAACCCGCTGATTTCGACGAAAGCGTCGTTGCAGTAGGTGATCACGCCCTTGGCGTCGGTTGTGGAAATCAACCGTTGCTGAGCCGGGAAAGTCCGTTCGCGTTGTGTAATGGGCTGGTTGTTACGCATGGTTTTTCAATCCGCAAGGCTTTGAAAGGTTGTCGGCGCTGACAGGAAATTATTGAAGTTTTTTTTCAGATATAAGTACGGCGTCGCAAAACCGCCCTTGCTTCAACCGGCCAGCATCGGATAGGTGAACAGCGCAAAATGCAGCAGGTTCAACCCGAAATGCGTGGCGATCGCCGCCGTCAGCCCACCAAAACGGTAGGCCAGACCATAGCCGACCCCCGCCAGACCTGCCAGCAACACCCAGTGCCAACCGGCACCCACATGCGCCAGGGCAAAGATCAGCGACGCCAGCAGCAGGGCGAGGTTTTCGCCGTAAGGCAGGTGCTTGAACAGGCGGCTCAAACCGCCCTGTATATAGCCACGAAACAGCGCTTCCTCGACCAGCGTCACCAGCAGCAGATTGTTCAGCAGCCACAGCCACGCCTGATCCGGCCACTTCGGCGCCCAGGCGATCATGCCGAGCAACAGCGCGCCACCCAGGGCCAGGGTTGCGCTCAACGTCAGGGCGAGGACGCTGGCGTACACCGTCGGACGCAGCGAGCGGGCGGCGACGATCCACGGGCAAGCGAGTAACAGCCAGAAGCCGATCAAAGGTTTGTCCAGATTCAGGTACATCGCAAACGGCACGGCGTTGTCGGTGAAACGCAGCGGGGCGATGGCCCGGCCGTTGGCGAATCCTGGCAACCAGTGCAGCGCCAGCGACAGCGCGAGGAAGATGAACACGGCATGCCCCAACAGGCGCGCCACCGGCACCTGTTGTTGGCGCACGGCGAAACCGGTCACCAGCAACAATCCGAAGGAGATCAGCGCGAGCCAGCCGAGTTGGCCGAAACTCAACGCCAATCCATAACCGAGGCTGAGAAGTGCCAGATAGAGCCATGGCAACGCCTTCATCGAAAGTCCTTGTGCAGAATGAGGGGGGAAGGGCTTTCTACACGGGTGAGGGCGTCGGGACAAGTCAAGGTGTGGCGGGAAACGGTGACACGCCACAATCCTCCCTGTAGGAGCTGCCGCAGGCTGCGATCTTTTGATCTTGAAAAGCCAAAGTCAAAAGATCGCAGCCTGCGGCAGCTCCTACAGGGTTTTGTGTGAGGCTGGGGATCAGTGCTGGTTGAGCTTCGCGGCGGCCCGCTCGGTGATTTCCGTACGCAGTTTCAGCGACGGCGCTGCACGCAGGCGAGCCTCATCGACGATCGCGCTCGGTGCCGTATCAGGGCTGCCCGAATTGAACGGCGGTGCGGGCGCATATTCCAATTGCAACTGAATCAACTGCGCTGCCTCGGCCCCCACCAGTTCGGCGGCCAGCACCAGCGCAAAATCGATCCCCGCGGTAATCCCGCCACCGGTAAACAGATTGCCGTCGCGCACCACCCGATCCTGCACCGCAATTGCGCCGAGTTTCGGCAACAGTTCGTGATAAGCCCAGTGCGTGGTGGCGCGTTTACCTTGCAGCAGGCCCGCAGCGCCCAACACCAGCGAGCCGGTGCACACCGACGTCACATACTTCGCCTGCGCCGCCTGGCGCCGGATGAAATCAAGCGTGCGCTCGTCCTCCATCAACGCGCCGACCCCCGCGCCGCCGGGCACGCAGATCACATCCAGATCCGGGCAGTCATCGAACGTGGTGGTCGGTTTCAGCAACAGGCCGGTGCTCGCGGTGACCGGCACCAGATCCTTCCAGATCAGATGCACCTGCACGTCGGGCAACGAGGCCAGCACGTCATAAGGCCCGGTCAGGTCCAATTGCTGCACCTGTGGAAACAACAGAAAACCGATCTGCAACGTCATGGTTCTTCTCCGTGAAAGGGGTGGACGGCTTCACTGTAGGCGCGTAGGTTTTGGCGCATACGCCAATCAGCCCACGAATTACGCCAAATGCCGAAAACCATTCACGTACTCGCGTTTGCCAACGTGCAAATCCTCGATGTCACCGGGCCGCTGCAAGTGTTTGCCTCGGC
>NZ_QAIK01000018.1:0-13640 GCF_003061005.1 Pseudomonas sp. HMWF021 | reverse complement strand
CGGTGATTGCCCGCGAGGGCGGGGCGGTGATGTCGTCCGCCGGGCTGGCGGTGCTGGCCGAGCCGTTGCCACAGCAGGCCAGCGATACCTTGATCATCGCCGGTGGCTGGGGCATTTACCTGGCGGCGGAAGATGTGCCGCTGGTGGATTGGGTGCGCGAGCATGCGGCGAAATGCCGACGCGTGGCCTCGGTGTGCACTGGCGCTTTTCTATTGGCCGCCAGTGGCTGGCTCGACGGTCGCCGCGTGGTCACCCACTGGACCCGCTGCGAACAGCTGGCGCAACAGCATCCGAAGTTGCAGGTCGAAGCCAACCCGATCTTCATCAACGACGGCCCGGTCTGGACCTCGGCGGGCGTGACCGCCGGCATCGATCTGGCGTTGGCGATGGTCGAGGAAGACCTGGGCCGTGACATCGCGCTGGACGTCGCCCGGCATCTGGTGGTGTTCCTGAAACGACCGGGCGGGCAGTCGCAGTTCAGCGTGACCCTGGCCCTGCAAAATCAGGGCAATCGCTTTGATGAACTGCACGCCTGGATTGCCGAACACCTCACCTGCGACCTCGGCGTCCCGACCCTGGCCGAACAGGCCGGCATGAGCGAACGCAGTTTCATTCGTCACTACCGCGCCGACACCGGCCAGACCCCGGCCCGCGCCATCGAATTGATCCGCGTCGAGACGGCGCGGCGCCTGCTCAGTGACACCGGGCTGCCAGTGAAACGCATCGCCGCCAACTGCGGGTTTGGCAGTGAAGAGACGTTGCGTCGCAGTTTTCTGCGGGCGATTGGCGTCACGCCGCAGGCGTATCGGGAGCGGTTTTCGGTCGGTGACTCTCCAGAACAGGCCGTCGGAAACATCTATGAATAGCGCCATCCATTGTGGGTATGACGCTGATTTCCGGTGGGAATAGCGATCAGTATCTGAACATTAACCGGGATCTTTTAAATCGTCCGGCTTCGCTTTCGTGTTCTGCCCGATCAGGTTTTTGAGCTCCTGCATATCTTCAACAACGGCAATGCCCCACGCCGCCGTTTCTGCCTTGACGATATCATGGGCCGTGTCGACAAATTTTTGCAGAAACGCCTCGGCTTCTTTCCGTTGTTCCGGGGTCAGAGTGTTTTCAGGATGATTGGCGAGCCACATCGACCAGTGCACCTGGAAGTTGGTCAATAGGTGTTTCAATTCCAAACGTGCAATCACGTACCTGATATGACCCCGTGTATAACCGAAAGAGCGATCAACCAACATGGCCGCACCCGCAATGGCCAGAGCGGGATATCCCCAACCCACAAGGCCTTTGAAGTATTCATTGATCCCGCCTAATAGCGGCGCAAGCACCCCGATCGTGCCAAATCCGATCGCGATCCAGCGTGTTCTTTTTGCCCTTGAGCTATGTCTCGTACTCAGCGTTGAGTAGAAGTCAATATTGCTCTGCATCAATGTGCTGACTTCTTCAACAATGCGTATGAGGGACTGTTTGTCGTGTCGGTTTGAGTTAATCGATTTCAGCGCATCGAGAAAAACTTTGAATGACTCAGGTTTCGGTGGGGTTTTATCGAACACGGGCATATCGGTTCCTTTGCGTCCTTGTTGAAGTGTCTCTTGGTGTTACATCGAGCACTGGGAGGAAAATTATCCCCACAACGATTCATGTTTCTGCTGGAACTGCTCCAGGCCCAACAGGCGAATGCGCTCCAGCCATTGTTCTGCTTGCGTACGGGACACTTCGTGTGTCAGTGCAGCCTCTCTAAGAAGCGCGAATTCAGTACGTAGTGTGGTGGGCATGATGCCGGGGTCGTCTGTATTGATGCAGAACTTGATCGGCCCACGCCGCAAACCGAACAGATTATTTTTCGCGCCTTTGGCCAAGGTGTTTTCATCTGGCGGGTACCATCGAAAAACGGGATGCTCGCTGTGACATTTCAGGCGTGCGATGTAAACGTTGGAAGTGGGGTTGGCTTCAATGACCAGCCCCAGACGGTCATATCGGTCGAGCAGCCAGTCCTGAAGTGCGTGCATGAACACTGCTTCGGCGGTCGTTTCGGTAACAGTAATCAAATTCAAATCATGTTCTGTCCGAAAGTGGCTATCGGATTCATGATCTGTCTGTCGAATTCGAACCTTGCAAACTTCGTGTTTCTCACGCTCCTCAAGCGGGGACGCGAAATTGTTCAAACCTGACCGTCGGTTTGTGAGCCCCCGCCAGCGTTGTAGATAGAGTTGCGCTGCAAGCGTAGGGGCTGATGTTGCGCCCTGACCGAAGTCACGGCGGTCGGGGACGGCAATGTTGAGTTTCGCATCTTCGAAATGAGCAATGTCGTTGCAATTCACGTAGTGATAGCAGTTGCGCCGCATCCGCCAGGCATCGAGAAGCTGTTCGATCGTTGGCGGTTGGGACTCTTTCCGTAACCAGGAAAGATGCGGAATAAGTCTGCGTAACGTGCGCTCCAGTTTCGGAACAATCTGTGCGGCCAGGTCAAGGTGTGGACTCATCTCGCAGGCGTAATGCCAGGCCCAGACGAGATTGTCGACATGTTCATCAAGTGGCAGAACGGCTTCGCCATGTCGTTCCAGCCACATTTGGGGTTCTATGCCGATTGCTAGGGCGTGCCCGAGTCGGTCACCCGAACGCATTTCGCAGAATTCGACGGTTTCATCAATGTGGCGCATTCCTGACAGTGGATGTGCGTAGTCCTCGCCAGCGTGAATACTCAGGTGCAGTCCCGTTGCAGGAGCTGCCAGAAAAGGTTTGGACTGCAATCCCTGGCGCAACCACCTGATTGCAGGAGCAAAAACCTCGGTCTTGACCGCATTTTCATCACCTGCCACATCCAGGCCTCTTATCCAACGGGCCGGTTGTAAACGACCAGGCCACAGAGCCGACGTGTTGATCAGTTCTTCTCGTTCCCAGGACGCATTGCTGGAGAGTTTACTTTCCAGTTTGTTGGCTTCCAGCCAGACATTTGAGGGGTTATCCCGGCTGAGCTCATCGCGAATCAAGTGAATGCAGAAATGCCAGCGCTCGAACGCATTGCGCATGGCCAATTGTTTTGCCAGAGGTACTTGTCGCAGTTTCGGTGCGGACTCTAGGCCAATGGCCGTGCCCAAATTGCCCAGCCACTGAATGACCGCCTGGGGCGAAAACTGGTGATGGACAACCTTGATCTCCGCCACATCGCTCTCACCGTGAAAGATACGCCGCGCAGCATCGGTGTACTGTTGATTCCAGCCTAAATTGCGGCGAGCCTGATTGTTGTAGACATCTACAAAACGGGTGAGCCCCTGGCCGTCCATCAGCAGTTGTCGGCGCATGTGAGTCAGCGAATTGAGCAGATAAAACAAAGCCATGCGAAGCTCGCTCGTGCAGGCGGGATCCTGATAGCGGGTCCAGCACCAGATCACGAACCACAACCATGCCTTGCCGGTATCGCCCTTGACCAAGGCACGGGCAATTTTCTGCCGTTGCCAATGCGGATGCAGAACATCTGCAGGCTCCATCTGTTTTTCAGCCAGCCATTTCCAGTTGATACTGATGGGCGGTTCGATTTTCCAGCGGCTGCCGAGACTCTTGGTGCAGATTTCCCGAACCTGTTTTGAATCAAGTGGCTCAGTGCCAACTTCCATCAAAAGTCTTTGTGTCAGCCTTTGCAGGGAGGGAAGTACCTTGATGGCGGGTTCATTCGCCAGCTCTTTCAACGGCGCGGTCAAGCCCGACATCAACACCAGGCCGTCATAATGAACTCCGCCCAAGTGCACATGGTTTTCCGCAAACGCTTTGCCTGTCTGCGCACGTGGGCTGAAAAACGGCTGTTGAGCCTCCACGATCCGCGACAGGTCATTGCATCCAAGCCTCGGTTGTTGTCGCAGGCGCTTGGCAATCCGCCAACCGGCCAGCAATGCAGGGTCAAGGCGCGCCGCGCATCGCACATAAGCCTGCACGCGGTCATCGCGATACTGAATGACGTCGCCGTTTTCCAGAAACAGTTGATCGAATAGGCCGTCGAGCATGTCGAGCCTTCCTCCCTGTGACTCAAGGAAGATGTTGTGAGGCCACAGAGTTTCGAGTGCCAGATCCATGTCGTTGATACGAAACCGGCGGGGGTAATCCGCATCAAGATCGAGACGCAGATTACGCAGGCACGCTGCGTGAAACGAGTCGTGCCGGGTCGGATCACTCAGGTCAGGTGCTGCCAGGAGCTGCGAACGCAGGGTCTGCGCCAGGGAGGTACTGGAGAAGCATGTGGCGCTGGCGAGTTCGAAGAGTGATTGGTCGAGCATCAGGCCGGACCGGTTCCAGGATTTTCGGCTCTTGTTCGCTCCTGATACTGTTCATGCATATATTGAAGATGGCGTTGTGGTGTGCCGGAATCGACGCGTTTAATACCTTTTATGACCTTTAGGTATTCCGTTTTTACTGTTCCTTCGGTTTTTTCGTAGACGGTATTTAGGAAGCTGCGGATGGTATCTGTGTCAAGCAGTTTTATGGCGCCAATTTTTAAAGTGATGCCTTTTTCTTTGGCTGTCGAGTTGATTATTTTGTTAAGTTTTGTTGAGGTTGAAGGGTTTTTGTTTGCTGCTGTTTGTGCAGTTTTTATTGCATTTTTAAGGAGTGCGGCAATAGGGGTTTCTGCTGGGTCGCTCGATCTTACAATTCTTACTCTGCGTTCTTCTTCGGATTTTTTTGTGTTGGGGGTTTGTTGTTTTTTGTTGTTATTCAGCAAATCTCTAAACATTGTGCGGAGAGGATGTGACTCAAGCGAAAAAGTATATGAGCCGGTTTTGAAGTCGTGGTGCTGTCCTCTGTCATTGATCTTCTGCAGGAAGGGCAAGATATTTTGTCGATAATGGGGGTGCTGTTCGAAGTTGTTACTGGAGCTTGACATGTTGACGTAGGCGATAACCCGAGGCAGGCCAAAGACTTCACCTTTTTCAAAACTGCCGAACGCCGACCATACGGAGTTGAACATGCGCATGCCCGAGTCGATGATTTCGAACAGTGAAGGGTTGTTCGGCTTCTTGTTGGTAGAAAATATACTGATCTGGTTGAACGCTTTGTTGAGGATGTTATGAATCAGCCAGCTGTGCGGCACGAGAATATTATTTTTGCGGCGCCATTCGTTGATTTCATTGGCCAGGTTAGCTATAGCTTCGGCTGTTTCCTGGTCGCCTTTGAGTGCGTCTTCAGTACTGGTTTCTTCCCTGGGTTCATCTTCGGTAGCGTCGAAGGCTTCAGAGAGATTGATTGTATTGGTATGAGCCAGTGCCGGTATCGAGTGGAAAGGCGGGCGATTGAGGATCTCAGTGATTTCAAGCTCTGAAATATCCCGGACAAGACTGGCAATAATCAGTTCGAAAATCCGCCCGTGAAATACCAGATTTGCACGCTGGTTGGGAGAGAAGAAACTCCAGTGCACCAGCAATTGCCTTGCCAGTTCTGCCTTGCCTTGCAAGTTTTCAGGTACATAGGGGCTTAGCGACCAGCTGGAAGAGGGCCTGGCGTGAATTCGCTGGCCTTTTTCAGGTACGGGAAAGGGCAGGATGGTTGATTCCGGAATTCGCTCTATCCAAGCTTGGGGAACAATCGGGAAAAATATTTCGGACCAGATTTTATTTATGCCGGATATGCTTTCAAAGTATTCGTATTTTTTATTGTTTTGTTCCAATGGCTGGAACATGTCGTGAGCCAGTACGGAAGTTTTTTTACCGTCGTTGTTTTCGGCATTCCATTTTTCATTGGTGAAAGCTGTGAAGTAAACGGCTCCGCCTTTGCGATGGTATTGGAAATAGTCAGAAATGACTTTCTGCCATTGTTGGATATAAGGAGGGAAATCATTTTTTAGTTTTTCGGGAATGTTCGCCGTTCTGGCTCCCAATGCTCGATATGCTCGTTCTTTACCCGTCCGGCCGTCTCTTCGGTGCGGTTCATTGTCGAAGGTGGCAGCTTTTTTGATATCTTCCTCGAATTCCTGCACGGCCAAGGCAATATCCAACGGCATGAACAATACACGTCTGAGCATGGAAGGATGAGTTTGAGGCGAATAAATGCCCATGTCCGGGCCGAGGTGGTCCTTGAGCGTTGGGATCAGGTGTTTGCAACCATTGATGAATTGGGTCATTTCCCGAACAGTCTGCAACGGGTTTTCAAGTCGACTGTTTTCCTCGCCGTTGACACGCTCATTAAGTAGTGCGTCAAGCCAATGTTGGAGCATGGCGAGTGGGAAGATCTTTGAGCCTTTATCGGTCAAGATGATTTTCTGATTTTGCAGGTAGCTTGTCAGCGCCGGAAGTTTGATTCGTCTCGGCAGGGGCAATACTTTGCGCTGGTATTCTTCTGCAAGATCCTTGGCTCTGGTTTGAGCTTCTTTTTCAATAGCGGCTTTTTGGTGAGTGAGTCGCCCATGAAACTCGCGCCAGATGACCTCGTCATACAGGCTGAGGTCGCCACTGATCAGTGGTACTACAAACGGTGATGTCAAGTACTTGCGAACAACCTCTATGTTTTCAAATGCCAATTGCAGCGAGGTGTCAACGTCATCAATCGGCAAAACTACCAACTTTCTTCGGGTCAGCAGCAAAGTCTTTTTCAGCAGAAGGTGAACATTTTCTGCGAGAGACTGGTTGCCCATGAATGCTCGAAGTTTGTCCAGACCATATTGCTCTTTCTGTTTCTGGATACCTTCGAGTGCCGCTCCCAGCTTATGCAACTGCTCGTAAAACGCTTCTGCTTCCTTTTCATGGTTTTGCAGCGCACTACGAACAGTTTTATCCCTCATCAGCGCAGCCACGATCACGTTGAGCAGGAGGTCGTCACCGTTTTCCAGAAGTGTCGGATCCAACGGCTTGAGGATCAAAAGATCCTTGTCATCTTTGAGATAGGTAGTGAGGTTGACCAGAACCGAACTTTTCCCTGTGCCTCGACCACCGTCAATCAGGATCGCTTCATGGCTACGGTAGTCGTCAAGATCGTCGGACTGGCTGTCGAGAGAGGGTGTTTTGCCGAGGCTGTGGTGAAGATGCTCGACTATCTTTTTATAGACGTCCTGCGCCAGAAGATTTTTCGGGGTGGGCTGATGTGCCTGTTCGCCTTGGTCAATAGGCAGTTCAATTTCGATGCCAAGATTTTCACCCATGTAAACCAGTCCTTGTCATGCGCGTAGCACTCCCTTCGAATGAGGGGAGGCGATAGATATGTTTGATGTGGATCCAAGGAGAGTAGCTATATGCCACTACAATTGCCAGTCAAACTCTCTCGCAGCAATGATCGGGAGCGCCTGTTTTACAGAAGGTCTAGCAGCGCCTGGAGCATTTGCTCAGCTTCTTCTTTGGGAATGCTGTGTCCACCCCCCTCCCCGCCAGCACCCGCAGTTCGTAAACCCCGGTGAACTGGTGCGCATCTTCATCGTCTTCCGGCACCGGGCCAACGCCATCATCTGCACCCGGACAACGAAATTGTCAGAACGCTGATCGCCGGTTGTTTCTCCAGCGCCTGCTCCATCCATTCCAGCGCCGGATCGCCCGGTGCACACATGAAGCGATGGCGATAAGAATGAGTCACCACCTCAACGAAGTCCGGGTTGTCGAACGCCGGCGCACTCAACGGATAACGGTCGGCGTTCCGCGCGCAGGTTGGCGACAACAACTGCCACAGCAACTCGCACAGCGCCCGACGATTCTGTCAGCCCTGCAACGCCTTGGTGCGTGTGTAAGTAGTACTGACACTAGTAGCGATGCTCGGTCTGCGGATTCAGCGGCAGTATCGAATTCGGAATGTCCTGCAGGTTTTAGCCATCACCCGCCACCAATCCGCGCACGCGATCGGGAAACAGCGCCGCAATGATGCAGGCGGTCCGACCGCCCCAGTCGTAACGGCACAGCGTTGCTTGCTCGATCCCCAGCGCTTCCATCATCTCCAGCAAATCCTGGGCCAATGCCGCTTGCTGACGGGAACGCAGCGTGTCCGGGCGGTTGAAACGGGTCGGGCCGTAACCGCGCAGGTTGGGTACGATAACCCTCAGCCGCAAGGACCGGGGCAAATTCGTCGTAGGCGCGGGGAGAGTGGGGGAAGCAGTAGAGCAGGATGACCGGCGTGCCGTTTTCCGGGCCGTGATGCTCATAGCCGATGGTCAGGCTTAGGATTTGGCTGAATCGGATTTCGGCACGGCTCATGGAGCGTCTCCTTAAGCCTCGGCTTCCGCCACCTGATTGAAATACTTCGTACGATCCGGGGTGAACGTCACCCGCATCCTGGTCCGCGAACAGGTCAGCGAACGTTCTTCAGCCAGATCAATATCCAGATCCTCGCCACGCAAGCCTTGCCACTGCGCCAGGTACTTCAGCGAGCCGTATTTTTCGTTTTTCTTCAGGCTGCGGCTCACGCCGCCTTTCCAGCCGAGTACTGGCAATTCACCGGCGAGGCATTTTTGGGTGAGTTCGGGGAAACGGATGGCGCGCTGGCGGCCGATTTCCCAACACTTGATCAGGCCTTGGTCGGCGTCTTCCCACAGTTGGGCGCGGGTCAGGCCGGTGCGCAGGGGCGTGGCGATGGGGCGGTGGATGTGCTGGGTCATTCTGGTTCCTTGAATTCGGGTTTTATTGGACAGCTCCGCTGTGCCCGTTGCGGTGGATGGTAGGGGGGGATGTAACAGCTGGCAACAGGGTATTTCAGGGTGTAAGTGCAAGTTACGGGGGAGGGATTGGAGAGGATTTGTTTAAGCGAAACAGGCAATGAGTGACAAAAGTTGTGGCGAGGGGATTTATCCCCGATCGGCTGCGCAGCAGTCGCAAAGCCATGCAATTCGGTGCTGCTGAAGAAATGAGAAGGCTAAGACCGGGGCCGCTGTGCAGCCTGTCGGGGATAAATCCCCTCACCACAGGGGATCTGATTGTGTTTATTTTTGTGTAGGTGTTAGCCCGGCGAAGCCCAGGGATTCGGCATATTTCCTACACACACTGACGAAATTACGGCTGCCATTCACCCTTTTCTCCACTCAACCGTCGATCAAGAAAACTCGCCGCACTGATCAGCGCCAGATGCGTCAGCGCCTGCGGCGTGTTGCCCAGATGCCGGCCATGGCTGTCGAACTCTTCGGCGTACAGCCCCAACGGGTTTGCATAACGCAGCAGTTGTTCGAACTCCAGATGCGCCTTTTCCACCTGACCAGCCCGGGCCAGGCATTCGACGTACCAGAACGAGCAGGCGGCAAACGCACCCTCGGTGCCCGCCAGACCGTCAATGTTGCTGTCGTCGTTGCGGTAGCGGTAAACCATGCCGTCGCGTACCAGACTTTTTTCAATGGCTTGCAGGGTCGACAGCCAGCGCGGGTCCTTGGCGCTGACGAAACGCACCAGCGGCATCAGCAGCATCGAGCCGTCGAGCGCGGTGCCGCCCTTGTACTGGACGAAATGCCCGCGTTCCTCGTTCCAGAAGTTGTCCCAGATGTCGGCGTAGATCGCCTGGCGGGTCTGGTCCCACTGGGCGAACGGCGCCGGCAATGAGCGTTTCGAGGCCAGCCGAATCGCCCGGTCCAGCGCCACCCAGCACATCAATCGCGAATGCAGAAAGTGATGTTGCTCACCGCGCATTTCCCAAATGCCTACGTCGGTGGTCTGCCAGGTCTCACACACTTGATCGACCACTTCACGCACGTGTTTCCAGTCTTCGTGGGAAATCGCGTCGCCGTACTTGTTGACCAGATACACCGCGTCCATCAACTCGCCGAAGATGTCGAGCTGGATCTGGTCGTAAGCGCCATTGCCAATGCGCACTGGCTGCGCGCCGCCATGACCGGACAGGTGCGTGAGCTCGGTTTCCGGCAACTCCTGGCGACCATCGACGGCATAAAGGATGTTGAGTTTCATCGGTTGGCCGTGGCAATCGCTGACCCGCCCGCGCAGCCAGCCCATGTAGGCGTTGGCTTCATCGACAAAGCCCAGGCGCATGAACGCGTAGACCGTGAACGAGGCGTCGCGGATCCATGTGTAGCGATAGTCCCAGTTGCGCTCGCCGCCCGGGGTTTCCGGCAGGCCGAAGGTGGCGGCGGCGAGGATCGCGCCGTGCTTGCGCGAGGTCAGCAGTTTCAGGGCGAGGGCGGAGCGGTTGACCATTTCTCGCCAGCGCCCGCGGTAGTTGGACTGGCGGATCCAGTCGCGCCAGAACTTCAGTGTGCGCTCCATGCACATCTTGGCGGCGTCATCCTTGAAGCGTGGATCGTCGGCGCCGCCCAGGATGAATTCGGCTTGTTGATTCTGCTTCAAACAGAATGACGCGACGGCCGCATCGCCATCGATGTGCATCGCCTGATCTGCCACCAGCCGCATCGACGGCTGACTTTCGGCGCTGAAAACCACCGATTGATCGTCCATCTGCGCACGGGTTTTGGCGCGGGCGTAGTCATGTCTCACCGCGCAGCGCATATGGAAGGTGGCTTGCCCGCTGACCACCCGGACCCGGCGCACCAACAGCGGCAGGTCATCGACGCTGTCGCCGATCGGCAGCAGGTCGGTGATTTCCACCACCGCATGTTCGCTGAGCCAGCGGGTCTGCAAGACATTGGTATCCGGCAGATAGATCTGCTCGCGGCGGGCGTCGGGCAGGTCAGGTGCGAGCTGGAAAATCCCCGCGTCGGGCGTGTCCAGCAGCGAACAGAAAATTGACGGGCTGTCGAACTCCGGCCAGCAGAAAAAATCCACGCTGCCCTTGTCGTTGACCAGTGCCGCGCTACGCATGTCGCCGATGATGCCGTGGGCGTCGATCGGGCTTTGTCGTTCGGGTTGATGATCAGCCATTGCCACGAAACTCCGGATAAAGACTCATGCCGCCGTCGATGAACAGGGTGGTGCCGACAATGTAGTCGGCGGCGTCGGATGCGAGGAACACCACGGCGTTGGCGACATCCTCGACATCGCCGATACGTCCGTAAGGGATCAGCTCCAGCAGTTTTTCGCCGGCGGCGCCTTCGGTGGCTTCGGTGTTGATTGCCGTGCGAATCGCTCCCGGTGCAATACCGTTGATGCGAATGCGCTGGTGGCTGACCTCCTGGGCGAGGGTCTGCATCAACTGATCGACGCCACCCTTGGACGCCGCATAGTTGACGTGCCCGGCCCAGGGAATGCGCTGGTGCACCGAACTCATGTGAATGATCTTGCCGGCGGCGCGGGACACGCCTTCACGCACGCCCTGGCGATTGAAAATCCGCAATGCGGCGCGGGCGCAGAGAAACTGGCCGGTGAGGTTGACGCCAATCACCGTGTTCCAGTCTTCCAGGGTCATGTCCACCACAGCGGCGTCTTTTTGCAGGCCGGAATTGGCCACCAGAATGTCCAGCGAACCGAAGGCGTCCAGAGTTTCGGCGAACAACCGCTCGACCTCGTCCTCCTTGGACACATCGGCACCGATGGCCAGCGCCTGACCGCCATCGGCAATGATCTGCCGGGCCAGCGCTTCGGCGGGTTCCGCCTGACGGTTGTAATTGATGACGACGGCTGCACCGGCAGCGGCCAGGGCTTTGGCGGCGGCGTGACCGATGCCGGAGCTGGCGCCGGTGACAAGTGCTACCTGGCGGGCGAGGGAAATGTGCATGCGCGAAGTGCCGGGGTGGTGGGCCTATGTAGCTGACTGATTCAAGCGCACGAGAGTTCAGAGCAAAGAGCAAAAGATCGCAGCGTGCCGCAGCTCCTACATGGAATGCGATCACCTGTAGGAGCTGCGGCACGCTGCGATCTTTTGCTCTTCAAGGCCTTCACATTCCACCAACAATTCCCCGCTTCCACGCTCATCAGCCTTTGTGGCAACTTGGCCGCCCCTGATGAGGCAGTACCCATGGCAAACCCCTACCGCGAATTATTCACCGCCCCCGGCGCCCGGGCTTTTGTGCTGGCCGGGATGATCGCGCGCATGCCGATTTCCATGACCGGCATCGGCGTGATCACCATGCTTTCGCAACTCAAGGGCGGGTACGCGCTGGCGGGTGCGGTGGCGGCGACGTTTGCCCTGGCCACGGCGTTTTGTGCGCCGCAGGTGTCGCGACTGGTCGATCGCTTTGGTCAGGGCAGGGTGCTGCCGCTGTCAGCGTTGGTCGGTGGCGGGGCGTTGTTGATGTTGTTGCTGTGCACGCGTTTGCAGGCGCCGACCTGGACGCTGTTCATCTTTGCCGCGCTGGCCGGGTGCATGCCGAGCATGTCGGCGATGGTGCGCGCACGCTGGACCGAGATCTACCGCGGCCAGCCGCAATTGCAGACGGCCTATGCGCTGGAATCGGTGCTCGATGAAGTCTGTTTCATCGTCGGCCCGCCATTGTCGGTGGGGCTGTGCGTGGTGGCGTTTCCCGAGGCCGGGCCGTTGGCCGCGTTGCTGGCGCTGGCGATCGGGGTGACGGCATTTGTCGCCCAGCGCAGCACCGAACCGGCTGTGCATCCGCAGGAAACCCAGCATCAGGCTTCGATCATTCGTTCGACCGACGTGCAATGGCTGCTGGCGTTGATGCTCGCCATGGGCGTCATCGTCGGTGTGGTCGATGTGGTCAGCGTCGCGTTCGCTCAGCAGCAGGGGCAGCCGGCGGCGGCGAGCATCGTGTTGTCGGTGTATGCCATCGGTTCGTGTCTGGCCGGGATCGCCTTTGGTGCGATGCGCTCGACATTGCCGTTGCCGCGATTGTTCATGTATGGCGGCATGGCGACGGCCGTGACCACGTTGCCGCTGTTGCTGGCGAGCGATATTTTCGGGCTGTCGCTGGCGGTGTTTGTTGCCGGGCTGTTTTTCTCGCCGACGCTGATCGTTGCCATGGCGCTGGTTGAGCGCATCGTGCCGCCGGCCAAACTCACCGAAGGCCTGACCTGGCTGGTCACCGGCCTGAGCATCGGCGTGGCGATTGGCGCGGCAGGGTCCGGCGCACTGGTGGATGCGTTCGGTGCCCGGAGCGGATTCTGGCTGGCGATCGCGGCCGGCGCGGTGGTGCTGGGTTCGGCTGTGCAGAGTTTCCGCCATTTGAAGTGATCGGCATCCGGACTAATTCGCGCAACGCCTCATCCGTTCTCTTTTACAGATAACCCATTGAGGTAAACGCGGTGACAAAGCTGACACTGCTGTGCCTGCCCTATTCGGGCGCCAGCGCCATGGTCTACAGCCGCTGGCGGCGCCAAATGCCGTCATGGCTGCAATTGCAACCGGTGGAGTTGCCCGGGCGCGGTGCCCGTTTCGACGAACCCCTGCAAACTGACATGCGAGCGCTGGCCCGCCAGTTGGCCCGTGAGCAAAAACCCGACCTGCAAACACCTTACGCCCTGTTCGGCCACAGCCTCGGCGCGCTACTGGCGTGCGAGATGGCGCACGCCTTTCGCGAGCTCGGCGCGCCGGAACCGGTGGCGCTGTTCGCCTCCGGCACGGCCGCGCCGACCCTGCGCAGCGACTATGATCGCGGGTTTGCCGAAGCGCGCAGCGATCAGGAATTGATCGATCAACTGCGCACCTTTCAGGGCACCAGCGAAGAAGTGCTGGCCAACGAGGAACTCATGAGCCTGACGCTGCCGGTGCTGCGCGCCGACTTTATGATGTGCGGCCGCTTCACCCCGGCGCAGCGGCCCTTGCTCAACTGCCCGGTGCATGTGCTGGGCGGCAAGGAAGACCGCGCGACCACCGAGCAACTG
>NZ_QAIK01000017.1 GCF_003061005.1 Pseudomonas sp. HMWF021 | reverse complement strand
AAGATCAAAAGATCGCAGCCTCGTTTCACCCGACAGCTCCTACAGGGGTCAGCGGACGACGCCTTCTTCGATCAGCAGTTTGAGGATGGCTTCGGCGCCAGCCTGCGGGGTCAAGCCTTTCAGCACTTGCCCCCCGCCGCCACTGGCCTTGGCTGTCGCCGCCTTCATGCGGTCCGCGCCGCTCTTGGCCTTGATCACCTTCAAACGTTTCGGCCGGGGCTTTGCCGGTTGCAACGTGGCAACCGCCAGCAGTTCATCGTCCAGCACTTCCACGTCTTCGGCGTTCAGCACACCGCGCCGCGCCGGGCCATAGGCGCTCTGCCGAGGCTTGGGCGCAGCGTTATCCACAGTCGCCAGAAACGGCAGCTTCACCTTCAACCGCCGCCGCTGCCCACGGGGCAAGGCTTGCAGCACCAGCGCCGAACCTTCGTTGATCGACTCGACCTGCGCCAGCCCCACCACCAGCGGCCAGCCCAGCCCTTCGGCGAGCAGAAACGGCAGCATGCCGGAACCTTCGCCGGTTTCCGCCTGACTGCCGGTCAGCACCACCTGGGCGCCGGCCTCGCGCAGATACGCAGTCAGCGCCGGCAAGGCGTCGGCGCCAGCGGGTTGCTCCAGCACATGCAGCTGTTCCAGGCCCATGCCCAGATAGGCGCGCAGCGCCGGTTCCGCGACATCCCCCGCATGCAGCACTTGCAGGTTATCCCCAGCCAGTTGCAGGCCCAGTTCCACGGCGCGGGCATCCTGTTCGGCGCGGCGTGGCCGGCCCGACGTCGGGTGGGCACCGATGGAAACCAGACTGATGATCTTTGTGCTCATAACCCGTTCCTTAAGCCGCATCGCGCTTGGCTTCGTTGCGGTAAGCCGCTACCGCCGCGATCAACGCCTGAAGAATTTCCGCGCTCTCGCCAATCACCGACAGGTCCGCGCGTTTGATCATGTCGCAACCGGGGTCGAGGTTGATCGCCACCACCTTGTCGCAGGCACCGATGCCTTGCAGGTGCTGAATCGCCCCGGAGATACCCACAGCCACGTAAACCCGCGCGGTGACCCAAGTGCCGGACGCGCCGACCTGCCGATCACGGGCCATGAAGCCGTCGTCCACCGCCACCCGCGAGGCGCCTTCGGTGGCGCCGAGCGCCGCCGCGGTCTGGTGAAACAGCGCCCAGTCCTTGACCCCGTTGCCGCCGGAGAAAATGAACTCGGCTTCGGCCATCGGAATGGCCGCCGGGTCCACCGCCACCGCACCCAGATCCTCGATTCGCGACAGGCTGCGCGCCATCGTTGTGGATAACTCCACCGGCAGGGCTTCGTGACGGGTTTCGCTGACCGGCTCGGCGCATTCGGCGGCGGCCAGAATCAAGCGTGCCACCGGTCGCGCCAGGTCTTGCAGGCCTGCACCAGCACGGCCAATGCATTCCTGATCCTTGACCTGCCAGACCCGCGTCGCCGGACGCTCGCCCAGCGCGGCAGCAAAGCGCCGACCGAGTTCGCCGCCACCGCTGCGGCTGTCCGGCAGCAGCCAGTGACGCGGGCTGAACTGGTTATCCACAGCCCGCAGCCCCTGCACCCGCTGCTCCGGTGCATAACCGCTGAACTCTTCACCTTCCAGCACCAACAAGCGGTCAACGCCAGCCGTGGCGAAGGCACTCTCTTTGTGTTCGCCGAACACTACGGCCAACACCGCGCCGTCGCTGCCGGCCAATTGATGGGCAAGACCGAGCAGGTCACGGTCGTGGCTGCTCAAACGGCCACCGACCATGTCCGGCACCACGCTGATGTAGAACGCCGGGGCCGGCACCTGATGCAGCGGCAATTGCACTTCAACCGTGGCCGAGCGTTTGACCGCCCCGCCCTGTTGCGCGCCGCTGCGGTCAATTCGCTTGATGCCGTTGGGGCCGATGAAACCGATGCCGTGCAGGTTCTTGCGAATGACGCCGTTGGGCCCCATCCAGCTGTGTTGCGCCGGTTGCATGGCCGCGTGCAGCGGATGCAGACGGTTACGCGCGATCCATTCGGCGCGCGGGTCGCGGCGGATAATGTCGCTCATCAGTGGGCCTCCGCAGGTTCACGTTTGGCCGGGGCGGCGGGCTTGTTCGGCGCGGCATCTTCGAGCAGCGCGTCGGCCACCAGTTCGGCGATGTCCTTGATCAGCGGACGCGGTTCGACCACGCCTTCGAGCATCGCCGTGCACTGTGGACAACCCACCGCCACCAGCTCGGCACCGGTCTCGCGGATGTCGTCCATGCGCATGTCGGGAATCCGCTGCTTGCCCGGAATGTCGGTGATCGGCGCCCCGCCACCGCCACCGCAGCAGCGCGAGCGGAAGCCGGAACGTTGCATCTCTTTGACCTCAATGCCAAGGGCGCGCAGCACTTCACGCGGCGCCTCGTATTCGCCGTTGTAACGGCCGAGGTAGCACGGGTCGTGATAGGTCACGCTGTTGCCTTTGTGCTGACCGAGGTTGAGCGCGCCGGCCTGAATGATTTCCGCCATGTAGGTGCTGTGGTGCTGCACCAGGTAGTTGCCGTCGAAGGCGCCGTACTCGTTTTTCAACACATGGAAACTGTGCGGATCGCAGGTAACGATACGGTTGAAGCTGTATTTGGCCAGGGTCTGGATATTGCGTTTGGCGAGCAACTGGAAGGTCGCCTCGTCACCGAGACGCCGGGCCACGTCGCCGCTGTCGCGCTCTTCCAGGCCGAGCACGGCGAAGTCGATTTTGGCGGCTTTCAGCACTTTGACGAACGCGCGCAGGGTGCGCTGGTTGCGCATGTCGAAGGCGCCGTCGCCGACCCAGAACAGCACGTCGGTGGACTTCTTCTCGCTGAGCAGATTGAGGTTCAGATCCGCCGCCCAGTTCATCCGCCCGCCCGGAGCGAAACCGCCGGGGTTGTCAGTGGCGATCAGGTTCTCGAGGACTTCGGCACCCTTGTTCGGGGTCGCGCCTTTTTCCAGCGTCAGGTGGCGGCGCATGTCGACGATGGCATCGACGTGCTCGATCATCATCGGGCACTCCTCGACGCAGGCGCGGCAAGTGGTGCACGACCACAGGGTTTCGGCATCGACCAGACCGTTGACGATCGGTTGATGCGGATTGCCGCTGTGTTCACCAATGGGCTTGCCGGGATACGGGCTGCCGGCGAAGTTGGCATCGGTGCCGCCGGCGAGGCCGACGACCATGTCCTGAATCAGCTTTTTCGGGTTCAGCGGCTGGCCGGCAGCGAAGGCCGGGCACGCCGCTTCGCACTTGCCGCACTGCACACAGGCGTCGAAACCGAGCAGCTGGTTCCAGGTGAAATCCTTGGGTTTTTCCACGCCCAGTGGCGCCGATGGATCATTCAGATCCAGCGGTTTCAAACCGGTGGAACGACCACCACCAAAGCGCTCGGCGCGGCGGTGCCAGGCCAGGTGCAGGGCACCGGCGAAGGCATGCTTCATCGGCCCGCCCCAGGTCATGCCGAAGAACAATTCCGACACGCCCCACAGCACGCCGAGCCCGAGAATGGCCGCCAGCAGCCAGCCGCCGAAGTTCTCCGGGAGGATCCCGGCCACCGGCAAGGTCACCAGAAAGAACGACGCCGAGAACGCCAGCAGGCTTTTCGGCAGGCGCATCCACGGGCCTTTTGACAGCCGCGCTGGCGGGTTGAGCCGGCGCCGGTAAACGAAGATCGCCCCGACGAACATCACCGCGGTCATCAGCAGCAGCGCGTAGCCGAGGATGCGGTTATGCAGGCCGAAACCGTGCACCAGAATCGCCAGCACGATCGACGCCACCGCACCGCCCGCCGTGGCGACGTGGGTGTTGGCGATGTATTTGTCCCGCGCCACCACGTGGTGCAAGTCGACCATGTAGCGCTTGGGCATGGCGAACAGGCCGCCGATCAGATCGACCTTCGAGGCCCGGCCCCGACGCCACATGGCCACCCGCCGCAACGCGCCGAGCACCGCAAGGGCCAGGGCTGCGAACAACAGGATTGGAAGAAGGGTGTTCAACATGGTGAAGCTCCCACCAGTACAGCCTGGAGAAACACGGTCTATGTGTAGGAGCTGCCGCAGGCTGCGATCTTTTGATCTTGCTTTGAACAACAAAAGTCAAAAGATCGCAGCCTTCGGCAGCTCCTACAGGGTTGTGTGCAAGCCGTCAGAAGTCTTTGCAGAGACGCAGGGCGTCGTAGATCGCAGCGTGGGTGTTGCGCTGCGCCACGCAGTCGCCGATGCGGAACAGCAAGTAGCCGTCACCGGTGCTGCTCAGCGATGGCTGCGGCTGGATCGCGAACAACGCTTCCACGTCGATCTGACCCTTGTTGCGCGAGCCTTCCTTGAGCGCGTAGTAGATTTCCTCGTCCGGCCGCACGCCGTTCTCCACCACCACCTGATCGACCACCCGCTCCTCTTTGGCGCCGGTGTATTCGTTTTCCAGCACCGCAACGAGCTTGTCGCCTTCGCGATAGACCTTCTCCAGCATCATGTCGCCGGTCATGATCACTTCTTTCGGGTACATGCTGCGGTAGTAGGTCGGGAATGAGGTGCCGCCAATGGCCACACCCGGCTTGATGTCGTCGGTGACGATCTCGACCTGGCTGCCCTTGTCGGCGAGGAAGTCGGCCACCGACATCCCGGTGAACTCGCAAATGGTGTCGTAGACCAGCACGTTCTTGCCCGGCGCAACCTTGCCGTCGAGCACGTCCCAGCTGCTGACCACCAAGCCTTCGGCGGCGCCCCAGTGTTCGTTCTGCTCAAGGAAGGGATGCCCGCCAACTGCCAGCACTACCACGTCCGGACGCAGGTCCATGATGGTGTCGGCATCTGCAGCAGTGCCCAGACGCAGGTCCACTTTCAGCCGCGCCAGCTCCAGCTGGAACCAGCGGGTGATCCCGGCGATCTGGTCACGCTGCGGCGCTTTCGACGCAGTAGTGATCTGCCCGCCGATGAATTCTTTCTTCTCGAACAGAGTCACGTCGTGACCCCGTTCGGCCGCCACACGGGCTGCTTCCATCCCGGCGGGGCCGGCACCGACCACCACCACTTTGCGTTTTGGCCCGGTGGATTTTTCGATGATGTGCGGCACACCCATGTATTCACGGGACGTCGCGGCGTTCTGGATGCACAGCACGTCCAGACCCTGGTACTGACGGTCGATGCAGTAGTTGGCGCCGACGCACTGTTTGATCTGGTCGACCTGACCCATTTTGATCTTGGCGATCAGGTGCGGGTCGGCGATGTGCGCGCGGGTCATGCCGACCATGTCGACGTAACCGCCCTCAAGGATGCGCGTAGCCTGGTTCGGGTCCTTGATGTTCTGCGCGTGCAGCACCGGCACCTTGACCACTTCCTTGATCCCGGCCGCCAGGTGCAGGAACGGCTCCGGCGGGTAACTCATGTTCGGAATCACGTTGGCCAGGGTGTTGTGGGTGTCGCAACCCGAGCCGACGACGCCGATGAAATCGAGCATGCCGGTGTCGTCGTAATACTTGGCGATCTGCTTCATGTCCTCGTGGGACAAGCCGTCCGGGTGGAACTCGTCACCGCAGATACGCATGCCCACACAGAAGTCGTCACCGACCTCGGCGCGTACGGCTTTCAACACTTCCAGGCCGAACTTCATGCGGCCTTCGAAAGTGCCGCCCCATTCGTCGGTGCGCTTGTTGACGCGCGGGCTCCAGAACTGGTCGATCATGTGCTGGTGCACGGCCGACAACTCAACGCCGTCAAGACCACCGGCCTTTGCCCGGCGCGCGGCCTGGGCGTAGTTGCCGATCACCCGCCAGATCTCTTCCGGCTCAATCGTTTTGCAGGTGGCGCGGTGTACCGGTTCACGGATGCCCGACGGCGACATCAGGGTCGGCCAGTGGAAACCGTCCCAACGCGAGCGACGGCCCATGTGGGTAATCTGGATCATGATCTTGGCGCCATGCTTGTGCATGGCGTCGGCGAGATTCTGGAAGTGCGGAATGATCCGGTCGGTGGACAGGTTCACCGAACTCCACCATTGCTGCGGGCTGTCGATGGCGACCACGGACGAACCGCCGCAGATCGCCAGGCCGATGCCGCCCTTGGCTTTCTCTTCGTAGTATTTGACGTAGCGCTCGGTGGTCATGCCGCCGTCAGTCGCGTAGACCTCGGCGTGCGCGGTGCTGAGCACGCGGTTGCGGATGGTCAGTTTGCCGATCTGGATCGGCTGGAACATAGCTTCGAAAGCCATGGCGGTCTCCTCAAATCGTTAAAAAACTACTGCGCTCGACCATGCTGCGTTGAAGTCAGACTCGAAATGCTCATTGACTAAAGTCAACTCCGCTTTCTCGCCTGACTTCGCCTCGCCTGGCCTTCGCTCGCTACGTTTTTTCAACGATTTGCTTATTGTTTAGGTTTGACGGTGAACAGGCCGTCGTCGTGACCTTCTTCGGAGCCACCGTAGACTTGCTCGGCAACCGTACGAATCTTGCTGCCGCGTGCGGCGAGGATCTGGTCCATGGCGCCGGCAAACCAGCCGGTGAACATGTAGTCGACCTTGCGCCCGACCTTGCCGTAGACGTAGACGAACGCCGAGTGTTCGAGCTTGACGCTGGCAGTGCCTTTGTCGAGGTCGATGTCCTGAATCTTGAACAGGCCCCAGCCGCGTTGCGACAGGCGTTTCATGTAGTGCTCGAACACCGCGACGCCTTCCAGGCCGTGGCACTCGGCTTCTTTTTCACACCAGTGCCAGGCGGATTTGTAGCCAGCCTTGTAGAGGATCTCGGCATAGGCGTCGGCGCCCAGCACTTCCTCGATGCCCATGTGGTTGTTGACGAAAAAGTGGCGTGGCACGTAGAGCATCGGCAGGGCGTCGGAGGTCCAGACACCGGTCTCGCTGTCGACTTCGATTGGCAATTGCGGGGCGATCTTGGCCATGGAAACTTAACTCCAGAAAATTCGGTTTGTTGCCCCCGGCGCGGACGGCCGGGGGAAAGGATTCAGAAGCGCGGCGGCTTATTCGCCCCAGACGTCTTTCAGGACATTCACCCAGTTCTCGCCCATGATCTTGCGCACCACGCGCTCGGAGTGACCGCGCTTGAGCAGGGTTTCGGTCAGGTTCGGGAACTCGCCGACCGTGCGGATGCCCAGCGGGTTGATGATCTTGCCGAAGCTGGTCAGACGACGGGCGTAGCCCTTGTCGTGGGTCAGGTATTCGAAGAAGTCCTGGCCGTGACCCTGGGTGAAGTCGGTGCCGATGCCGATGGCATCTTCGCCGACGATGTTCATGGTGTATTCGATGGCTTCGGCGTAATCGTCGATGGTCGAATCGATGCCCTTGGCGAGGAACGGCGCGAACATGGTCACGCCGACAAAACCGCCGTGGTCGGCAATGAACTTCAGCTCAGCATCGGACTTGTTGCGCGGGTGCTCTTTCAGACCCGACGGCAGGCAGTGGGAATAGCAGACCGGTTTTTTCGATTCGAGGATGACTTCCTCGGATGTCTTGGAACCGACGTGGGACAGGTCGCACATGACGCCGACGCGGTTCATCTCGGCAACGATTTCGCGGCCGAAACCCGACAGGCCACCGTCACGCTCGTAGCAACCGGTGCCGACCAGGTTCTGGGTGTTGTAGCACATCTGCACGATACCGACGCCGAGCTGCTTGAACACCTCGACATAGCCGATCTGGTCTTCAAACGCGTGGGCATTCTGGAAGCCGAAGAGGATGCCGGTCTTGCCCTGCTCCTTGGCGCGACGGATGTCGGCGGTGGTGCGCACCGGCATCACCAGGTCGCTGTTTTCGCGGATCAGCTTCTGGCTGGCGGCAATATTGTTCACGGTCGCCTGAAAGCCTTCCCACACCGACACGGTGCAGTTGGCCGCCGTCAGACCGCCCTTGCGCATGTCTTCGAACAGCTCGCGGTTCCATTTGGCAATGATCAGACCGTCGATAACGATGCTGTCGGCGTGTAATTCGGCTGGGCTCATCAGGCGTCCCCTTATTGGCGATTCATGCGCCGAATCGTCTGCCGGCGCTTTGGGGCCAGCATATGCCTCGGTGCCGGGGCGACCGGGTGCAAAAACGACAGGGGAATTGCCGAAAGCGTCAATCCGCGACAAAGGGTCGCCAGGCGCTCCGATCAGCTACCTGTTCAAGCTCGCCAGCTTGAGCCAGAATCTGGCGCATCTTGGATACACCACTGGATTAGAGCGGCGACAACCATGAAATCGATCTTCCTGGCTTTGGCACTGATGGCGACCGGCGTACAGGCCGCCGAAGACACCGACAACAACCCGTGCGACGCGGTGGAAAACGACGTCCAGACCCTGGAATGCTCGACCTACAGCCGCACCACCGCCGAAGACCTGCTCAAGGACAACTACGCCAGCCTCAACGAACGCATGCAGGCCACCTACGGCAAAAACGCCGCGCAACTGGCCGACATCACCGCCAAACTCAAAACCGCCCAGCAACAATGGCTGAAAACCCGCGACGCCGATTGCGCTGTGGAAGCATTCCCCGCCACCGAAGGCAGCAAGACGTTCAAGATTGCGCAGAATGACTGTGTGGCGCGGATGAGTGACGAACGGTCGGAGTTTTTGGAGTCGATTGGGCAGGAATGAAGGAACGCTCCCGCCTCGTCAGGCTGGAGCGCTCGTTCAGCAAAGTCAGTGCGCCATGAACGGTGATCTGAACGGACTTTTTTCCAGCGGCTTGCTCGGCGCATATTCATAGCCGAGCTCGGCAATACTCATGACGTCCCTCACCCGCCGCGTCCAGGGCTTGAGCGTATCGTCATAGTTGTGACCCGACGGCCCGCCGGACAGCGGTGTGTAATGTGGAACCCAGTCAGGATTGTCGACTTGCATCTGTGCCTGCCAATCCGCCCAGACCTTGTCGATAAAACAGTGGTGCAGAAAAAACACCGGATCCTCCGGAGACGTCATCGCAAGCATGTTTCCGCCAATCCACAAATGCACCCGGTTATGCAATTGCGACCCCGGAGTGGTGACCTGCGGATCGCCTCTCTGGGTGACCCAGCCCTCCAGTCGATTACGAAAGCCCCGGGTGTAGGGCCCGGAATCATAGGGTGGCGTGTCGTATAACCACTCGCGCATGGCCATCGCCAGGTCAGCCGGGGTTGGCAGTGAAGTCACCAGTTGTCCGAACTGACGCTTGAGACCTGGCTCCGTCTCACCGTTTTCCGGGTAGGCTGGTACAGGCCAATCGCCTTTCTGATAGGCAAATGGGCCGGTTTTTACCCGGTCGTGATCATTCTTGTCGCCATCGCCGCCCATCCACTCACTCGACCAGATCGGCGAATTCAGCGGGTCGGCCGCATCCTCGGTCCAATCCCAATACGGCAGGGTCACGCTTTTGTCCACCGATTGCAGATCAGCCTCCAGTTGCATCAGCATTTCCCGGTGCCACGGCAGAAATGCCGGCCCCAAGTGTGCCCCGTTACGGTATTCCGGATCATGCGGTTCGTCTGGGTGAACCGTTGGAATCATCACACCATGGTGCCAGTGAACGTACTTGTCGTAATGCCCCTTGCGCTTGAGCTCTAGCAGACAGTTGATGAAGTTGTCGCGCTCGGTGGTGGTTAACGCACGAACGTTTTTCCTGATGTTCATCATTCACTCCTTGTCTGGTGGATGCGGGTACCGCAGCCATGATCAGGGGATTATTTCCCCCCCCTTATCTAGGAGATGTTTCGCGGCAAGGTCTACTGTCAGAACTGTCAGGTAGGTCGATGTTTCCGACAAACGGCCGATCCTGTCAAAACAGTAAAAGCCGACTCTTGCTGCACCGGCAGATTGCAAAAAAACCGACCAGACCTATAGGCTGCCCTCTTCACTCAAAGGAATTCCCATGAACATCTGCGGCATCGAAATCAAAGGCAGCGAAGCGATCATCGCCGTGGCCTCCCTTGACGGGGCAACGCTGAGCCATGTGGCGCTCAACACCAAGAAAATCGCCTTGGACGATGACGACGAGGCGGCCAACGTCAAACGCTTCGCGGCGCAGGTCGCTTCGTTTGTGCGCGAGCACTCGATTGACCGGATTGCGATCAAGAAGCGCAGCAAGAAGGGTGAGTTTGCCGGTGGGCCGACGACGTTCAAGATCGAGGGCGTGTTTCAGTTGCTGGAGGGGTGTGAGGTGACGCTGCTGTCGCCGCAGACGATCAATGCGCAGGCCAAGAAGCACAATTTCGAGCTGCCGGGGACGCTGAACAAGTATCAGCATGAGGCTTATAAAGCGGCGTGTTCGGCGTTGGTGAAGAAGTAAGATCAAAGGATCGCAGCCTTCGGCAGCTCCTACAGGGAAATGCATTCCAATGTAGGAGCTGCCGAAGGCTGCGATCTTTTGATTTCAGGCCTGGGCAGTACGCCGGTCTTCCCGTGGACACCGGGCAAATTTCGCCCGATAGCTGCGGGTGAAATACGACGGTGATTCAAAGCCGCAGGCGATGCTCACTTCGAGCACGCTCATGTCGGTCTGGCGCAACAGCTGCCGGGCCTTTTCCAGGCGCAGGCGCAGATAGAAATTGCTCGGCGTGTCGTTCAGGTGCAGCCGAAACAAGCGTTCCAGTTGACGGCGCGTCACCTTGATCGACTCCGCCAGTTGCAGCGTGGTCAGCGGCGGCTCGCTGTGTTGTTCCATCTCGCCAATCACTTGCACCAGTTTCTTGTTGCTGATGCCGTAGCGCGTGGCGACTTCCATGCGCTGGTGGTCCTTGCGCGGACGAATCCGCCCCAGCACAAACTGCTCGCTGACCTGAATCGCCAGTTGCGGGCCATGGGCCTGGGCGATCAGGTCGAGCATCAGATCAATGGACGCCGTGCCGCCCGCCGAGGTGATGCGCCGCCGGTCGATCTCGAACAGCTCCTGAGTCACGCTGAGCTGTGGATAAGATTCCTTGAACGCATCGATGGCCTCCCAGTGCAGGGTCAGGCGATGGCCGTCGAGCAGGCCGGCTTCGGCGAGGACGAAACTGCCGGTGTCGATGGCGCCGAGAGTCACGCCTTCGTTATCCAGCCGTCGCAGCCAGTGCTCAAGGATTGGCGTGGCGAACTTCAGCGGTTCGAACCCGGCCACCACCAACAGCGTCGCCCCCTTCTTCAACGGCTCCAGCGCCGCGTCGGCGTTGACCGACATGCCATTGCTCGCCAGCACCGCCCCGCCATCGGCGCTGAGCACATGCCAGCGGTACAGCTCGCCGCGAAAGCGGTTGGCGACCCGCAGCGGTTCGATTGCGGAGATAAAACCGATGGCGGAAAACCCCGGCATCAGCAGAAAGTAGAAATCCTGGGACATGTGCGCACTCGGTTAGCGGGTAGCGTGGATCGTTGATACGCCGTTTGGCGGCGGCGTTCAAGCGCGCAGGTCGCTACAGTGCAAATGCCAGTCGCCGCAGTGCGCTTTCACGGGGCCGTTGCTGCGTAACTTTGCATCACCGGCACGCCAGATGCCGGAACTCACAATAACGACCTGCCGAGGAACCCGACATGAAACGACTGATCAGCAGCTGTGTTCTTGCACTCAGCGGTACCGCTTTCTTGAGCGCCAGCGTCATGGCAGCCGAACCCGCGTCATGCCAGAACGTGCGCATGGGCGTGGTCAACTGGACTGACGTGATCGCCACCAGTGCCATGACCCAGGTCCTGCTCGACGGCCTCGGCTACAGCACCAAACAAACCAGCGCCTCCCAGCAGATCATCTTCGCCGGGATCCGCGATCAGCGGCTGGATCTGTTCCTCGGTTACTGGAACCCGCTGATGACCCAGACCATCACCCCGTTCGTCGACGCCAATCAGGTCAAGGTCCTGCCGGCGCCGAGCCTGAAGGACGCCCGCGCCACCCTCGCCGTGCCGACCTATCTGGCGGACAAGGGCCTGAAGACCTTCGCCGACATCGCCAAATTCGAGAAGGAACTGGGCGGCAAGATCTACGGCATCGAACCGGGTTCTGGCGCCAACACGCAGATCAAGGCGATGATCGCCAAGAACCAGTTCGGCCTCGGCAAATTCCAGCTCGTGGAATCCAGCGAAGCCGGAATGCTCGCCGCCGTCGACCGCGCCGTACGCCGCAAAGAGGCCGTGGTGTTCTTCGGTTGGGCGCCGCACCCGATGAACGTCAATGTGCAGATGACTTATCTCACCGGCAGCGACGACGCCCTCGGCCCGAACGAAGGCATGGCCACGGTGTGGACCGTCACCGCGCCGAAGTACGCCGAACAATGCCCGAACATCGGCCGCCTGCTGAGCAACCTGACCTTCACCGCCGAAGACGAGAGCCGGATGATGCAACCGTTGCTCGATCACAAGGATGCCTTCGAGTCAGCCAAACAGTGGCTCAAGGATCACCCCGAAGACAAGCAGCGCTGGCTTGACGGTGTGACCACCTTTGACGGCAAACCGGCCGCTGAAAACCTGCAACTGACCAGCAAATAACCCAAGTCCGAACACACGCTTCGCAGCCCGAGAAAGGGCTGCGAACAGACCCATCACGCCTGAAGGAAACCGCACCATGAACCACGACGTCATCATCACCTGCGCACTTACCGGTGCTGGCGACACGACCGCCAAAAGCCCTCACGTGCCGGTCACCCCGAAACAGATTGCTGCTGCTGCGGTGGAAGCGGCCAAGGCCGGCGCCACCGTCGTCCACTGCCACGTGCGCGACCCGCAGACCGGCAAGTTCAGCCGTGACGTGGCGCTGTACCGCGAAGTGATGGAGCGCATCCGCGAGGCCGATGTCGACATCATCGTCAACCTCACCGCCGGGATGGGCGGCGACCTGGAAATCGGCCCGGGCGAACGGCCGATGGAGTTCGGCCCGAACACCGATCTGGTCGGCCCGCTGACCCGTCTGGCTCACGTCGAAGAGCTGCTGCCGGAAATCTGCACCCTCGATTGCGGCACCCTGAACTTTGGCGATGGCGACACCATTTACGTCTCGACCCCGGCGCAATTGCGCGCGGGCGCCAAGCGCATCACCGAGCTGGGGGTGAAGGCCGAACTGGAAATTTTCGACACCGGCCACCTGTGGTTCGCCAAGCAGATGATCAAGGAAGGCCTGCTCGACAACCCGCTGTTCCAGCTATGCCTGGGCATCCCGTGGGGCGCCCCGGCCGACACCACCACCATGAAAGCCATGGTCGACAACCTGCCCGCCGACGCAGTGTGGGCCGGGTTCGGCATCGGCCGCATGCAGATGCCGATGGCCGCGCAAGCGGTGCTGCTCGGCGGCAACGTGCGGGTCGGCCTGGAAGACAACCTGTGGCTGGACAAGGGTGTGCTGGCCACCAACGGCCAACTGGTCGAACGCGCCACCGAGATCCTCAGCCGCCTCGGCGCCCGGGTGCTGACCCCGGCTGAAGGCCGCAAGAAGATGGGCCTGACCCAGCGCGGCTGACCCTCAGCAAAAAAAATGGGGCCCCGACTGCCCCCCCAAATTTCACCTGTAGGAGCTGCCGCAGGCTGCGATCTTTTGATCTTGCTTCAAACAATCAAAATCAAAAGATCGCAGCCTGCGGCAGCTCCTACAGGAAACACTTTTTCAGGGAGTTCCCATGAGCTTTATCACCGACATCAAAACCTTCGCCGCCCTCGGCAGCGGTGTCATCGGCAGCGGCTGGGTCGCGCGTGCCCTCGCCCATGGCCTCGACGTGGTGGCCTGGGACCCGGCGCCCGGCGCTGAGGCCGCGCTGCGCAAACGCGTGGCGAATGCCTGGGGCGCGTTGGAAAAAAACGGTCTGGCGCCCGGTGCTTCGCAGGATCGTTTGCGCTTTGTCGCGACCATTGAGGAGTGCGTGCGCGACGCCGACTTCATCCAGGAAAGCGCCCCGGAACGCCTCGAGCTGAAACTCGAACTGCACAGCAAAATCAGCGCAGCGGCCAAACCCGATGCGCTGATCGGCTCCAGCACCTCGGGCCTGCTGCCGAGCGAGTTCTACGAGAGTTCGACCCTCCCTGAGCGCTGCGTGGTCGGTCACCCGTTCAACCCGGTTTACCTGCTGCCGCTGGTGGAAGTGGTCGGCGGCAAGAATACCGCGCCGGAAGCGGTGCAAGCGGCGATGAAAGTCTACGAATCCCTGGGCATGCGCCCGCTGCATGTGCGCAAGGAAGTGCCGGGCTTCATCGCTGACCGCTTGCTCGAAGCGCTGTGGCGTGAGGCGTTGCATCTGGTCAACGACGGCGTGGCGACCACGGGCGAGATCGACGACGCGATCCGTTTTGGCGCTGGTTTGCGCTGGTCGTTCATGGGCACCTTCCTGACGTACACCCTCGCCGGTGGCGATGCCGGGATGCGTCACTTCATGTCGCAATTCGGCCCGGCGCTGCAGTTGCCGTGGACCTATCTGCCGGCACCGGAACTGACCGACAAGCTGATCGACGATGTGGTCGATGGCACCAGCGATCAACTCGGTCGCCACAGCATTTCGGCGCTGGAGCGCTATCGTGATGACTGCCTGCTGGCGGTGCTTGAGGCGGTGAAAACCACCAAGGAAAAGCATGGAATGAGTTTCAGCGAGTAATCCTTGCTCAGCAGTTCCGGCCCCTTCGCGAGCAAGCCCGCTCCCACAGGTGAGCGCATTCCAATGTGGGAGCGGGCTTGCTCGCGAAGACGGCAGCCCAGCCACCATCAATGTTGGATCTGACACCATGCCCAGCCTCACCACCTACCAAACCCGCATCATCCCCGACTGGGTCGACTACAACGGCCACCTGCGCGACGCCTTCTACCTGCTGATCTTCAGCTATGCCACCGACGCCCTGATGGACCGTCTCGGCATGGACAGCAACAATCGCGAAGCCAGCGGTCACTCACTGTTCACCTTGGAACTGCACCTGAATTATCTGCACGAAGTGAAGCTCGACGCCGCCGTCGAGGTGCGTACGCAGATCATCGGCCATGACAGCAAACGCCTGCACCTCTATCACAGCCTGCATCTGGCCGGCGACGACCAGGAACTGGCCGGCAACGAACAGATGCTGCTGCACGTCGATCTCGCCGGCCCGCGCTCGGCACCGTTCACCGCCGATACCCTGAGCCGCCTGCAAGCCATCGTCGCCGAGCAAGTCGATCTGCCCGCCCCGGCTTATATCGGCCGCGTCATCGCCCTGCCACCCGCCCGGTAATCCGCCCACGCAAGGAGCCACCATGAACACCGCTGCCGCTGTTGCCGATTTCCGTACTTATCCGTTGATCAGCGCGCTGAGCGGCGTGCAGAACCTGACGGATCGCGTATCGATTGCCTGGGCCGATGGCCGCATCAGCCCGTTTCATCATGTCTGGTTGCGGGACAACTGTCCGTGCGAGCAGTGCGTCTACAGCGTCACTCGCGAGCAGGTGTTCGAGATTGTCGATGCCGCGGCCGACCTCAAACCTGCCGCCGCCCATATCGACAGCGACGGCTGCCTGCGCATCGATTGGCAGGACGGCCATCAGAGCCGCTTCGACCCCGGCTGGCTGCGCGCGCACGCCTATGACGAGCAATCGCGCGCCGAACGTCTGGCGGCCAAACCCAAAGCTTACCTGTGGCGCAGCGATCTGCAGTTGCCGGTGTTCGACTACGCCGCACTGATGAATGACAGCGGCGCCCTGCTGCATTGGCTGCTCGCGGTACGCGACATCGGCCTCACCCAAGTGCGCGGCGTGCCCACCGAACCGGGTTCGTTGAAGCTGATCGCCCAGCGCATTTCGTTCATCCGCGAGAGCAACTTCGGCGTGCTGTTCAACGTGCAGTCCAAGGCCGATGCCGACAGCAACGCCTACACCGCTTTCAACCTGCCGTTGCACACCGATTTGCCGACCCGCGAGTTGCAACCTGGGCTGCAGTTTCTGCATTGCCTGGTGAATGACGCCGAGGGTGGCGAGAGCATTTTTGTCGACGGTTTTGCGATTGCCGATGCATTGCGTCAGGAGGCGCCGGAGTTGTTTCAGGCGCTGTGTGAAATCCCCGTGGAGTTTCGCAACAAGGACCGCCACAGCGACTATCGCTGCCTGGCGCCGATCATTGCGCTGGATGCATTGGGCCGGGTTGCGGAGATTCGCATGGCGAACTTTCTGCGCGGCGCATTCGATACGTCGGTGGAGCAGATGCCGCTGCTGTATCGCGCCTATCGACGCTTGATTGCGATGACCCGCGAGCCACGGTTTCGGCTCATGCAGCGACTCAATCCGGGCGAGCTGTGGTGTTTCGATAACCGCCGCACGCTGCATGCGCGCAATGCGTTCGACCCGGCCACCGGGGCGCGGCATTTTCAGGGTTGCTACATCGACCGGGATGAGTTGTTGTCGCGGATTCTGGTGTTGCAACGCTAACCGCTAAAAGCAAAAGATCGCAGCCTTCGGCAGCTCCTACAGGGGATCGCATTTCAACTGTAGGAGCTGCCGCAGGCTGCGATCTTTTGACTTTCATGAAACTAAAAAAAGCCCCGATACAAGCCGTGACAGGATCGGGGCAGAGGGTACTGTTGAGGAGCTGCCAGTCGAGGGTGACCAAACCGTCGTGTAGCAAGCTGAGTCCAGTGTGCCCACTCCCCTTGGCACTGAGTTAGCCGAAAACGACCTGTTCATAGCCGTCGCGGCCACTGTGACAAATCGCCCTTGCCGTCCCTCCGCATGCCTACCAGAATCGAGCCACGACCTCCGTTACCGAAGAAGGAAGCGCGCCATGATGTACGCCGATTTGATCGATCAGGAAGACCTGTTGGGCCAGCTCAAGGCATTGGGGTTTCAGGTGCCGAGCGGCTCCACAGCGGAGCAGGCCTGCGAGTGCGCGGTGCGCGGTCTGGACAATGTTCGTGCGTTTGAACTGCGCAAGATGGTCAAGGACATGTACACCAGCGGCGCCAGTATCCAGCCTGCGGTGCGCCAGGCGATCGACAGGCAATTGTTGCCGGCACTGGCGGATTACCAGCAAAGCCATAGCGCCTGACAGAAGATCAAAAGATCGCAGCCTGCGGCAGCTCCTACAGTTGAAAATGCAATTCCCTGTAGGAGCTGCCGCAGGCTGCGATCTTTGCTTTACAGCCTTACGCTGGCAAACGTCGACTCATTACGCGCCTGACTCAACGCCGACATCGGCCCCGACAGCGGCGACATCACGATCGCCTGCGGCAGCGGCAGCATCGCCACTTGCTGGGTGGTGTTGGAGCCTACGCGTTCGTCACGCGGCGGAATGCCGAAGTATTCGCGGTAGCACTTGGAGAAGTGCGGCGTCGACACGAATCCACAGACCGACGCGACTTCGATGATCGACATCGGCGTTTGCTTGAGCAACTGCCGCGCGCGGATCAGGCGCAGCTTGAGGTAGTAGCGCGACGGCGAGCAGTGCAGGTATTTCTGGAACAGCCGCTCCAGCTGTCGACGCGACACGGCGACATACACCGCCAGCTCGTCGAGGTCGATCGGCTCTTCGAGGTTGGCCTCCATCAGCGCAACGATTTCCTGCAGCTTCGGCTGGTTGGTGCCGAGCATGTGCTTGAGCGGCACGCGCTGGTGATCCTGCTCGTTGCGGATGCGCTCGTAGACGAACATCTCCGAGATTGCGGCGGACAGTTCACGACCGTGATCGCGGCTGATCAGGTGCAGCATCATGTCCAGTGGCGCGGTGCCGCCGGAGCTGGTGAAACGGTTACGGTCGAGAGTGAACAGGCGCGTGCTCATGGCCACGCGCGGGAAAGCTTCCTGCATCGCCGCCAGACATTCCCAGTGCACGCTGCAATCGAAACCGTCGAGCAGCCCGGCGCAAGCCAAAGCCCAGCTGCCGGTGCACACGGCGCCGAGACGCTTGGACTGACGCGCCTGGCTCTGCAGCCATGACACGTGTTCACGGGTCACGGTGCGTTGAATACCAATGCCGCCGCAGACAATCACGGTGTCCAGGGGCGGGGCTTTGTGCATGGAGGCGTCAGGGGTGATTTGCAGACCGTCACTGGCCCATACCTGGCCGCCATCGACGGTGAGGGTGCTCCAGCGATACAACTCGCGACCGGACAATTGGTTGGCCATGCGCAGTGGTTCTACGGCGGAGGCCAGGGAAATCAGCGTGAAATTGTCCAGCAGCAGAAAGCCGATGGATTGAGGCGCACGGTTCTGGGGTTGGGCCCCGGAGTTGAACGACGTCATCGCGGTATCTCCTCACACAAAGCGGGTGATGGCCTCAGGCGGAGGCTCTTGTTATTGCCGCGTTCTCGCGTGGGAGACGGGCTTTGTTATGACAGAGCAATTGCCATGCCTAAAATTGAATGGCTGTTCAATAACTCCTGAAAACGACGTCGCGACGTGTCTATACGAGCCGTCCGACGAAAGGTATTTCGAAGTGCCATCAGCGGCGGTGAAAGCCCTGCCCCGTTGCCTGTGAGCAGATCGGTAGCACTTGTGGGAACAGGCTTGCGCGGGGGTGTTTCAGAGTGTCACCGCAGGCACGGGTGACGGACGGTAGGCGGCGCGAAGGGTGCGCTGTGGGTGTGAAAGACTCTTATCTGATTGCGACGCGCTAAAAGGTGGCGTGATTTGTTTGGCGTGTTCACTTGGTGAGCAGTTTTGACTGGTCTGGCGCTCCAGATTTCCAATCCAAACATAAATCCTGTGGCGAGGGGATTTATCCCCGATCGGCTGCGCAGCAGCCGTAAACCATTCACCGCAGTGTGTCAGGCAACACTCGATTGCAGGATTTGGGGCCGCTTCGCAGCCCATCGGGGATAAATCCCCTCGCCACAGGACATCCCGGTGTCAGCACTCTACGGCGCTGACCGCCAACCCACCCCGCGAGGTCTCTTTATATTTGTCATGCATGTCGGCACCGGTATCGCGCATGGTGCGGATCACCCGGTCCAGCGAGATGAAGTGCTGACCATCGCCACGCAAGGCCATCTGCGCCGCGTTGATCGCCTTCACCGCGGCAATCGCATTGCGCTCGATACACGGTACTTGGACGAGGCCGCCGACCGGGTCGCAGGTCAGGCCAAGGTTATGTTCCAGGCCGATTTCCGCCGCGTTGCACAATTGCTCAGGCGTCGCGCCGAGGATCTCCGCCAGCCCCGCTGCCGCCATCGCGCAGGCCGATCCGACCTCGCCTTGGCAGCCGACTTCGGCACCGGAAATCGAGGCGTTCTTCTTGCATAGAATGCCCACCGCCGCCGCCCCCAGAAAGTAGTCGACCACGTTGGCGTCAGTGACCGCTTCGCTGAACTTCATGAAGTAGTGCAACACCGCCGGGATGATCCCCGCCGCGCCATTGGTCGGTGCGGTAACCATGCGCCCGCCCGCCGCGTTTTCTTCATTGACCGCGAGGGCGAACAGGTTGACCCACTCCATGGCACTGAGGGTCGAGCCGATCACGTTGGGCTTGTTCAACTCCTGCAGGCTGCGATGCAATTTCGCCGCACGCCGTCGCACGTTGAGGCCGCCGGGGAGGATGCCTTCGTGCTTGAGGCCCTGCTCGACGCAATCCTGCATTGCCCGCCACAGCTTCATCAGCCCGGCGCGGATTTCCTCTTCGCTGCGCCAGACCTTTTCGTTGGCCATCATCAATTCGGCGACACGCAGGTTGTTCTGTTTGCACAGCTGCAGCAGCTCCACCGCGCTGGAAAAGTCATAAGGCAATTCGGTGCGATCCAGATCGACCACGCCGCTGGATGCCTGCACCTGATCCACCACAAAACCGCCACCGACCGAATAGTAGGTGTCGCGATGAATCTCGCCGTGATCGCCTTCGGCAATCAGGGTCATGGCGTTGGGATGGAACGGCAGGTTCTCGTCGATCAGGCGCATGTCGCGAGCCCAGACAAACGGCACCGACAAGCGGCCGTCCAATAGAAGGGTGTGGGTTTCACGCAGCGCCTGAATGCGCGGGCCGATCTGCGACGGGTCGATTGCGTCCGGCCACTCGCCCATCAGGCCCATGATCACCGCGTTGTCGCTGCCGTGTCCGATGCCGGTGGCCGACAGCGAGCCGAACAGTTGCACTTCTATACGCCGCACCTGTTCGAGCAGGTGCCGGTCGCGCAGCGATTGCACGAACAGGGCGGCGGCGCGCATCGGGCCGACGGTGTGGGAACTGGACGGGCCAATGCCGATCTTGAACAGGTCGAAAACGCTGATAGCCATTGCTGCGAAGCTCCTGAGGATGCCGTTCCCGGGCGTCAGGCGCCCGCTGGCGGAGCTGCTACGCTCAAGCTGCGATCCGCCGGAATGCCCGCATCATCAGGCTTTTGTCAGGTCGCCCGGCGTCTGACACCGACGCACTCATGCCCACCAACGCCGTGCCGGTTTCCTCCCCTGTTTTCGCCGTTTTTATGCGGTTCAGATGGCCAAACGGGGCAGAAAAAAGCTGTAAACGACGTCACTGACACTGGATGCGACCATCCCTGTACTGGATACGACCCACCCTGTAGGCGTCAGATTTTCACTGGTACATGATCGTTATGACTCGATTGCAAGGCGCCGTGGTAGAGCTGTCTCCAGAACGCCATCCAACCGCAACCTATAAGTGCGGTGGTCCACAGTCGGAACACTGCCAAAAAAAACACCAAGGAGTCCATCCATGAAAGGTTCCCCGTCGTTGTTGTTGGCCGCCATGCTGAGTCTGCCGTTACTGGCTCAAGCCGCAGAACCGGCGCAGTGCAGTACCGTGAATTTCTCCGATGTCGGCTGGACCGACATCACCGCCACCACCGCCACCACGTCGGTGGTGCTCGACGCCCTCGGCTACAAGACCAAGACCACCATGATTTCCGTGCCCGTGACCTACAAGTCGCTGGCCGACGGCAAGAACATGGACGTGTTTCTCGGTAACTGGATGCCGACCATGGAAAACGACATCAAGGCCTACCGCGATGCCGGCACCGTGGAAACCGTGCGTACCAACCTCAAGGGCGCCAAGTACACCCTCGCCGTGCCGCAAGCCTTGTATGACAAGGGCCTGCATGACTTCGCCGACATCGCCAAATTCAAGAAAGAGCTCGATGGCAAGATCTACGGCATCGAGCCTGGCAACGACGGCAACCGCCTGATCCAGAGCATGATCGACAAGAACGCCTTCGGTCTGAAGGACGCCGGTTTCAAAGTCGTCGAATCGTCCGAGGCGGGCATGCTCTCGCAGGTTGATCGCGCGCAGAAACGCGACACCGCCGTGGTCTTCCTCGGCTGGGCGCCGCACCCGATGAACAAGCGCTTCAAGATTCAATACCTGACCGGCGGCGATGACTTCTTCGGCCCTGATTTCGGTGCCGCCACCGTGGCGACCAACACCCGCAAGGGCTACTCCACCGAATGCAGCAACGTCGGTCAGTTGCTGAAAAACCTGGAGTTCAATGTCGACATGGAAAGCGAGCTGATGGGCAACATCCTCGACGACAAGATGAAGCCTGAAGCGGCCGCCAAGGCCTGGCTGAAAAAGAATCCACAGGTGCTCGATACCTGGCTCGCTGGCGTGACCACCATTGACGGTAAACCTGGCCTGGAAGCCGTGAAAGCCAAGCTCGCACAGTAATTGCCTTACGCCGGGCGAGTTCGCTCGCCCGGGCTGTTTATTCCTTGCATGCGGACGTTCACTACCATGCTGATTGATCAGAAAATCCCTTTAGGCCAGTACATCGCGGGCTTCGTCGAATGGTTGACGCAACACGGCGCCAGCACTTTCGATGCAATCGCCGTGACCCTGGAAACGATGATCCACGGCGTGACGTTTGCGCTTACCTGGTTCAATCCTTTTGTCTTGATCGGCCTCATCGCCCTGCTCGCGCATTTCATCCAGCGCAAATGGGGGCTGACTGTTTTTGTGATTGCCTCGTTCCTGTTGATCCTCAATCTGGGGTACTGGCAGGAAACCATGGAAACCCTCGCCCAGGTCATGTTCGCGACCCTGGTCTGCGTGGTCATCGGCGTGCCGTTGGGCATCGTCGCCGCGCACAAGCCGATGTTCTACACTTTGATGAGGCCGGTACTCGATCTGATGCAGACCGTACCGACCTTCGTTTACCTCATTCCGACCCTGACCCTCTTCGGGCTGGGCGTGGTGCCGGGCCTGATCTCCACGGTGGTATTCGCCATCGCTGCGCCGATCCGCCTGACCTACCTGGGCATCCGCGATGTCCCGCAAGAACTGATGGACGCCGGCAAGGCCTTCGGCTGCTCGCGTCGCCAATTGCTCTCACGGATCGAACTGCCTCACGCCATGCCGAGCATCGCTGCCGGCATCACCCAGTGCATCATGCTGTCGCTGTCGATGGTGGTGATCGCGGCACTGGTGGGCGCCGACGGACTCGGCAAACCGGTGGTCAACGCACTGAACACTGCTGATATCGCCCTTGGCTTCGAAGCGGGCCTGGCGATCGTACTGCTGGCGATCATGCTCGACCGTATCTGCAAACAACCCGACGCCAAAGTAGGGGGTGACGCATGAGCATAATTCGCTTCGAAGACGTCGACGTAATCTTCTCCAAGGATCCACGCGAGGCACTCAAGCTGCTGGATCAGGGCATGACGCGCAACGAGATCCTGAAAAAGACCGGGCAGATCGTCGGCGTGGAAAAGGCCAGCCTGGACATCAACAAGGGCGAGATCTGCGTACTGATGGGCCTCTCTGGCTCTGGCAAGTCGAGCCTGCTGCGCTGCATCAACGGCCTCAACACCGTGAGTCGCGGCAAGCTGTTCGTCGAGCACGAAGGCAAGCAGATCGACATCGCCTCGTGCACCCCGGCCGAGCTGAAGATGATGCGCACCAAACGCATCGCCATGGTGTTCCAGAAGTTCGCCCTGATGCCGTGGCTGACGGTGCGCGAGAACATCAGTTTCGGTCTGGAGATGCAGGGTCGCCCGGAGAAGGAACGGCGCAAACTGGTGGACGACAAGCTTGAACTGGTGGGCCTGACCCAGTGGCGCAACAAGAAACCCGATGAACTCTCCGGCGGCATGCAGCAGCGTGTGGGCCTGGCGCGGGCGCTGGCGATGGACGCCGACATTCTGCTGATGGACGAACCGTTCTCGGCACTCGACCCGCTGATCCGCCAAGGCCTGCAGGACGAACTGCTGGAACTGCAACGCAAGCTGAGCAAGACCATCGTGTTTGTGAGTCACGACCTCGACGAGGCGCTCAAACTGGGCAGCCGCATCGCGATCATGAAGGACGGCCGGATCATCCAGTACAGCGTGCCGGAAGAGATCGTGCTGAACCCCGCGGACGACTATGTGCGCACTTTCGTGGCCCACACCAACCCGCTCAACGTCCTGTGTGGCCGCAGCCTGATGCGCACGCTGGACAACTGCAAACGCATCAACGGTTCGGTGTGTCTCGACCCGGGTGGCGATTCGTGGCTGGACCTGGCCGAAGGCAACACCATCAAGGGCGCGCGGCAGAACGGTTCGGTGCTGAACCTGCAGAACTGGGCACCGGGGCAAGCGGTGGAAGGCCTGGAGCGCAAGCCAACACTGGTGGACTCGAACATCGGCATGCGTGACGCGCTGCAAATCCGCTACCAGACCGGCAACAAACTGGTGCTGCACGACAACAACCATGTGGTGGGGATTCTGGGCGACAGCGAGCTGTATCACGCCTTGCTGGGCAAGAACCTGGGGTAAACACCCCGGACACGAAAACGCCGCGAGAGGATCGCGGCGTTTTTGTTTGAAGAGCAAAAGATCGCAGCCTTCGGCAGCTCCTACAGGGGGAATGCGATCCATGTAGGAGCTGCCGAAGGCTGCGATCTTTTAAAGGAACAACGCGGTGCTTCAGACTGAAACACCGCGCACTTGCTGTTTAGCTATACACCCGGCCAAGGAGCTGCCGATGGCTTTCAAACTGATCGAGCACATCGCGTGTGATCTGATCCTGCGTGAAGCCCATCAGGTCATAGTCCTGGCTGCCGTTGTGCAGATACACCTCGGCGCGGTAGTAACGCGGGCGCGCTTCATCGGACTGGGCCGATTCGGTCGGGGTCGCCAGGTAGCCGTCCAGGCTCACTTCATAGACGAAAGGGTTGCCTTCTTCCATCTCGACGCGCACGCCCATGCAGCGCTTGGATTTGCCCAGCAGCGTCTGCACTTCCAGACCCTGTGCACGCAGTTGTGCAGCAGCGTCGTCCAGTGCCGGGGTCACGTGTTTGTCCATGAAGCGCTGCACCACCGATTGGCTCGGTTGCAGATCCAGTTGCGTCAGACGCTCGCTGAAACCACGACGACCGCGCTCAGCCAGTTGCGCCTGCTCCTGTTCGATCTGCACGTCCTGGCGCATGGCCTTGTGCAGGCCGAACATGAAGAACACCAGCACCACCGAGAACGGCAGACCGGCCAGCACCACCATGGTTTGCATGGCTTCGAAGTTACCAGCGAACAGCAGACCGATGGTCACCAGCGTGATCACCACCGACCAGAAGATCCGCAGCCAGTGCGGCGCATCCTCATCCACGTTACCGCCCTTGCAGGACAGATTCGCCATCATCACCGCGCCGGAGTCGGCAGGGGTCAGGAACAGCACGAAACCGACGAAGATCGACACACCGATAACGACTTTCGACGCCGGGTAGTGCTCAAGCAACTGGTAGATCGCCATCGACGGCTGTTCCAGCGCCGTCTTGCCGAGTTCGACCGCGCCCTGATTCATCACCAGGTCCAGTGCCGAGTTACCGAAGATCGACAGCCACGCCAGGGTGAAACCCAGCGGGATCAGCAGCACGCCAGCGACCAGTTCACGCACGGTACGGCCACGGGAAATACGCGCGATGAACATGCCGACGAATGGTGCCCAGGAAATCCACCACGCCCAGTAGAACAGGGTCCACAGGCCCAGCCAGCGGTCGGACTTGGCGCTGTCGCCTTCATAGACGTACAGGTCGAAGGTCTTCAGCACCACGCCATTGAGGTAGTCGCCGATGTTCTGCACGAAGCCGTTGAGCAGGTGCAGGGTCGGGCCGAACAGCAGAACGAAAATCAGCAGGCCGCTGAACAGCACGATGTTCAGGTTGGACAGACGACGAATGCCGTTTTCCACACCGGACACGGCAGCGATGGTCGCCACGGTGCTCATCACGATGATCACGATCAGCAGATTGGTGTTGCTGTGTTCCATGCCGAACAGGTTTTCCAGGCCCGAGGACACTTGCAGCGAGCCGATCCCCAGGTTGGTCACCAGACCCAGCAGGGTCACGAACATGCCGAAGCCGTCCACCGCGTGACCGGCCGCGCCTTTGACCCAACGCTCGCCGACCAGTGGGTACAGCGCCGAACGCAGTGCCAATGGCTGGTTATGACGGTAGGCAAAGTACGCCACGGCCAGACCGACCAGTGCGTAGATCGCCCAGCCGTGCAGGCCCCAGTGCAGGAAAGTCAGTTGCACCGCCTGACGCGCGGCCATGTTGGTAGCCGATGCGCCTTCCGGCGGATTGAAGTAGTGGTCCAGCGGCTCGGAGGCGCCGAAGTACAGCAGCGAAATACCGATACCCGACGAGAACAGCATCCCCGCCCAGGCGCCGTAGCTGAAATCCGGGGTGTCGTCCTTGCTGCCCAGTTTGAGTTTGCCGTAGGAGGAAAACGCCAGGCCCACCACAAACACCAGGTAAGCGGCGATTACCACCATGTAGTACCAGCCGAAGCTGCGCGACAACCAGGCCTGAGCCATACCCAACATTCTGCCGGCCTCTTGCGGGGCGATAATCAGAATGGCGGTCAACAACAGAATCAGCGCGGTAGAGGTGTAGAACACCCAACCGTTGACCGTCACCTTCTCGGGCGGGGTCTTTATAAGCGAGGCAGAACTCATGGCACAAATGCTCCAGGCAGTGCGAGAGAAGAACACAAGGCAACACGGAACCCGACCAATCGGTTAGTTGGCAGCCGACCGGCGGGTGATATAAAGACACCCCGAAAAAAGCCCGAACCTGCCGAAATGGCGCTGCGAATCGCTTTCGTGGCCGAGGTCCGGACGTTCATCCGAAACCTGGCCCTGAGCGTCTTGCCCATTCAACACGTCCATCGAATCGCGAACCGCGCCATGCCCCACGCAGGTTTCGAGCATTTCGGATGTCGGTTTTATCGCCACTTACACGTAGGAAAAATCTGTAGGCAGCGACGATTTGTCGCAGATCTTATTCTTTGTTGATTGAACGTTCAATCAAAACAAAATAGACTGGCCCTCAATCCGATCGGCGTTCATCGCCCGTCGGAAGGCCTAAGGAGATGTGCAAGATGCCCAAGGTCGGTATGCAACCCATCCGCCGCCAACAACTGATCGAAGCCACTTTGCAGGCCGTCGATCAGGTCGGAATGGGGGACGCCAGCATTGCGCTGATCGCCCGTTTGGCCGGTGTCTCGAATGGCATCATCAGTCACTATTTTCAGGACAAGAATGGCCTGATCGCCGCCACGATGCGGTACCTGATGACCGCCCTCAGCGAGAGCGTCACCGCGCGCCGTCAGGCGCTGGCAGACAGCAGCCCACGGGCGCATCTGCAGGTGATCATCGAAGGCAACTTCGACGCCAGCCAGGTCAATGGCCCGGCAATGAAAACCTGGCTGGCCTTCTGGGCCACCAGCATGCACCAGCCGTCTTTGCACAGGTTGCAGCGGATCAACGATCACCGTCTGTATTCCAACCTGTGCTGCGAGTTCCGCCGTGTGTTGCCGCTCGAAGATGCGCGCAGCGCCGCGCGTGGACTGGCAGCGTTGATCGACGGCTTGTGGTTGCGCGGCGCGCTGTCGGGAGACGCTTTCGACACGGCGCAGGCGCAACAGATCGCTTACGAATACATGGATTTCCAATTGGCCAAGAAGGTGAGCTAGAGCACACAGAAAACGCTCGGCCCCTGAACGCCACCGCAGCCTGATCGCGGTGGAAAACGCCAACCACCAATGCACTTGCGAGGACACTATGGCCCGTTTCGAACTGCAAAAACTCTACATCGATGGCGCGTACTCCGACGCTGGCAGCGATGCCACCTTCGAAGCCATCAACCCGGCGAACGGTGAAGTCCTCGCCCAAGTGCAACGTGCGACCAAGGAAGACGTCGAGCGCGCCGTGGTCAGCGCTGAAAAGGGCCAGAAAATCTGGGCCGCGATGACCGCCATGGAGCGTTCGCGCATTCTGCGTCGCGCCGTCGACATTCTGCGCGAGCGCAACGATGAGCTGGCCGCTCTGGAAACTCTGGACACCGGTAAAGCCTTCTCCGAAACCAAATACGTCGACATCGTCACCGGCGCCGACGTGCTGGAATACTACGCAGGCCTGGTGCCGGCGATCGAAGGCGAGCAGATTCCGCTGCGCGACACGTCCTTTGTCTACACCCGTCGCGAGCCGCTGGGCGTGGTTGCCGGTATTGGCGCGTGGAACTACCCGATCCAAATCGCGCTGTGGAAATCCGCACCGGCCCTGGCCGCTGGTAACGCGATGATCTTCAAGCCAAGCGAAGTCACCTCGCTGACCACTCTGAAACTGGCGGAGATCTACACCGAAGCCGGCCTGCCAAACGGCGTGTTCAACGTCCTGACCGGCAGCGGCCGTGAAGTCGGCACCTGGCTGACCGAACACCCGCGCATCGAGAAAGTCTCCTTCACCGGCGGCACCGACACCGGCAAGAAAGTCATGGCCAGCGCTTCGGCTTCGTCGCTGAAAGACGTGACCATGGAACTGGGCGGCAAGTCGCCACTGATCATCTGCGACGACGCCGACCTGGATCGCGCCGCCGACACCGCGATGATGGCCAACTTCTACAGCTCCGGTCAGGTTTGCACCAACGGTACTCGCGTGTTCGTACCGAGCCACCTGAAAGCTGCTTTCGAAGCCAAGATCGTCGAGCGCGTCGCGCGCATCCGCATCGGCAACCCGGAAGACGAAAACACCAACTTCGGCCCGCTGGTCAGCTTCGCCCATATGGAAAGCGTGCTGGGTTACATCGCCAAGGGTAAAGAAGAAGGTGCCCGCGTCCTGTGCGGCGGCGAGCGTCTGACCGACGGCGAATTCGCCAAAGGCGCCTTCGTCGCGCCGACCGTGTTCACCGACTGCACCGACGACATGACCATCGTCCGTGAAGAAATCTTTGGCCCGGTGATGGCGATCCTCTCCTACGAGACCGAAGAAGAAGTGATCCGCCGCGCCAACGACACCGACTTCGGCCTGGCCGCCGGTATCGTCACCAAAGACCTGAACCGCGCGCACCGCGTGATTCATCAACTGGAAGCCGGTATCTGCTGGATCAACGCCTGGGGCGAGTCCGACGCAAAAATGCCGGTGGGCGGTTACAAGCAGTCGGGCGTGGGTCGTGAAAACGGCATCAGCTCGCTGACCAACTACACACGCATCAAATCGGTACAGGTCGAGCTGGGCGATTACGTCTCGGTGTTCTAAGACCCGAGTCTTGTATTGCCTGCGAGGGCCTCTTCGCGGGCAAGCCCGCTCCCACAGGTTTGGAGTCGTCCCTCAAGTCTGTGGCTACTCCCAATCCTTGTGGGAGCTGGCTTGCCAGCGATTCGAGTGCGCAGCACTCGCTGAGGTCCTGCCTGACCACATCTAAAGAGGGTGCATTCAATGTCCCAAGAATTCGATTACATCATCATCGGTGCCGGCTCGGCCGGTAACACCCTGGCGACCCGTCTGACTGAAGACGAAGGCGTCACTGTTCTGCTGCTCGAAGCCGGCGGCCCGGACTATCGTTTCGACTTCCGCACGCAAATGCCGGCCGCGCTGGCGTTCCCGCTGCAGGGCCGTCGCTACAACTGGGCGTACGAAACCGATCCGGAGCCGCACATGGACGGTCGCCGGATGGAATGCGGTCGCGGCAAGGGCCTCGGCGGTTCCTCCCTGATCAACGGCATGTGCTACATCCGTGGCAACGCGATGGACTACGACGGCTGGGCGAAACTGCCAGGCCTGGAAGACTGGACCTACCTCGATTGCCTGCCGTACTTCCGCAAAGCGGAAACCCGCGACATCGGCCCGAACGACTACCACGGTGGCGACGGCCCGGTCAGCGTGACCACGCCGAAGGCGGGCAACAACCCGCTGTTCCACGCCATGGTTGAAGCCGGCGTGCAGGCCGGTTACCCGCGCACCGAAGACTTGAACGGCTACCAGCAGGAAGGCTTCGGCCCGATGGACCGCACCGTGACGCCGAACGGCCGTCGTGCTTCCACCGCCCGTGGCTACCTCGACGTTGCCAAAAAGCGCTCGACCCTGACCATCGTCACCCACGCCCTGACCGACAAGATTCTGTTCGAAGGCAAGCGTGCGGTCGGCGTGCGTTACCTGGTCGGTTCGGCGGAAGAGCGCGTTGAAGCCAAAGCGCGCAAAGAAGTCCTGCTGTGCTCCGGCGCCATCGCTTCGCCGCAGATTCTGCAGCGCTCCGGTGTCGGCCCGGCAAAACTGCTGGAAAGCCTCGACATCCCGGTGGTCCACGACCTGCCGGGCGTCGGTGAAAACCTGCAGGACCACCTTGAGCTGTACCTGCAATACGCCTGCACCCAACCGGTTTCCCTGTACCCGTCGCTGCTCTGGTACAACCAGCCAGCCATCGGTGCCGAGTGGCTGTTCAACGGCACCGGCATCGGCGCCAGCAACCAGTTCGAAGCCGGCGGTTTCATTCGTTCGCGTCCGGAATTCGAGTGGCCGAACATCCAGTACCACTTCCTGCCGGTGGCGATTAACTACAACGGCAGCAACGGTGTGAAAGAGCACGGCTTCCAGGCGCACATGGGGTCCATGCGTTCGCCGAGCCGTGGTCGCATTCAGTTGAAGTCCAAGGATCCGCGTCAGCACCCGAGCATCCTGTTCAACTACATGGCCACCGAGCAGGACTGGCAGGAATTCCGTGACGGCATCCGCCTGACCCGCGAAATCATGCAACAACCTGCGCTGGACGCCTTCCGTGGCCGCGAAATCAGCCCGGGCATCGAGGTGCAAACCGATGAGCAGCTGGACAAGTTCATCCGCGAGCACGCCGAAACCGCGTTCCACCCGTCCTGCTCGTGCAAGATGGGCACCGACGACATGGCCGTAGTGGATGGCGAAGGTCGCGTGCACGGCATGCAGAGCCTGCGTGTGGTCGACGCCTCGATCATGCCGATCATCACCACCGGTAACCTCAACGCGCCGACGATCATGATGGCCGAGAAAATCGCCGACAAGATCCGTGGCCGCAAGCCACTGCCGCGCAGCAATGCTGCCTACTACGTTGCTGGCGGTGCGCCGGTGAAGGGCAAGCCGATGCGTGATATCACCCCGGCGGCTCAGTAAGACTTGATACCGCGTCACGGCTAATCGCTGGCAAGCCAGCTCCCACAGGGTTTTGCGTCGCTCACAGATATTGTGGTCACCGAGAAACCTGTGGGAGTCTGGCTTGCCAGCGATGAGGCCCTGCAAATCAGCATCCATCTCCCTGCTGCACAGTAAATCCTCCTACACCCCCTCTTCACTTGATCCTACCCCCACGCAGGCCTACTCTAGACCTCGCGCAACCGTTTCACCCCTCCCCGCCGAATCGCGTCACCCGCAACTCCATAACAAGGAGGTTCCCGAATGTTCGATTTCCACCCCCAGCTCAAGCAGCGCTTCGCTGCCTTGCGCACGGGCGCCGAGTTTTTTTCCCTGCGGTATGTACGCGAGTCCGGCCAGTACCTGTCGGTGCGCAAGAACGTCGCCGAGCCACCCAGCCTGAGCCGTGACGAAGGCGCGATGCTCACTGTGCGGGTCAACGGCGTCGAGGCTTACGCCGCCACCAACGACCTGTCGCAGCAAGGCCTGCAAGCCGCCCTTGATCGCGCTGAACAACACGCCCGGCGCCTCAAGCCCCACGCCTTGCTCGACCTGCGCGACCAGCCGGTGTCGAGCGATCGCGCTGACTACTTTTCGCCCAACCTCGAACAACCCTTCCCGTCCCTGAGCGAATGCTTCGAGCTGCTCGGCGCGGAATCCGCCTCGGTGCCAAAGGATGAGCGCCTGGTGAACTGGGAAGCGAGCATCGGCATCACCCACGTCGAACAGATCTACCTGAGCAGCGCCGGCGCCGAATTGCGCCAGGCCCAGCGCTTCGTCTATCCGGGCCTCGATGTCACGGCCTACGACGGCAACGACAGCCAGACCCGCTCCCTCGGTCGCGAGAACTTCGGCCAGCAGGGTGGCGCCGACGTCATCAGCCGTTGCGGCCTGGTCGGCGCCGGCCCGAAAGTGGCCGATCAGGCCCTGCAACTGCTGCTCGCGCCGAACACCCCGCAAGGCCCGCGCGACCTGTTGCTGATGCCGGACCAGATGATGCTGCAGATCCACGAGTCCATCGGCCACCCGCTGGAGCTGGATCGCATCCTCGGTGACGAACGCAATTACGCCGGCACCAGTTTCGTCAAAACCAGCGACTTCGGCAGCCTGCAATACGGCTCGAAGCTGCTCAACGTGACCTTCGATCCGGACATTCCCGAAGAGCTGGCCAGCTACGGCCACGATGACGACGGCACACAAGCCAGCAAGCAATTCCTGATTCGCGAAGGCTTGCTGTTGCGGCCACTGGGCGGCGCGCTCTCGCAGTTCCGCGCCGGTCTCGACGGGGTTGCCAACAGTCGCGCCTGCGGCTGGAACCGGCCGCCGATCGACCGCATGGCCAACCTCAACATCGAGCCGGGCGATCAGTCGCTGGCGCAACTGATCAGCGGCATCGAGCATGGCATTCTGATGAGCACCAACCGTTCATGGTCGATTGACGATGCACGCAACAAATTCCAGTTCGGTTGCGAGTGGGGTCAGTTGATCGAAAACGGTGAACTCAAGGGTGTGGTGAAAAATCCGAATTACCGAGGCATTTCCGCGCACTTCTGGAAGAGTCTGCGCGCGGTCGGCGATGCCGGCACCCGGATGGTGCTGGGCACGCCAAACTGCGGCAAGGGCGAGCCGAACCAGGTGATCCGCGTCGGCCACGCTTCGCCGGCCTGCGTATTCAGCAACGTTGATGTGTTTGGGGGAGACGCCTGATGAGCATTTCGAAGAGTCAGTCCGACGCCTTCAAGGTCATGGTCAATTGGCTGCGCGACAGCGTCCGCGAGCCGGAACAATTCACCCTCAGCTATGCCGCCGAATCCTCGGCGTTCGTGCGTTTCAACCACGCCAAGGTGCGTCAGGCCGGTCAGGTGCAGCAAGCCGATGTCGGGCTGAAGCTGATCAACGACGGCCGCCACGCCGACCTGCACATCACCCTGTCCGGTGACCAGGAAGCCGACCTGCAACGCCTCGCCGAAGGCTTGCAACAACTGCGCGAAACCCTGCCGCTGCTGCCACAGGATCCGTACCTGCTGCTCAACCACAACGGCTGGCAGAGCAACAACGTGCAGGAACATCCGCTGCCGGACACCGAGCAGGTGGTGGAAGAAATCTGCGCCGCCGCTGAAGGGCTGGATCTGGTCGGTTTCTATGCCGCCGGCCCGATCAGCCGTGGTTTTGCCAGCTCCTCGGGGGCGTTTGGCTGGCATCAGGCCAACAGCTTCAACTTCGATTTCAGCCTGTTCCACGAAAACGGCGAAGCGGTAAAGGCCAGCTACGCCGGGCACGAATGGAGCAGTGAAGGCTTCGCCCGCCGCTTCCAGCAGGCACGCGAGCAACTGGCGTTTCTCGGTCGACCGTTGCGCACCCTGGCACCGGGGCAATACCGCGCGTACCTGGCGCCGGCGGCGCTGGAAGAAATCATGGGCATGCTCAGCTGGGGCGGATTTTCCGCGCAGTCGATCGCCAGCAAGAGCAGCCCGCTGCAGAAGTTGTATGTCGGTGATCAGACGTTCAGCCCGCTGGTGTCACTGGATGAAAAAGTCAGCGGCTCGTTGAGCCCGGCGTTTTCTGGCGAAGGCTACCCGCGCAGCGATCTGCGGCTGGTCATCGAAGGCAAGGCCGGCGATCAACTGGTGGGTTCGCGCAGTGCGGCGGAATACGGCCTGACCGCCAACGGTGCCAGCGGCGGTGAATCACCGAGTGCGCTGAACATGGCGGCGGGTAATCTGTCACAGGCAGAGATTCTCAAACAGCTGGGCACCGGCCTGTACATCAGCAACCTGTGGTATCTGAACTACTCGGATCAACCGGCAGCGCGCCTGACCGGCATGACTCGCTTCGCAACTTTCTGGGTCGAGAACGGCGAGATTCAGGCGCCGGTCAGCACCATGCGTTTCGACGACAGCGCCTACAGCCTGCTGGGTTCGCAACTGGAAGCATTGACCGCCGAGCGCGAGTTGCTGCTGTCGGCGAGCACGTATAGCCAGCGCAATACGTCGTCGGCGTTGCTGCCGGGGGCGCTGGTGAGCCGACTGACCTTGACCCTGTAACACCGCAAAAACCTGTGGGAGCTGGCTTGCCAGCGATGAGGACATCAGATTCAACATACTTTGTCTGAAAGTCCGCCATCGCTGGCAAGCCAGCTCCCACAGGGTAGTGTTCCGCCTGACCCACACTCTCAGAGGTTCCATGCCCACACGCCCGCCTCTCGACGCCATCACCGCCCGCTGGTTGCCGTGGGTCGTCGCTATCGCTTTCTTCATGCAGTCCCTCGACGGAACCATCCTCAACACCGCCCTGCCGGCCATGGCCCGGGATCTGGCCGAAGACCCGTTACGCATGCAAGGCGTGGTCATCGCCTACATGCTCACGGTCGCCCTGCTGATTCCGGCCTCGGGCTGGATCGCCGACCGGTTCGGCACCAAGAAGATCTTCTTCGGCGCGATCCTGCTGTTCAGTGTCGGCTCGCTGCTCTGCGCCTTGTCCAGCACCCTGACCATGCTGGTCGGCGCGCGGGTGATTCAGGGTCTGGGCGGCGCGCTGATGTTGCCGGTCGGACGCTTGGTGGTGCTGCGCGCCTACCCGCGTTCGGAACTGGTGCGGATCATGGGCTTCATCACCATTCCCGGCCTGCTCGGCCCGCTGATCGGCCCGACCATGGGCGGCTGGATGGTGCAATACCTGACGTGGCACTGGATCTTCCTGATCAACCTGCCGGTGGGCGCCATCGGCTGCTACGCGGTGTGGAAATTCATTCCCGACCTGCGCGGCAGCGAGCGCACGCGCTTCGATAGCCTCGGTTTCCTGCTGTTTGGCGCGGCGATGATCCTGATCACCATCGCCATGGAAGGTCTGGGCGAACTGCACTTGCCGCACCTGCGGGTTATGTTGCTGCTGTTCGGCGGTCTGGCCTGTCTGGCGGCGTACTGGTTGCGCGCCGGGCGTGTCGACAATCCACTGTTTTCTCCATCGCTGTTCAAGACGCGCACCTTTGCGGTGGGGATCATCGGCAACCTGTTTGCCCGTCTCGGCAGCGGCGCCCTGCCGTTCCTCGTGCCGTTGCTGCTGCAAGTGGCGCTGGGCTATTCGCCGTCGCAGGCGGGGATGAGCATGCTGCCGCTGGCCGCTGCGGCGATGTTCGCCAAGTGGATGGCGCGCCCGCTGATCGAACGCCTTGGCTATCGCATCGTGCTCACCGGCAACACCCTGGCGCTGGGGATCATGCTGGCGAGCATGGGCCTGGTCAGCGAGCAGACGCCTTATTGGCTGCTGCTGTGCCTGCTGGCGGTTCTCGGGGCGATCAACTCGCTGCAATTCACCGCGATGAACACCGTAACGCTGATCGACCTCGACGATGCCAGTGCCAGTAGCGGCAACAGCTTGCTGTCGGTGGTGGCGCAGTTGTCGCTGAGTCTGGGCGTGGCCTGTGCCGGTGCGTTGCTCGGCGGGTTTACGGCGGAGATCGGCAACGACGGCGTGGAAACCGTGCTGGGGGCCTTCCAGCTGACGTTTGTTACCGTCGGGGTGATGGCGATGCTGGCGGCGACGATTTTCTCGCAACTGTCGAAAGAGGACGGTCGCCGGGCCAAACGCCCGGATGAACATCCCGACGAACACATCGAACACTAGACAGTGTCATGTTTTGTGAATGCTTTTGTGGTGAGGGGATTTATCCCCGATGGGGTGCGCAGCGCCCCCTATATCTGCCTTACTACTGCATCAGCCTCTTTTGGGGCTGCTTCGCAGCCCATCGGGGATAAATCCCCTCACCACAGATAAATCCCCTCACCACAGATGAATCCACTCACCACAGTTGAACCCTCTCGCCTCGGGTTCAGGCACTGTTCGTCCAGAACTTTCGAGGAAAGTGACACGGGGCTGCTACACTGCGCGACATTTTGTTTTGCAGGCCAGTCCCGTGACCACCATCGCCACCGCTTTTAATACTCTGCCGCTGTCCGCCGCCATGCTGGCTAACCTCGAATCCCTCGGTTATGCCCAGATGACGCCGATCCAGGCGCAGAGCTTGCCGGTGATCCTCAAGGGGATGGACCTGATCGCCCAGGCCAAGACCGGCAGCGGCAAGACCGCCGCGTTCGGCATCGGCCTGCTGAACCCGATCAACCCGCGCTACTTTGGTTGCCAGGCGCTGGTGATCTGCCCGACCCGTGAGCTGGCCGACCAGGTCGCCAAGGAAGTCCGTCGTCTGGCCCGTGCCGAAGACAACATCAAAGTCCTGACCCTGTGCGGCGGCGTGTCGTTCGGTCCGCAGATCGCTTCGCTGGAGCACGGCGCGCACATCATCGTCGGCACCCCGGGGCGTATCCAGCAACACCTGCGCAAGGGTTCGCTGGTGCTCGACGGCCTGAACACGCTGATCCTCGACGAAGCCGACCGCATGCTCGACATGGGCTTCTACGACGCCATCGAAGACATCATCGAAAAAACCCCGGCGCGCCGACAGACCCTGCTGTTCTCCGCCACGTACCCGGTGGGCATCAAGCAACTGGCGTCGAAATTCATGCGCGACCCGCAAACGGTGAAAGCCGAAGCGTTCCACGACGACACCCAGATCGAGCAGCGCTTCTACGAGATTTCCCCGGAAGAGCGCATGAGCGCAGTGACCAAGGTCCTGCACCACTTCCGCCCTGCTTCCTGCGTGGCGTTCTGCTTCACCAAGCAGCAAGTGCAGGAAACCGTCGATCACCTGACCTCCAAAGGCATTTCCGCCGTCGGCCTGCACGGCGATCTGGAACAGCGTGACCGCGATCAGGTGCTGGCGATGTTCGCCAACCGCAGTACGTCGGTACTGGTCGCCACCGACGTGGCCGCCCGTGGCCTGGACATCGATGCGCTGGACATGGTGATCAACGTCGAACTGGCCCGCGATTCGGAAATCCACATTCACCGCGTTGGCCGTACCGGTCGTGCCGGCGAGAAAGGCATTGCGGTCAGCCTCGTCGCACCGTCCGAAGCGCATCGCGCGCAAGCCATCGAACAACTGCAGAAAGCTCCGCTGAACTGGGATCAGGTCGACAACCTCAAGTCCCAGGGCGGCGCCCCGCTGCAGCCACCGATGAGCACCCTGTGCATCGCCGGCGGGCGCAAGGACAAGGTCCGCCCGGGCGACATTCTCGGCGCACTGACTGGCGACGCCGGCATCCCGGGCGCGCAGGTCGGCAAGATCGCGATCTTCGATTTCCAGTCGTATGTGGCAGTTGAGCGCACCGTGGTCATGCAGGCGCTACAGCGCCTGAACAACGGCAAGATCAAGGGCCGTTCGCTGCGCGTTCGCGTTTTGTAAGAACAACCCTGTAGGAGCTGCCGCAGGCTGCGATCTTTTGACTTTGTTTTTAAAGAGCAAGATCAAAAGATCGCAGCCTCGTTCCACTCGACAGCTCCTACAACAGCTCGTTTTGTGGTGATATTTCAGAGGACACCGTTTTGCGCTCTACCGAAGTCGTGATCATTGGCGCTGGCGCCGCAGGGTTGATGTGTGCACTGACCGCCGCCGGGCGTGGGCGTCAGGTGTTACTGCTTGATCATGCGAACAAGGCCGGCAAGAAAATCCTGATGTCCGGCGGTGGCCGCTGCAATTTCACCAACATGTACACCGAACCCGCCAATTTCCTCTCGGGTAACCCGCATTTCTGCAAATCGGCTCTGGCGCGCTACACCCAGTGGGATTTCATCGGCATGGTCGCCAAGCACGGCGTGCCGTATCACGAGAAGAAACTCGGCCAGCTGTTCTGCGATAACAAATCCAGCGACATCCTCGGCATGCTGCTCGACGAGTGCGATCAAGTCGGCGTCGAGCTGCACCTGGACACCTCGATCCAGACCATCGAAAAGATCGAAAGCGGCTACCTGCTCGACACCACCCTCGGCCAGTTGCAGTGCCAATCGCTGGTGATCGCCACTGGCGGGCTGTCGATCCCGACGCTGGGCGCCACCGGTTTCGGTTATCAGGTGGCCAAGCAATTCGGCCATGAACTGCTGCCGACCCGCGCCGGGCTGGTGCCGTTCACCATCACCGACCAGCTCAAGGAACTCTGCACCGAGCTGTCCGGTACGTCGGTGGATTGTCTGGTCAGCTGCAACGACCAGAGCTTTCGCGAAAACATTCTGTTCACCCACCGTGGCCTCAGCGGCCCGGCGATTCTGCAGATCTCGTCGTTCTGGGAGCCGGGCGACACCGTGGAGATCAACCTGCTGCCGGATCACGACACCGCCGCCTGGCTGCAACAGCAAGTGGTCGAACGCCCGAACAGCGAACTGAAAACCCTGCTCGGCGAAATCTTCACCAAGAAGATGGCCAACCTGCTGGCGGACAACTGGTTCGTCTCCAAACCGATGAAGCAGTACACCCACGCCGAACTGGCGCAGATCGCCGACAAACTCGGCAGCTGGAAAGTCGTCCCGGCCGGCACCGAAGGCTACCGCACCGCCGAGGTCACGCTGGGTGGCGTCGACACCCGCGAAGTGTCGTCCAAGACCATGGAGTCGCTGAAAAGCCCGGGGCTGTATTTTGTCGGCGAAGTGCTCGACGTCACCGGGCATCTGGGCGGCTTCAACTTCCAGTGGGCCTGGGCTTCCGGCTACGCCGCCGCGCAGTACGTCTGATACAACACGCCTCCCCTGCAGGAGCTGCCGCAGGCTGCGATCTTTTGATCTTGATCTTGAAAAGCAGATCAAAAGATCGCAGCCTGCGGCAGCTCCTACAGGGGCAGCGGGCGATCAAGGAACACTTTTTGCTGTCAGATGTGATCGGCGCCATTGCGTCGGCGTCATTACTGGCTCAATTTAGCGGCATCGCCTCGGAAGGCCTTCGCACTTCATGTCCTCGACCTCGTTTCGTCAGTCTTTGCGGCGCCTGTGGGCGCTGGATAAATTCAGCTACAGCGTGCGGGTGTTCATCGCCCTGACCGGCAGCATGGCGCTGTGCTGGTATCAGGATGAAATGGGCCTGCTGATCCCCTTGTTCCTGGGGATCATCGCCAGCGCCCTGGCCGAGACCGACGACAGCTGGCAGGGCCGCCTCAACGCGCTGGCGGTCACCTTGGTGTGTTTCAGTATCGCCGCGCTGTCGGTGGAACTGCTCTTCCCCTACCCCGTTGTATTCGCGATCGCCCTGGCACTGGCCAGCTTCGGCCTGACCATGCTCGGGGCGCTCGGCGAGCGTTATGGCGCGATTGCTTCGGCGACGTTGATTCTGTCGGTGTACACCATGATCGGCGTGGATCAGCGCGGCGGCGCGGTCACCGATTTCTGGCACGAACCGATGCTGCTGGTGGCCGGCGCGGCGTGGTACGGCTTGCTCTCGGTGTTGTGGCAGGCGCTGTTTTCCAACCAGCCGGTGCAGCAGAGCCTGGCGCGGTTGTTCCGTGAACTGGGTTTCTACCTGAAGCTCAAAGCCTCGCTGTTCGAGCCGATCCGCCAACTGGATGTCGAAGGACGACGGCTGGAACTGGCGCAGCAAAACGGTCGTGTGGTGGCGGCGCTGAACAGCGCCAAGGAAATCATCCTGCACCGGGTCGGCAACGGCCGTCCGGGTTCGAAAGTCAGCCGTTATCTGAAGCTGTATTTCCTCGCTCAGGACATCCACGAACGCGCCAGCTCCTCGCACTATCCGTACAACGCGCTGGCCGATGCGTTCTTCCACAGCGACGTGCTGTTCCGCTGCCAGCGGTTGCTGCGCCAGCAGGGCAAGGCCTGCCGCGCGCTGGCCGAATCGATCCAGATGCGCCAACCGTTCGTCTACGACGCCAGTTTTGCCGAAGCGCTGACGGACCTCGACGCTTCCCTTGAACACCTGCGCATCCAGAGCAACCCGGCGTGGCGCGGCCTCCTGCGTTCGCTGCGTGCACTGGCCGCCAACCTCGGCACCCTCGACCGTCTGCTCAGCGATGCAAGCAACCCGGATGCTTTGGCCGACGCCACCGACAGCAGCCTGCTCGACCGCTCGCCGCGCAACCTCAAGGACGTGTGGATTCGCTTGCGCACGCAGCTGACACCGACCTCATTGCTGTTCCGCCACGCCCTGCGCCTGCCGCTGGCGCTGAGTATCGGCTACGGCATGGTGCACCTGATTCACCCGTCGCAGGGCTACTGGATCATCCTTACCACGCTGTTCGTCTGTCAGCCGAACTACGGCGCAACGCGGCGCAAACTCGGGCAGCGGATTCTTGGCACCGCCATCGGTCTGACCGTGGCGTGGGCGCTGTTCGATCTGTTCCCCAACCCGCTGGTGCAATCGTGCTTCGCCATCGCCGCCGGGGTGGTGTTCTTTACCAACCGCACCACGCGCTACACCGTGGCGACGGCGGCGATCACCATCATGGTGCTGTTCTGCTTCAACCAGATCGGCGATGGCTACGGGCTATTCCTGCCACGCCTGTTCGATACCCTGCTTGGCAGCCTGATCGCCGGCCTGACGGTGTTCCTGTTCCTCCCGGACTGGCAGGGCCGACGCCTGAACAAGGTGCTGGCCAACACCCTGACCTGCAACAGCATTTACCTGCGCCAGATCATGCAGCAATACGCCGCCGGCAAAAGCGACGACCTCGCCTATCGCCTGGCCCGGCGCAATGCGCACAACGCCGACGCGGCGCTGTCGACCACCTTGGCGAACATGCTGATGGAGCCGGGGCATTTCCGTAAGGAAGCGGATGTCGGTTTCCGCTTTCTGGTGCTGTCGCACACCCTGCTCAGTTACCTGTCCGGGCTGGGTGCGCACCGCGAGACGCAGCTACCGGCGGATGTGCGCGAGCACCTGATCGACGGCGCCGGGGTGAAACTGGCCGCCAGCATCGACGACATCGCCCAAGGCCTGGCGAACAAGCAACCGGTGGCGATTCAGAGTGACGAAGAGGAAGCGCTGGCCAACGAGCTGGAGCAGATGCCGGACGAGATCGATGAAGGGCAGCGGTTGGTGCAGACGCAACTGGCGTTGATCTGCCGGCAACTGGGGCCGTTGCGCACGCTGGCGGCGCATCTGATCAAGGACACCAGCGAAGTTTAAGGTGACCGGACTGGCCCTATCGCTGGCAAGCCAGCTCCCACATTATTTGTGTACACCGCAATACCTGTGGGAGCTGGCTTGCCAGCGATGAGGGCATCAGCAACAACACAACTCCGGGATCAGATGCTCACATCCCATGCTGGCGCAGCAACCTGTCATAACTCCCATCCGCCTTCATCGCCGCAATCGCCTTGTCGAACCCCGCCACAATCTGCTCATGCTCGGGGTTCTTCAGGCTCACCAGAATATGCAGGCTGTTCTCGCTCAACGGCTTGGGCAGAAATTCCACGGCGTTGCGTACTTTGGGTGATTCGCGCGACAGGTAATAACGCGCGACATACTCATCTTCCAGGGCCAGCTTGACCCGGTCCGCCGCCAGCATGCGCACCGCCATCGCAAAGTTGTGCACCGGGACTTTCTGCAACGCGGTGTCGGCGTCGAACGGTTGCGAATAGGCATAACCGCGCACCACCGCGATCGGATACGTGTGCAGTTGTTCCAGGCTGTTGTATTCGAGCGGTGTGTCTTTGCGCTTGAGAAAACGAATGCGGTTGAGCAGGTATTCACCGGAAAACTGGCCGAGCCTGGTGCGCTCGTCGTTGTACCAGGCGTTGACCAGCACGTCGTAACGTCCTTCACCGACACCCAGCAGCGCCCGCGCCCACGGCACCTGCTCGTAATCGCTGGCATAGCCGGCCCGCGCCAGCGCGGTGCTGACGATGTCGGTGGCCAGACCGCCGTTGACCAGCGTGTCGTCGGTAAAGGGTGGCCAGATATCAAATACCAGTCGCAACTTTTCCGCTGCGGCGGGCTGGGCCAGCAAGAGCAATCCGATCAAAGCAAAGGCTCGATGCAGTCGCGGCATGCTTGAAAATCCTTAGCGGGCGGGCTGCCCGGCGTGTTTTCAGTCAAAACCCCAAGGCCCCTTACCGGCGAAACCCAGGTCCTAACATTAGCTCATTGAAGCCAGTGCACAGCGCTTTCCAGCAGATTACACAAAGCGCACGCCGCCGCGAGAAAGGAATGATGGCATTTTGACCTTTGTCACAGACTCATCCGCCATACAGACATCCGGCGCCTGTGCGCTTAGTATCGGGCGACAGCGTTCAAGGAGCCGGAAGATGACAATCGAGTGGATCTGCAAACATCACAGCGATCTGAACAAAGAGCAGTTGTACGCACTGTTGAAGCTGCGCTCGGACGTATTCGTGGTCGAACAGAAATGCGCCTACCCGGACCTCGACGGTCAGGATCTGGACGGCGATACCCATCACCTCATGGGCTGGGAGGACGACCAGTTGATGGCCTATCTGCGCCTGCTCGACCCCGAGTCCCAGGGCGGTGACGTGGTGATCGGCCGCGTGATCATTGCACCGCAGGGCCGGGGTCAAGGGCTGGGGCATGTGATGATGGAACACGCACTGAAACAGGCCGAGAAGCATTGGCCGCAGGTGCCGATCTACCTGTCGGCGCAGGCGCATTTGCAGGGGTATTACGGCAGGTACGGGTTTAAGGCGGTGGGTGAGGAATACCTGGAGGATGACATTCCGCACATAGGCATGCGTCGTCCTTGAGGCCCTCATCGCTGGCAAGCCAGCTCCCACAGGTTCAGCGGTTGTTCACAATAACTGTATTCGCTGGAGATCCTTGTGGGAGCTGGCTTGCCAGCGATTGTGTCAGCTCAGGCACTGCAAAACTCAGGGATATTCCAGCACAGCCTTGATCTGCCGCAGATTGCGCTCGATCCACCCGCGATCAATCGCCCCCCACTCACGAATCCGATAGCGCCCGGCATGGTTGCGCGCGCCCTCTTCCTGTTCGAATTCGCAGACGATATCCAGATCGGCCAACGCCGCGATGGTGTCCTGCGCCGTGCGCCGGGGCATGCCGGTCACTTCGGTCAGCGCCGGCACACTTGGGGCCAGGCCGCTGTCGATCAGATAGGCCACGTACAGGCGCCGGTAAAAGCTGCTTTTGGTCTTGCTGACGTCCATGCATGGGCTCCGTTAATTAAAAGATCAAAAGATCGCAGCCTTCGGCAGCTCCTACAGTTGGAATGCGATCTTGTGTAGGAGCTGCCGCAGGCTGCGATCTTTTGATCTTCATTGCAAATCCCGCCACGTCAGGTAAACCCGCAGATCAAACTCGACCTGGTGATACCCCGGCAACATGTGTTCGCACAATTTGTAGAAAGCCTTGTTGTGGTCCGATTCCTTGAAGTGCGCCAGTTCATGCACAACGATCATCTTCAGGAACTCGGGCGCAGCCTCCTTGAACAACGAAGCGATGCGAATCTCTTTCTTGGCCTTGAGCTTGCCGCCCTGCACCCGCGAGACCGTGGTGTGCAGGCCCAGCGCGCGGTGGGTCAGGTCGAGGCGGTTGTCGAACAGCACCTTGTCGATGGCCGGCGCGTTGCGCAGGTATTCCTGCTTCAGGTCCAGCGCGTAGCTGTACAGCGCCTTGTCGCTCTGCACATCGTGGCGCCCCGGGTAGCGCTGGCTCAGGTAATCACCCAGACGCTGTTCGGCAATCAGTTGGCGCACCTGATCCTGCAGTTGCGCGGGATAGGCCTGGAGGTATTTCAACGCAGTCATGGGGCACGGCAGCATGGTTCGAAAAGAGCGCCAGTGTAGCGAATTCAACCGGGCAGCGCGCTCCAGTCGAAGGGTGCGGCGAAGCTGGCGGCATCGTCGGCCATCAGCGGACGCGCCACCAGGAAGCCCTGCACATATTCACAACCATGCGCCTGCAGCCATTGGTATTGCTCGATGGTTTCCACACCTTCGGCGATCACCAGCAAGCCGTACTGTTTGCACAGACCGATCACATTGCTGACCAGCGCCGCATCGCGAGTGGAATCCGGCAATCGCGCAATCAGGTGGCGATCCAGCTTGAGCGTGTCCAGTTCCAGATCACGCAGATGCGCCAGCGAACACGGCCCCGAGCCAAAGTCATCCAGCGCCACCCGCACCCCCAGATTGCGCAGCAAGCGCAGCTGTTTGCGGGTTTCCTCGGGGTTGTGCATCAGCGCGTCTTCGGTGATTTCCACCTCCAGCTGCCGGGGCTGCAATGCGTGCCGCTCCAGCACCTGGCGCAACTCGGTAACCAGATTGGGCAGGCCGAACTGGGTGTTGCTCAAACTCACACCCAGCACCAGATCTTCGGCGAACAGGGTTTCCCAGGCTTTGCGCTGACCGGCGCCGCGATGATAGATCCAGCTACCGAGCCGGCTGATCAGCCGCGCCTCCTCCAGCAATGGCAGAAACAACCCCGGCGGCACATCGCCGACGCTCGGGTGCTGCCAGCGCAGCAGCGCTTCGAAACCGCGAATCTGCCCACTGTCGATCGCCACCTGCGGCTGATACACCAGATTGAAATCCCGGTTCTCGATGGCATTGCGCACGCTCTCTTCGAGCATCAGCCGCGAACGGGCGCGACCGTTCATTTCGTGATCATAAAAGCGATATTGCTGACGCCCGGCACGTTTGGCTTCGTACATGGCAATGTCCGAGGCGCGCAGCAAACCGTCCAGGTTCGAGCCGCAGTCCGGGTAAGTGGCGATGCCGATACTCGCGCCGAGCGCGATGTCCAGCCCCTCGATCTGCTGACAGATCGACACCCGTTCGATGAGCTTCTCGGCAATCTTCGCCGCCTGCTCGGGAAACTCCAGATCCAGCAGCGCCGTGAACTCATCGCCACCCATGCGCGCCAGAATGTCGAACGGCCGCAGACACGCCTTCAACTGCTCGGACACCCAGCGCAGCACCCGGTCGCCGGCATCGTGGCCGAGGGAATCGTTGACCCGTTTGAAGCCATCGAGGTCGAGGTACAGCAGCACCCAACTGCTGTCGCTGCGTTCACCGCGCAGCAGCAGATTTTCCACCGTCTGATAAAAGCCCCGCCGATTGAGCAGACCGGTCAACGGGTCGGTGACCGCTTGAAATTCCAGTTGCTGGTGCAGATGGCGCACCACCGACATGTCCAGCACCGTCACCACCATCGCGTGCTGCTCGGACGGCAGCGGCGCACAGGACAACGCCACCGGCACCTGCTGCCCCGGCGCAGTGCGCAACAGCGCGTCGTGCAGACGCAACGTCTCGCCACGTTTGTAGCCGGCCAGCAACTCGGAATCGGCCCACAGCGGAATGTGCGGTTTCTGCAGGTAATCGAGAAACTCCTTGCCCTCAAGCTCCTTCACCGGTGCGTTGAGCAATCGCGAAATCGCCGGGTTGGCAAAGCGGATCAAACCGTCCTCGCCGAGTACCAGAATCCCTTCCGCCGCATTATCCAGCACCGAGGCATTGAAGGCCCGCGCGACCTCCAGATCATGACTCAGGCGCTGCAAGGCGCGGCGGTTGCGCTGGTGTTCGAGCAACGCCTGGACTTTGGGCTTGAGGATCTGCGGGTCGAACGGCTTGAACAGATAATCCACCGCACCACTGGCGTAACCCTTGATCACGGCGTCCTGGGACTGCTCGTTAGCGGTGAGGAAAATGATCGGCGTAAGCCGCGTACGCTGGCTGCCGCGCATCAGGCGTGCGACTTCAAAGCCGTCCATGCCCGGCATCTGCACATCCAGCAGCACCAGATCGACGTCATGTTCGAGTAGAAGGTTGAGCGCCTCGAAACCGGAGGCGGCGGTCATCACGTGCCAATCCTGACGCTGCAGCAATGCGCGCATGCTGATCAGGTTTTCGGGGTAATCATCAACGATCAAAAGGACAGAGCTGCCTTCACCTGGCTGGGGTTGCGCGCATTCCATGCTGCTTCTCTTGTCGGGACATCTCTTTATCGGTATATCGGCCGGTTTTTTGGGAAAACCGCACGGTGACTGAGCGTTCACTCTAGTCCCGGATCCGGGAAAGCAGAAGCTGCCACGCTGCCATCATTTAGCCAAAGCTGCGATTTACCGACTAACGGTCACCCCTGCAGCCCCCTGAAACCGGCACAGATGGCATTTCGACAGGATGTTGACGCCAATCATCTGCCAAACGGGCGTTAACAAAAAACTCCTCTACGCTTATAAATGCCGCCCGAAAAGGCGCGGGCTAGAGCTTCTGGCACTCGCGTTCAGGATGAATTGAGTGGAAGAACCGACATGATCGATCTCGCAACCTGGAACCTCAGCGTTCCCGTCGGCAGTCCGCCGTACACCGTCGAAACCTCCAAACTGGTGAATGGCTTCAAGGACCAATACTTCCATTCCGACACCGGCACGCTGTTTTTCTGGTCACCGGTGACCGGCTCGAAAACCGAAAACGCCATCTACCCGCGCACCGAACTGCGCGAAACCTTCAGCAACGGCACCTTGCGCAACTGGTACTACCCCGATGCCGACAACACCCTGCGCGCGACCCTCGCGGTGAACAAGGTGCCCAGCTCCGGCAAGATCGTCATCGGCCAGATCCACGCCTATGAAAGCCAGCGCCCGATGGTCAAGCTTGAATACCAGTACAAGGAAAAGACCCAGAACGGCAATCTGGTGATCAAGGTCCGCATGCACCCCGACGACAAGGAAAGCCGCGTCATCACCCTCGCCACCGGCATCAAACTGGACAACGAATTCAACTACCTCATCCACTTGAGCCCCGGCGGGGCGCTGGGTGTGAGCGCGGCAGGTTACCAGTGGGATTCACAGATCAGCGCCACCTGGCGCGACAAACCGCTGTACTTCAAGGCCGGGGTGTATGTGCAGGACAACACCGGCTACACCAGCGAAGGCGGCCAGGTCACCTTCAGCAAACTCGACATCGACCACGACAAATAACCACCCCCACTGTAGGAGCTGCCGAAGGCTGCGATCTTTTGATCTTGTTTTTGATTCTAAAAAGACAAAATCAAAAGATCGCAGCCTTCGGCAGCTCCTACATTAAACGTGCGTGTTTAAGCTGAGTCCTGGTTACTTCCCGATGCCTACAACAACTTGCGCGGATACCTACGGCTACGCCAGAATCCGCCGGCTTGTGCGCCTGGAGGGCCATCGGTAACTTGATTCGCGTCACTGATATCCAGTGATCGGGTTTAGTAGCCTGTGGTTTCAAGCTTTGTGCACAAGCATCTGTCAGTCAGGTATTTCGCAACCTGCGCTTGATGGTAACTGTGCGCAGGGCACCTTCGGGTGCGCCGGCTTGCTCGAAACCCCGGTCTACTAACCTGCGTACAGTTGCCTCCACTTTGATTAGTAGCCAGAGAGGGGGCACTCCAATCAGGTTTCGAGCAAATGACCAAATCAACACCACACCCGCCAGACACAGACCCAGCTTCCCCCTACGAATCCCTCAACTCCAAAAAACTCCACGACGCCGCCGAACGCGCCCTCGACCACTACCTCAATCCCGCCGCCCTCATCATGGCGAGCACCAACAAACCCGAGCCCATGTACCTCGCCAACCCGAAGTACGACACCGAATCGCTGCTCGCCAACGCCAGCGAAACTCTGGGCTCGGCAACCGACATGCTCAACAACTTCGCCGCCATCCTCGACTCATCCCACCGCAAGACCGCACTGGGCATCGCGCAAATCGTCATGCTCGGTGAACTGGCGGTGAATCAGGCGCTGGATCATGTGGAGTTGAAAAAGTAGCCGCCCACAAAAAACCCGCCTTACGGCGGGTTCCTTGAGCCAAATGGATTAAATGTTGCGCATACGCTACATTGACTTCAAATTGTTACGGTAGCACAACATGGATCACACTCTATTGATCGGCCGTCTCGGCATTCAATTACGAGAGAAACGTATAAATCGTGGCCTGACGCAGGCGCAGCTTGCCGATCTGGCGGGACTGACAAGATACAAAGTCATCGCGGTGGAGAAAGGTACCCTTTCTGTCGGCATGATCGCTTATGCGCGCGTTTTGGCTGCTCTGGACTGCGAACTCTCGGTGGTTCCAGCAACGATGCCAACCCTTGAAGAGCTTGGGGATTTATTCGAATGAAAATGGCCTCTCTTCAAGTCAGCACCCCACAAGGTAACAGCGGCAGACTTTTCAGCAACGCCGAGGATTTCACTTTTCGTTATCGCGAAGATGCATCGCCAAAAATGGCCATCAGCCTCTCGATGCCTGTACGGCATGACGAATTTCGTCGGCGCGAAATGCATCCTGTTTTTCAAATGAACCTACCAGAAGGCTATGTGCTGGAGCAGTTACGCAATCGCTTGGCCAAGACAGTCAACGTCGACCCAATGTTGCTACTGGCGCTCTCCGGCAGCACATCGCCCATTGGCAGGGTTCACGTACGCTCTGAAACCGTGGATGCCTTGTTGCAGGAGCAAGAATTTCCGGGAGAGAAACTCGAAGAGATTCTCACGTGGGACGGCACGGAAGATATCTTCGCCGACATGCTTGATCGCTACATCCTGCGGGCAGGCATTTCAGGTGTTCAACCCAAATTGCTGGTGCCAGAACGACAAGAGGTAGAGTTGCCACGAGTGACATCCAAAACCTCGGACCTGATCATCAAAAGTGGCAGAGACGAATTCCCGGGCCTGGCGATCAACGAATTCCTGTGTATGTCCATGGCAAAAGACGCGGGCATTCCCGTTCCGCCGTTTTACCTTTCCGACAACGCCAAGCTATTTGTCATGCGCCGCTTTGATCGCGACGATCAGCTCAACCCGATCGGTTTTGAAGACATGGCCGTGTTGATGGGGCTGTCGGCCACTCAGAAGTACAGCAAAAGTTATGCAGCCATCGCGAAGGCAGTTCGAGTATTTTGCCCGGCGATACACTTGCGCACGTCCCTCGATCAACTCTTCGATAGCGTTGCCCTGAGTTGCATCGTCGGCAATGGCGACGCTCATTTGAAGAATTTCGGCTTGCTCTATTCCGAACCGACGCAACGGGATGCACGCTTGGCTCCGGCTTATGACATCGTCAATACCACGGCCTATATCCCGGAAGATGTTTTGGCGCTGGATCTGGCGGGTAACAAGTCAATGTTCGCTTCACGACAAGGATTGCTGGAGTTTGCTCATACCTGTGAAATCGAGAAGCCCAGAGAGCGCATTCAGAAGTTGCTCATCTCTGTTGAGAAGGTGCTCAAGCGCCATTCTCAGTATCGGGAACAGGCGCCTCACGTGTTCACTGCCATCAAGCAATCAGCAGCGCCATTTGCTCTGACTTTTGGATAGTTACAACTGCACGCAGATATTGCAGCCCACAAAAAACCCGCCTCTCGGCGGGTTTCTTGTATCAGCGGTTCAAAGCCAAGGCTTAGTTAACCTTAGCGTTCAACTCACCCTTCAAATACCGCTGGAACATCGCTTCCAGCGAGATCGGCTTGATCTTCGAAGCGTTACCGGCAGTGCCGAACGCTTCATAACGGGCGATGCACACATCACGCATCGCCGTCACGGTGGCGCCGAAGAATTTACGTGGGTCGAATTCGCTCGGGTTGGTGGCCATCAGGCGACGCATGGCGCCGGTGGATGCCAGGCGCAGGTCGGTGTCGATGTTGACCTTGCGTACGCCGTACTTGATGCCTTCGACGATTTCCTCAACCGGTACGCCGTAGGTTTCTTTGATGTCGCCGCCGTACTGGTTGATGATCGCCAGCCACTCTTGTGGCACGGAGGAGGAGCCGTGCATCACCAGGTGGGTATTCGGGATGCGCTTGTGGATTTCCTTGATGCGGTCGATCGCCAGCACGTCGCCGGTCGGTGGCTTGGTGAACTTGTAGGCGCCGTGGCTGGTGCCGATGGCGATGGCCAGGGCATCGACCTGGGTCTTTTTGACGAAATCAGCGGCTTCTTCCGGGTCGGTCAGCATCTGGCTGTGATCCAGAACGCCTTCGGCGCCGATGCCGTCTTCTTCACCGGCCATGCCGGTTTCCAGCGAACCCAGGCAACCCAGCTCGCCTTCAACCGAAACACCGCAGGCGTGAGCCATGGCGACGGTTTGTTGGGTAACGCGCACGTTGTATTCGTAGTCGGTCGGGGTCTTGCCGTCTTCGCCCAGGGAGCCGTCCATCATGACCGAGCTGAAGCCCAGCTGGATGGAGCGCTGGCAGACGTCAGGGCTGGTGCCGTGATCCTGGTGCATGCACACCGGGATGTGCGGGAATTCTTCGATCGCGGCCAGGATCAGGTGACGCAGGAACGGCGCGCCGGCGTATTTACGGGCGCCGGCCGAAGCCTGGACGATCACCGGGGAGTCAGTCTTGTCAGCGGCTTCCATGATGGCGCGCATCTGCTCAAGGTTGTTGACGTTGAAGGCTGGAACGCCGTAGCCGAACTCGGCTGCGTGGTCCAGCATCTGGCGCATGCTGATAAGTGCCATTGTGTGTGTCTCTCCCGGTTGAGGGTCGTTAATCGTGCCAGCCTGCCGGAGCGGCGGCGGCTATTCAAGTGATTGCAGATCGGGGGTTGAGGCCCGGTCTGGTGATTCGATAAAGCAAATTCTCAAGAACTACGCAGAACCCTTGTAGGAGTGAGCCTGCTCGCGATAGCCATCTTGCAATCAATATTGCAGCGACTGTCATACCGCTATCGCGAGCAGGCTCACTCCTACAATGGGCCTGCGGTGTTGCAATTACTCGGCCTTGCAGCCGCGGCCAATCAGGTCATTGGTGGCGACCCAGTACACCAGGCCTTCGTCACCCTTGACGTGAAACGCCAGCATGCCGTCGCTGTACAGCACGCCCGAGGCGCCCGGCTCTTCTTTCAGGCGATAGACCTGATCACCGCCGCCCAGCCGTACATCGACTTCCTTCTGGCCGGCATCGGCGTAGCGCCACAGCACTTTGGCCTGGCTGTCGCAGGTCCAGGTGGTCCAGTTGTCCGCAGGCGCGGACGACTGAAACAGGTTCATCTGCGCGCAACCGCCCAACAATGCCAACGCCGCAATGGCGATCAAGCCTTTCATCCGTGTTCCTCGACTGACAGCCAACGCCGCCAGCCCTGCGTTAAAGAGTCAGACCGGTCAAGGACAACCATGTTCCTTGGCCGGGGTTTGCGTCTCGTATTTGTCCAGGCCGTCCGGCCCCGAGCGCTTGTTCAGCACCGGGTTGGTTTCGGCCTGCCAGTCGGCCTGATAGCAGCCTTTCTGTGCCGCATCCGGCGCAGGCGTGGCCTCGGCCTTCGGGTTACTCCCGCAGGCCGCCAGCGTACCGGTCAGCAACAACAGCGCTAACGACTTGACCATGTGAACACTCCTTTGCCTGGCCAAACGGGCGGCCTCAGGCCTTGGCCCGGCTTTCCAGGACTTCAACGGCTGGCAGCACCTTGCCTTCGACGAATTCGAGGAACGCGCCGCCACCGGTGGAAATGTAGGAGATTTGCTCGGCCACGCCATATTTATCGATGGCCGCCAGGGTGTCGCCACCGCCGGCAATGGAGAATGCGGCGCTGTCTGCGATGGCCTGGGCCAGCACTTTGGTGCCGTTGCCGAACTGGTCGAATTCGAACACGCCGACCGGGCCGTTCCACAGAATGGTTTTCGACGATTTCAGCAGTTCGGCGAAGTTGGCTGCGGTTTGCGGGCCGATATCCAGGATCATGTCGTCAGCGGCAACGTCAGCGATCAGCTTGACGGTGGCTTCGGCGCTTTCGGCGAATTCCTTGGCAACGACCACGTCCACCGGCAGCGGCACGCTGACCTTGGCAGCGATGGCGCGCGCGGTGTCGAGCAGGTCCGGCTCGTACAGCGACTTGCCGACCGGGTGACCAGCAGCCGCCAGGAAGGTGTTGGCGATGCCGCCGCCGACGATCAGTTGATCGCAGATCTGGCTCAGGCTGTTGAGCACGTCGAGTTTGGTCGAGACCTTGGAGCCGGCAACGATGGCCGCCATCGGCTTGGCCGGTGCGCCCAGCGCCTTGCCCAGTGCCTCCAGCTCAGCCGCCAGCAGCGGGCCAGCAGCGGCGACTTTGGCGAACTTGGCCACACCATGCGTCGAACCTTCAGCGCGGTGTGCGGTGCCGAAAGCGTCCATCACGAACACGTCGCACAGGGCGGCGTATTGCTGAGCCAGGTCATCGGCGTTCTTTTTCTCGCCCTTGTTGAAGCGCACGTTTTCGAACAGCACGATGTCGCCGGCCTTGACGTCAACACCGCCCAGGTAATCGGCCACCAGCGGCACGTCGCGGCCCAGGGCCTTGCTCAGGTAGTCGGCGACTGGCTTGAGGCTGTTCTCGGCGGAGAACTCGCCTTCGGTCGGACGGCCCAGGTGCGAACACACCATCACCGCCGCGCCTTTTTCCAGGGCCAGCTTGATGGTCGGCAGCGAAGCCAGGATACGCGCATCGCTGGTGACAACACCGTCCTTGACTGGGACGTTGAGGTCTTCGCGGATCAATACGCGCTTACCTTGCAGATCGAGGTCGGACATCTTCAACACGGTCATGGGTCGCACTTCCTGAGTAACTGTTCTTAGAGAGCAGGTTTTTTTGAAATCGCTGTTTGCAGATAGTGTTCTGCAACGTCCAGCATTCGGTTGGCAAAACCCCATTCGTTGTCGAACCAGGCCAGGATGTTCACCAGTTTGGGGCCGGAAACACGGGTCTGACTGGCATCGACGATGGCCGAATGTGGGTCATGGTTGAAATCACAGCTGGCGTGCGGCAACTCGGTGTAGGCCAGCAGGCCCTTGAGCGGGCCGCTGGTGGCGGCCTCGCGCAGGATCCGGTTGACCTCGTTGGCATCGGTCGCGGTGGCGGTCTGCATCGTGATGTCGAGGCAGGACACGTTGACCGTCGGCACGCGTACGGCTTTGGCCTGAATTCGCCCGGCAAGTTCCGGCAGCAGGCGCTCGATACCACGCGCCAGACCAGTGGACACCGGGATCACCGACTGGAACGCCGAACGGGTGCGGCGCAGGTCTTCGTGGTGATAGGCGTCGATCACCGGCTGATCGTTCATTGCCGAGTGAATCGTGGTGATCGACACGTAATCCAGGCCGATCGCCTTGTCCAGCAGACGCAACAGCGGCACACCGCAATTGGTGGTGCAGGAGGCGTTGGATACCAGCAGTTCGGCGCCGGTCAGGCAATCCTGATTGACGCCGTAGACGATGGTGGCGTCGACATCCGCCTCGCTGGCCATCGGCTGCGAGAACAGCACCCGTGGCGCGCCGGCGTCGAGGAACCGCTGGCCGTCTTCGCGAGTGTGGTAAGCGCCGGAGCATTCGAGCACCAGGTCGACGCCTAGCGCCGCCCAGTCGATGCCTTCGGGGGTGGCACTGCGCAGGACCTTCACGCAGTCGCCATTAATATGCAGACAATCGCCGTCTACTCGCACTTCGCCGGGAAAGCGGCCGTGGGTGGAGTCGAAGCGTGTCAGGTATTCGATGCTGGCCATGTCGGCCAGATCGTTGATCGCGACAATTTCAAACCCTGCCGTCGAGCCTCGCTCGAACAACGCACGCAAGACGCAACGACCAATCCGGCCGTAGCCGTTGAGTGCAACTTTGTAGGGACGCGGTTGAGGCATGGGGTTCTCGATAGTATTCGCTAACAACACAACCCCATGTAGGAGCTGCCGAAGGCTGCGATCTTTTGATCCTGTTTTTAGATCAAGATCAAAAGATCGCAGCCTCCGGCAGCTCCTACAGGGGAACGCGGCAGCCGGGGCTACCGCATTCGTACTGCTTAGTCTTCCAGCAGCTCTTCAGCCTGACCCAGGATGTTGTCCAGGGTGAAGCCGAACTCTTCGAACAGTGCCGAAGCCGGAGCCGACTCACCGTAGGTGGTCATGCCGATCACGCGGCCTTCCAGGCCCACGTACTTGAACCAGAAGTCGGCGTGAGCCGCTTCGATCGCGATACGGGCGCTGACCTGCAACGGCAGCACCGATTGCTTGTAGCCGGCGTCCTGAGCGTCGAACACGCTGGTGCAAGGCATGGAAACCACGCGCACCTTGCGGCCTTGTTCGGTCAGCTTGTCGTAGGCCTGAACGGCCAGACCGACTTCCGAACCGGTGGCGATCAGGATCAGCTCAGGCTCGCCTGCGCAATCCTTCAACACGTAGCCACCACGGCTGATGTCGGCGATCTGGCCGGCATCGCGTTCCTGGTGCTGCAGGTTCTGACGCGAGAAGATCAGTGCCGATGGGCCGTCCTTACGCTCCAGCGCGTTTTTCCAGGCCACTGCCGATTCAACGGCATCGGCTGGACGCCAGGTGTCGAGGTTCGGCGTGGTGCGCAGGCTGGTCAGTTGTTCGATCGGCTGGTGCGTCGGGCCGTCTTCGCCCAGACCGATGGAGTCGTGGGTGTAGACGTGGATCACACGCTTCTTCATCAGCGCCGACATGCGCACGGCGTTGCGCGCATATTCCATGAACATCAGGAAGGTCGCGCCGTAAGGCACCAGGCCGCCGTGCAGGGATACGCCGTTCATGATCGCGGTCATGCCGAATTCGCGCACACCGTAGTACATGTAGTTGCCGCTGGCGTCTTCAGCATTGACGCCCTTGCAACCTTTCCACAGGGTCAGGTTGGAACCGGCCAGGTCAGCCGAACCGCCGAGCAGTTCCGGCAGCAGCGGGCCGAACGCGTTCAGGGTGTTCTGGCTGGCTTTACGGCTGGCGATGGTTTCGCCCTTGGCCGCCACTTCAGCGATGTAGGCCGAGGCTTTTTCGGCGAAGTCAGCCGGCAGTTCGCCGCTCAGACGACGGATCAGCTCGTTGGCTTCGGTCGGGAACGCGGCGGAGTAGGCAGCGAAACGCTGATCCCACTCGGCTTCGGCAGCGCGACCTTTTTCCTTGGCATCCCACTCGGCATAGATGTCGGCCGGGATTTCGAACGGGCCGTAGTTCCAGTTCAGCGCCTGACGGGTCAGGGCGATTTCCGCGTCACCCAGTGGGGCGCCGTGGCAATCTTCCTTGCCCTGCTTGTTCGGCGAACCGAAACCGATGGTGGTCTTGCAGCAGATCAGGGTCGGCAGCGGGCTCTTGCGTGCGGTCTCGATGGCGGTCTTGATCTCTTCCGGATCGTGCCCGTCGACGTTGCGGATCACCTGCCAGTTGTAGGATTCGAAACGCTTCGGGGTGTCATCGGTGAACCAGCCTTCGACTTCGCCGTCGATGGAGATGCCGTTGTCATCGTAGAAGGCGATCAGCTTGCCCAGGCCCAGCGTACCGGCCAGGGAAGCGACTTCGTGGGAAATGCCTTCCATCATGCAGCCATCACCGAGGAACACGTAGGTGTGGTGGTCAACGATGTTGTGGCCAGGACGGTTGAACTGCGCGCCCAGAACCTTTTCTGCCAGCGCGAAGCCGACGGCGTTGGCCAGGCCCTGACCCAACGGGCCGGTGGTGGTCTCGACGCCCGGGGTGTAGCCGAATTCCGGGTGGCCCGGGGTGCGGCTGTGCAGTTGACGGAACTGCTTGAGGTCGTCGATCGACAGGTCGTAACCGGTCAGGTGCAGCAGCGAGTAGATCAACATCGAACCGTGGCCGTTGGACAGCACGAAGCGGTCACGGTCGGCGAACGATGGATTGCTCGGGTTGTGCTTGAGGTAGTCGCGCCAAAGCACTTCGGCGATATCTGCCATACCCATGGGGGCACCGGGATGGCCGCTGTTGGCTTTTTGCACGGCATCCATGCTGAGGGCACGAATGGCGTTGGCACGCTCACGACGGCTAGGCATCGCTGATCTCCTGGGTGTGAATAGATTGAAACGGAAAAAAGGAGGGCATTTTCCCTCACCGGAGCGCTTCGGGGCAATGACAGATAGTCATCCAGAGGCGTTTTTCCCGTGCTGGGCGGCGGTTTCGTCTGGTGAAACCTTTCCGCTGTTCGTTTGTAGAGTTAACCAGCCAGTGAGAAGTGCCATCTATCGAGCAATATCAAAACTTTTTGATATTGCCCTTGCGGCGATTTCCCACCGTCACTAGACTGCTGCCCCATGAACTTACGCGTGCCTTCCATTCGCCATGACGACTGCGACGAGCTGGCGGCCCTGTGCAAGGCCGGTGGCGATCCGCTGCGCCTGAATGTATTGCGCGCGCTGGCCAACGATTCGTTCGGCGTACTGGAGCTGGCGCAGATTTTCGGTATCGGTCAGTCGGGCATGAGCCACCACCTCAAGGTGCTGGCCCAGGCGGATCTGGTAGCAACACGCCGCGAAGGCAACGCGATTTTCTATCGCCGCGCCCTGCCCCACACCGAATTGCTGGGCGGCAAGTTGCACGCCGCGTTGTTAGAAGAAGTCGACAATCTGGCGCTGCCGGACGACGTGCAGACGCGCATCGCTCAGGTCCACGGCCAACGTGAAGCCGCCAGCCAGGATTTTTTCACTCGGGTCGCGGAAAAATTCCGCGCCCAGCAAGACTTGATCGCAGGCCTGCCGCAGTACCGCGACAGCGTGCTGGCCCTGCTCGACAAACTGAACTTCAATGGTGCTGCCACGGCCATTGAGGTCGGCCCCGGCGATGGTGCTTTTCTGCCGGAACTGGCCCGCCGCTTCGGCACCGTAACCGCGCTGGACAACAGCCCGGCGATGCTCGAACTGGCGCGTCAGGTATGTGAACGTGAACGGCTGGCTAACGTCAGCCTGCAATTGGCCGATGCATTGAATGGCACAAGCCTGACGGCCGATTGCGTGGTACTGAACATGGTGTTGCACCATTTCGCCGCGCCGGCCGAAGCGCTCAAGCACATGGCCGGCCTGCTGCAACCGGGCGGTAGCCTGCTCGTGACAGAGTTATGTAGCCACAACCAGAGTTGGGCCAGGGAGGCCTGCGGTGATCTGTGGTTGGGGTTTGAACAGGACGATTTGGCCCGTTGGGCCACCGCTGCGGGACTCGTTCCCGGGGAAAGCCTCTATGTAGGCTTACGTAATGGTTTCCAGATCCAGGTTCGCCACTTTCAGCGACCGGCTGGCGACACTCACCATCGGTAAATTCAGGAAAACATCGAGATGAGCGAATACTCCCTCTTCACCTCCGAGTCCGTGTCTGAAGGACATCCGGACAAAATCGCCGACCAGATTTCCGATGCGGTGCTGGACGCCATTATTGCCCAGGACAAACACGCACGCGTTGCCGTGGAAACCCTGGTCAAGACCGGTGTGGCCATCGTTGCCGGTGAAGTGACCACCAGCGCCTGGGTTGACCTGGAGCAGATCGTTCGTGACGTGATCTGCGACATCGGCTACACCAGTTCCGAAGTCGGCTTCGACGGCGCGACCTGCGGCGTGATGAACATCATCGGCAAGCAGTCCCCTGACATCAACCAGGGTGTTGACCGTGCCAAGCCTGAAGATCAGGGCGCCGGCGACCAGGGCCTGATGTTCGGCTACGCCAGCAACGAAACCGACGTGCTGATGCCAGCACCGATCACCTTCTCGCACCAGTTGGTGCAGCGTCAGGCCGAAGCCCGTAAATCGGGTCTGCTGCCTTGGCTGCGTCCGGACGCCAAGTCGCAAGTGACTTGCCGTTACGAAGGCGGCAAGGTGGTCGGTATCGATGCCGTTGTACTGTCGACCCAGCACAACCCTGAAGTGTCGTACAAAGACCTGCGCGAAGGCGTGATGGAGCTGATCGTCAAGCACGTGCTGCCTGCCGAACTGCTGAGCAAAGACACCCAGTTCCACATCAACCCGACCGGCCAGTTCATCATTGGCGGCCCGGTAGGTGACTGCGGTCTGACCGGTCGCAAGATCATCGTCGACAGCTACGGCGGCATGGCTCGTCACGGCGGTGGCGCGTTCTCCGGTAAAGATCCATCGAAGGTTGACCGTTCGGCTGCCTACGCTGGCCGTTATGTTGCCAAGAACATCGTGGCGGCCGGCCTGGCCGAGCGTTGCGAGATTCAGGTGTCCTACGCCATCGGTGTGGCCCAGCCTACCTCGATCTCGCTGAACACCTTCGGCACCGGCAAGATCAGCGATGACAAGATCATCAAACTGGTGCGTGAAGTGTTCGACCTGCGTCCATACGCGATCACCACCATGCTCGATCTGCTGCACCCGATGTACCAGGAAACTGCAGCCTACGGCCACTTCGGTCGTGCTCCGCAGACCAAGACTGTTGGCGAAGACACCTTCACCACCTTCACCTGGGAAAAAACCGACCGCGCCGACGCTCTGCGTTCTGCCGCTGGCCTGTAATTCCCCGGCTGCAAAAAAGCCCCGCACGGTTCGCGCCGTGCGGGGCTTTTTCATGTTTTCCAAGAGCAAAAGATCGCAGCCTTCGGCAGCTCCTACACAACGCATCCCCCTGTAGGAGCTGCCGAAGGCTGCGATCTTTTGACTTTAACGCTGCGCAACACCCCGCAAAACACTCAGGCTACCCGACCCGCAATCCTCGCCTAGCCTTCAAGCATTCCCCCTGAGCAAGGACGCTCAAAATGCTTGCCACGCTGCGCCTGTTTTCCGTTGTTCTGCTGAGCTTCGCCCCTCTGATCGCTTACTCAGCCTGCCCCGACTGGTCTGCCAGCAGGGCAAACATGGAAATCTCCGCCCTGCAAAAACAGATCGACCAATGGGACGACGCCTACCACCGTGAAGGCCGCTCCCTCATTGCCGACGACCTCTATGACCAATCACGCCTGCGCCTCAACCAATGGCGCCAATGCTTCCAGCAGCCCCCGGCGCCCGAACCTTTGCGCACAGCGTCTGGCTCAATCGCGCATCCAGTCGCCCACACCGGCCTGGACAAGCTTCACGAAGCGGCCGCCGTTCAAGCATGGTTAAAGGATCGTCAGGACGTCTGGGTACAACCCAAGGTCGATGGCGTAGCGGTCACGCTGGTTTATCGCCGAGGATCGCTGCAGCAGGCGATCAGTCGTGGTGACGGTATCAGCGGCCAGGACTGGACAGCGGCGGCACGAGAGATCCCGACCATTCCCCAACAACTGACCCAGCCCATCGATCTGCTGGTGCAGGGCGAACTCTACTGGCGCCTGAACCAGCATGTGCAGGCCAGCGCCGGCAGCGTCAACGCCCGGGCCACTGTTGCCGGGCTGATGAATCGTAAAAACCTGAGCAAGGAACAAGCAGCGGGGATCGGCCTGTTCGTCTGGGACTGGCCGCAAGGCCCCGCAAGTCTGCCTGAACGGATTTCGACGCTGGCGACCTTGGGCTTCACTCCGACAGCCCCGTTCAGTCATGCCATCAGCGACCTTGCCGACGCGCAACAATGGCGGGACCACTGGTATCGATCCCCCCTGCCATTTGCCAGCGACGGCATTGTTCTGCGCCAGAGCCAGCGCCCACCCGCCGAGCGCTGGCAGGCGAATTCACCCTATTGGGCCGTCGCCTGGAAATACCCGTTCGCCCGGGCACTGGCCGAAGTGCGCAAGGTGAATTTCAAGGTCGGGCGCACCGGGCGCATTACGCCAGTGCTGGAGCTGATGCCCGTGAGGCTCGATGACCGCGAGATCAAACGGGTCAGCGCCGGCTCACTCAAGCGTTGGCAGGCCCTGGACATCCGGCCCGGTGATCAGGTGGCAATCAGCCTGGCCGGGCTGACGATTCCGCGTCTCGACAGCGTGGTGTTGCGCACCACTGAACGAGCCGCCCTCGACATTCCCGACACGCGCGACTTCCACGCCTTGAGTTGCTGGCAGCCGACACCCGGTTGCGAAAGCCAGTTTCTCGCGCGCCTGACGTGGCTCAGTGGCAAGCAAGGTCTGGCGATGCAGAATGTCGGTCGTGGTACCTGGGAGAAACTTCTGGAAACAGGCCGCCTGAACAACCTGCTGGATTGGTTGACCCTCGACGAGCCAGAGCTTGCTAACATTGCCGGCTTCGGCGAGCGCAGCAGTGCACGCCTGATGCACAGTTTTCACAGTGCCCGACAAAGGCCTTTCACGCAGTGGCTGAAAGCAATGGGTCTACCGCCGACCGGCCAGGCGCAACTGGCCGACTCGTGGCAGGCACTGGCACAACGCGACACCGAACAATGGCAGACGGAAGCCGGAATCGGCCCGGGCCGCGCGGCGCAATTGAGCGCTTTCTTTCGCGATCCGCAGGTGCTGGCCCTGAGTGACACCTTACGCGCCGCCGGAATCGACGGTTTCTGAACACGCAATCCCCGGCTGCCGGGAACCGAAGGGCCACCAGACGCTCAAACTGCGCAGTGCCCCCGACCCGATTGCCTTTGCACATGGAGCTTTTATGAAATTTCTTGCACCGCTTGCCTTGCTGACCCTCTGTGGCGTTCTGACCGCGCCTGTGATGGCTGACGAAGATGCGCCAGGCCTGACCGGTTGCGCCGCGAAGAAGCAGGGCATCATCAATCAGCTCGAACAAGCCAAATCCCGTGGCAATACCGATCAACAGGCCGGCCTGCAAACCGCTCTGGATGAAGTGACGAAGAACTGCACCGATGCCGGCCTGAAGAAAGAGCGCGAAAACAAGGTGCTGGAAGCCAAGCACGAAGTCAGCAAGCGCCAGGCTGATCTGGACAAGGCGATGAAGAAGGGCGATCCGGAGAAGATCGACAAGCGCAAGAACAAGCTCGCCGAGTCGCGCAAGGAACTGCAGGACGCGCTGGACCAGATCGACAAGTAACCGGTAATGCGGGGAATTTGATGCCCTCTTCGCGAGCAAGCCCGCTCCCACATTTGATTTGTGAACGACACAGATCCAGTGTGGGAGCGGGCTTGCTCGCGAAGGCGTCAGCTCAAACAACAGAAGTCAATGATCGCGAAACTCTTTATGGCAAGCGCTGCAGGCATCTTCAACCTTCTGCACCGCAGGTCCCAGGTTGCTGGCCTTGTACGGCTGAACCTTGCTGGCAATCACCAGTTCACTGGTGGCCGCCTCAAGGTTGCGGGCCAATTCCTGAAAACGTGCCTGACGCAGCCAGACATCGTCCTTGGCACTGGTGTGATCTTCTTCACGCACCTGCGGGAAATGCTTCCACGGCTCATGGGACAACGCATCGAGCTTCACCGCGCCTTCGGCGAATTTCGGCCCGTCGAACGGAATGCGTCCGCGCAACATGCCACCCAGGTCTTCGCCGGTCTTGAGCATCTGCTTGAAGATTGCCTTGCGTTGCCCCAGCGGGGAATTCGGATCGACACCGCCACAGGCGGACAGCGTCAGACAGGCCAGCAATACAACAGAAATGCTTTTAAGAGTCATGGTGGCTTCAGGTCACGGAATTCGGCGGCCAGTATCCTCGCGTCGCGGACAAACACCAATAGCCCTATTAAAAATACGGGTTGCCCGAGCGCATGGAGCACTTGGGCAACCGGCACAGGAATCACTCCATGAACAGCCGTTTCAAGGCCTGGCGTCACCCGCTGATCGCAACCCTGCCGCTGCTGGCAATCCTTGCCGGTTGCACCGGCAGTGACACAGACAAACCGAAAACCCACGCCTTGGCCACTTACTCCAGCGCTACCTGGGAAGCCTTGCCGGCCGTGTCCGACAGCGATCTGGTCGCCGGTTTCGGTTCATGGCGCAGCGCCTGCACCCGGCTCAAGGCCGACCCGATCTGGGGCGGCACCTGCGCCGCAGCCGCCAATGTGCCGCAAAGCGCCAGCGAAATCCGCGCCTTCCTCAAGCAGAACCTGGAGGTGTATGGCCTGCGCGCCGAGCATGACAACCCCAACGGCCTGATCACCGGCTACTACGAACCGGTCTACCCCGGCAGCATCACCCCCACGGACGTGGCCAACGTGCCGGTGTATGGCGTGCCTGAAGACATGATCATCGTCTCGCTCGACAGCATTTACCCGGAGCTCAAGGGCAAGCGCCTGCGCGGTCGCCTCGAAGGTCGGGTGCTCAAACCGTACGACGACGCGGCAACCATTGAATCCAAAGGCGTGAAAGCCCCGGTGGTGGCGTACCTGACCGATCCGATGAACCTGCAGTTTTTGCAGATCCAGGGTTCCGGGCGGATCCAGACACCGGACGGCAAACAACTGCGCATCGCCTACGCCGACCAGAACGGCCACCCGTATCGACCGATCGGCCGTTGGCTGGTCGAGCAAGGCGAGCTGAAGAAAGAAGACGTGACCATGGGCGCGATCAGCAACTGGGCCAAGGCCAACCCGTCGCGTATTCCGGAACTGCTGGGCAGCAACCCGAGCTATGTGTTCTTCACCCGCAACCCTGACAGCAACGAAGGCCCGCGCGGCTCGTTGAACGTACCGCTGACGGCCGGCTATAGCGCGGCGGTGGATCGCAAGGTGATTCCGTTGGGCAGTCTGCTGTGGCTGTCGACCACCCGCCCGGACGGCACTGCTCTGGTTCGCCCGGTCGCGGCGCAGGACACCGGCGGCGCGATTGCCGGCGAGGTGCGTGCGGACCTGTTCTGGGGCACCGGTGATGCGGCCGGGCAACTGGCCGGCGACATGAAACAGCAGGGGCAGATCTGGATGCTCTGGCCCAAAGGCGCGGCATTGCCGCAAGTGCCACAGGTGGCTGACAAACCCTGAAAAGCAAAAGATCGCAGCCTTCGGCAGCTCCTACAGGGTTGATACATATTCCCTGTAGGAGCTGCCGCAGGCTGCGATCTTTTGATCCTGCTTTATCTATACCGACACAAAGAAGAAAGCAGCAATCAACCCCATCCCCACAAACCACACCAGCGACCGCAGAATCGCCCAGTCCGCCAGGTAGCAGATGATGTACAGCAGGCGACTGGTGATAAACATCACCGCCAGCACATTCACTGTCACCAGCTGCGCCGTGCCCACCAGATGCGCAACGATCACCGCCGCGGCAAACGCCGGGGTCACTTCGAAGCTGTTCAGCTGGGCCGCATGCGCACGCCGGGCCACGCCGTTGAGACTTTCCAGAAAGTCCCGGGGATCATGGTTGTCGCTCAGTCGGTAGCCGCCCACTGCCTTGGCCACGCCCGTGCAGATATAGGGCAGGAAAATCGCGATCAACACGCACCACAGAGCTACCGTCATAGAGCCGTCCTTCTTCAAGTGATAGAAATGGCGGGCAGTCAGAACTTCATCACCAGCATGCCGATCAGCACCAGCCCACAGGCTAAGAGCCGCGGTCTGCCGAAAGGTTCTTTGAGGTATCGCATGCCGAACAGCACCACCAGAATCACGCTGATTTCACGCAGCGCTGCCGCTTCGGCAATCGAGCCCAACTGCATCGCCCACAGCACCAGAGCGTAGCTGAACAACACACAGAACCCGACCGCCAGGCCCAGCTTCCACTGCTCGCGCCAGAACACCAGGAACGCCGGGCGTTTGGCGACCCACGCCAGCAACGGAAACGGCCAGGCACTGAGCAGCGTGACCCAGACCAGGTAATCCAGTGGATGCGACCAGCGCCGCAAGGCCTGACCGTCAATGTAGGTGTAGCAGCCGATACACAGCCCGATCAGCGCCACCACCGGCAGCATCGACCACGGCAGATGCTTGCCGCCACCGCCCTGCCAGAGCAGACATGCCATGCCCAAGGGAATCAGCATGATCCCGAAGATCTGCTGCGCGGTGAGCACTTCGCCGGCAAAGATCAAGGTCAGCGCCAGCACCACCAGCGGCGACAAGCCGCGCATCAACGGATAAACCAACCCGAGGTCGCCGACCCGATAGGCCTGTATCAGTAAATAGCGATACAGCAGCTCGAATGCTGCCGACGCCAGAATCCACGGCCAGATCTCCAGCGGCGGCAGACTGATGAATGGAAATGCCAGCGCCACGAACAAGAGCGCCACCGTGTCCATGCACGCCACCACCAGCAACCGTTCGGCACTGAACTTGATCAGGGTATTCCACGTCGCATGCAACAGCGCCGCCATCAACACCAGAACTGTCGCCGCCACGTCCCACTCCTTGAATTTTTGTTGATGACCCTACACCAATGTGTGCAGCTGACCAACCGAGGGGACTCGATTGTGTCCCAACCCCGGATCAGCCCATCCAACCTTTGCGCCGAAGAATCGGGGCGCTGTCTTTCCACCCCCCATCCAATGGAGCCCGGATGCTAGAACTTGTCGCCGCTTTTATCTGCCTCACCACCCTTCTCACCTTCGTCAATTACCGCTTCATCGGCCTGCCGCCGACCATCGGCGTGATGGTCACCGCGCTGATGTTCTCCCTGTTGCTGCAAGGCCTGAGCGTGCTCGGTTATCCCGGCCTCGAAGAACGCGTGCAGCAACTGATCGGCCAGATCGATTTCGGCGATCTGCTGATGAACTGGATGCTGTCGTTCCTGCTGTTCGCCGGCGCCCTGCACGTCAACCTGAACGACCTGCGCAGCTACCGCTGGCCCATCGGCCTGCTGGCGACCTTCGGTGTGCTGATTGCCACCGCCGTGATCGGCAGCCTCGCCTACTACATTTTTGCCCTGTTCGGCTGGCACGTGAGCTTCCTCTACTGCCTGCTGTTCGGCGCGCTGATTTCGCCGACCGACCCGATTGCGGTGCTCGGCGTACTGCGTACGGCCAATGCCTCGAAGCCACTGAAAACCACCATCGTCGGCGAGTCGCTGTTCAACGACGGCACTGCGGTGGTGGTGTTCACCGTGTTGCTGGGCATCGCTCAACTGGGTGAAACGCCGACCATCGGCGCCACGGCCATGCTGTTCGTTCACGAAGCCATTGGCGGGGTGCTGTTCGGCGGGCTGATCGGTTATGGGGTGTACCGGATGATCAAAAGCGTCCAGCAGCATCAGATCACCGTGATGCTGACCCTGGCGCTGGTGATCGGCGGTTCGGCGATGGCCACCGAGCTGCACGTCTCGGCGCCGATTGCGATGGTGGTGGCGGGTCTGATCATCGGCAACCTGGGGCGCAACCTGGCGATGAACGACATGACCCGCAAGTACCTCGACGGCTTCTGGGAGCTGCTCGATGACATGCTCAACGCCCTGCTGTTCGCGCTGATCGGCATGGAGCTGTTGCTGCTGCCGTTCAACTGGGCGCACGTGGCGGCGGCCAGTTTGCTGGCGTTGGCGATTGTGCTGTCGCGCCTGCTCACCGTGGCCCCGGCGATCGTTCTGCTGCGGCGTTGGCGCACGGTGCCGCGTGGCACCATTCGCATCCTGACCTGGGGCGGTTTGCGCGGCGGTGTCTCGGTGGCGCTGGCGCTGGCCTTGCCATTGGGCCCGGAGCGCGATCTGCTGCTGAGCATCACCTACATCGTGGTGCTGTCGTCGATCCTGTTGCAGGGCTTGACCATCGGCAAACTGGTCAAGCACGCCACCCGTGACGAGCCGGCCCCAGCGGCCGAGTCTGCGCAACACTGATCATTTCTTGATCTGCTGCGGATCGGGCTTTTCGGCCTGATCCGCAGAGTGTTTCCCTATGCCTTTTTCTTTCGGCGCGCCGCTCTCGCTGCGGATCTGCGCGTGGCTGATCAGGGCGAAGATGAAACTGCCGCCGATGATGTTCCCCGCCAGCGTGGGCCCGGCAAACACCATCCAGAAATCACTCCACGGCAGCTCGCCGGCAAACACCAGATACGACACTTCCGCCGAACCGACCACGATGTGGGTGAAATCGCCGAGCGCCATCAGGTAGGTGATGAGGATGATGATCCACATCTTCGCGCTCTCCATGGACGGGATCATCCAGACCATGGTGGCGATCATCCAGCCGGAAACGATGCCTTTGGCGAACATCTGGCTGGCGTGGTTCTCCATGACCTTGCGGCCGATTTCAAGGAAGGCGTGATCAGTCTTGGTGTCGAAGATCGGCAGCTCGAGCATCACGTACGCCACCAGAATCGTGCCGCACAAATTGCCGAACAGGACCACGCCCCACAAGCGGATCAACCGGCCGAAATTGGCCAGGGTCGGCTTGGTCATCACCGGCAGAACGGCGGTCAGGGTGTTTTCGGTGAACAGTTGCTGGCGGGCGAGAATCACCGCGAGGAACCCGGCGCAGTAGCCGAAACTGGCGATGACCTTGAATTCATCGCCCTCGGGCAGGCGTGAATTAAGCAGGCCCATGCCCATCAGTGACAGGCCCATGGTCAGCCCGGCGGCGAGCGCCGACCACCACAGTGCGGCGATGCTGCGCTCCAGCTCCTGATCGCCTTGGGTGCGGATGATTTCATGCAGAACCGCCGCGCGGGGCGGCTGGTTTTTCTCGACTTCGTGTTGTTCGTCGCTCGAGAGATTGGGGGTCTTGCCGTCGGTGGGCGTGGTCATGGCGTGGGAACCGGGTGGGGGGCTTTTAGCTACGACCGTTCTT
>NZ_QAIK01000143.1:64133-75978 GCF_003061005.1 Pseudomonas sp. HMWF021 | reverse complement strand
CCACTGGGGGAGCCAGCTGCTCGCGAAGGTGGTGTGCCTGCTAGTAAAGATGCTGGATGAGCCGGCCCCTTCGCGAGCAGGCTCACTCCTACATTTGCCCGGCAGCGCTGCCAAATTTCACGCCTTACGCGAGCCCCTTGTGGGAGCGAGCCTGCTCGCGAAGGCGGTGGGCCTGCCAGTAAAGATGCTGAATGTGCCGACCCCTTCGCGAGCAGGCTCACTCCTACATTTGCTCGGCAGCGTTGCCAAATTTCACGCCTGGCGCGAGACCCTTGTGGGAGCGGGCTTGCCCGCGAAGGCGGCGGGCCTGCCACTAAAGATGCTGAATGTGCCGGCCCCTTCGCGAGCAGGCTCACTCCTACATTTGCTCGGCAGCGTTGCCAGATTTCACGCCTGACACGACACCCTTGTGGGAGCGGGCTTGCCCGCGAAGGCGGTGGGTCTGCCAGTAAAGATGCTGAATGTGCCGGACCCTTCGCGAGCAGGCCCACTCCCACTTTGCTCGGCAGCGCTGCCAGATTTCACGCCGGACACGACACCCTTGTGGGAGCGGGCTTGCCCGCGAAGGCGGTGGGCCTGTTAATAAAGATGCCGGATGTGCCGGCCCCTTCGCGAGCAGGCTCACTCCTACATTTTTCCAGTGGTGTGCTCGGGGTTCCGCTCCGGACGCGGATTCCCCTGTAGGAGCCAGCCTGCTGGCGATGTCAGGCTGAAAAATGCAGCATCATTTCGGCATCATCCACAAGGCTACATCGCCTTGCGCCTTTGCCTACAAGTACGCCAGAATCCGCCGGCTTGTGCGGTTTGAGGGGCATCGGTAACTTGGTTCGCGTCACTGAATGGTCAGTGATCGGGTTTAGTCGCTCGGTGTTTTTCCAAGTCCGCAAGCTGTCATCTAGTCAGGTATCTAGTCGCCTGCGCTAAATGGTAGCTGTGCGCAGGGCGTCCTCGGGCGCGCCGGTGAAGGCTTGGATACCGGTCGACTAACCTGCGCACAGCTGCCACCTATTGTTTAGTCGCAAGACAGTGTCAGCCTCATTGAGGTTATCCAAGCCATGTTCAAAGTAACTCCAAATCCGCCTGAAGCGGACGCATCCCCCGATCAAGACTCGACATCCCCCTACTCCGACCCAAATTCCCGAAAACTCCACGAAGCCGCCGAACGCGCCCTCGATCACTATCTGAAACCGCCATCCCCGCAACCGCGCAAACCCAGCCACATGTTCGTTGTCGCGCCAGACATGGACAACGAAGAACTGTTGGCCCACGCCTGCGAATCCATGGCCTCGGCCAGCATCATGCTCAGCGACTTCGCCGGCCTGCTCGACACGCCCTACCGCAACACCCTGCTCGGCATTCAGCAAGTGGTGATGCTCGGCGAACTCGCCGTCAACCGTGCCCTCGACAACCTCGACCCCCCGATCAGAAACTGAAAAGCGTCCCTGTGGCGAAGGAGCTTGCTCCCGCTCGACTGCACAGCAGTCGAAAATCCGGATCCGATCCGCAACGATGGGACTTGGGGTCGCTTCGCAACCCAGCGGGAGCAAGCTCCCTCGCCACAAGGAAAACGGCGCAAAGGAGAATTTCATATGACCAATAAAACAGATGCCCACGTCGTCGCCGCATTAGTCGCCATGGGCCTCAACGAACGGGATCGGCACTGGGCGCAGAACGCATGCCTGGTGTTGTGTGAAAGCGAGCGGGAAACAATTGTGGCCTCGGCCGTGAACGCTCTAGGGAAACTTGATGGGCTTGAAATGGAGGCTGTGCTGCCAGCGCTGCAGCGGGTGAAACGCCGGTTTCCATCACTTGCAAAGACAGTGGCTGAGACGCTGAACGCGATGGCAATTGCAGCCTGACTGATTGCGTGATCGTTCTTCGCGAGCAGGCTCGCTCCCACTTTGGATCGGCGTTGTAGTCGAGCTTCACGAACGACAGAGATCAGCTGTAGGAGCGAACCTGCTCGCGAAGACGCCCTTTCTGCTATCGAATATCCAAAGGTCAAACCCGGGAAAACAGGCTAACCCATGAAGAGTTACCCACCCGACTCCAAGCGCTTCTTCAAGCGTCAGCTCGCCTGACTGATACGCACACTTGCTCAGTCAAGCCTCTACGATTTACTTGACGGCTGGCTAAGTTAATTAAGCTGCGATGCCCCTAGCTTGGTTCTTAGATTTGTAACAATCACTTGAATTTCAGACCCTTCCTACAGCTATAAAAAGCACCTTGATATAGCGTCCGCATCGCTTATAAAAACGATGTAACAAGGACGCTGATGGTGCGTAAAAAAGATATACCCCGGGTTCAAAACCCACCGGCCGGCGACGGTCACCACATTACCAGCCGCTACATGACAACCAGCGAACTGGCGGAGAGGGAGGCAAGACAAGCTGCTTATGACGATATGCTGGCCAGGCAGCAGGCGTATGAAGATCGAATGATCAAACAACCGCTAGCGTATCAGCACGATGTTAAAGGCTGTGTTTTTACCAAAAGCTGCAAACTCCCTGATGGTGTTATCAATCACACAAGCCCCGCCGGTTTTATACCGGTAGAGAAACTGTCCGACTTTGGAGAGTTTTCCCTGCTAGGCGGCCGCGAACGAGACGCCGCCGGAAACATACCGCTGAAAAAAATCTACGCCAACCACTTGCCCAACTCAGCAGGAACTCTTGCTCTGAGTCTGACTGCCTTAGCAAGCACAAGTGGTAGCGCAGTGAGCGGTGCAGCTGTGACGACGGGTGGTGTTGGCGCTGGAGCACTTCTCGGAATAGTCGCACTGCTTTGGCCATCGAGTTTGGGCGACAGTTCTCTGTACACAGAGGAACAACTCAATTCACTCGAGAAAGGCCGAACTCGTGTCCGATTGCACTTGGAACAACAGCCAGACGGCACTCTGAAAGGATACGGGTACAACACCCAGACGCGCAGTGATTGGGAGATGATTCCTGTCGTGCAGTTCGTCGAGCAAGGCATCCAACACGTCGCGGACTTCGGTAATGGGACAACACTCATCTGGACTCCTGCCGTTGACCCTTCCAATACAACAGAAATTCCGCCACTGGAAAGTCCGCCCCAAGCACCTCAGATCTGGATTTATCCGCCGACAGAGCAGGCGGACAAAATCATCGTTAATCCGGTTTATCCACCGGAATATCAGGACTTCATTCTGGTGTTCCCCGCCAATTCAGGCATCAAACCGCTCTATATTGTCCTGGCACTTGAGTTCGACGCGGCCAGTTACCACGGAAAAAAAGATACACCCATCAAAAGCAAGGGGCCTACTAATGGCCAGGAAGCGCTGGAAAACTCTGTTCAGGTAAAACCCACATCGCCACGCCGCATTGGTGTCGATCCGGATGCAAATGAGCTAGTTGTCTTTGATCGCACGGGCGGAGATGTCTACCACGGTCACGTACGGGCATGGGATAAACTGCATCAAGACATGAAAAACGCGCTGATCAAAGCCAAAAAAGTAGACAACAAAGGCAATATCCTCGGAGCAAAAAAATGAGCCTCATCTATCAAGACCCATCACTCAGCCATGATGAAGCCATAAGACATCTTGCCAGCGACCTCGACGAAAATGTCATTTGCGCGCTGGTGTCTATCGGTCTGAATGAAACCGACAGAGCCTGGGCTCAAGACACCTGCCTGAAATATCTCACCAACAAAACTGAAGCGATTGTGGCGTCTGCCGTCACCGCTCTTGGCCACATCGCTCGACGCCATGGCGAGCTAGATATCAAAACCGTCCTGCCCGCGCTCGAAACCGTTCAGAGCAGGTTTCCTGCTCTAAAGGGAATCATTGAGGACACGCTTGACGATATCGACACATTCGCCTGACCCGTCGAACGAACGTTCAATCTACAGAGATGGGGATGAGGGGCTTAGCCCCTCATCCGAACGGCCTCAACACTCGCCCCCCTCAATCCTCCCGCGTCAAAACCTCCAGCAATTCAATCTCGAACACCAGATTCGAATGCGGCGGAATCTTGCCCATCGTTCGCTCGCCGTAGCCCAAATGCGCCGGCACCAGCAGTTTGCGCTTGCCGCCCACTTGCATGCCCATCAGTCCCTGATCCCAACCCTTGATCACCCGGCCCGTGCCAATCACGCACTGGAAAGGTTTGCCACGGCTGTGGGAAGAATCGAACTCACTGCCGTCTTCCAGCCAGCCAGTGTATTGGGTGGTAATCAGCGCGCCTTTGACGGCAGCCTTGCCCTCGCCCACCTGGAGATCGATTACCTGCAGTTCATCGGTCATGACATTCACTCGATTGCTTAACTGGCGGCCGTTTTCCCAGAAATGCCGGTGATTGGCAAGCCGATGGCGCAGAGCAACGCTATTACTCCGCTTATTGTGGGTCTGGCGATGCAAGAGGCCAGACACAGGAGGGCTTTGGGGTGGGAAGCCCTGCACGAGTGCATGCGCAGGGCTTTTGATTCGGGGGGATTAACGCTCGACAGGCTGCATCTCAACGATGGTTCCGTTGGTGATCATGACCATCACGTACTTGTCGTTGATCTGCACCCACTGCGCCTGGTCGATCGGCGCTTTCAAACCTTTCTGTTTCCAGTTTTTCAACGCTTTGTCGCTGCGCTGATAGATGTCCGGGGCGCGGTCGTTGACCTTCAATTCACGGTCGCTGGTCGGGGACTGGACGGTGGGTTCGCTTGAGGTTTGCGCCGCTTGAACAAGTGGGCTGATCCCGGCAATGCCGGCAACGAGGGCCAGGCTGGCGATTAGGGTTTTGCTGTTCATCGGTGAACCTCCTTCAGATGGGTGATGCCTGTACTCCGACTGCTGAGTCAGGAAATCATTCCTTGTTTTTTTGCCCGGGGTGGTTGGGGGATTGTAGTTGGCAGGCAGATCGTCATCGCTGGCAAGCCAGCTCCCACAGGGGCCGCTGATGAAACAGGATGTGTGATCGACCCGGGAAACCGTGGGAGCGGGCTTGCTCGCGAAGGGGCCGGTACATTCAGCGTCTTCATTGCCTGACCCAAAGTCATCGCGAGCAGGCTCACTCCTACAGGTTTGGTGTTGCCGCAAGATTTGTGCTCGACCCCGCTCCCACAGGGCCTGGTGGTGTTTCAGGGGATTGATCCGCTTTGCGCATCAATCCATGCCAACAATGCAATTAACATCCGGTTACACCTGCGCGACCATCCGCCGCAATAACAACCGTGCGCCACTTCCACGTCGCGCACGTCATAAAAGCGGTGGAGTTCATTTCTATGACAGCCTCAATCCCACACGGCGGCTCGCGGGCCGGCGCCATTTTCCGGGTCACCTCGGGCAACTTCCTCGAACAATTCGACTTCTTTCTGTTCGGCTTCTACGCCACGCAGATCGCGGCGGTGTTCTTTCCGGCGAGCAGTGAATTCGCTTCCCTGATGATGACCTTTGCCGTATTCGGCGCAGGCTTTCTGATGCGTCCTCTGGGGGCGATCGTGCTCGGCGCCTACATCGATGACGTCGGTCGGCGCAAAGGTCTGATCGTCACTCTGTCGATCATGGCCAGCGGCACGATCCTGATTGTGCTGGTGCCCGGCTACGAAACCATTGGTCTGTTTGCGCCGGCATTGGTGTTGATCGGACGGCTGTTGCAAGGCTTCTCCGCCGGTGCAGAACTGGGCGGTGTTTCGGTGTACTTGTCCGAAATCGCCACGCCCGGCCGCAAGGGCTTTTTCACGGCCTGGCAGTCGGCCAGTCAACAAGTGGCGATCATTGTCGCGGCGGCGTTGGGCTATGCGCTGAACGCGTGGATGGCGCCGAGCGTGGTGGCCGATTGGGGCTGGCGGATTCCGTTTTTCGTTGGCTGCATGATCGTGCCGTTCATCTTCCTGCTGCGCCGTAACCTGGCGGAAACCGAAGAATTCGCTGCACGCAAACACCGCCCGAGCATGAAAGAAGTGTTCCGCACCCTCGGCCAGAACTGGGTGGTGGTGCTGGGCGGCATGCTGATGGTCGCGCTGACCACCACTGCGTTCTACCTGATTACGGTGTACGCGCCGACGTTCGGCAAAACCGTGCTGCACCTGAGCACTTCCGATGCGTTGCTGGTGACTTTGCTGGTGGGCGTGTCGAATTTCTTCTGGCTGCCGATTGGCGGCATGTTGTCCGACCGCATCGGCCGGCGCCCGGTGCTGATTGCGATGTCGCTGCTGGCCCTGGCCAGCACTTACCCGGCGCTGTCGTACCTGGTGCAGGCGCCGAGCTTCAGTCACATGCTGCTATCGCTGCTGTGGCTGTCGTTCATCTACGGCATGTACAACGGCGCGATGATCCCGGCGTTGACCGAGATCATGCCGGTGGAAGTGCGGGTGGCCGGTTTCTCCCTCGCCTACAGCCTGGCAACCGCAATTTTCGGCGGCTTCACGCCAGCGATGTCGACCTTCCTGATCCAGTACACCGGCGACAAAGCCGCGCCAGGTTACTGGATGAGCGTCGGTGCGCTGTGCGCGTTGTGCGCCACGTTGTACCTCTATCGCCGTGCAGGCGGCCGCCTGCAACCGGTTGTCGCATAAGGAGCAATCACCTTGAAAAAACTGATCAATCTCGGCGCCATCGCCCTCTTCGCGTTCAGCGCGCTGGCACACGCGGAACAGCTGAACGTGATGACATCGGGCGGTTTCACCGCCGCCTACAAAATCCTCGGCCCGAAATTCGCAGCGGCCACCGGCAACACCCTCGACACCCAGCTCGGCCCGTCGATGGGCAAAGCCCCGGAGGCGATCCCCAATCGCCTCGCTCGTGGCGAACACGCCGACGTGGTGATCATGGTCGGCTACGCTCTCGACGACCTGATCAAACAGGGCAAGGTCGACCCGGCCTCGCGGGTTGAGTTGGCGGATTCACGGATAGGCCTGGTGGTGCGTGAAGGCGCGCCGAAGCCGGATATCAGCAGTGTCGAAAGCCTGAAGAAAACCCTGCTCGACGCACAATCGGTGGCCTACTCCGACAGCGCCAGCGGCGTGTACATCGAGAAAGAGCTGTTCAACAAACTCGGTGTCGAGGATCAACTGAAACCGAAAGCGAAGATGATCCCGAAAATCCCGGTGGGCTCGGTGGTTGCCACGGGCGATTATCAACTGGGCTTCCAGCAGGTCAGCGAATTGCTGCCGGTGCCGGGGGTGACGTTTGTCGGCAAGATTCCGGAATCGGTGCAGTCGGTGACGCGTTTTGCCGCCGGCATCCCGGTCGGCGCGCAGCATCCGAAAGAGGCCAAGGCCCTGCTCGACTACCTCGCCGCGCCTGCCGCTCAGGCTGACGTGCAGGCCACCGGGCTGGATTCAGTCAAGCGCTGATCGTTGGCGGCTGGACTTTCATTTCCACCACCAGCCGCTCCAGTTCCAGTGCCGCCGGGGTCAACGTGCGACCCCGGCGCTTGATGATGCCGACACTGCGCATCACTTGCGGCTCGGTCAGCGGCACCCGCGTCAGGATCGGATGATCCGGCCCGGGCATCGCCATCAGCGGCACCGCCGCCACGCCAAGCCCCGCCTCGACCAGACCGATCATGGTCGTCACGTGCCGCGTCTCGCAGATGCTCGGGCGCTGCGGCACCACGCTGCTCAAGGCCTGATCGAGCAGGAAACGGTTGCCGGACGTCTTGTCGAGCGAGATGTAATCCTGCTGATAGAACTCGTCCCAGGTCACGCTGCTGCGCCCGGCCAACGGGTGATCGCGACGGCAGGCGACCACATAGCACTCCTGCACAAGCGCTTCGAAATCGACTTTGGCATCCTGCGTGCCGAGGAAACTCAAACCGAAATCCGCCTCGCCGTTGACCACCGCGCTGAGCACATCATGGGCGCTGGAGTCGAGGACTTTGACCTTGATCCGTGGAAACTGCTGGTGATAGCGGGCGACCACTCGCGGCATGAAGTAATACGCCGCCGACGGTACGCAGGCCACCGTGACATGACCGAGTCGGGTCGATGCGACTTCACTGATGCCCAACAACGCCACATCCAGATCATCGAGCAAACGTTCGACGCTGGGCATGAATCCGCGTCCGGCCTGGGTCAGGCTGACCTTGCGCGTGGTGCGCTCGAACAGTTTCACGCCCAGCGCGTCTTCAAGCTTTTCGATGCGTCGGCTCAACGCCGGCTGCGACAGGCGCACGGTGTCGGCAGCCTTGCGAAAACTGCCCTGTTCGACCACGGCGCGAAAGGCTTGCAGGTCGTTGAGATCGAAGTTGATGGCCATGGCAGACTCGAAAAGATTGATTCGCGAAGGCTATCAATGTAACCAACTGATGCAAATTATTACAGACTCACACCGCCCCCTGTAGGAGCTGCCGCAGGCTGCGATCTTTTGATCTTGATATTGATCTTCAAAAACAACATCAAAAGATCGCAGCCTGCGGCAGCTCCTACAGGGATCTTCTGTGGATCTTGAATCGATTCAGCCTTTATCCTTGTTGCCCCCGCCGTAACGCTGTCAGGAGTTGTGTCATGCCCCATGAAGGCAATCTGTTACAAGCCGCTGTCGTGTTTCTGTTTGCGGCCGTGCTCACCGTACCCCTGGCCAAGCGTCTGCAACTGGGCGCGGTGCTTGGGTATCTGTTTGCCGGGGTGATCATCGGCCCGTCGGTGCTGGGCTTGATCGGCAACCCTCAGAGCGTCAGTCATATCTCCGAGCTGGGCGTGGTGCTGCTGTTGTTCATCATCGGTCTTGAGCTGTCGCCGCGCCGTTTGTGGGTGATGCGCAAATCGGTGTTCGGCGTGGGGCTTGCGCAGGTGTTGCTGACGGGGTCGGTGATCGGCGTGCTGGCGTTGTTCGCCTTCGGCCAGCCGCTCAACAGTGCGATCGTGCTCGGCCTCGGCCTGGCACTGTCGTCCACCGCATTCGGCCTGCAAAGCCTGGCCGAGCGCAAGGAACTGACCAGCCCCCACGGGCGGCTGGCGTTTGCGATTCTGCTGTTTCAGGACATCGCGGCAATCCCGTTGATTGCGCTGGTGCCAATGCTTGCCGGCAGCGACCACAGCAGCAGTGCCGCCGAAGATCTGAACCACGGTTTGCGTGTCCTCGGCAGCATTGCCGTGGTGGTGGTCGGTGGGCGTTATCTGCTGCGTCCGGTGTTCCGCGTGGTGGCAAAAACCGGCCTGCCGGAAGTGTCCACGGCCACCGCATTGCTGGTGGTGATCGGGACGGCGTGGCTGATGGATCTGGTCGGGGTGTCGATGGCGCTGGGGGCGTTTCTCGCCGGGTTGCTGTTGGCGGACTCCGAATACCGGCATGAGCTGGAGGCGCAGATCGAGCCGTTCAAAGGCTTGCTGCTGGGGCTGTTTTTCATCAGCGTCGGCATGGGCGCCAATCTCGGTCTGCTGCTCAGCGCGCCGGTCACCGTACTCGGGCTGACGCTGCTGTTGATCGGTTTGAAGCTACCGCTGCTGTTTGTGGTGGGACGGCTGGCCGGAGGCCTGAACAAAATCAGTGCGATCCGCCTCGGTATCGTCCTTGCGGCCGGTGGTGAATTCGCCTTCGTGGTGTTCAAGATCGGTCGCGATCAGGGTTTGTTCGAACCGCGCCTGTATGACTTGCTGGTGCTGACGATCACCCTGTCGATGGCGGTGACGCCGCTGTTGTTGCTGATTTGTGCACGCCTGGTCAGCCCCAAGGTACAGCCGGTGGAAGTGCCGGAGAAATTCCGCGAAATCGACACTGACACGCCACGGGTGGTAATCGCCGGCATGGGCCGTATGGGCCAGATCGTGGCGCGGATTCTGCGGGCGCAGAACATCAGGTTCGTGGCCCTCGATACCTCGGTGGAAACCATCGAGCTTTCGCGCAGTTTTGGTGGCGTGCCGGTGTTCTATGGCGACCCGATGCGCCCGGAAATCCTAAATGCGGCGAAGGTGGGCGAGGCGGAATATTTTGTCATCGCCACGGATGACCCGGAGACCAACATCAAGACCGCCGAGATCGTGCGCAAGCTGTATCCGCACATGAAAATCATCGCCCGGGCGCGCAACCGTCAGCATGTGCATCGTCTGGTGGATGTCGGCGCCGAAGCGATTCGCGAGACCTATTACTCAAGCCTGGAAATGAGCCGGCGCACGCTGGTCGGGCTGGGTCTGACCCAGGCCCAGGCCGATGCGCGGATCAAGCGCTTCAAGCACCACGACGAGCAGGTGCTGGAGGCTCAGCACGCGATCTACGACGACGCCGCCAAGGTCCTGCAAACCGCCCAGGAAGCGCGGGCGGAACTGGCGCGGTTGTTCGAGTCGGATCAACTGGAAGAGGAATCGCGCAAGGCCTGAGCTCCTTGCACAGATCCAGATTTCGTACCGACAGGCCTGACGCCTTCGCGGGCAAGCCCGCTCCCACAGGTTTTGTGAACGCCCGAAAACCCTGTAGGAGCTGCCGCAGGCTGCGATCTTTTGATCTTGATCTTAAAAATCAAAATCAAAAGATCGCAGCCTGCGGCAGCTCCTACAGGGGATTGGGTCAGGCCAGCTCTAACTCGCGCTCTTGCTTGACCGGTGCCACCGCAAACCGATCCGCCAGGAACGGTGTGATATCCAGCGGCAGCGCTTCCTGGTTGACCAGTTTGTCCAGCAGCACGCCGGTGATCGCTGAGGTCAGGATGCCGGTGCGAAAGTGTCCGCAGGCATTCAGATAGCCCTCCACCCCACGCATCGGCCCGAGGATCGGCAGTTCATCCGGCGAGCCCGGACGCAAACCGGCCCAGGTGCGCTTGAGATTGACGTCCTTGAGTCCCGGCAGGCAGCGCACCGCGCCCTGCACCAGCCCGGCGATTTCCGGGTAGGTGGTGGTGACGTCGAAGCCTTTGTCTTCGGTGGTGCTGCCGATCAGGATCTCGCCGTTGTCCTTCTGCGCCACGTAGCAGTCGCTGGTGGTCAGGCAGCCGTTGAGGATTTTCGGCATGCGCTCGGTCAGCAGGATCTGGCCCTTGACGGGTTTTACCGGAATGCGCACGCCGGTGGCCCACTCGCTCAAGTCCGCCGCCCAGGCACCAGCGGCGTTGATCAGGGTCTTGCAGTGGAACACGCCCTCTTCGGCCGTCTGCACGCCCGTCACGCGGTTGCCGTGGTGCAGCACGCCGGTGACGTTTGTGTTGACGTAGATATCGACGCCATTCTGCCGCGCACCTTCCATGTAGGCATCGGCGAGGCGGAACGGGCTGACCTGGTGATCGCAGAGAAATTCCAGCGCCCCCCGGGCCTCGTGGCTGACGCTCGGTTCGGCTTCGCGCAACGCAGCCTGATCGAGCCAGCGCACCTGATCGGCCAGATGCGGAATGCAGCTGACAATGTGCTCGGCATAGAGTCGGTCCTCGTCGTCATAGATGACGAACTTCAGCCCGGTCTTTTCGAACTTGAAATCCATCCCGTGCTTGTCGATCAACTCGCGGTGCAGTTGCGGGTACAGCGCGTTGGACTGCAAGGCGAAATCGAAGAACGACTCCGGCAGGATGTGCGGCGTGCTGGCGTCCACCGCGACCGCCGCGCCCTGGGTTTCGCGCTTGCGGTTGGCCGACATCATGCGGAAGAAAATCACCCCGCATCCCAGCCCCACCGACTCGCCAATGGCCCACAGGCCGCCGGCCGAAGCGCGGGTGGCGTTGCCCGGGCGTTTGGCGTCGATCAGCGCGACCTTCAGATTCTCGCGCTTGGACAATTGATAGGCGCAGGACGCCCCGATCACGCCGCCACCGGCAATGACCACGTCATAGAACTTACTCATGGGAAGCGGCCTCCGTGCCGACGGACTGGAACGCGGAAAATGGAATCGGATCGATCGGGAAACGCGGACGCAGCCAGCCGACGTCCTTGCGCCCGGTGGCCTGACGCAGGCGGTCGCTGCAGTAGC
>NZ_QAIK01000143.1:25401-64123 GCF_003061005.1 Pseudomonas sp. HMWF021 | reverse complement strand
CATCCGCCCCTGACAATCGCCCATGCTCACCCGTGTGCGCATCTTCAGGCTGGCGATGTCCTGCACGCCCTGCTCCAGCGCCAGATCGATGTCGGCGCGGGTCGCGTGTTCGCAGCGGCAGATCACCGTGTCGGCGGCCGGCAAAGCGGTCTGGCCGACACCGCGTTCGGTGTAGCGATCGACCGCCGCACGGAAGCGCACGATGGATTTGAGTTTGCCCAGGTAACGGTCGCGGCAAACCCGTGCCAGTTCTTCTTCGATCACCCCGCGTTGCAGGAGGATCGAGGTCGCGGCGATCTTGCCCGCAAGCATCGCCGCTTCACCGCCGCGAATCCCGCCCATGTCACCGGCCAGATGCACGTGCGGGTCGTTGCTTTGCTGCCACACATTAGAATTGGCGCGCAGATAGCCGTCGTCGCTGAAACCGTGATCGAGGCCCATCTGCTGACTGAGTTGGGTGCGCGGGATGAAGCCGTAACCGACTGCCAGGGTCTGGGCTTCGAAGCGCTCGACCTGAGTCAGATCAGGTTCCCAACTGGCCGAATACGGCGCAACAGTCACGCTCTTCAGTTCACCTTCGCCATGCGCTTCGACCACGCCCCAGCCATAGTTCATCGGGATGCCGTGCAGTTTCAGATAAGCAAGCATGCTCAGGCCGTCGAGGAACAGCTGCGGTTTGTTCAGCAGCGCCAGGCTCTCGCGGGCGATCTTGCCGAAGGCGCAGGCCTCATACACCCCCGCGACCTTGACCCCGGACGCATGCAACTGGGTCGCCACCAGCGGCAGCAGCGGCCCGGTGCCGGCGATGATCACCGGCCCTTGCGGCTTGACCACGCCACTTTTGATTTGCAGTTGCAGGCCGCCGAGCATGATCACCCCCGGCAGGGTCCAGCCGGGGAACGGCACGCTGCGCTCGTGGCAACCGGCGGCCAGCAGCAATTGCGGATATTCGATCTCGTGCAGTTGCTCGTCGCCATCGAGCACCACCAGCGCGCGGGTGCCTTCGGCGCCGACCACGCGGTGATTGAGGCGTACGTCGATCAGCCCGGCCTGCTCCTGGAAGTCACCGTGCAGTTTGCTCAGGGCTTCCGAATAACGCGGCCCGAGATAATCCAGTTGCACGCCGTCACGCAGCGGCCCGCGATAGACCACACCGCCCAGGCGCGAGGCCTCTTCCAGCAGCGTGCAACGCACACCATGGCGCGCCAGTTCGATGGCCGCCGCCATCCCCGCCGGACCACCGCCGACGATCACCGGTTGCAGGCTCATACAACCTCCTGCTCGTTGATGCGGTTGACCTGCGTTTCAATCTGCATGCCCTCGCGTACCACGGTCTGACAGGCGCGGCGCTTGTGGCGACCGTTGATTTTCACCAGGCAGCACTGGCACACGCCCATGCCGCAATAGGCGCCGCTGATCTGGTTGTGGTCATTGCGCGCAACCTGGCGCACGCCGAGGGACTGAATCACGCTGAGGACGGTTTCGCCGATGGCCGCGGTAACCGCTTGGCCGTTGATGTGGACGGTCATATCCGCCTGGGTCAGGGGCTGGATATCGAAGGTGCGTTCTAGGCAGTGCATTACGAAGTTCATCCGTGAAAAGGTTCAGGGGTGGGGTTACGTCAGCTCCTTGCTGCGCTCTGCCTGGCGACCCGTTCTATTTGTTTGTTGGGGGTCTGCCGGGCTACTCCATGAGCGCAGCAAATTGCGCACCGGAGCACTGTAGTCGATACCGCGACAAGGGCCTGGATCTTTTAAGCTAGTTGATCTCGCCAGGACGAATATTGATCCAGATCGATAAATCCACCTCTACCCCTGTAGGAGCTGCCGCAGGCTGCGATCTTTTGATGTTGTTTTTTAAGAGCAAGATCAAAAGATCGCAGCCTTCGGCAGCTCCTACAGGGAAATGGGGCGGGCATGAAAAAGCCGCTTTCACCGTGAAGTGAAAGCGGCCGAGGCATGGGCCTCAATAGAGCAAACGGATCAGTGTACGAACAGGGCGATCAGGATGATGATCGGGATCGGTACACCGAGGAAAAACAGAAGTAGAGAGCGCATGGTGATTCTCCTTGTTTAACGGACTGGAGGCAGCGTGGTCGTGGTGGCGTAGGTTTCGACTTCGACATACTCGACCGCATCCCGGCGACGACCGCCGAAGGTGGCTGCGAGGCTGGCGAAGAACGCACCGGCCAACAGCGCGATGAACATCCACAGCGAAGTCCAGGCAGCGACTTTGGCAGCGGTGTCGGCAGCCTGTTGGGCTTTGACTTTGGCGTCAGCGATGGCTTTCTGAGTGCGGGCATAAACGTCGTCGACACGTTTCTCGGCGTCGGCCTGACTCAGGTTGGTCCGTTGTGCAACCAGTTGTGCGAGGTAGGTGCGGTCTTCAGGGCTGAGTTGGCCGTTGGCCAGGCTCTGAGCGAAGATCCGGGTCACCGCGCCGTGGGCGGCGTCATCGCTGACGGACGCTGGGCGGTCATCACGGAACAGGCTGTCGACAAAGTAACCGTACTGGTCGCTGTTGGTGTTGGCTGCGGCAGTACCGGCAGCCTGGGTTGCAGCAGCCGCTGCGCCACCGGCGACACTGGCACCGGCCTGCACACCACCACTGATCACGCTGCTGACCGAACCGACCACCAGCACCGCAGTTACCAGCGTGGCGACACACCAGGCGAGGAAGCCATGGGCGGTATCACGGAAATACACTTCATCCCCGTGCATGTTGGCCCACTTCACCCGCAGGCGACCGGCGATGTAGCCACCCAGGCCCGAAGCGATGATTTGCGTCGCCGCGAGCCAGACAATCGTGGAAATCCCCAGGCTCTTGGCGCTCACGCCCTCTCCGGCCCAAGGTGAAACGGCAGAGAATCCCAAACCGAAGCCGAGCAGCACCAGAATCATCGACAGTGCTGCGGCCGCCGCTGCGCCCGCGAAAATCGCGCCCCAGGACACGCCTGACACGTTACTCGACTCTCCTTCGAAGGCAGGATAAAACCCATCAGAGGATCTATTCATTGTTGTAGTGCTCCAGGCATGAAAAATGGTGTTACAACTCGTCACCAGATGAATTGCAGCGACCGTGCCATTCGCCAACTTTGAATAAATCGTTATTTTTCAACAGGTTAAAAAGACTGAACTTCTCAGGACCATGCAAATTGCAACAATCGGCCGAAAGCAGCGGGTTTTATGCATTGAAGCCAAATCCGTAGCGCTGTCGGAATTTGCAGGAGTGAAAGGCTATACATGAAAGTTAATTTAAAGCGCGACGGAAAATACTTGGCAAAATGCTGCCATTCCGTTTGAACCGATCAAGGCCTGCTCTATGACTCGTATTTTGACCATCGAAGACGACGCCGTGACTGCCCGTGAAATCGTTGCCGAACTCAGCAGCCACGGCCTGCAAGTGGATTGGGTCGACAATGGCCGCGAAGGCCTCGACCGTGCCGTCAGCGGCAACTACGACCTGATCACCCTCGACCGCATGCTGCCGGAACTCGATGGCCTGGCCATCGTCACCACCCTGCGCACCATGGGCGTGGCGACGCCGATTCTGATGATCAGCGCGCTCTCCGACGTCGATGAGCGCGTGCGCGGCTTGCGGGCCGGCGGCGATGATTACCTGACCAAACCGTTCGCCACCGATGAAATGGCGGCGCGCGTGGAAGTGCTGCTGCGCAGACAGAACAGTGTCGCCACCCAGGCCACCACGTTGCAGGTGGCAGATCTGGAACTGGACTTGATCAGCCACGAAGCACGCCGCGCCGAACAGGTGCTGACGCTGCTGCCGACCGAATACAAGCTGCTGGAATTTCTGATGCGCAACAGTGGGCAGATCCTGTCGCGGATGATGATTTTCGAAGAAGTCTGGGGTTATCACTTCGACCCTGGCACCAACCTGATCGACGTACACATCGGTCGTCTGCGCAAGAAGATCGACGCGGCGGGCAATGTTCCGCTGATTCGCACGGTACGGGGCTCGGGTTATGTCATTGCCGAACCCGTCTGACGGCTGGCGTTCCTCCAGCAGTCGTCTGCTGGCGCTGTACAGTTCGCTGTTCGTGGCGTGGAGCGCGATCCTCATGGGGGTCATGTATTTCGAGGTCTCCGGTTACCTCGACAACCTCGCCAAGCATTCGCTGATGCAACGTCAGCATCTGTTTTCGCACTTTCGCGGTGAGCAACTGGAAGAAGCCCTCGCCGCCAGCATGACCTTCGATATCCGCGGCATCGACGCCTATGGTCTGTTCGATGCCCAAGGCGTGTACCTCGGCGGCGCCCTGCAGCAACTGCCCGAAGGTCTGCCGCTGGATGGCAAGATCCACACGCTCGACGACTGCGCCGACTCCGACGACCCGACCCTGCCCGCTGACAGCTGTGATGCGGTGGCGACTCAGACCCGCGATGGACGCTGGCTGGTGCTGCTGCGCGACAACGGTTCGCTGTTCGCGGTGACGCGGATCATTCTGCATGCGTTGTTCTGGGGGGTGTCGCTGACGATTTTGCCGGGGATTGCCGGTTGGCATCTGCTGCGCCGCCGGCCGATGCGCCGTATCCGGGCGATTCAGGACAGCGCCCAGGCGATTGTCGCCGGTGACCTGACTCACCGCTTGCCGCTGTCCAATCGCCGCGATGAACTGGACATGCTCGCTGCCATCGTCAACGCCATGCTCGATCGCATCGAACGGCTGATGCATGAAGTCAAAGGCGTGTGCGACAACATCGCCCATGACCTGCGCACACCACTGACGCGTTTGCGCGCGCAGTTGTATCGCATGCAGCAGCAGGCTGGTGAGGGTTCGCAGGAAGCGGCGCAACTGGATCTGGTGCTGGCGGAAGCGGATACGCTGATGGCGCGGTTTCGCGGATTGCTGCGGATTTCCGAGCTGGAAGATCGCCAGCGCCGCTCAGGTTTCGTCGAGCTGGACCCGGTGCAGTTGCTGGAAGAACTGCATGAGTTCTATCTGCCGCTGGCGGAGGAAGGTGAACTGCTGTTCGTGCTGAACATGCCGGAAACCCTGCCACCACTGAATGGCGACCGGGCGTTGTTGTTCGAGGCCCTGGCAAACCTGCTGAGCAACTCGATCAAGTTCACTCCGGCGGGCGGCACGGTGATTCTGCGTGGCGTGAATGACGGCGGGCATACGCGCATCGAGGTTCACGATTCCGGGCCGGGGATTCCCGAGGCCGAGCGCGAGGCGGTGTTCCAGCGCTTCTATCGGGCCGAGGGCGGGCAACCGCAGAGCGGCTTTGGTTTGGGCCTGTCGATTGTGGCGGCGATTGTCAGCCTGCATGGCTTCAATCTTGAAGTGGGCAGCAGTGAGCTGGGCGGGGCGAAACTGGTGCTCGATTGTCGGCAGAGTCTGATTTCGCCGTCCTGAGAATCACCGCAATGCAATGTAGGAGTGAGCCTGCTCGCGATGATGGTGGATCAGCCAACCTATTTGTTGAATGACTCACCGCTATCGCGAGCAGGCTCACTCCTACAGTCCGCGGTCCTGAAAACATGCGATCCCCTGTGGGAGAGTCTGATTTCGCAGTCCTGAGAATCGCCGCGATGCAATGTAGGAGTGAGCCTGCTCGCGATGATGGGGAATCAGCCAACCTATTTGTTGAATGACTCACCGCTATCGCGAGCAGGCTCACTCCTACAGTCTGCGGTCGTGAAACCATGCGATCCCCTGTGGGAGAGTCTGATTTCGCCGTCCTGAGAATCACCGCGATGCAATGTAGGAGTGAGCCTGCTCGCGATGATGGTGGATCAGCCAACCTATTTGTTGAATGACACACCGCTATCGCGAGCAGGCTCACTCCTACAGTCCTCGGTCCTGAAAACATGCGATCCCCTGTGGGAGCTGGCTTGCCAGCGATGACGGTGTTTCAGTCAATATTGGTATTGACTGGACCGCCGCTATCGCTGGCAAGCCAGCTCCCACAGTTTTTTTGTTGGATTGATCAGGCCGGGTAGTTGGCCCGCAGTGCTTCAAGGCCACCCTGATAGATGCCGCTGAACAGCGCCACCACCTCCTCATCGCTCACACCCTTGGCGTTGAAGCGGCCCGACCACGTCACCCGGGCGCCCTGCCCCTGAGCTTCGACCTTGATCGTTGCCAGGTAATCGGTGGCCGGGAACGGCGCCTGTTCGATCGAGTAGCTGTAGGTCTTCGCGGTGTTGTCGAACGCTTGCAGACGCTCGATCACCACGCCGCCATCGGCGGTTTGCAGGGTGCGCACGCGTCCGCCTTCGCTCAGTTCACTGTTGGGAATGAACGGCAGCCAGTCCGGCAGCGTGTTGAAGCCGCCGATCAATTGCCAGACCTGATCGGCCGAGGCCGGAATGTCGATGGTTGCAGATGCAGTTGCCATAAATAAAAGTTGCTCCAGAAAGATTCGGGTTCAGATCGCCATGCTGTCGACAACGCCGCCATCGACCCGCAGGGCCGCGCCGGTGGTGGCCGAAGACAGCGGCGAAGCGATGTAAGTCACCAGATGCGCGACCTCTTCGACATCGGCCACGCGCTGGATGATCGAAGTCGGGCGGGCCTTCTGCACAAAGGCATCGGCTTCATCGCGCAAGCTGCGGCCGGATTCGGCGGCGGCGTCCTTGAGCATCTGTTCCAGGCCATCGGTGAAGGTCGGCCCCGGCAGGATCGCATTGACCGTGACACCAGTGCCGGCCAGGCGTTTGGCCAGGCCATGGGACACCGCCAGATTGGCGCTTTTGGTCACGCCATAGTTGAGCATGTCGGCCGGCGTCGCCACGCCGGATTCCGAGGACAGGAAAATGATCCGCCCCCAACCCTGCTCGACCATCGCCGGCGCGTAATGCCGAGACAGGCGCACGCCGGAAATCACGTTGACCTCGTAGAAGCGTGTCCACTCGCTGTCCGGGGTGTCGAAGAAATCCACCGCGTCGAAAATGCCGAGGTTGTTCACCAGAATGTCGGCGCGCGGCTCGGCGGCGAAGAGTTTTTCCGCACCTTCGGCGGTGCCCAGATCCGCCGTCAGACCGCGCAATTGTGCACCCGGCACCTTCTGCCGAATGCTCGCCAACGCCTGTTCGACCTTGGCCGTGTCCCGACCGATCACCACCACCGTAGCGCCGGCTTCGGCCAGCGACTGGCTGATGCCCAGACCAATGCCCGCAGTGCTGCCGCTGACGATTGCAAGTTTTCCACTCAAATCAATTTTCATCACACACCTCTCATGTAGGAGCTGCCGAAGGCTCGGGCCGCGATCGGACGATCTTTTGATCCGGCAACGGCGCCCGTTCAGAAACCAGTTTCGCTTCACGCAATGCCTGCCAGAAACCGCCCGGAATCGTGGCGCACAATGCCGCCACATCTTCGGCAATGCGCCCGGGCTTGCTCGCACCGGGGATCACCGCCGCCACTGCCGGGTTGGCCAGCGAGAATTGCAGGGCGGCGGCTTTTACATCGACGTTAAACGTAGCGGCAATGCGTTTGATCTGCTCGACCCTGGCGATGATCTGCGGGCTGGCCTTCTGGTATTCGAAGTGCGCGCCGCCCGCCAGAATCCCGGAACTGTACGGGCCGCCGACCACGATCTCGACGTTCTGCGCCAGCGCCGCGTCCATCAGACGTTGCAATGCACGGTCGTGATCGAGCAAGGTGTAGCGCCCGGCGAGCAGGAAGCCATCCGGTTGCGCTTCCGTCAGATCGAGGGTCAGTTCGCACGGCTCGACCTTGTTCACGCCCAGACCCCAACCCTTGATCACGCCTTCTTCGCGCAGTCGGGTCAGCACTTTGAAAGCGCCGGTGCGGGCCTGATTGAAGTACTCCAGCCATTGATCGCCGTAGAAGTCCCGCGCGATGTCGTGGACCCAGACGATGTCCAGACGATCGGTCTGCAGGCGTTTGAGGCTGTCTTCGATCGAACGCAATGTGGCGTCGGCGCTGTAATCGTTGACGATTTTGTTCGGCCGACCGTGTTCGAACACCCCGCTTTTTTCGCCCAGGTCGCGGGCGGCGGCGTCTTCGACTTCATCGAGAATCACCCGGCCGACTTTGCTGCTGAGCACGTAGTCATCGCGCTTGTACTGCTTGAGCGCCTCGCCGAGACGAATTTCCGAAAGCCCCGAGCCATAAAACGGTGCGGTGTCGAAGTAGCGCACACCGGCATCCCACGCGGCATGCACGGTGGCTTGCGCTTCGTCTTCGGGGATGGCGCGGAACATGTTGCCCAGTGGCGCGGTGCCGAAGCCCAGTGGGCCGGGCAATTTGTCTTTCAAGCTCATTGCGTTGTCCTCATAGGTGTCTGGTCTGTGACCGTTGAGCAGATCCTAGATTGCCGAGCTTAGACCGTCCAAGACATAATGCGCAGCACTTGAGTCCCCAAAGGTCTGACATGATCGACATCCGCCAGTTGCGCTATTTCGTTGCCGTCGCCGAAGAAGAACACGTCGGCCGCGCTGCCGAACGGCTGCATATTTCCCAGTCGCCGCTGAGCCGGCAGATCGCCCAGCTTGAAGAGCGCCTGGGCCTGACCCTGTTCGAACGCAGCCAGCAGCGCATTCGTTTGACCCGCGATGGCCAGACCTTTCTTGCCGAAACCCGCGCCCTGCTGACCCACGCCAGTCGCCTGGAATCCCTCGGCAAACGCCTGGGGCGTGGTGAAGAAGGCGGTTTGTGCATCGGCTATAGCGAGAACGCCATGCACGCCGGGGTGCTGCCCAATGCCCTGCGGGTGTTGCGGGTGGATCGGCCGAATGTGCACGTCGCGCTGTACAACCTGAGCTCTGCTGAACAACTCGAAGGCCTGCGTCAGCGTAGTCTCGATATCGCGTTGGTGAGTGAGCCGCCGACCGATGACGATCCGGATCTGCTGGGGTTTCAGGTGCTCGACGATCCGATGCTGCTGGCGCTGCCGGAACAGCATCCGCTGGCCCGTCAGGCCGGGTTGCGTCCGCAGGATCTGGCCGGGCAGGAATGGATCGGCGTGCAATCGCGTCAGGGCGCGGGCGACGAGTTTGTCAGTGCCTGCATCCGCGCGGGATTCACTCCCGATGTGCGCATGCAGGCCACCGAGCCGTTTACTGCGCTGGGGCTGGTGGCGTCGGGGCTGGGGATCGCGATGATTCAGAAAGGCCTGAGCCACAACGCCCCGCCCGGTGTGGTGCTGCGCGAAGTGCCGTGGCTGGCCTTCACCACACCGCTGTGGGCGGCGTGGCACCGGATCAATTTGCGGCCGTTGGTGGAAACCTTCCGCAAAGTCCTGACGGCTGACCAACCCCCTGTTCCCAGCGGAAGTCAGCCTGCTGGCGACGGTATTGGCCATTCTTTATCGGAACTTGGGTAAAAGGAGAAGGGGCGACATTCCCACGGATCTGTACCGCGTGAACAGTCAGAAGCCAGCCTGCTGCCACAAGGGTGTGCATTGCCTGAGTGGGAGCGGGCTGGCTCGCGAAGGGGCCAGGACAGACAACATCATTCACTGGGTCGGCGCACCGCGCGCACTCGCCCACTGCCTCCGCCGCCGCAATAAAAGCGCTCGCCGCCATCCGCTTCCAGACCGGAAACACCCACCCCGGCGGGCATCCTCAGGCTTTCCAGCACCTCGCCGTCTTGCGGGTCGATGCGCCGCAACTCGCTTTCATCCCCTTCCCAGGTGCCATGCCACAAGGCCCCATCCACCCAGGTCACGCCAGTGACGAAACGGTTCGACGCCAACGTGCGCAAGATCTTTCCAGTGTCCGGATCAACCTGATGGATCTTGCGCTCGCGATACTGGCCGATCCACAGCGAGCCTTCCGCCCAGGCCATCCCCGAATCGTTGCCGCCACCCGGCGCGGGGATCGTGTGGAGAACTTGCCCGGTGGCAGGGTCGATTTTCTGGATCCGGCTGTCGGCGATCTGATACAGATGCTGGCCGTCGAACGCGGTGCCGGCGTCGGCACCGACCTTGATCGTACGCACGGTTTCACCGCTGGCCGGGTCCAGCGCATTGAGCCGCCCGTCGCTGGCGAACCATACGTGCTGGCCGTCGAAGGTCACGCCGTGGACACGTTCAACGCCGTCGAACGGGCCGTACTCACGAAGGATTTCTGCGTTTGCCTGTTTCATGCTGCCTTCCTCGCTGGTGGGTAAGTCTGGTGAGTCCAGCCTAGCCATTGCCCAACGACACCGGGAGTAACAAGATCGTCGCGAAACCCGGCACTGGCGGCGTCATCCAGCGTCGCGTGCGGCCCATGCCGAACGCCTGGACCTTTTCATCTGCCGCCAGCACTTCCAGCTCGCGCTGCACCTGACGCTGACTGCACCCCAGCGCCACCGCAAGGGCTGAACTCGACCATGCCTCCCCGTCGGCCAGCAACGCCAGCAGCGCGGCGTGGCGGTCTTCGGCCGGTAATGCCAGCACCGCCACATCCGCTGCCACCAACGTAAACCCGCGAGGCGTCGCACAGATCCCGGCCATCCCCTGTAACATCGAGCGCAACCGGCCGATTTCGACCCGCAGGCGGGCGCGCTGAGATTGATCATCGAGTTTCAAGCCAAAAGCCCTGGCGACCAGCTCTGCTCTCGAGACATCACCCGGCCAGGCTTCAGCGAGTGCGCGGGCCAGGCTGAACAACACCGGCCGCGTCGCCAGCGTCACTGTCATGCCGGCGCCACGGACGTTGTAGCGGCAGGCATCGATTACCAGCGTCGGCGAGGCGAACAGTGTTTCTACCTGAGCCAACGTGATCGGTTGCCACTGACCACCGGCGAACAACCGGGCGCAGGGCGCATCGAGGACATGCAGGGCATGCTCGACCTCGGCAGTCAGTGCCTCGATGCCGGCCAGTTGCGCCGCGCGTTGCGCATGCTGCAGCGCTGCCCGGGCCTTGCGCGCCTGCACCCGGCGCAAGGCGATACCCGCGTTCATCAGTTCATGGGCAGCGCGCAATGTCGCAGGCAACGCTGCCGGATCAAGCTCAGTGAGCAACGTCTCGGCCCGGTCCAGTTCACCGATCAGCAACAAGCGGCGAATCTGCAGATACCGCGCGTGGGCAGCGTTTGTCCCGTCGCCGTGTTCCTGCAAAACCTGCCGCGCCGCCTCCAGTGCCTTGACCGGCCAGCCCAGATCCCGTGCAGCCAATGCCACTTCCGCCTCGGCCACCACGCACCGCGCCCGGGATAGTGGCTCATTGGCGCCGAAGGCTTTCACCGCCCGCTGCAACAACGCCTTGGCGCGGGCCAGTTCGCCGAGCTGCGCCATGGCGATACCACGCAGGGCCAGTGCCGGCGGATCTTCGCGCAGCGCGACGAGGTTCAACGCGGCCAGCGGATCACCCGCCGCCAATGCTCGGCCAGCGGCGTTGATCAGCGAGTCCATGGTGCATTCATCTCAACGGGCGCTCCGGTGAAAATCCGCTTTAACGTCTATGTTGAAAATCAGTGTTTAAGTACGTTTAAAACTGCTTGATAGCACTTTAGTATTGCTGCACCATCGGCGCAGCTTTCCACGGAAGGAGCCCGGCATGCTGGACGCAAACGCTATCCACATTACCCTTGCACTTGAAGGTGTTTCCACCGACCTTCAGGTATTGAGTTTCATCGGTCGCGAAGCCCTCAACCAGCCCTTCCGTTTCGACCTCGAACTGGTCAGCGCCCGCCCCGACCTCAAGCTCGAAGAACTCCTGCACAAACCCGGCGTGCTGACCTTCGGCGCCACCGGCGAAGGCCAGATCCACGGCCTGGTGTACCGCATCGAGCAAGGCGATTCCGGCAAGACCCTGACCCGTTACAGCGTGAGCCTGGTGCCGCAACTGGCCTACCTGCGACACAACCATGACCAGCAGATTTTCCAGAACCTCACCGTGCCGAAGATCATCGCCCAGGTCCTGGAAGATCGCGGCATTCTGGCCGACGCCTACAGTTTCCAGCTCAACGCCGAGTACCCGCAGCGCGATTATTGCGTGCAGTACGACGAGTCCGACCTGCACTTCATCCAGCGTCTGTGCGAAGAAGAAGGCATCCACTTCCACTTCCAGCACAGCAGCAGCGGCCACAAACTGGTGTTCGGCGACGACCAGACGGTGTTCCGCAAACTCAAGGCCGTAAGCTACCAGCAAGACTCCGGCATGAGCGCCGACAAACCGGTGATCAAGCGCTTCAACCTGCGCCTGGAAACCCGCACCACCCGCGTCAGCCGCCGCGACTACGACCTCGAAAAACCGAAGATCCTGCCCGAAGGCGCGGCCAAATCCGAATACGCCCCGGATCTTGAGGACTACGATTACCCCGGTCGTTTCACCACCCGCGAGCGCGGCAAATTCCTCTCGACCCGCGCCCTTGAACGTCATCGCAGCGACTACAAACTCGCCGAAGGCAAAGGTGACGAACCGACCCTGACCAGCGGCCACTTCCTGACCCTGGCCGATCACCCGCGCGCTGAATGGAACGACTTGTGGCTGCTGCTGGAAGTCTTCCACGAAGGCAAACAACCGCAAGTGCTCGGTGAAAACGTCACCAGCGACGTCACCGACAACAAAAGCGATTTCCACCAAGGCTACCGCAACAGCTTCCTCGCCACCCCGTGGGATGCGCACTACCGCCCGGCCCTCGAACACCCGAAACCCAAAGTCCTCGGCAGCCAGACCGCAGTCGTCACCGGCCCGGCCGGCGAAGAGATCCACTGCGACCAATACGGCCGCATCAAGGTCCAGTTCCACTGGGACCGCGACGGCCAGGCCGACGACAAGACCACCTGCTGGCTGCGCGTCGCCAGCGGCTGGGCCGGCGCCGCCTACGGCGGCATCGCCATCCCGCGCATCGGCATGGAAGTCCTCGTCACCTTCCTCGAAGGCGACCCCGACCAGCCACTCGTCACCGGCTGCCTGTACCACAAGGAAAACGTCGTCCCCTACGACCTGCCGGCGAACAAGACCCGCAGCACCTTCAAGACTCTCAGCTCCCCGGGCGGCAAGGGCTACAACGAGTTTCGCATCGAAGACAAAAAGGGCGTGGAGCAGATCTACATCCACGCCCAGCGCGATTGGGACGAGAACATCGAGCACGACCAGAAGATCCGCGTGGGCAATGAGCGGCATGACACGGTGGAGGCCAATGCCCTGAGCGAGTTCAAGGTTGAAGAACACCGGATTACTCATCTGGATCGCAAGACTGAAGCTCGCGCGGATGATCACCTGACGGTGGGTGTGACGCAGCATGTGAAGGTCGGCACGGCGCAGTTCGTCGAAGCCGGAACAGAAATTCACTACTACGCCGGCAACAAAGTGGTGCTCGAGGGCGGTATGGAACTGACGGCCAAGGCTGGCGGCAGTTTTGTGAAGGTGGATGCCGGTGGCGTGACCATCAGCGGTGCAGAGGTAAAAACCAACTCCGGCGGTTCGCCCGGCACCGGGACAGGCATCGCCATCAAGCTGCCGATTGCATTGACCCCTGCCGCCACCGACGCCGCCGGCAAGACCCTCGGCAGCGCACCGGTCAACACTCCCGCACCGGTGGGAGCCCTCGCCACGCCATCAGCAGTACCTTCAACCGCTGCTGAAACCCGGCTGATCCAGCAAAACCTGCAAGCGCAAACGCTGGTGGCGGCCGCCAAAAGCGGCGTACCGTTCTGCGAGATCTGCAACAAATGACCCAGTTTCGCCCCAGCCTCGACGAATGGCTGAACGCCGAACTCTGGCCCCAGGGCTCGCACGTGGACACGCCCAAGGTCTATGCGCTGCTCGATGGTGCACGGGATCCGCGCATTGAACCGTTGATCCGCAACAGCCAAGCCGACTTCTGTTGCCTGTATGCCGGTGAACTCACGCCCAGTCTGTCGGCCGCCGCACCGTATCTGCTGCGTCTGGATCCGCAACTGCCGTACACCTGGCAACTGTTCGAACAGAGTTGGGGGCAGAGCTGGGGTTGTTTCGTCACAGCGCCTGCGCCTATCACGCTGGACGAGCTGCGCGGCCATTTCCGCACCCTGCTGCGGGTGACCGATCCGGATGGCAACCTTCTGGTGTTCCGCTTCTACGACCCCAGAGTCCTGCGCGTCTACTTGCCCACCTGCACACCAGAGGAACGCGCGGCGATTTTCGGCCCGGCGAGCAAGCTCATCGCAGAGGCAGGCAACGGGCATTCGCTGATTGTCTATCCGGCAGACCCTGCGGGCGGGCCGAGTGCGCGAGTCAGCGGCTGGCCATCGGCACAGTTGCCTGAGTCAATCCAATAGCGCAGCGTTTTTCAGCAACAAGTCTGCTTTACGCGATCTCTGCGGGGACATCACCCAGCCGCGTACTCGTTGCTCAAACCGGAGAAATCGTCGCCAGCATTCCGATCAGAATGGTCAACGTCAGAAACCCACCCAGGAAAATCGCCATCTTGTTCATGTTGCTCTCCTCAATGCTGAGTTTGCAGTGCACTGGGCGCTTCGGGATGAAGGACTGCCACGGTGCAGCGAACTGCCGGGGCATTTTGAGCGCATGACTGAGATCGTTACAGACGCAGATAAAGAAGAAAAATACGGATCAGATGAGCATCTGATCCGCTCCGGTCATGGCCTGGTATTCAGATCGCCACACAACGGTTCGTGATTCGCCGCTTTGAACTAGAGTGACTGCCGTCGCGCGAAGAACAACAACAATTCCAGGAGTGGTCAATGTCCGAACTGAACCTGCACCCGAACGCCGCCGCATCCCTGAAGCGCTGGCACGAAATGATCCATACCGGCAACCTCAAGGCCCTGCCGGAGCTGCTCGCCCCCAGCGCGGTGTTCCGCTCGCCCATGGCCCACTCGCCCTACCCCGGCGCGCCCGTTGTGACGATGATCCTCAACACCGTGTTCAACGTGTTTGAAGATTTCAAATACCACCGTGAATTGGCGACTGCCGATGGCTTGAATGTGGTGCTGGAGTTCAGTGCCAGGGTGGGGCCGAAAGAGTTGAAGGGGATCGACATGATTCGCTTTGATGAGAGCGGGAAAATTGTCGAGTTCGAGGTGATGGTGCGGCCGTTGAGCGGGTTGCAGGCCCTTGGAGAGGAAATGGGACGGCGGCTTGGCGCCTACCTGGCAAACGCAAAACCTGTGTAGGAGCTGCCGAAGGCTGCGATCTTTTGATCTTGTTTTTGAAAATCAAAGTCAAAAGATCGCAGCCTTCGGCAGCTCCTACAGGGGATTTGGGGCATAAAAAAGCCCACTGACCGTTGCCGGTTCAGTGGGCTTATCACTTTTTAAAAAAACCTTTATCGGAAGTCTCACTTGCAGTTAGTCAATGAAGAAAAGATATAAAAACCTGTCAGGTTTTACAGGTGCGAAAGGGAGGCTGGAAAACTAACCTTGGCTTTCAATGTTGAGAGTTAACAGAAGTGTGAATTCTCGACGTACGTTTTACCGAATAGTCAAGGAGGTCTAAAAATGAGCAAGTTCGAGACAACCGTAGGAAAACAAGCGCCAGGTGTACATTACGACGTCGGGCCATCAGGTGGTTCAACTAACGAATTCGAAATAAAACCCCGACAGCAAGAACACAGATTCACGTGCATTTGCGAACCTTGCAAAAAGGACAGAGGGGATAGAACAGGGAAAGATGCGGTATATACGCAATGGCATTTTTCAGACCCGATTTACCCAAAAAAAGACGATGTACCTTCATAGCATCTGAAGATGCAAAAAAGCCCACTGACCGTTGCCGGTTCAGTGGGCTTTTGTGTATCAGGCGTCTGGTTACAGCGCCATGTCACGTGCAGCGTTTTCTTTCGGTGCTTCAGCTTTTTCAGCTGCAGGCGCAGCCGGAGCAGCCGCCTGACCGATCACCGGAGGGGTCGGCAGTTCGAGGATCTTGGCGGTGTAGGCCCACTCTTCTGCCACTTTGGCCGGATCGCTGTTCAGCTGAGTGCCGTAGCTTGGAACGATCTGGTGCAGCTTGGCTTGCCACTCTGGGGTCGCGACTTTGTCTTTGAAGACTTTCTGCAGCACGCTCAGCATGATCGGTGCAGCGGTCGACGCGCCTGGCGATGCGCCCAGCAGGCCGGCGATGGAGCCGTCTTGCGCAGCAACGATTTCGGTGCCCAGTTTCAGCACGCCGCCAGCGGCTTCATCACGCTTGATGATCTGCACGCGTTGGCCAGCTTGCCACAGGCGCCAGTCTTCGGCCTTGGCGTTCGGGAAGTATTCCTTCAGCGCGTTCAGACGATCTTCATCCGACAGCATCAGTTGACCGGCCAGGTACTCGACCAGCGGGTATTCCTTGATGCCGACCTTGGTCATTGGCCAGATGTTGTGGGTTGTGGTGCTGGTCAGCAGGTCCAGGTACGAGCCTTCCTTCAGGAACTTGGTGCTGAAGGTCGCGAACGGGCCAAACAGGATGACGCGCTTGCCGTCCAGAACACGGGTGTCCAGGTGCGGAACCGACATCGGTGGTGCACCGACCGAAGCCTTACCGTAGGCCTTGGCCAGGTGCTGCTCGGCGATGGCCGGGTTATCGGTCACCAGGAACGAGCCACCGACCGGGAAGCCAGCGTATTCCTTGGCTTCAGGAATGCCCGACTTCTGCAGCAGGTGCAGAGCGCCGCCACCCGCGCCGATGAACACGAACTTGGCGTCGGTTTCGGTCTTGGTGCCGTCTTTCAGGTTTTTGTAGCTGACGCGCCAGGTGCCGTCGGCGTTCTTGGTGATGTCCTGGACTTCGCTCGACAGTTTCAGGTCGAAGTTAGGCTTGGTCTGCAGGTAACCGGCGAACTGGCGGGTGATTTCGCCGAAGTTCATGTCGGTGCCCAGCGGGCTCCAGGTGGCCGCGATTTTCTGGTTCGGGTCACGCCCTTCCATCATCAGCGGGACCCACTTCTTGATCACAGCCGGGTCTTCGGAGTACTGCATGCCGGCGAACAGCGGGCTCGCTTGCAGGGCTTCGTAGCGCTTTTTCAGGAACTTGATGTTGTCATCACCCCACACGAAGCTCATGTGCGGCGTGGTGTTGATGAACGAGCGAGGGTTCTTCAGAACGCCTTGCTGAACCTGCCAGGCCCAGAACTGACGGGACACCTGGAACGCTTCGTTGATCTCGACAGCTTTCGGGATCGTCACGTTGCCTTTGTCGTCTTCCGGGGTGTAGTTCAGCTCAGCCAGGGCGGAGTGACCGGTACCGGCGTTGTTCCAGCCGTTGGAGCTTTCCAGGGCGACGCCATCGAGGCGCTCGACCATTTCCATCGACCAGCTCGGTTCCAGCTCATTGATCCACACACCCAGGGTGGTGCTCATGATGCCGCCGCCGATCAGCAGCACGTCGACTTTCTTTGCTTCTGCAGCATTGGCGGACGACATCCCCATCGCCAAAGCCAGCCCGAGCAAGGCTGTGTTCACTTTCTTAAACATCCGTTGCACCTATGATAAAACGCCTTCCGCCCGCCGCTGTTGTGGGTATGAGGGCCTTTTGTCGCGACACTCAGGCCAGGGTCGCGGGCACCTTCACACTGCAATTTTGACGGGTGGGCACACAAGGCCGACGTACCGCATCGACCTCAGTTAATGTCCCTTCTGAACTGACTTTTTATCATTATTGGCTTCAGCTACTTGAGCGACAGGGATTCCGTCAGCCCGCCGAAAAGGCAGGCAAACCGAATTAGGTCAAACCAAGTTGGCGCGAAGAATATCACGTCAGGGCAAACCCGCGCGTCTGTTCCCGACTTGAGAGTCTTTTTACGCTGTGGGCGTTATCGGCCGGTCTGGGCTGAACATGATCCCCGAAACCTGTGGTGGCTAAGCTGGCCCCATCGCGAGCAGGCTCACTCCTACAGGGAATGGGCCATGTCAATGCAATCTGCGCAACACCGCTCCCCCTGTAGGAGCGAGCCTGCTCGCGATGGCGGCACTACAACCGAAACCGGTCCACCGACTGCGCCAGCGCCCCCGCCAGACTCGACAGCTCATCGGTGGTATTGGCCGTCTGCCCGATCACCTGGCTGTTGCCCTCGGACATCCCCGCGATCATTTCCACCTGATGGGCAATTTCGTTGCTGGCCTGGCTCTGCTCGCCGATGGTGCGGGTGATGTCGTTGACCAGTTGCGTGGTGCTTAGGGTGGCGTCGAGGATTTCGCGGATGGCCCGTTCGACCTCGGCCGTGACCGCCATGCCCTTGTCGACCTGGGCCACCCCGGCCTCCATGCTGCTGACCGCCTCGCGGGTGCTGTGCTGGATGCGTGCGACCATTGCCGCGATCTCCTGGGTCGAGGCACTGGTGCGCGCGGCCAGACTGCGCACCTCGTCGGCGACCACCGCAAAGCCCCTGCCCTGCTCGCCGGCCCGTGCCGCTTCAATGGCGGCGTTAAGCGCCAGCAGATTGGTCTGGTCGGCGATGCTCTTGATCACCTGAATGATGTTGAAGATCCCTTCGGATTCCTGGTCCAGCGTGCGGATGACCTGCGCCGACTGCTGCGCCGAGCGGGCGATGTCGTCCATGTCGCTGACCACCTGATGGATCACCTGCCCGCCGCTCTTGGCCAGCGATTCGGCCTGATTGGCCATGCCCAGCGCACGTTCGGCGTGACGGGTGATCTCCTCGATGCTGGCGGTCATCTGACTGGCAGCTGCGGCCATGGTACCGGCGGCGACGCTTTGCTGCTGGCTGCTGTCGGCCACCTGATGGCAGCCGTGACTGAGTTGTTCACTCATGCCGCTGACGCCATGGGCGTTGCGCCGCACCACGTCGATCATGTTGCGCAGATCGCGCTGCATGGTCGCCAGGCTGCGGATCAGCGTACTGGCCTCGTCCTTGCCGGAAGGTTCGCTGATCGGCTCGCTGAGGTTGCCGTGGGCGATGCTTTGCGCAATATGGTTGGCGGCTTTGAGCGGCCCCATGATGCTGCGGGTCACCCAACGCCCTTGCGCCACCAACAGCAACAGGCTGGCGAGCAAAACCACAGCAAGGGCGATATTGGCGTTGCGGATGGCGCTTTCGGTAGCGTGACGGGTGTCCCGGGTATTGCTTTCGATCAATTCGCTCAGCGCCGCCATTTGCTCTTCGAGTTGACTGAATGCGCTGTTGAACGTGCCCAGCTCCCGTTGCGCGCTGTCCGGATTATCCAGTGCCAGGCCGACGATGCGCTCGGCAGCGTCGATGTAAGTGTCCAGACTGGGCTTGATGTGTTCCAGCGCCGCCCTGATCGTCGGGTTGACCGGTAATTTGAGGTTGTCTTCCAGCACTTCGCGAAAATGCGCCGTGTGTTCGCCGATCGAGTCCCGCACCTCGCCAGCAGTGGCGGTGCTTTTACCCAGGCCGACCAGCATCGCCGAGTACACATCGGCACGCAGCGCGTCGTGCATCATGTCGGCTTCCATGTGATTGCGCAGCGCGGTCATGCTCACCGCGTTGTCATCCACCGCACCGGACATGCGCGTATTACCCACGTAGCTGACCAGGCTGACGATCAGCGCGGTCAGCAGGCTGGTTGCAATCAGCAACAGCAAACGCAATTTGATCGACACCGCGTGATCCTCCCTGAAGTGCGCCGGAATGCGCCTTTCAGGGTTTCAGTTAAGCCTATTTGCGCATAAGTGCCGCGTCAGAGCGTGTCAGAAAGTATCCTTGCGTTCGGATTGAACTCCGGCACATGGCACGCCTCTGAGATTATGTAGTCCTTCCTTTTTGCTTCGCGCTTGTGGAGGAACACCGTCATGCGCAAGTTAGTGCTCATTTCTTCTCTTCTGTTGTGCCTCCCTGTCGGCTCGGCTCTGGCCCGTGTCGACGCCGGAGACGTCGCCACGTCGGCGGGTGTTTCCGCTTCGCTGTACTCGACCTTCAAGGATCACAAAATGGTGATTCCGGCGCGCGACGATCTGTCTGCGTTCGTTGCCAGCGGCGGCGCCATCCGTGGGGTTTATCTTGAGTCGGTATTGCAACAGGTCCGCCACGACAACCCCGGTCTCAACGCCAGCGATGAAGACCTCGCCAATGCGATTCTGGTGCATTACGAAGGTTTGAATCAGTAGTTGTCGGCGACGGTGCGGCCGATGGACGGCAGCTGAAGGCGCATAGGCAAAACGGTCCGACGGCCTCTATGATGGAGGCCATGACGACCCTTGCGCCTGCTGCGCCTTTGCGCTCACCCTGCCCACCCGGTGCCTGCGATTGCGGGCGCGATGCGTTGCTGGAAACGCCCGGCACGGATGTGCGCATCCTGCGTCTTACGCGCGAGCAGGAGAAAATTCTTCTCGCCCGTCTGGAACAACTCAAGGACCTGGCCGACCTGCGGCATCTGCAAAACCGCATGTACGAGCAGCTGGGCCTGCGCGTTGACATCTCGCCGGGTTTTCATGAAGTGCGCACCATGCTCGGCATCGACATTCAGATCGAGGAGCTGCCCGGACTGTGCCGCAAGACGCGCAAGTCGATTCCGGCGGCGATTCGCCGGGGCTTGAACCAGCAACCGCAAATCGCCTTCGAACTGCTCAACGCTCACGACTTGCTGCGCGACACCTGACCGCTTTTCTGTCCATCCGCTAACGCGCCTTCATCCCGACCCGCTTGCGCATCTCGGCAGTAACGGTCTGACGGGTTTTCTTCATATCGGCCCACGGCTCATCGCCGACCTCGTTCAGTCGCTCGTGGACATTGCTGATGTCCCATTGATTGCCACCCTTGATCTCGGCCACTTCCTCGCGAAATACCGGCACCGATACCGGCAGCCCCTCTCGGGTGCGCGCCGCGTAAGCACAAATGGTGGTGGCGCCCAGACCGTTGCGCAGGTAATCGATAAAGATTCGCCCCACGCGGTTTTTCGGCCCGGACACCGCAGAAAAACGATCCGGCAACAGCTTCGCCATGTGGCTGACAATGGCGTGGCTGAAGTCCTTTACCTCGTCCCAGCCGTGCTTGCGGGTCAATGGCACCACCAGGTGAATGCCCTTGCCGCCACTGGTCTTGAGAAACGCCTTGAGCCCCAGTTCATCCAGCACGGTGAGGGTCAGCGCCGTGGCTTCGACCATGCTTTTCCATGGCAACGCAGGGTCCGGGTCGAGATCGAGGACGAAGCGGTCCGGTTTTTCCAGATCGACCGTGGTGGCGTTCCAGGTGTGCAGCTCCACGGTGCTCATTTGCACCGCGCCAATCAATGCTTCGGCGTTGTTGATCAACATCACCGGTTGCCCGGTCACGTCCTTGTCCAGCGTCGTGATGCCGGGAATCGCCAGGCGCTCGGCGTTTTTCTGGAAAAACAGTTCGCCGGCAATGCCGTCCGGCGCCCGCACCAGCGCCACCGGGCGATCCTTGAGTTGCGGCAGGATCCATTCGGCGACACTGGCGTAATACTCGGCCAGTTGCATCTTGGTGGTGCCGCTGACCGCATCGATCACCCGATCGGGGTGGGTGATGCGCACCTTGCCGCTGGCAAGGCCCAGTTGTGACGGCGCTGCTTCGGCCTTTTTCGGCTCAGCGGATTTCTTTGACGGGGCCGCTTTTTTCGACGGGGTGGCTTTCGCTGAAGTCTTCACGGGTTTGGCGCGCTCCTCGGTGATCGCCTTGGCGGGTTTGTCATTGCGTAAACCATGAAACACGGCGTGACGCACTGAACCGTCCTTGGTCATTTCGGCGAACGCCACTTCCGCCAGCAGGTTCGGTTTGAGCCAGTGCACGCCTTTGGCTTCGAAGCCGCTGGGCGGATTGACCACGGCCGACTTCTTCACCTGCAACGGCTTGAGCTGGGCCAGGATGGTTTTGAGTGTCGCTTCGTTGAACCCGGTGCCGACCTTGCCGGCGTAGCGCAACTCGCCGCTGTCACGATCATGCAGCCCCAGCAGCAGCGCGCCGAATGCACTGCGCGCACCTTTCGGATCGGTGTAACCGACAACCACGAATTCCTGCCGATGCTTGCACTTGAGCTTGATCCAGTCGCTGCTGCGACGCGACACATAGGGCGAGCCGAGGCGTTTGCCGATCAGTCCTTCCATCTGCATCTGGCAAGCGCTGTTGAGCAGCGCATCTGGGGTTTCGTCGAAGGCTTCGGAGAAGCGCAGCAAGGGCTGCTCGTGCCCTCCGAGTACCGTGGACAACGCCGCGCGGCGCTCTTCGACAGGTACCTCGCGCAGGTCGACCCCGTTGAGATACGGCATGTCGAACAGGTAGTACATGATGCTGCCGCTGCTTCCGGCTTCGAACGCATTCTGCAGCGCCTGAAAGTCCGGCACACCGTGTTCGTTGGCGACCACCATTTCGCCGTCCAGCCACGCCGATTCCAGCCCAAGCGCGGCCAGGGCCTGCGCCTGTTGCGGCAGTTTGTGCGTCCAGTCGTGGCCATTGCGGGTGAACAGTTGCACCTGGTCGTGATCGATGCGCGCCATGATCCGGTAACCATCGAACTTGATCTCGTAGCTCCACTGCCCTTCCGGTGCGCTGTCGACCAGCGTCGCCAGTTCCGGCTTGAGTTGCGCCGGCAGTTTGGCCTTGCGCGCACCGGTAAGCGTCCCGGATGCCGCTTTGCGTGGTTTGGCCGGGGCCTTTTTCACGGGTTTGACTTGCTCGGCGGCGAGCTTGGGTTTGCTGATCAGAGTGCGCTCGCTGAGTACGCTGTGCGGCTCGGCGCTGAGCACATCGTAATCGTCCTGCGGGCGGGCCGCGCTGTCCTGATGTTTGATCAGAAACCAGTTTTCCTTCTTGCCGGGCATGTGCGTGCGCACCAGATTCCAGATCCCGGACAACTTCTCGCCCTGCAGCTCGAACTTGAGTTTGCCCTTGGAGTAAGCCTTGGCCGGATCTTCCAGCGGAACCCACACGCCGCGATCCCAGACGATCACATCACCGGCGCCGTAGTGCCCTTCGGGAATGCTGCCCTCGAACGTCGCGTAATCCAGCGGATGGTCTTCGACATGCACCGCCAGGCGCTTGACCTTCGGATCGAGCGACGGCCCCTTGGGTACCGCCCAGCTTTTCAGCGCGCCATCGAGTTCGAGGCGAAAGTCATAATGCAGGTGTGAAGCATCGTGCTTCTGGATGCAGAACTGCAGCGCATGCTCAGTGGCCTTGCTGCGGCCACGGCGCTTGACGGCGGCGGGCTCCGAGGTCGCCGAGAAGTCGCGCATGCGGTTGTAGTCGTCAAGGTTCCTGGTCATGGCGCACCTGCCTTGTGTCAGCCAATGCGGGTCACGGTCAGCGCGACCACGGCTATCCGGTCCACTCGCTGGTAGCCGGGGTTCAACAGCTCTTCACCGAATACGTCGGGATCCAACTCGCGATAGGTCCAGCCGAATCGCGTCGAATCCAGGCGCGGCACCACGGTGTCGAAAAACGGATCGCGGCCATCGACCATTGCCACGCCGGTGTACAGCAGCAACGAGCCACCGGGCGCCAGCCGATTGAGCGCCTGCTCGACGATGCGCAGCGACAAACCGGCCCCCAGTGAACCGCCGCCATGCCGATAGGCACGGCCGGCCGGGTCAGCCATGTACGGCGGGTTGGCGACGATCAGGTCGAAATTGCCGTCGGTGCCCTGCAGCACATCGCTGGCCTGCACCTGGACATTGGCGACCTCGGCCAGCGCCGCGTTGATCGCGGTCAGGCGCAGCGCGGCGGGATTGATATCGACGGCCAGCACCTCGGCTTCACGGCGTGCACGGGCAATCAGGATCGCGCCGACGCCGGCACCGCAGCCGATGTCCACGGCGCGCTGAATCGGTGCAAAGCTCTGCTGCAGATGCGCGTGAATAAGCTGCGCGAAACGGTAGGTGTCAGGGCCGAAAAACACCGAGTCGGCGGCATCGGTGGGAAAGCCCGAATGCACTAACAACAAGTCATCCAGACTCGACCAGCGCACCCGGCTCTTCAGGCGGCCGTCGTAGACATCGATCACCTGAGCATCCTGCAGTTGCCGCTGTTCATCGGCGGACAGCAGTCCCGGCTCAAACGGGCGCGACCAGCCGAACACGTCACGCAAGGTCTCCGCAGCCTGCCCTTCGTCACGCTGGTTGACGCGCTGATGGGTCAGTGGCGTTGGCGTGACAAATCGATAGCCGTCAGCTTGCAGGCGCCGGCCGAGTTGCAGCAGCGTGAGGTCGTCGGCGGACAATTGTTCTTCCTGATTCATGGATTTTTCCTTAGCGCAGACTGGATTTGAGTTCGATGAAGCGCCGGGTCGCCAACAGACCTGCCGGGTGGGCATGGCGAGCCGGGGACAACCATGGGATCAGCGTCGCCATTTGCGCGTGGCCGTCCTTGCCTTGCAGCTCAGACATCAGGCGCTGTACATCGGGATCGTGCTCGGGCACGGCGGCGTCGGGGGTTGCAACCTGACGGGTGCGTCTTGGTGCTTTGCGTTGCTCGGACGGTGTCCAGTCACCGGCGATCCAGTCGTGCAGCAGCTGCTTTTCATACGGGCTGAACACGCCGAACATTGCCGCACCGTCGCCGTCGATCAACTGCCAGAAGCGGCTGGCCTGCGGATCTTCATGACGCTTGATCCAGCCTTTGTCCTGCATCGCCTGCAGGAACCCCGGCAGTTGCTCGGGCGTGGCCAGCCACTGATTGACGGTCTTGCCTTCAAAGCGGCAATAGTCCGAGTGCATGTGCTGACCGAACGGACGTTTGCGCTCGAGCATCGCCAGCACTTCGTGTTCCAGGTCAAAACCTTCGATGATCGCGCGGCTGCCCTGCCCCAGGTCGTTGAGTCGATAGCCCAGCGAAACCCGGCGCAGGAATTCGCCGCGATCGGCTTCCAGCGGCAGCAGATCGAGCACCGACTGTACGGCTTTTTGCGCATGGCCGGTGCTGGCGTTGTCGATGGTCACGTGGAGGGTGAAGTAGTACGGGTCAAGGCCCAGTTCGCTGAGTTCGTAAGCGCTGATCAGCAAGTGCAGCGGCAATTGTTCGTAACCGAGGTTGTAGCCGATCACCTCCGGCAGAAAGCTCTCGCCGCAGGCACCGAGCGCCAGTTGCAGCGCGCCTTGCAGGTAGCGTTCGTCGGCGATGGCGCTGGCGTCTTGCAAACCGTGTTCGGCGAGCAGTTTGCGGTAGATCACCACGTGGTTCTGCGCCGGATTGCCGTCGCCGAGTTCTTCCAGATAGGTGCACAGCAACCCGTCGAAACGCGGGTCGCGCCATTGCGGCAGCAGGCCGTACAGCCACGCACCGTCCACCAGCTTCGTCGGCGCCACGGCTTGCAGAAAGTACAGCGCATGGGCCTTGTTGCTGAAGAACTGGCGCGGCCCGCCGGCCTGGCGCTGTTGCAGGTAGTCGGCGTATTGCCGGGCGACTTCGGCGCAATGTCCAGCGACCCAGGCTTGCCAGACAGATGGATTCTGCGGCAGCTCTTCAGGCAACTGCGCGGCACGCAGCAACTGTTCATCGAGAAAATCATGCGCGAGTCTCTCAGACTGATCGTCGAGCAACAGCGCTTCATAAATACGCCGCAGATCACCGTCGGCAATGATCGGCTGTTGCTGCGCGCTCGGCGCTTGCAGGGGAGTCAGGGCAGTCATGTCAGTGTTCTCGTTCGGTTGGCCGTTCAGGGCGTTGTTTCACGCCTCTACAGCAGCAGAGCAACCGCTACGGATAAAAATTCAATCGACATGAAAATTGCCCTGACGGACGGCGGGATTAGCACCGGTTTTCTTTCACTTGATCACTTGACCACTTGACCACTTGACCACTTGACCACTGTAGGAGCTGCCGAAGGCTGCGATCTTTTGATCTTCAAAAATCAAAAGATCGCAGCCTTCGGCAGCTCCTACATTTACATCGTGTAATGGCTTTGGTTCGCGGATTGTTTTTGGAGCGCTAGTGTTCTAGGACGATGGTTTATGGAGGGCAATGGAATGCCTGAGGCTGCAAGAGCGTGCGGTTTACGCAAGGGGCGGTATTCGGAGGTTGGGCGGGTTTATTTGTTGACGGCAGTTATTGAAGAGCGTCGGCCGATTTTTGCCGACTGGAGAATCGGACGATTGTTGATTGAACAGATGCGCGCGGCGGATGAGGCAGGATTGGTTGTGTCTTTGGCTTGGGTGGCCATGCCGGATCACCTGCATTGGCTCGTTGAGCTCAAGCGAGGTTCTCTGGCGCAATTGATGTGCCGCGTCAAATCACGCAGCAGTCGCTCGGTCAACCTGCTGCGAGGCAACTCGGAGCCGCTGTGGCAGCGCGGTTATCACGACCGGGCCTTGCGTCGCGATGAAAATTTGAAAGCGGCCGCCCGCTACATCGTCATGAATCCATTGCGGGCCGGTCTGGTACAGCGCTTGGGTGATTACCCGTTGTGGGACGCAATTTGGCTTTGAGGATCAAAAGATCGCAGCCTTCGGCAGCTCCTACATGTGAAACGCTTTCCCCTGTAGGAGCTGCCGAAGGCTGCGATCTTTTGACGTTGCGTCAAGCCTGCCCCTTGGCCTGCTGCTCCAGATGCACCTGCAATTGCGGATCGATCTGCAACGCCGCCGCCAGTTCATCCAGGTAGTTGCGTTCGGCGTCCTGCTGGTCGTCCACCAGGATCACGCTGACCAGGTACATTTCGGCGGCCATGGCCGGGTCGCCGTTGGCGGCCTCGGCGACTTCGTTCGCGTCCAGCGGTTTGGCGACCTCGCTTTCAAACCACTGCTGCAATTGCGGGTCATCGGTGTGCTTGCTGATTTCACCATTGATCATCTGCTGTTCCCGGGCATCGATCTCACCGTCGGCCTTGGCCGCCGCGATCAGCGCCCGCAGTACCGCATGGCTGTGTTCTTCGACTTCGGGGCCGGCCAGCAGATTCGCCGTTTGCGGGATCTGTTGCGGCGCTGCGGATGCCTGGCTGCGTTGCCAGGCCTGATACGCCTGGAACGCCATCATCCCCAGCGAAGCGAGCGCCGCATAATTGGTGCCGCCGGAACGGCTTTGTGTACCGCCACCACCCAGTGCCCCGCCGAGCGCGCCGCCCAACCCACCGCTACTGCCACCGCCAAGCAGACCACCCAGCAATCCACCCAGACCGCCCAGTCCACCGGGCTGCGCGCCACTGGCACCTGCGCTCGCGCCGCCGCCCAAAAGACCGCCGAGCAGGCCGCCCAAACCACCGCCAGCCGAGGCACCGCTTTGTTGTCCCGCCGAGGCCTGGCCTCGCAGCAGTTGTTCAAGCAAATCGCTGGTGTTCATGATCTCGTCCTCAGGCATTGGCGTTAACCGCGTCAGGCAACAATAGACCGCCGCAGCCATCGCGCCAGCACCGTTTGGCTGACACCGACTGTCGTCGGTGAATCTCGCCAGCGTATTTTTTGCGCAGCCAGCTAAGATTCAAAGGTGATGAACCTTATCCCGGCCAAACCGGTCGATAGCTGCAACCCCGACCCGGTTTGCCGGCACCCTTGCTCCCCGAGGGTGATACCCGGCTTGCTTCATTTTTCTGGAGAACGCCCCTGTGATATCGACCGTACACATCGCCAGGCTCAAAGCATGGGGCGCCCATGGTTTTACCGCGACTGGCGTGGTCACTGCCTTTCTGGCGACCCTCGCGCTGCTGGAGAACCAGCCGACCCATTGCCTGATGTGGCTGGGCGTGGCGCTGATCGTCGATGGTCTCGACGGCGCATTGGCGCGCAAGGTCAATGTGCAATCGGTGCTGCCGAGTTTCGACGGCTCGATCCTCGATCTGGTGATCGACTACCTGACCTACGTGTTCATTCCGGCGCTGTTCATCTATCGCTACATCCCGCTGCCGGACTACACCTTGCTGCTGACCGTGTCGCTGATTCTGGTGTCGTCGCTGTTCTGCTTCTGCAACGTCAACATGAAGAGCAAGGACAATTACTTTGTCGGCTTCCCAGCCGCGTGGAACGTCGTTGCTTTGTGCCTCTACATTATCAACCCGGGGCCGTGGATCACTTTCCTGACCGTCATCGGCCTGGCCCTGCTGACCGTCACCCGGATGAAATTCCTCCATCCGTTCCGCGTGCGCCGGTTCATGCCGATCAACATCGCGGTGACGGCAATCTGGCTGCTGTGCAGCCTGTCGCTGGTGCTCAATCACCCGGTGATCAATCCGCTGGTGATGGGTTTGTGGCTGCTGATGTCGGCTTACTTTCTGGGGATCTGCATCTGGCGCACGGCGCTGGAGTGGTTTGATGGGAAGCACCTGAAATAAACCTACCCCGTCCCATGTAGGAGCTGCCGCAGGCTGCGATCTTTTGATCTGCTTTTAAAACCAAGATCAAAAGATCGCAGCCTGCGGCAGCTCCTACAGGGGGTTCATTGGTGTCTCAGCGTTTAGTGAGAACCACCTCCAGATACTCGCTCGGCACCACCAGCGATCCCTCCCCTGCCCGGTTCGACCGGTTGAGCAAATCCGCCAGATCACTCTCCAGCGCCTGCGCGCTTTCCGGTGGCAGCGCCGCAAATGCCTTGTGCACCGGCCCGTACCAGTGGCGGAAAATGTCGATGAAATGCGCCGCCGAGCGATAGCGAAAGTTGAACGTGCGCCGGGTGACCTGCAGCAAAAATTCACGTTCGTCGAAATGGCTGTGCAGCCACGCTTCGGTGCCCCAGTTCGACGGCGGCTGGGCCACGGGGGGCGGTGGCACATGGCGGCCTAGCAGCTTGAACATCTGCCCGACGAAACCTTCCGGCGTCCAGTTTGCCAGGCCGATCCGCCCGCCTCGCCGGCAGACCCGAGCCAGTTCTGCTGCCGCAGTGGCGTGATCCGGAGCGAACATCACGCCGAAGGTCGAAAGCACCGCATCGTAACTCTCATCGGCGAACGGCAACGCTTCGGCATCGGCGACCTGAAAGGTCACGTCCAGATGCTCGGCCCGCGCCCGATCCTGGCCTCGCTCCAACAGCGCCGCCACGTAGTCGGTGGACGTCACCAGACATCCACGCCGGGCCGCCGCCAGCGTCGCATTGCCATTGCCCGCGGCCACGTCCAGCACCTGCTCGTCACAGCGCAGGTCGCAAGCTTCGGCGAGGTTTTCACCGACGATCTGCAGGGTGGTACCGATCACCGCGTAATCGCCGCTGGCCCAGGCGACTTTCTGGCGCTCCTTCAGGCCGGCCAGATCAATAGGGGTGCTCATCTATTGCGCTCCGCTGCAGTCGGGTTGACGTCATTCAGCCGTGGTCGGGTCGATGACCGTCATCACCCGCGCCACACTGTTGGCCGGAAAACCGCCAAGCCTGGCGTGTTCGCGCACCTGCTCTTCATCCGGTGCGATGTACACGCAATAGATCTTGTCGGCAGTGACATAGCTGTGCAGCCATTGCACGTGCGGCCCGAGCTCGCGCAACACCTGACAGGAGGTTTGCGACACGGCTTTGAGTTCTTGCTCCGACAGCTTTCCGGCCCCTGCAATCTCGCGTTCAATCACGAATTTCGGCATGGCAACCTCGCGTTCTTCTTATCAGTGACGGGGCCGGCAGTGGCCCTGCTCATTCACTATCGCGCCGAGGGTCATCGGCGTCCCTGCCAATCGTCCGAAGAGCCCGTGAAACACCGACTCGGCCGATGAATGGCGCACTTGTGTAAAGCCCCCGAAACACAGACGGCGATGGCGCATCACCCACCACCTGTGGGAGTCACAAAGCCTGCAGCTTGCTACAGCCCGACTAGACTGTTTCATTACCCAGTCGAGGGGGAATGCAGGACGACGTCTGCTGTGCCCTGCCCACTTCTGTGACCACCGCCCTGCGGCCCATGCCTCGACAACGTTTTGCCACCGGACGGTGATCCTGTATCAGGAGCACTCGTGATGGACGAAACAAGACTCAACGCATTCATGGGCAAACTGGTCAACGACATGGGCGGCGCGGCGATGCTGGCCAACGTCATCGTCGGCGAAGAACTCGGCCTGTACCGGGCAATGGCTGACAATCAGCCAGTCAGCCCGCAGACCCTTGCTGAAAAAACCGCCTGCAACCCGCGCCTGGTGCGCGAATGGCTGAGCGCCCACGCGGCCTCCGGTTATCTGGAACACCGCGATGGACTGTTCCGCCTGCCAGAAGAACAGGCACAGGCACTGGCCGTGGAAAACTCGCCGCAATATGTCGCTGGCGGTCTCGGGATCGTGGCCTCTTTTTTCCTCGACAAAGACAAACTGATCAAAGCCATGCGCGGCAACGGCGCTCTGCCATGGGGCGATCATCATCCGTGCATGTTCAGCGGCACCGAGCGGTTCTTTCGACCCGGCTACAAGGGTCATCTGATCAACGAGTGGTTGCCGGCCCTGGACGGGGTGGTGGCAAAGCTTGAGGCCGGCGCGAAGGTCGCCGACATCGGCTGCGGGCATGGCGCCTCGACGGTGATCATGGCCCAGGCGTTTCCCAATTCGCGCTTCGTCGGCTTCGACTACCACGCCCCGTCGATCACCGTCGCCACCCAACGCGCCGAGGAAGGTGGCGTCAGCAGTCGGGTGCGGTTCCTGGAAGGATCGGCGAAGGACTTCCCGGACAACGACTACGACCTGATCTGCTATTTCGACTGCCTGCATGACATGGGCGATCCGGTCGGTGCGGCCCGACATGCACTGCAGTCGCTCAAGGATGACGGTACCGTGCTGTTGGTCGAACCGTTCGCCAATGACTCGCTGGACGACAACATCACGCCAGTGGGCCGGTTGTTCTATGCGGCCTCGACGTTTATCTGCACACCCAATTCGCTGTCTCAGGAGGTCGGGCTCGGGCTTGGCGCACAGGCCGGCGAATCACAGCTGCGCAAGGTGTTTGCCGAGGCGGGTTTCAGCAGGTTCCGCCGAGCGGCACAAACGCCGTTCAACCTGATTCTGGAGGCGCGCAAGTAACTCACCGCTATCCCTTGTCGCCAGGAAGTTCGCTCCCGTCGGGTTGCCAAGGCCCCAAAAAACCGGCCTGTTGCGCTATCGGGCGGGAGCAAGCTCCCTCGCCACAGGGTTAGTGCTACCCTGCGGGCATCGTCCTCCCCGGAGTGCTGAACATGCTCGACAGCCCCATCCGTGAACACCTCGATACGCTGCAACAGGCCATGGCCGATGGCGACTTTCTGGTCCTGACCGGCGCCGGCATCAGTACGCCGTCGGGTATTCCGGATTACCGCGACAGCGAAGGCGTGCGCCGAGGCCGGCAGCCGATGATGTATCAGGAGTTTCTCGCCGCCCCCGAGTCGCGCCGCCGCTATTGGGCACGGGCCATGCTCGGCTGGCCGCGAGTGCGTCAGGCGCAGCCGAATGCGGCGCATGCAGCGTTGGCCGATTTGCAGCGCCAGGGGCGGATCAGTGGCTTGATCACACAGAACGTCGACACCCTGCACGATCAGGCCGGCAGTCACGATGTGATCGAGTTGCACGGCAGCCTGCATTGGGTGGTGTGCCTGGATTGCGGCCAGCGCAGCGCCCGGGACGACATTCAGCAACGGATGGTCGAGCAGAATCCGTATCTCGTCGGGGTCGATGCGATACAAGCGCCAGACGGCGACACCCTGCTCGATCCGGCCTTCGAAGCGCGCTTTCAAACCCCGCAATGTCCCTTTTGCGCAGGCGAGCGCATGAAACCGGACGTGGTGTTCTTCGGCGAGAACGTGGCGCAGCCGACGGCGGCGCGGGCCATGGCCGCAGCGGAAAATGCCGAGGGTTTGCTGGTGGTGGGTTCGTCGCTGATGGCCTATTCGGCGTTCCGTCTGTGCCGGGTCATCGCCGATCGCGGCAAGCCGTTGATGGCGATCAATCTGGGCAAGACCCGGGCCGATGACCTGCTCAACCTGAAAATCGAGGCGTCATGCGAGCAGCTGCTGCCATTGCTGGCGCAACATTTGTCCAGCTGAATCCGCACTCCCCGTGTAGGAGCTGCCGAAGGCTGCGATCTTTTGATTTTGTTTTTAAAGATCAACATCAAAAGATCGCAGCCTGCGGCAGCTCCTACAGGGACGGTGTGGTTAAGGACCACTGTTCGGCCTTGAGGATGTCGAACAGTGCCTGCGCCGCCGCCGACAGCTCATTGCCCGGCTCGGTCAGCACGCCAATCGCCCGTTCCACCGAGTCATTCAAAGTCAGGCAACGGGCGCCCAGCTCCAGCATCTGCTCGGCGCACAACGCCGGCACTGCACTCACCCCCAGCCCGCTGGCGACCATGCGCCCGACCGTTGCCAGTTGATGGCTCTCGAATTCTACCGGCAGTTTCATGCCCCGGGCCTGCAAGTGTTCTTCGAGCATCACCCGCACCGTTGACGGTCGCTGCAGGGTGATGAACGGTTCCTGCAGCAAGGTCTGCCAATCGATCTCGCCGCACCCGGCCAGCGCGCCATCCTGCGGCACCACGGCGACAAAGCGGTCCATGTACAGCGGGGTAAACGTCAGCGAAGTGCTCTGCATCGGCTCGAACGCCACACCCAGTTCCACCTGGCGGTCGCGGACCATTTCCAGCACTTGCTCGTTGATCACGTCGTTGACCGTGACGTTGACGTTCGGATAGCGCGCGCGGAACGTCTTGAGGATCGGCGGCAGCAGGTTGCCGGCAAACGACGGCATCGCCGCCAGCGTCACCCGCCCGCGTTGCAGGCTGAAGCGCTGGCGCATTTCGTCTTCGGCGTTGTCCCAGTCGGCAATCAGGCGCCGGGCCAGCGGCAGCAAGGATTCACCCTCGGCGGTCAGCGCCACGTTGCGCGTATTGCGACTGAACAGCCGCCCGCCGAGGCCCTCTTCCAGCGCCTTGATGGTCAGGCTCAGCGCCGATTGCGACAGGTGCAGGCGCTCGCAGGCCACGGCGAAACTCAGGCTCTGAGCCACGGCGAGAAAGGCGCGGATCTGTTTGATGGTCATACTGGATACCTTACCGTTTCAACGTCGTACCCACTGTAGGAGCTGCCGCAGGCTGCGATCTTTTGATCTTGATCTTGAAAAACAACATCAAAAGATCGTCCGAACGCGGCCCGAGCCTTCGGCAGCTCCTACACAGGGTAACAAACAACACTGTTGAGTTTTATCTATCAATCAACCTTAAAAATCAACTTAACAAATATATCCTTCAGCGAGACACTCCAGTCATTCGGCTAGCCAGCCGCCCGACAAACAATAAAAGAGGTGCATATGGCAGGTTTCGACAAGCGCGTGAGTTCCTACGAGGAAGCTCTGGCCGGTCTTGAAGACGGCATGACCGTGATCGCCGGCGGCTTCGGCCTGTGCGGCATACCGGAAAACCTGATCGCCGAGATCAAGCGCAAGGGCACCCGCGACCTCACCGTGGTCTCCAACAACTGCGGCGTCGACGGTTTCGGCCTGGGCGTGCTGCTCACCGATCGCCAGATCAGCAAAGTCATCGCCTCCTACGTCGGCGAAAACAAACTGTTCGAAGAGCAACTGCTCAAGGGCGACATCGAAGTCATCCTGACCCCGCAAGGCACCCTCGCCGAGAAAATGCGCGCAGGCGGTGCCGGCATCCCGGCCTTCTTCACCGCCACCGGCGTCGGCACCCCGGTCGCCGAAGGCAAGGAAGTGCGCGAATTCAAAGGGCGCAAGTACCTGATGGAAGAGTCCATCACCGGCGACTTCGCCATCGTCAAAGGCTGGAAAGCCGACCATTTCGGTAACGTCATCTACCGTCACACCGCGCAGAACTTCAACCCGCTGGCTGCCACCGCCGGCAAGATCACCGTGGTCGAAGTCGAAGAAATCGTCGAACCCGGCGAGCTGGATCCGTCGCAGATCCACACCCCCGGTATCTACGTCGACCGGGTCATTTGCGGCACGTTCGAAAAGCGCATCGAACAGCGCACCATCCGCAAATAACTGAAGCTGACGGAGAATAACAACATGGCACTTACCCGCGAACAAATGGCTCAGCGCGTCGCCCGCGAAATGCAGGACGGCTACTACGTGAACCTCGGCATCGGCATTCCAACCCTGGTCGCCAACTACATTCCCGAAGGCATGGAAGTCATGCTGCAATCGGAAAACGGCCTGCTCGGCATGGGCCCGTTTCCGACTGAAGAGACCATCGATGCCGACATGATCAACGCCGGCAAACAGACGGTGACCGCGCGCATCGGCGCATCGATTTTCAACTCCGCCGAATCCTTCGCGATGATTCGCGGCGGCCATGTCGACCTGACCGTGCTGGGCGCGTTCGAAGTCGACGTCGAAGGCAACATCGCCTCGTGGATGATTCCCGGCAAACTGGTCAAGGGCATGGGCGGCGCGATGGATCTGGTGGCTGGCGCCGACAACATCATCGTGATCATGACCCACGCCTCCAAGGACGGTGAGTCCAAACTCTTGGCCAAATGCAGCCTGCCGCTGACCGGCGCCGGGTGCATCAAGCGTGTGCTGACCGATCTTGCCTACCTGGAAATCGAAAATGGCGCTTTTGTCCTCAAGGAACGCGCACCTGGCGTCAGCGTCGAGGAAATTGTCGCCAAAACCGCTGGTAAGCTGATCGTCCCAGATCATGTACCGGAAATGCAGTTCGCTGCCCAGTGAGGAATTCGAAAATGCAAGACGTCGTAATTGTTGCCGCCACCCGTACTGCGATCGGCAGTTTCCAGGGCTCTCTGGCCAGTGTGAGCGCGGTGGATCTGGGCGCGGCGGTGATCCGCCAACTGCTCGAACAGACCGGTCTGGACGGTGCGCAGGTCGATGAAGTGATCATGGGCCAGGTGCTGACCGCCGGCGCCGGCCAGAACCCCGCGCGCCAGGCTGCGATCAAGGCCGGCCTGCCTCACGCCGTGCCGGCCATGACCCTGAACAAGGTCTGCGGCTCGGGCCTGAAAGCCCTGCACCTGGGCGCGCAGGCGATTCGTTGCGGCGACGCCGAGGTGATCATCGCCGGCGGTCAGGAGAATATGAGCTTGTCCAACTACGTGATGCCCGGCGCCCGCACCGGCCTGCGCATGGGGCACGCGCAAATCGTCGACACCATGATCAGCGACGGTCTGTGGGATGCCTTCAACGATTACCACATGGGTATCACCGCCGAAAATCTGGTCGACAAGTACGACATCAGCCGCGAGCAGCAGGACGCCTTCGCCGCCGCTTCGCAGCGCAAAGCGGCGGCTGCCATCGAAGCCGGGCGCTTCGTCGATGAAATCACCCCGATCCTGATCCCGCAGCGCAAAGGCGACCCGGTAGCGTTCAAGGTCGACGAACAACCGCGCGGCGACACCACCGCCGAATCGCTGGCGAAACTGCGTCCGGCGTTCAAGAAGGACGGCAGCGTCACCGCCGGCAACGCTTCGTCGCTGAACGACGGCGCCGCCGCCGTCATCCTGATGAGCGCCGAAAAAGCCAAGGCCCTGGGCCTGCCGGTGCTGGCGAAAATCGCTGCTTACGCCAATGCCGGTGTTGACCCGGCGATCATGGGCATCGGCCCGGTCTCGGCCACCCGTCGCTGCCTCGATAAGGCGGGCTGGACCATCGGCCAACTGGACCTGATCGAAGCCAACGAAGCGTTCGCCGCGCAATCGCTGGCCGTGGCCAAGGACCTGCAATGGGATCTGGACAAGGTCAACGTCAACGGCGGCGCCATCGCCCTCGGTCACCCGATCGGTGCGTCGGGCTGCCGCGTGCTGGTGACCCTGCTGCACGAAATGATCAAGCGTGATGCGAAAAAAGGCCTGGCGACCTTGTGCATCGGCGGCGGTCAGGGTGTGGCGCTGGCGCTGGCGCGCGCTTAACCCCCGAGTTCACAGCGAGTGGTGGATCCACGACATCCGCCGCTGGCTGGCAACAAAAAACCCGGTGCGATTCGCGTTGCACCGGGTGTTTTTTTGCCTGAATTTCGTGTCGATCTTCAAGGCCCTATCGCTGGCAAGCCAGCTCCCACAGGGTCTGTGGCGTACAACGAATTTGAATCCACCCTCAATCACTGTGGGAGCTGGCTTGCCAGCGATAAGGCCAGTTCAGGCAACAGAAAAATCAGGGTTCACACCACCATCTGCAGAATCAACCAGGCATTCGCCCCACTGATCACCACAAACAATCCCCACGCCAGCAGCCGGGTCGGCAGCCGGTTCACAAACGGCCCCATCAGTTGCTTGTCGCTGGTCATGCGGATCAGCGGGTACAACGCAAACGGCAGTTGCAAACTCAGCACCACCTGACTCAACACCAGCAATTTTCCCACCGCGTTATCGCCCATCAGCCACACACCGATAAACGCCGGGATCAGCGCCAGCCCACGGGTGATCAGGCGCCGCTGCCAGCAGGGAATCCGCAGGTTCAGATAGCCTTCCATGATCACCTGCCCGGCGATGGTTCCGGTGAACGTCGAGCTCTGTCCCGACGCCAGCAACGCCACGCCAAACAGCACACTGGCCAGCGCACCGCCCACCAGCGGGTCGAGCAGGTGATAGGCGTCCTGAATGTCCACCACGTCGGTATGCCCGGACTGGTGGAACGCAGCCGCCGCCAAGATCAGAATCGCCGCGTTGACCAGCAGCGCCAGGGCCAGCGAACCGATGGTGTCGATGCGCGCCAGATTCACCGCGTCCTGCTTGCTCGCCAGATCCGTGCCGATCATCCGCGTCTGCACGATCGAGGTGTGCAGGTAGAGGTTGTGCGGCATCACCGTGGCGCCGAGGATGCCGATGGCCAGATACAGCGGCGCGGCATCGCTGATGGCCGAGAGTGATGGCTCGAAACCGGCGAACACGTCCGGCCAATAGGGTTTGATCAGCACCAGTTCGACGAAGAAACACACACCGATGGTTGCCACGAGCACCAGCATGATCGCTTCCAGTCGGCGAAAGCCACGGTTCTGCAGGGCCAGCACCAGCAGCGTGTCGAAGGCTGTCAGGGCAATGCCGAAGGTCAGCGAACAGCCGAGCAACAGGTGAAAGGCCAGGGCGCAGCCGAGCACTTCGGCCAGGTCGGTGGCGATGATCGAGATTTCCGCCAGCACCCATTGCAGGCGCGCGGTCGGGGTGCTGTAGCGGTCGCGGGACAATTGCGCCAGATCGCGGCCGGTGGCGATGCCCAGACGCGAACACAGGCACTGCACGACCATCCCCGCCAGACTCGCCAGCAACACCACAAACAGCAGGCTGTAACCAAAACGCGAACCGGCCTCGATGGCAGTCGCCCAGTTGCCCGGATCCATGTAGCCGATCGACACCAGCAAGCCGGGCCCGGCGAAACGCAGCGCACGTTTGAAGAACGAGGCGCTCGGGTCAACCGCCACACTGCCGGCCACTTCCGGCGGGCAGAACGGCGCGGTGGCGATTTTGGGTAAACTGAATTTCACGCACACATCCAGAAACAGGTTTGAAAGGTGCAGCTTAGAGGTTTCAGGTTCAGGCTTGAAGAGCAAAAAGATCGCAGCCTTCGGCAGCTCCTACAGGGAACGCATTCCAAATGTAGGAGCTGCCGAAGGCTGCGATCTTTTGATCTTAACGCCCCACACCGAGTAACTGCTGACGCAATTCGGGATTGCGCGTACGCGGATCCAGCCAGATATCAAAAAACGCCCGGGCAAACTGCGGATCATCGATCTCGTGCTGCAACTGCTGCCCGACAAAAAACCGTGCCCCCTGCCCCGGCAGGTACACCCCGGTAATCCGCGTGCCAGCCTGCACATCGACGAACGATTGCTGCATCTGGATCTGCCAGCCAGCCAATTGCTCGGGGCTGACGCGGTTCCCCGCGATGCGTTTGATTTCATCGATACTGGCCTTGACCAGATCATCACGGGACACGCTGCGCCGATAGATCAGTTCCAGCGCAAACGGCTGCCCATCGGCCAGCGGGCGCGCCGCGCTCCACATCCGAGCGTTGTATACGTCGAAACCGAACACACTGAAATCTCCGGAGCCAATGACCTGCGCGCCGGGCACGGCGTCCTGCCAATTGGCCCAGGTCGGCGTCAGCAGCAACGCCCACAGACCGATGCCACAACAACCGCGCAACACCTTGGGTGCTCTGTTCATCGCGGCATCGACTCCGGTAAACCCTGATAGTCAGAGCATAGCCGGCGATCAACATCGACACTTTGTATACAATTTTTGTAGAGCAATGCAGCAATCGGCGAGCGGCAATGCTAACGTGGCCCTCTCTCACCCGACGGAGCCTCCCGCGTGTTGATTCTCAAACTGCTGCTGATCCCCGCTTTTCTGCTGCTGATTTCCCTGGCTGGCAAGCGCTGGGGGCCGAGCGTGGCCGGGTGGTTGTCAGGGTTACCGGTGGTGGTCGGGCCGATTCTGTTTTTCCTCGCCATCGAACAGGGGCCGCAGTTTGCCGCGCAATCGGCGGTCGCGGCGCTGTCGGCGATGTTCGCCATGATTGCGTTCTGCGCCACCTATGCGCAGGTGGCGCAGCGGGCAAACTGGCCGTTGGCGCTGACGGTTTCACTGGCGGTGTGGGCGCTCCTGGCGCTGGGGTTATCGCTGATTGCACCGTCGCTGCCGTTCTCGATCGCCGCAGCAGCGATTGCCCTGCTGGCCGCACCGTACCTGTTTCCTCACGTGCAGCCGGTGCTGACTGGCCCGGCGCCAAAGTCCGACAAACTGATCTGGCGGATGATCGCCGGTGCCGCACTGACGCTGCTGGTGACCCTGCTCGCCAGTACCGTGGGCGAGCGCTGGAGTGGATTGCTCGCAGTATTCCCGGTACTCGGCAGCGTCATGGCAGTGTTCTCCCAGCAAGCCCGTGGCCCGGCGTTTACCGCAGCATTACTGCGGGCGACGGCGATCGGCATGTACTCGTTTTCAGCATTTTGCCTGGTGTCGGCGCTGACCCTGCCCACCCTGGGCCTCAGCGGATTCATCGCCGGCGTGGCGGTGTCGGTCGCGATGCTCGGCGTTACTCGCAAACTGCTGGCCCGGCCGGTCCCGGCGCCCAAGGCTGACGCGAGCGCCTGACAAACCGCGCTGGAATG